>JAGAQA010000059.1 GCA_017622995.1 Oscillospiraceae bacterium
AGATACCCGAACCGGGTATCTGCTTTCTTGGTATCGTGGAGGACCCGAACCCATCAAATTGGACAGTCCGGTGGACTGTCCATCGGCGGCGGCTGGACGACGCCGACACCATAATGTAATCGAGTCCGGTCACCGGCACCAGAAACGCCCCTTCGGGGCTCAGATAAGAGATAATGGATAATAGCGAATAGATAATAGATTTTTTGACGCAGTTCGTTGCGTTTTCTGTACTATTCTCTTTTATCTATTATCTCTTATCTAATGTCTGCTGAATAAGCCGTCAATGCGGCTTATTCTCACACCGAAGGTGTGTAATTTCAAAAAATGGCTCTTTTTAACCATTTTTTGAAATTCAGACAGCAATCAATGCGTAGCTTTTCCTGCATGGCGAACCATGCAGGAAAAGCAGATGCAAGGGTTTTGTGGCCAAAGACGCAAAATCCTTGCGTCCGAATAACGCAAAGATTGCCGGAAAGCCTTGGCTTTCAAGGCTTTTTGCGTTATTCAGTACGCATTATCTATTCTCTAAAAGGGCTTCAGACATACGCCAGGACAGCGTCACAGAGAGAACCAGTGAATTTTCTAAGAAGAATCCTGCATCTAATACTATGTTTCAATGGAAAGTAGTCTTTCAATTGAAACGGCATCGCTTGATCGCGTTGCCGAATCTGTCACGTAGCGGCAATTGTGTCTTATCAAAGTACAAATTTGCTTTGATTTTCTTATAGGCAATTCTGACTCATTCATATTCCTGAATCAAATCCACCGTCCATATATTTCTTTATTGCTGTAAGAAACCTTTGTCCGTAACGCTCGGCTTTAAATTTTCCGACACCTGACACAGCAAGAAACTCCGCCATGGTGACGGGGGCTTTTTGCGCCATATCCTTCAGTGTGGCATTTGAAAAGACGATGTATGCCGGCATATTTTCCTCTTTGGCCAGGGTTAGACGGAGGGCCTTCAGTTCTTCCAGAAGGCCTGCTGTGTTTGGATTGGAAGAGGCGTCTTCTTTTCTGGACTTCTCACGTTTTTTCTTCCGCACCAGCATTTTGACCTTTTCTCCGTGAAACAGCACCTCCCGGGCCTTGTCTGTCAGATTTAAATCTCCGCGATCCGGATGCGTCATGATGTAGCCCTGATTTTCCAGCGCGGAAATCATCTCCCGAATTTCTGCTCTTGGGACGTGATTCATAAGGCCATAGGTGGAAAGCCTGTCAAGCCGCAGCTCCTTGATGCGCTTTTCTCTGCTTCCGTGCAGGACACGCACCACAAGTGTTATCCCCAGGGAATAGCCAAGCTGCTCGTGGATACGGTAAATACAGGAGAGAATCATTTTTGCGTATTCGGTGATGTCCCGCTGCTCTGCTGTGGATTCGCAGTTGGAGCAGTTGCCGCAAAGCTGCGGGTGCTCTTGCCCGAAGTATTCCAGAATGTAGCCCCGCAGGCAGTGACTTGTGTTGCAATAGCCAACCATGGCATCCAGCCGGATGAGCGCCTTTTTTACAAGATTGCTGCGTTCTTCCTCGGAAAGCTCCTCGTTTTCTGTGGGATGCTGAATGAGGAATTTTGCCGTTCGGATGTCTGACGGAGAATAGAGCAGAATGCAGTCCGCGTTTTCCCCATCTCGCCCGGCCCGTCCTGCCTCCTGATAGTAGCTTTCGATGCATTGGGGCATATTGTAGTGGATGACATAGCCCACATTGGATTTGTCGATGCCCATTCCGAAGGCGTTTGTTGCAACCATTACCTTGCAGCGGTCATAGACAAAATCGTCCTGGTTGGTATGCCGCTCCTCCTCGGACAGCCCTGCATGGTATCTGGTTGCGGAAATGCCCTTGTTTTGAAGCATTTGACAGACTTTTTCCACTTCTTTTCTGGTGGAGCAATAGACGATACCGCATTTTCCCGGTCTGGCTTCAATGAAGTCCAGCAAGGCCAAAGGCTTGCTCTTGGGCTGCACAACCGCAAACCGAAGATTGGGCCTGTCATACCCGGTGATGATCCTGAGTGGATTCTGCAGTCCCAAAATACGTTCCACATCATCCCGAACTTCCTGTGTGGCGGTTGCCGTAAACGCAGAAACAACCGGTCTGACTTTCAGCAGCTTGAGAAAATCCGCAATTCGCAAATAACTGGGTCGGAAATCCTGACCCCATTGGGAGATACAGTGGGCTTCATCCACGGCTACCATGGCAATTTTCAGATTGCTGATCGCAGCCAGGAAGCTTTCCGTCAAAAGCCTTTCAGGGGCGATATAGATGATTTTGTATTTTTTCTGCTGAATATTTCTCAGCACAAGCCGAATCTGTTCCGCTGACAGGGAGCGATTGACGTATGCCGCGGAAACACCCATATTTTTCAGCGCTGTGACCTGGTCTTTCATTAGTGAAATGAGTGGAGACACCACCAAGGTGATTCCCTCCAGCATCAGTGCCGGAATCTGATAGCACAAACTCTTTCCGCCGCCGGTGGGCATGATTCCAAACACATCTCGTCCTGATAGCTGCGCGTCAATCAATTCCGCCTGCCCGCTGCGAAATGCTGTATATCCAAAATATCGATATAAAACCTCATATTGATCCTGCATTGTATCAAACTCCTTGGAAAAATGTGGAGCAAAGACAACTGTATATTCTTCTTTCGTTTTATTCAAATTATAAAATCAAGCAAAATAAATGTCAACAATTCCAGCTCTTTTGTAAAAAGAAACGTAAACGGTCAATGCTTAAAAAGGCAGAGCACCGCCAAGCTGGCGGTGCCCTGTGCGGTTACTTACTGGCTTTTCCCTGCCTTTTTTCCGATGCTTCCGCTTCACGCTGAGCCAGCCACTCCCGGAACTCCCGCTGGTCTTCTTCGCTTTCGTAGTAGGCAAGGATGTCCGGCAGGATGCACCGGGAGATTTGTTGCTGACGGCATGGCTCCCTTCTTAAGAAACGGAAAAAGCAGGCGCTTGTCAAGCCACGGCTTGACTGCGTCAGCCGGGTAAACACGGTGGTGATGGATTTCTTTGTCTGCAACCACACCTGCTATTACGTCCGAAAACGGCCCTAGCCGCACCAACAAACCGAATGGCCCTGCTGCTGGCCCTGGAGGACCTGCGGCAGCTGCCGAAGGAAGAAAAGAAAAAGGGCAACAAGGCAGCAGAGACCTTGCTGGTGCTTTCCATGTTCTTTTTCCTGTTTGCCGTTTCCATGCAGCAAAATGGGGTGCTGCTGGTGGCCAGCGTGATCGTGATTATCAATACGGTCATCTATTTCAGCGGCATTACCAATCCCTACAGCAATGTGACCCGTCAAATCAAAAAGAAGCTGAAAGCCTGCCCCAAGGTGGAAAGCTTTGCCCAGTGGCAGGCCAGCCATCCCGTGGATTCCGCCGGGGAAGACTGAATCATCGCCTCCGGCTGTGGTCCTGTGGGAAAGAAAAGCGTTTCTGTAAAAAATCTTTCATTATATCCAGAGAAATGGACTGCCTCACTGGCACAGTGAGGCAGCCCCTTCTTTGTTTTTCTATGGATACAAGGTTGATTTTCTGTGAATCTCCCTGTGCATGGGTTCCAGCATCCGAAGCGCCTCCTGGGCAGAAAAGATATACTGGCTGTTTTGCTCCAGCTGCCGGAATTGGGAGGCTGGGAGTTTTCCGCCTTTGCGGTATTCCTTTGGGGTGCAGCCGTATTGTTCCAGAAAGGCCTGGTTGAAATAGCGCACATCCGAAAAACCGCTGCTGAGACTGATGTCCAGAATCCTGCGGTCTGTGGTAAAGAGAAGCCGGCAGGCATATTCAAACCGTTTCTGGTTCAGATATTCCTGAAAGGACATTCCCAGTGCTTCCTTGAAAAAATGGGACAGGTAGGTCAGCGACAGTCCTTCCCGCCGGGCAATTTCCCCCAGAAGCAGCTTGCGCTGAAAATTCTGATCGATATAATCGGTAATCGCCATGATGCGGTTTGCCCGCTGCTTGATAACGGAATAATCCTCGCTGTCCAGCAGATTCCAGGGAAGCGCTCTGTGCAGCTGATCCATCAGAGAAGCGCTGAGGCTGAAGCAGTGAAATTCGTCATTGGGCTGCTGACGCAGGAAGCTGTAGGCCAATTCCACGCAGGTATCGCACAAAAGCCTGTAGGCTTCCCGGTTTTCTTCCAGCGCCTGCCGGAGATTGGGTTCGCCACGATAGCGGTAGTGGCTTCCGGGCGCCTGAAAGCCCTGGGTCAGCTTGGTGGAGAACTGAATGGCAATCAGCAGCGCGCCGTTTCCCTCGGAGGCAAATTCATGGGGCTCCATGCGGTTGACGAGATAGATGTCCCCTTTGGAAATGACGGAGGTCTGCTGCTGGGTACGCAGGGTGATTGCCCCATCCAGTACCAACCCCAGCTCCAGCTCACGGTGGATGTGGGTGACCCGCTCCTGAAGCCTCACCAGAAAAGCGGTAACGTGCTGCAAATGGCTGTGGGTAACCAATTCAAATTCCTTCGGCATGGAAAAGTCCCCTTTCTTTGCTGTTATTCTAGCGCATCCGGGTCTTTTTTACAAGAGAACAGGCCAAAAGAGCAGATCTAAAAAAGCAAATTAATCTGTTTTTTACAGCAAACATATGAAGGAATTCCAGGACAAAGAATGATAGACTACAGTTATAAGATAACCGAGGCAAAGAAGCCTCGGCTCAAACACTCAAAAACATCTTTTTGGAGGTATTTATCATGTCTCAGTTCAAATTCTCTGTGGGCCCCTGGAATGTTCACACCGGTGCGGATTCCTACGGCCCCGAAACCCGTCAGCCCGTTGATCTGGAAACCAAATTCGCCAGGTTTGCGGAACTGGGCTTTTCTGCCGTTCAGTTCCACGATGACGATGCCGTACCCAATATGAACAACATGACTGAGGAAGAGATCAAGGCCTACGCCCGGGAAGTCAAAAAGCTGCTGGACAAGTACGGCCTCAAGGCTGAGTTCGTGGCTCCCCGGCTGTGGATGGACGAGCACACCAAGGACGGCGGCTTCATGAGCACCAACGCCCAGGACCGGGAGTTCGCCATGTGGCGTGCCTACCGCTCCATCGACATTGCCAAGGAGCTGGGCTGTGACCTGATTGTTCTGTGGTTGGCCCGTGAGGGGACCCTGTGCGCAGAGAGCAAGAGCCCTGTCTGGGCTACCAGGCAGCTGGTCGATGCCATCAACAAAATGCTGACCTACGACGAGACCATCCGTGTCTGCATCGAGCCCAAGCCCAATGAGCCCATTGACCGCTCCATCTGCGGCACCATTGGCCATGTGATGGGCATCTCCGCCGCCACCATCGATCCCAAGCGTGTGGGCGGCAATCTGGAATCTGCCCACGCCGTGCTGGCCGGTCTGGATCCCGCCAACGAAATCGGCTTTGCCCTGGCCTTTGACAAGCTGTTTACCGTCCATCTGAATGACCAGAACGGCATCCGCTATGACCAGGACAAGTCCTTCGGCGTGGAAAATCTGCGGTCTGCCTTCAACCAGGTCAAGGTTCTGGTTGAGAACAAATTCTGGGAGAAGGGCTATGTGGGTCTGGATGTAAAGGCCATGCGTACCACCTCCGATGAGGACGGCTACGAGCATCTGAAAAACAGCCTGGCCATTTTCCGGGCACTGGAGGACAAGGTCGCCAAGTATGATTACGAGTATGCAAACAAGCTGATCGAGGCCCGCAAGTTCGAGCATCTTGAGATGTATACCATGAACCTGCTGATGGGTCTGGTGTAATGGCGGGCCGCAAAGTGATTGCTGCCGGGCATATCTGCCTGGACATCACCCCGGTTTTTTCCGCCCAACGAAAGGTAACCACGCCGGATGAGCTTCTCGTTCCCGGGAAGCTCATCCATATGGAGCCTGCTGATGTCCACACCGGCGGCAGTGTTGCCAATACAGGACTGGCGCTGAAAATTCTGGGAAATGATGTAACCCTCATGGGAAAGATCGGTGACGACGCTTTTGGCAAAATGATTGAGCAAATCCTGGCACAGTACGGTGCCGGTGGCCTTCTGGTAGACGCCAACAGCTCGACCTCCTATTCTGTGGTTCTGGCAATGCCCGGAATTGACCGGATCTTCCTCCATAACCCCGGTGCCAATGATACCTTCGTAGGCAGTGATATTCCCGAGGAAGCGCTTGAAAACGCGGTATTGTTCCACTTTGGCTATCCCCCTCTGATGAAACAGATGTATCAGAATGGAGGAGCGGAGCTGGCTGCAATTTTTGATCGCATGAAGGCAAAGGGCATTGCCACCAGCCTGGATTTCGCCGCCATTGACCCGAATTCTGAGGCAGGAACCGTGGACTGGGAAGCTCTGCTTGCCAAAGTCCTGCCCTCTGTAGACTTTTTTGTCCCCAGCTTTGAAGAGCTGTGCTTTATGCTGGATCGGGAGTACTATGACCGTCTTGCCGCTTTGGGCGGAGATATGATCGACCACCTGGAGATGGACCGGGATGTAAAGCCCCTTGCCCGGAAACTTCTGGATATGGGAGCCCGGGCCGTCCTCATCAAGTGCGGCACCGCGGGGATGTACTACCGCACCGGGGACATGGCCGGTGTGGGTCCCAGGCTGGAACTGAATGTGCAGGCGTGGAGCCATCAGGAGGGCATCCAGCCCTGTTTCAGGGCCGACATTGTCCGCTCCGCCACCGGCGCGGGGGATACCAGCATCGCCGCCTTCCTCACCGGCATTCTGCGGGGAAAAACACCACAGGAATGCGCCGCGCTGGCTGCCGCCGAGGGTGCCTGCGCCGTAACCGCCTACGATGCGCTGGGCGGTCTGAAGCCCATTGAAGAACTGGAAGCCAGAATCGCTGCCGGATGGCAGACCATGGCATAAGGAGAGTATATGCTTGTTACAATGAACGACATCCTGTTGGATGCGAAAAAGGGCGGCTACGGCGTTGGCTTTTTCAACGCCGTTAATGTGGAAATGGCCCGGGCCATCATCGAAACCGCCGAAGAACTGCACGCTCCCGTGATGGTGGGTACCGCCGAGGTGCTGCTGCCCGCCACGCCCCTGGAACGAGTAGCCGAATATCTGATTCCCATGGCAAAGAAGGCCTTGGTGCCTGTGTGCGTCCACTATGACCACGGACTGACATTCGGCAAGTGTATGGAGGCGCTGAAGCTGGGCTTCACCTCCATCATGTATGACTGCTCCACCGAAGACTATGAAACCAATATCGCCAAAGTCGCAGAAATGGTCAGAATCTGTCACGCCATGGGCGTGACGGTGGAAGGCGAGCTGGGCCACGTTGGCGACAACGAGGGCGCAGGGAAGCTGGCTGACCCCAGCGCTTTCTTCACCGACCCTGATGTGGCAAAGGATTTTGCCGCAAAGACCGGCATCGATGCGCTGGCCGTAGCCGTCGGCAATGCCCACGGCGATTACAAGCTGCCTCCCAAGCTGGACTTTGACCGCATCAGCGCCATTTCCGGTTTTACCGGCCTTCCACTGGTGCTCCACGGCGGCAGCGGCTTAAGCGACCGTGACTTCCGGGAAGCCGTCAGCCGGGGCATCTGCAAGGTGAACATCTTCACCGACATCGACAAGGCCGGTAAGCGGGGCATTGAAAAGGGCCTCGCCGCCGGCGCCGGAACCATGATGGGCCTGATTCCCTATGAAATTGAGGAGATGAAGGCCGTGGTTCGGGAAAAGCTCACCCTGTTCGGCTCCGTGAACCGAGCCTGAGCGGTCCGCCGTCCGGGCGCTTCCCCAGGTCCTCCAGTTTCCCTTACAGAGCTTTCCGGAGGTACTCCGCTGTGATGGTCTGCCCGCTTTCGGCCATCTCCCGGGGCGTTCCGGTAAACACGATCTGGCCGCCCGCGGTTCCGCCGTCGGGCCCCACATCGATGATGTAGTCCGCCTGCTTCATCACATCCAGGTTGTGTTCAATGACGATGACGGTGTTGCCCCGCTCCACCAGACTGTCCAGCAGCTCCATAACCGTTTTCACATCGGCGGCGTGGAGGCCGGTGGTGGGCTCATCCAGCACATAAATGCTGCCCTTCTTGTCCAGATCCTTGGCAAGCTTTACCCGCTGGCGCTCGCCGCCGGACAGGGTGGACAGGGGCTGTCCCAGGGACAGGTAGGGCAGGCCCACCTCCAGCATGGCCCCCAGGGCCTTGCGCAGCTTTCGGTTCTCCCCAAAAAATTCATAGGCTTCCCCGGCGGGCATATCCAGAATCTCCACAATGTTCTTGCCCTTATAGGAATAGGACAGAGCATCCTTGCTGTAGCGTTTTCCCTCGCAGGCCTCACAAACCGTGGTCACCGGATCCATAAACACCAGCTCCGTGACAATCTGTCCTCTGCCGCTGCAGCAGGGACAGCCGCCCTTGCTGTTGAAGGAGAACAGGGAGCCTTCCACACCGTTTTCCGCTGCCATCACCTTTCGGATTTCATCAAAGAAACCCAGGAAGGTTGCGGGGGTGGAGCGTCCGGTGGCCGTCACCGGAGACTGGTCTACCAGAACCACCCGGTTGGCGTATTCCCGGGCAAACACATCCCGGATCAGGGAGCTTTTGCCGGAGCCCGCCACCCCTGTAACCACGGTGAGCACATTCAGCGGAATGTCCACGTCCACATTTTTCAGGTTGTGGACCCGGGCATTGCGCACCGGCAGAAATTCCCTGGGCTTCCGGGGCGCAGGCTTCAGGGGTTCGATGTGCTTCATTGCCTCGCCGGTTTTTGTGCCGGAGAGAAGCAGCTTTTCATAGCTGCCCTGGAACAGAATCCGGCCGCCGTTTTTGCCCGCCAGGGGGCCCACATCGATGACCTCGTCGGCAATCGAAATGACGTCCCGGTCATGCTCCACCACCAGCACCGTGTTCCCCCGGTCCCGAAGATCCCGCAGGAGCCTGGTCATGCGGTACACATCCCGGGGATGCATCCCGGTGCTGGGCTCGTCGAAAATATAGGTCATGCCCGTAAGGGAGCTTCCCATATACCGCACCAGCTTCAGCCGCTGGGCCTCGCCCCCGGACAGGGTGGACGATTCCCGGTTCATGGAAAGATAGGGCAGGCCGATGTCGATCATCCGGGTAAGGGATGCCGTCAGCGCGTCCACGATGGTTTTTGCTCTGGGATCGGCAATGGTGTTCAGCACCGCCCGGAGCTCTGTAAATTCCATGGCGCACATCTCGTCAATGCTGTAGCCTGCCACCTTGCAGGCAAGGGTTTTGGGATTCAGCCGCCGCCCGCCGCAGTCGGGGCAGACCTTTTCCTCCATAAACTGATTGAGCTTGCGCAGGGTGTGGTCATTTTGCTCCTCGGGGCCCTTCATAAGACACAGCCGCTGGAACTGGGTTTTGATGCCCTCCACCCGCTTGTTTACCCGGGGACCGCCGGGTTCCCGGGAACCGAACAGAAGCAGATTCCGTTCTTCCGGCGTGTAATCCCGGTACTTTTTGTCCAGGTCGAACAGTCCCGACCCGGTGTACTGCTTCCAGTAGTAGTTACCCACGCCAAAGGCAGGCAGGCCCAGCATACTCTCGTTCCAGCTTTTATCCGGGTCGATGGCCCGTTCAATGTCCAGATCCAGAACCTTGCCGATGCCGGAGCAGGTCTTACACATGCCGTTGGGGTCATTGAAGGAGAAGTAGGAGGCCGTGCCCGCGTAGGGCTGGCCGATGCGGGAGAACAGCAGCCGCAGAGCGGCGTACATATCGCTGATGGTGCCCACGGTGGAGCGGGCGTTGCCGCCCAGCCGGGACTGGTCCACAATCACCGAGGCAGAAAGATTGTCAATCCGTTCCACCTTGGGCTTTTCGTACTTGGGAAGCCGTCCCCGCATGAAGGCGGTATAGGTTTCGTTCATCTGCCGCTGGCTCTCCGCGGCGATGGTATCAAACACAATGCTGGACTTCCCGGAGCCGGACACCCCGGTAAACACCACGATTTTCCCCTTGGGCACGTCCAGCGAAACGTTTTTCAGGTTGTTTTGCCGCAGTCCGCGGATGATGATTTTATCCTGATTCATTGGAACCCCTCCTCACTTTTTTCTCACAGGCACCTGGATTTCAGACAGCCACTGACTGACCTCCTCTTTGTTCCAGACCCCGTCAATATAGCTCTCCCGGATGGGTCCGGCAATCTCATATCCGTTTTCTTCAATAAACCGGAGCACCGTTTCATAGGATTCCGGGAACGCGGCATAGGACCCCTTGTGGAAAATACAGGCCGCCTGGATTTCGGGAAGGGTTTTGAAGCGCAGTTCCCCGGTTTCCTCCTTCGGGGCCACTACAGACTCGCAGAGTTCAACCGGAATGTCCTCATCCTTGTAGCCCGATTCCAGATAATTTGTGAAGCAATATTCCGGCATGGCGCATTCGCAGCCGGCTTTTTCCATGAGGGCCCCCATCTCCGGCATCCGGTCAAACAGGCTGTCATAGGAATCCAGCCTGGTTTTCACGAAGGCGACCCTGGTTTCCGGAATGGTTTTGATCAGCACCGGGGCAGACAGCTTTCCTTTCTTTTTTGGCAAAAAACCATCCACCACCGCAAGCTGCTTTGTAAGATCGGCGATCTTACAAAGCAGCTCTGATTTTTTCTTCAGAAGCACGGCTTCCTCATCCCCGCCGGCGCTCAGCCGGGCAATCTCCTCCAGCGTGAAGCCTGCCAGCTTCAGAGCGGTAATCTGGTGCAGAACCGACATCTGGGAGAGGGTATAATACCGGTATCCGGTTTCCGGATGGATGAGGGCCGGTGTCAGCAGCCCCTGCTCCTCATAGAAACGCAGGGCCTTCACCGTCACGTGATTCATGGCCGCGAACATTCCGATTTTATAGAGGGTGCCGCCGTCCTTTGCCTGACAGGGCCTGTGTTCCTGATTCATTTTCATAGCCTTACTCCCATCTGAAGGTTTTGACGCTGACGGTTCCGCTGGCCCCCGCTGCTCTGGGACCGGAAAGTTTTTTGTGAGATGCCGAACCAGAATACATTGCTCTTCCATAAAAAATCCTCCTTGCTTTTTCCTTACAAGGAGGATTCTATCATCTCCCCTTAAGGGGAGAGTCAAGTGGTATTTTCGCTTTTTCCTTTTTATTTTTCGGGAGAACAAGCACTGTCACGGGTCAGGGCATACATGACCATATCCAGTATTTGCCCATTCTTGACCGCATTGTTTTAAAGAATCCCCTCCTGCCGGAAGCCCGCGATCTGTTCCTGCTCCATGTTGTGATCCTCCCTATTTTCCCAAAATGGTTTTCCTGCCGGAATCGTAGCCGTTCCGGAACAGATGAATTGCCAGTTCCTCTGCCGATGCCGCAAAGGCAATCAGGCAAACGCCCCAGCTATATGCAATGCCGCCAGGACCGGAAAGCACATAGGGAAGCAGAAAGATGGCGCCTCCGGTCAGCTTGTTCAGCCAGGTGTGCAGCGAGGCAAACCGGTGATATTTTACCGCCGCTATTGCATAGGCCGTCAGCCGGATCAGCAAAACGGCACCCACGGCATACCAGATTTTTTTGGGGAGCAGCCTCCATAGAACCGGGAAAAGCCGAAAAAGCAGAATTCCGTAAAACAGCAGATCCGCGATGCTGTCCAGCCGGGCCCCAAATTCGCTGGAGGTGCCTGTTTTTCTCGCCACCCAGCCGTCCAGCGCGTCCGTCAAGCCTGCCAGGGTGTACACCGCAAGGAACCACAGGGAACCCATTGGCAAAACCAGCAGGCAGCCGGATGCCAGGATCCGCAAAGCTGTCATGCTGTCCGCAAGACTCCATTCATGGTCCATTTCAGGTATCCCCTTTCCTTTCCAGACTTTCATGGTCCTCCATGATATATGGGTGCATTATACCCGCCGCTGCCTCCTTTGAATAGGGCGGCAACCCATCTATTTGTGATTATTTTATAGGTGAAGCGAAAATGCAACCGTATTTGGTCAGGCCCTTCCATCCGGAAGAAGCTTTTTTGCGGCTTTCCGGCTACAGCATCTTTACCAGCTCGATTTCATCTTCGTCCACATTCCCTGTCTCTTGGAATCCCAGGGACCGATAGAGCCGAAGCCCGGGTATATTCTGTTGGTTGCAGGTCAGTACAACCCGGTTGGATTCACCGAAGGGCTTTGTCGCAATATACTCCAGCACCCGTTTCAGCGCTTCCTTCCCGTAGCCCCTCCCCTGCCGGGTCTCATCAATCATCATGTGCCAGATGTCATATTCCGGAACATCGTAATCATAAATCACCATGACATAGCCAACCATCTCCTCATCCTGGTAAATGCCAAAGGGCTGGCATTGGTTCCGGTAAACATATGCCTGAGCAAGACTGCGAATGGGGTGAGAAACAAACTCCTCCTGATCCTTCCGCAGCTTCAGGCGGAACGCCTCCAGGAAATTATCCTCCGTAATACACTTCAATGTAACTGCCATTCATCCGTTCTCCCTTCAAATTTTTACGCCCGCAAGAGCCAGAAACTTCTTATCGGACTGGATTGCCTGGGTCAGGAACACACCGTCCCGAAACAAGGCATAGGTTGTGACCGGGGCGGGCACATTCCGGGCGGCCTCCCTGTTGGTAATATGCACCACTTTCAGGGGAATATGGTGCGTCTTCGCGGCTTCCTCCACCCGGGACACCCAGTAATCGGTGAAGGGGCACTGATCCGTATAATAGAGGACAAAGCCTTTTTCCTCCACCACGGGATGCCGGGCGCATTCCCGAAACCTCGGCGGCTTCGCGGCCGGATCCAGGGGCAGATACAGCAGGGTGATGCCGCAGTCCGATGTATCCGCCGGGACAAAGCCCTTGTGGGCCAGAAATCCCGGGTCTGCCAGAAACTCCTTTTTTCTCTTCCCCGAGGACAGTATGCACAGTCCCTTCCGTCCCTGACTCCTGGCATCCCGGATACACTCTTCCAGAAGCTCATTGGAATATCCGTGCCCCTTCAGGGAGCCGGAAACCCAGAGGCAATTGATATAGAGGTATCCTTCCGCTTCGATGGGCACCCAGGCATTCTCCCCGGGAATATACTCAATAAAACACTTGCCCCGTTCCTCGCTCCGGTAAAACACAAGCCCCTCCGCAAACCGCTGCTTCAGCCACTGCTTTTTCACAACACTCTGCTTGTTGGACATGGCACAGCAGATGTGCTCCCGATCGATGTTTTCGTTCGTGATTCGCAGATAGTTCATGTCCGTCCCTCCACTGCAGGCACGTTCTGTGGTATTTGGTATAGCCCCGCCCTATCTATGCGTCCGTCTTCTGTGTTGCCTGGAATTCTATATTCTATTATAGCTACCGAACGGTAGGGTGTCAAGCCATTTGCGGGTTTCCTTCCCGGGAAATCGGAAAAGCGCAATGCTGTCTTGTTTATCCAAATGAATGGGCCGTTCCTCTGTTTCATGCATATTCGTCCCATTTTTCTTTCTATATTCTGCTTTTTGCAGCCCCCGGTCGATTCCCGCAGAATCGGACGAGGGTTTTCTGATTGTTTGATGTCCAATTTTTTGTTTAGAAACCCCCTGCTTGTTCCGATGAAAAAGGATTGCATTCGCACCTATCCATGCTATACTGATGGAAATGTACGCCGGTTTGCCACACCGACCATTGCGGCGCAAGGTGGTTTTCTCTGTTCCGGAGGAAACATCCATCCGCAGAAATATGATTATCAGGGACGAATTGGCAGTTCCGATATACATCTTCTGCGGATGAAATACCTACCGTGTATTCGGCAACCGGCAATGCCCATTGGGATGTGGAGGAATCAGCATGGATACTGCAAAGGGACAAAAACCCATTCGAAGCTTTGTACTGGGCGGAATTCTGCTCGGTCTTCTTGCCGCGGGCGCCATTGTCTGGGGCCTTTTCTACTGCGGCAGGGTCTACCGTTCCGGTGTAACCGCCTCCGTGGATGGGACCATTCGGACAGACGGCCAAGGTGCGCAGACCGTTCTGCAAGCCCTTCCCGACTGTGCGCCCGCTTCCGTTATCTCCGACCGTGGCGACGGCAGCACCCAAATCGGTCTGACCTTCATAGGGTTATCCCAGGAAGAGGAGGTGAACGCAGCAGTCATTGGGCTGGTAAAGGAGCATCATCTGAAAGCCACCTTCGCGCTGTCTGCCAAGGATGCCGCAGAGCACCCGGATGCGGTGCAGGCCCTTCTGGATGCCGGTGGGGAAATCATCAGCAACGGCATCGCCGGGGAGACGGATCTGCACCGCAGCAGCCCGGAAGCGCTTGTGCATTCCATGTTCAAATCCAGGGAATCCATCAGCACCGGCACGGGGCAACGGGTTTCGTTGCTTTATTGCAGCGGCACCGAGCTCACCTCCCAGGTGCTACAGGCCGCCCGGGCCAGCGGCTATCAGGCTGTGCTGGACCCGGATGAACAGCACCTTCTGGACGAAACCAGCTTTCCGGATATTGCCGATGCCGACTGCTTTGTCTCCAGCCTTCACGGCAGCGTCATTGTCGCCCTCTGTCTCCGGGGCCCGGCGGAACCCATCCAATACGAGCCGCCGGTGGCCATCCAGAAGCCGGCAGTGGATAAAATGCCGGACATTGCCAAGGCCCAAACAGTGGAAATTCCCCCGCTGCACACCCAGCTTCAGTGGTTGGCGGAAGCCCTGGAGGCCCATCAGCTGGAAACCGAATATGTGAGCCGGTTCCCTGCCGGTGATGGTCTGGAGGTTCTGAAGCAGCGGGCCGCATTCTCCGGCACTCTGGCCCCGGTTTACCGCAGCGTTCTCACCTCCGAGCCTCTGGCCGGAGTCGGCATTGCCGGACTTCCTGCCCAGGAGAATCTGAGCTCCGGGCTTTCCCGGCTGAAGCAGCCCGTCACCTTCTTTTTAACCGGTCAGGAACCGGCTGACCGCCAGGAGGATATTCTGCGGCTTTCCGCCGCGGGCTGCTCCTTTGGCACCCTTGTCCCGGCGTCGGAGCTGAACCGGCTGTCCCCGGACGGGGTCTTTGACCGGCTGTATGAAGCGGTGCGGGATACCTCCGCCCTGCCCGGCTATTCCCGGCTGCTGCTGATCCAGAAGGGAACTTCCGAGCAGGCCGTAACTGCCCTTCGTGCCGCGGCCCGGCAGTTGGGGCTGCTTCCGGTGCAGCCGGACAATCCGGCAGAGCCCGTCCCCGGCGCTCTTTATCTGGTTTCCGGCATTGAGTATGCCGCCGCCCTTCAGGAACAGGCGGAGGGTATGGAATGGCTGGATCTTGCCTCTGCCCTCCGGCGTTCCGGGATTCCCGCGCTTCCCTCGGGCACGGTCAGCTCTCTGCGCAGTCAGAATGCCGGTGAAAAACCCGCCATTCGGGAAATGGTGTATGCCCCGGCCCGTCAGGTTGGCTTTGCCTTCTACGGCATGACCAATCCTGCCGCTGCCGCGGATGTCTGCGCCTGTCTGGAAGCAAACAACGCCAGCGCCACCTTCTTTGTGACACTCAATGAATTGGAAAATAACGCCAATGCCATCGAGTCTCTGCTGAAAAACGGCAATGAGCTGGGCATCTGCTACCGCGCTTCTGCCGATTATCCCCAAACCTTTTCCGCTGTGACAAACTACTTAAGCGCCTGGAACGCCTACGCCCAGTGGCGTTATGGCGCTACTTCCAGCCTGGTTTTCCTGCGGCTGGATACTCCTATGGATGAAACGCTGGAGGCCATTCACGCCAGCGGCTGCCAGGTCGCAAAGCCCGCCCTGCAGCCTTTGAAAAAAGTGCCCCCGCAGACCACGCTTTCCCAGGTTCCCGCCGCTCTGGAAGCCATCGATGGGCCGCAGATTGCCCGGGGCTCCTTTGTCTTCTTCCGTATGGATTACTTTACCGCCGACCGGTTCGCTGCCGTCGGGGAAAGCGTGATTGGCAAGGTGCTGGACTGGTTCTTCCGGGATCATATCGACACCCTTGCCTATCGTTCGGAGACAACCGGTCTTATCGAAGACGAAAGCCGGTTTCGGGTCACCTCCCTGCGCCACGCTCTGTCCGCGCCGGACACCTATACCCTCTGCACCGAACCGCAAACCCATATTCTGGAAGACAAACATGTGCTGGCCAGTCTCCCGGACGACGGGGCCCGCAGCCGGTTTCTTGCCCAGCGTTACATCGGAAGTGTCACGGTGACCGGTGCCCAGCAGCTTCCCGGTTTCTCCTATGAGGAGATTCAGGCCCTGGATAGACAGGGGACCTTCACCAACGATCCTGTGCTGTTCCTGACCTTTGATGACTGGGGCACCGAAGCGTCCCTCAATCCCCTTCTGTATGTGCTGGAAAAGCAGGGGGTGAAAGCCACCTTTTTCATCCGCACCAACCATGTCAGCGCCAACCCCAATCTGCTGCGGGCCATTGCCCAGCAGGGCCATCAGATTGCCTGCCACACAAATAACCACATCGCGCTGGTCAACGATCTGGACCCAGGCGGCATCCGCACCAGCTCTCTGACCGAAGAACAGGCTGCCCTGCTGCGCAAGGACCTGGTGGAATCCTATGAGATCCTCTGGCAGTACACCGGGGACCTGATCATCGATGGAAAGCCCGCCCTTTCCAGGATGTTCCGTCCGCCCACGCTGGCCGTAAGCAAGCTTGGCCTTTCCCAGGTGCTGGATGTGGGCTTTGACTACAGCATTTCCGGCGACTACTCCACCGGCGATTACGAAGCATCCGGCTATCAGGATATGCTGAACCGGCTGACCTGGCGCTCCATCGGCGGCGGGCGCTGCATTACCATTCATAACGGCAGCGTCATTGTCATGCATATGCAGGGAAGCGCCAAATACACCGCCCAGGCACTGGACGAAATGATTCCCAAGTGGCGCTCCCGGGGTTATGAATTTGCCCGCATCGATGACTATCTCGGTTCGTAAGGAGGGATCCGTATGCTACTGTTTCACAAAAACACCCATCTCCGGTACGAACCGGAAACCATTGATGGAAATGTGCTCCTGCGCGAGAAAAAGGACCGGCGCAGCCTGCCGGATGTGCCGGACCCCACCGGTCAGCGCTCTGCCTTTGACCGGCGGGGCACCCAGACCGGAATGGATGACCTGGACGCCATTGTCAAAAACCGGAAATCCGGCACCCGTTTTCAGGCCCGTTTCCCGGTGGAAATTCACTATCTGGACGCCGGCAAAAAGCGGCACCGGCTCCGGGGCATCAGTGAGGACATTTCCGATACCGGCATCCTGATTCAGCTGGAGGAAGAGGCGCAAATTGCCGCGCTGGGGGAGGCGGCGGATGTTTCCCTTCACTTCCGCATTCCGGCGGGAAGTATGCCGGAAGGCTACGAAATGAAGGTGAACTGCGGCGCGCGCTTCATCCGCAGCTGCACACTGGGCGGCCGCTCCTGTGCGGGCTTCTGCTTTTCCGAGGAGCTTGCCGCCTATGCCCGGCGCCATAAGGACCGGTATCTCTACCTGAGCTCCAGTCTGCTGCTGCTTTTTGTCAGCATTCTGGTGGTGCTGATGCGCAGTGAAAGTGTGATCTACTATAAATACAACGCCCTTCTCTATACCTACAGCATCATCGCCGCCCTGTTCCTGCTGACCCGGTATCTCTGCGGCGCGCTGTACAAACCGGTGAAGATCAACCCGGACTACAAGCCCAGTGTGACCATTGTCATTCCCTGCTTCAATGAGGAGCGCTGGATCGACCGAACCATTCTCTCCTGCATGAACCAGCATTATCCCATCGACAAGCTGGAGGTCATCGTGGTGGATGACTGCTCCACAGATCGCTCCGTGGAGGTAATCCAAAAGACCATCGAGGATCTGGCCGCCTCGGAGGATCAGCGGCTGAATATCCGCGGGCGGCTGACCTATCTGGTTCAGGAGAAAAACGGGGGCAAGCGGGCCGCCCTCTGCCGGGGTACGGACCTTGCCAAAGGCGAACTGGTGGTCTTTGTGGACTCGGACAGCTTCCTGGACCCTTACGCCATTGTGAACCTGGTGCAGCCCTTCCAGGATCCCAAAATGGGCGGTGTGGCCGGACGAACCGATGTGGCCAACACCTACACCAACGCCCTGACCCGGATGCAGTCTGTGCGGTATTACATCGCCTTCCGAATCATGAAAGCCTCGGAAGCGCTGTTTGACTCGGTTACCTGTCTGTCCGGTCCCCTGTCCTGCTACCGCCGGGAGCTTGTTCTTTCCCACAGGGAGGAATGGCTGAATCAGCGGTTTCTGGGCCACAAGGCCACCTTCGGTGACGACCGGGCCATGACCAATTTTGTTCTGAAAAACCACCGCACCTTTTACCAGGATACCGCCGTCTGCTCCACCATCGTTCCAAACAAGCAACGGGTGTTTCTGAAGCAGCAGATGCGCTGGAAACGGTCCTGGCTCCGGGAATCCCTGATGGCCGGTACCTTTATGTGGCGCAAGGAGCCCTTCGCCGCCTTCCATTTCTATATTGGACTGCTGGTTCCGATCCTGGCTCCCATCGTGGTGGTCTACAATCTGTTTGTGGTTCCCTTCACCCATCATATTTTCCCCACCACCTTCCTGGTGGGTCTGGCCCTCATGTCGCTGATGATGAGCTTTGCCCAGCTTTTCTTCCGCAAAAGCTCCACCTGGTACTTTGGTTTTCTGTTCTGCCTTTACTACGAGGCCGTGCTGCTCTGGCAGATGCCCATTGCCTGGCTCACCTTCTGGAAATCCACCTGGGGCACCCGCATGACACCCAGCGACATCCGTGCCGGGCAGCGGGCGAAACAAAAGGGAAGCAGTGCTGAGGAAACGCCGCAAGAGGACCATGCCAATGTATAAACTTGAAACAAAAAAGGATCTGTGGAAGCTTATCCGCTCTATTTTGGAAGGCGCCCTGCTGATTGGGCTGCTCCTCGCCGCCACCCGCATACTGACCACATCCAAAGGATATATTCCCTATGACCCCAAGGATCCCAATGTGGTCAGCGGGGCGGATCAGGGTTTTCTGGCGATTTCCTACTTCGGGGTTGACCGCCGGAGCACCGATACCCTGGTATCCGTCCGGCAGCTGGATGCACAGCTGGGGGCACTGCACAGTCTGGGCTATGTGACCGTCAGCCAGGAAGATGTGGAAAACTACTATTCCCGGGGCACCGCCCTGCCGGACAAAGCGCTGTTTCTTCTGTTTGAGGACGGTCGCCGGGATACGGCGCTGTTTGCGGAAAAAATATTGGAAAAATACAACTATAAAGCAACCATTCTCAGCTATGCCGACAAATTTGGGGAAGGGGATCCGAAATTTCTCTCTCCCAAGGATCTGAACAAGCTGCTGAAAACCGGCTACTGGGAGCTGGGCACCAACGGCTATCGGCTGTCCTACATCAACACCTTTGACCGCTATGACCGGTTCCTGGGCCAGCTCACCAGCGACGAATTTGTGCGGATCCATTCATACCTGGGCCGGGACTACAACCACTACCTGATGGACTACATCCGGGATGAGGACCGGCTCCCTACCGAGAGCACCCGGGAGATGGAGAGCCGCATTACCCAGGATTACCGCGGCATGGAGGAAATTTACACACAGGAGCTGGGTCAGGTTCCCGGTCTGTACTGCCTGATGCACGCCAACACCGGCCGTTTCGGCAATACGCAGAGCGTCAGCCGGGTAAACGGCAGGAATATACAGGCACTGTTCCGCATGAATTTCAACCGGGACGGCTATTCCCTCAATTCCAGGGAATCCTCCGTGTATGATCTGACCCGTATCCAGCCCCAGGCCTGCTGGAACACCAACCATCTGCTGATGCGCCTGTGGGATGATCTTCCGGACAGCCGAAAGGAAGAAATCCTCTTTGTCTCCGGCCAGCCGGACACCGCCGAAGGGGAAGAAAAAAACTGGGAGCTCCGAAAAGGCGCCGTGGAATATGAAGCGGATTCCATCATGCTCACCACCCTTCCCAAAGGCGAGGGGCTGCTTCGGCTAAGGGACCGGAGCGCGGAAAACGTCACCATTGAAGCAGAGCTTCTGGGCAATCAAATTGGTGGGCAGTCCCTGTATCTGCGTGCAAACGAGGACCGCAGCCGTTGTCTCTGTGTATCCGTGCAGAATAACCAGCTGATTGTTTCCGAGACGGACAATCGCAACTCTACCGATCTCTTTATCCTGGATCTGCACGAGCTGGTGCCGGAAAAGGACCGGGTTTCCGTGGAAGAGGATTCCCGGGACGCCCTTGCCGCGGAATTCACCACCCGGGGCCGGTTTGCCAAAAGCGCTGCCGACAGCATGGTATTCTATTCCGCGGCCAATGACGCAAAGCAAACCCCTGCCGCTTCCGTTGGGGAGGGCGCGGAAGAATACATTCCCGAAATTGAGATCAACGATTCGGGCCGCGTCCGGCTGACGGTCCGGCTGGAAGGGAATACCCTCCAGGTTCTGGTGGATGGTCAGGATGTAACCGGCGTCATCCCCGTCAGCGTTTCCGGTTCCGGCGGCATCGCCATCGGTTCCAGCTGGGGCGGCTGGGGCTACAGCCAGCGCAATGTGGCAGACGATGTCTATGACGGCGTCTTCCATAATCTTTCCATAACCGAAAATGGGACCTGCCTGTACGACAATCGATTGACGGGGCCCCAAAAGCTGTGGAATACCCTGCAAGCCGCATGGATTGGTACCATCAACTGGTTTATCCGGAATCTGTAACGGGAGTGTCGGGATGAAAGAGAAAACATTCATCTGTATCCTGGCGCTGTGCTGCCTGCTGGGAGGCTGCGGTGCGGCCCACAAGGCCCCCACCGGCAATCCGCCCTTCCGGGAAGGGCGGCAGCTTACGGTGTGGAGCGCCTACTGGGACTGTCAGGAATCCGTCACGGTGATTGACCGCTGTACCGACAGAATCAGCGCCGTCAGCCTGTTTGCCGCGTATTTTCGGGACGGGACCCTATTCCTTCCCGAAGAGACCCAGGAAACCCTCCGGGCACTGCGCCGCAGCGATGCCGGGGATCCAAAACCGATTTATCTATCCGTTGTCAACGATGTGACCGAGGGAGAAAAAACAATCCAGAAGGACACCGAAATCCTCCGAAGCGTTCTGTCTCCCCATCAGGCAGAGGGTCACGCCCGGGAGCTTGTTGCCTTGGCCAAAGAATACGGCTTTGACGGAATCGAAATCGACTATGAAAAGCTCCGGGAAGACCCGGACCTGTGGGAGCAGTTCCTTTCCTTTGAAGAAATCCTTCTCTCCCTGGCGCAGGAGGCGGGTTTGAAGGTGCGGATCATCCTGGAACCCGGTATCCCCGTGAAAACGCTTTCTTTCCCTCAGGGCGCCGCCTATGTGGTCATGTGCTACAACCTCCATGGCATTGGAACGGACCCCGGTCCCAAGGCGGACCTAGCCTTCCTGCGGGAGCTTTACAAACGCTTTGAGGGACTGCCCAGTCTCTCCTTCGCCCTGGCCAATGGCGGCTTTGACTGGGAAGAAGCCTCCGGCAATGCCGTTTCCCTGACGGAAGGGGAGGCTGCCGCGCTGGCAGAAGCTCATCATGTGCTTCCCCGGAGGGATGCTGCCAGCGGCGCTTTGTCTTTTCCTTACACAGAGGGCAGCACCCGGCATAGGGTCTGGTATGCGGACAGTGAAACCCTTGCCCGTTGGGCAGCGGAGCTGGATACCTGCGCGGGAAAAACCGTCCCCATCAGCATTTGGCGTGTGGACTGATGTCTGCCGAACAACGCAGCAAATATGGCCGCCCCCTGCTTTTTACCGGAAAGGCAGGGGGCTTCTTCACTCCGTCCAGCCCTTTACTTTTTTTCAAAAGGAGGATATAATGGCCCAAGAAAGACGGAGGATGTCCAATGACAAAACGATTTCTTATGTTGGCCGGGCTGCTGCTTGCGCTGCTCCTGCCTGTAAGCGGCGCGGCAGAGCAGGCAAGTACGGCGGATCTCGTGATTGCTGCCCAAGGCTTTCCCCATATTGGAAGCCTCTTTGACGGTGATACCGTCCATGGCCCCCTCTCCGGGGATCACGCCAGCGTCACCCTGACCCTGCCGGAGGGTTTTCGCTATGCCTACCTGATTTTTGATACGGAATACGGCGAATTCCTGGTCACCGATGAAGAAACCGGCCAGACCCTGTCTGCCGGTCAGGAGAATTTTCTCCACTGCCTGGTGGACCTCAAAGCGCTTTTTGGAGAAGACCCCAAAACCGTTACCTTTCAGTTTGAAAACGGGCCGGTGCCGCTGCTGGAACTCACCCTTTTCCCGGACGAGCCCCTGCCGGATTGGGTGCAGCGGTGGGAGCCTCCGGTGGACAACGGTGCCGATCTGGTTTTGTTTTCTACCCATGCCGATGACGAGCAGCTGTTTTTTGCCGGTGTCCTCCCCTATTATGCCGGGCAGAAACACTATCGGGTACAGGTGGTGTACCTGACCAACCACCGGAACTGGTCCGGCGATCCCAACATCCGCTGTCACGAAGCGCTGGACGGGCTCTGGGCCGTTGGGGTGCGGCATTACCCGGTGTTCGGCTCCTTTGCGGATTACTATTCCCGCAGAAAAGAGGACGCGGAGAACCAGTTCGCGCAAAACGGCGTTTCTCGGGAGGAGCTTCTAAGCTATGTTGTGGCCCAGATCCGCAGATTCCGGCCTTTGGTTGCGGTGGGCCATGATCTGAACGGCGAATATGGTCACGGCGCCCATATGCTGTATGCCGAGCTTCTGACCCAGGCAGCCGAAGCTGCCGCGGACGAGACCCGGTTTGTCTCCTCCGCCGCCCAATATGGAACCTGGCAGATTCCAAAGGTTTATCTGCATCTGTACGAAAACAACCCCATTGTCATGGACTGGGACAAACCTCTGAGCCATTTTGGCGGCCTCACCGCCTACCAGGTCACCAAGCAGCGGGGCTTCGCCGCCCACGCAAGCCAACAGTGGGGCTTTGCCTGGTATATGTCCGGTATAGACCGGGCCGCGGACATCCCCGAATTCAGCCCCTGCCAGTATGGCCTCTGGTCCAGCATTGTGGGTACGGATGTAGAAAAGAACGACTTTTTCGAGTGTCTGATTCCCTATGACCAGCAGGAAGAACTGGCCCGGCAGGCGGAAATTCAGGCCAGGCTGGAAGCCCTTGCCCGCCAGGAGCGAGTCGACCGCATGAAACGCGCCGCCGTTGAAAAGCGGCTGGAAGCGCTGGAAAAGGCACCACCTATTCCGGCGGAAACCGCCGCCCAGCCATACTGGATTGCGCTGTTTGTCCCCGTTCTGCTGGTTGCAGGAACTGTGTGCCTGTATCTGCGGAAGAAGCCGTAACAGCCAAAATATACAGCCAAAATATATGAAATTTCTCTTGACAATACTGGGGTGCTGTGCTATTATATCTAGGCGTTGAGCAAACGTATGCGCCGGTAGCTCAGTTGGATAGAGTGACTGACTACGAATCAGTAGGTCGGGGGTTCGAGTCCCTTCCGGCGTACCATAACGAGTGTTCTTATAGGATTTGGTATCCTGTGAGAACACTCGTTATTTTATTGCTCATTTTGCGCCGGTTCGTAGGTGACGAATACGCCTTTACGGGTATTGACCGTCACATCCGGGACTGGCAGGGACTCGGTATCCGGGATAAACAGAGCGCCGATGCAGTTGTAGTGGATGGTCAGTTTCTGAACCCACTCCCCGTCGATCTTCTCAGCCTGATAGACCTCAATGTGATCGATCAGCTCGTTTACCATACGGAGCGTCAGCTTTTTTGCTCGTGTGTACTTTCGCACTGTGGACAGGAACATATCTGTAGAAACGGCTTCGCTGCTGAGCTTGTCCAGCTCCTTGCGGAGCGTTTTTATTTTCTCGGCAAGACCAGCCTGTTCTTCTTCATACCGCTGGGACATTCTGGCAAAGCGTTCGTCGGACAGCTTGCCGGAGAGATTATCTTCATAGATTCTCTCGAACAAACCATCCAATTCACTGTCACGGGCTTGTGCTGCGGTCAGCTCTTTTTGTTTCAGCTTCCGCTCCAGCTCAACGGTTTTCTGGGTGCTGCCCATGATTGCCTGCTGGAAATCATCCTCATAGCGGACAGCGTACTTGGTGAGCCGTTTGATCTCTCCCAAAACCACCTGTTCCAGGAAATCCACCCGGATGTAATGGGTCGATGTACAAGTCCCCCGGCTGCTGTTGTAGTTGGAGCAGTTGAAGTATTTGATATCGTGATTTCCCTGATTGAAATGGAAGTTCAGATTATGACCACAGTCCGCACAGACCAAAAGTCCGCAGAACATATTACGTTCGCCGTCCTTAGGCTTTCGCCTGCGGATCTTCCCGCGTTTCTCCTGAACCTGCTCCCAGACCACCCGTTCGATGACCGGCTCATGCACATCTTTGAAGATGACCCAGTTTTCCCGGTCATTGGGAATCCGCTTCTTGTTTTTGTAGGATTTGGAGTAGGTCTTGAAATTCAGGACATCCCCGCAATACTCCTGCAAAGTGAGAATATTCACGATGGTGGAGGCGTTCCATTTGGTGGATGGCTGCTGCTTTGACCTTCCGGGCTTTCGGATTCCCTTCTTCAGCCAATAGGCGCGAGGGGTGAGGATACCTTCCGATTCAAAAATAGAGGCGATCTGCTCCGTTCCATACCCATCCAGAATCATACTGAAAATTCGCCGAACTACCTGGGCAGCTTCTTCGTCGATGATCCAGTGCTTGGGATTATCGGGGTCCTTCATGTAACCGAATGGCGGTGGCCCCATTGGTTCTCCGGCATTGCCTTTGATCTTATTACTGATCCGGCGCTTTTTGCTGATGTCCCGCGCATACCACTCATTGAACAGGTTGCGGATAGGAGCCAGTTCATTTTCGCCCTCAGCGGTATCAATGTTATCCGAAACTGCCACAAGGCGGATATCGTGTTCCGGGAAGAATTCTTCCATCAATCGACCCACTTCAATGTAGTTTCGGCCCAGCCGGGAAAGATCTTTGACAAACAGCGCAGAGGCCCTGCCTTCTTCCAGCTGGCGCATCATTTCATTAAAGCCGGGACGATCCATGGTAACGCCGGAGACACCGTCGTCAACGAAGGTTACGATATTTGTATAGCCCATATCCTTGGCAGTTTTGGTCAGCAGCTTCTTCTGGTTGCTGATGCTGTAGCTTTCCCCCTCCAGGTTATCATCACGGGACAGGCGGGGGTAAATAAACGCGGTAACGTCGCGTGTTTTCTTGTTGTTCGACTTTTTCATAAGTCCTCCTTTTCTAGCAGTCGAGCAACAAATTTCCTTGCGTTTTCTTTACTTCACGCAACTATTATACCGCGCTTGACTGCGTTTGTCAGCAGGTTTCAGGAAAATCACAGACTTTTTTCGCAATCTGCTTGCATAAGGCGAAGCAAAACCGCACCCAGGGAATTTGCATTTTCCTGTTTGAATACCGGCTGAACGACAAACGACCTACCGTTTATGTGGTAGGTCGTTGTTTGGTCAAGAGGAGGATCCTTTGCCTGCTTTGGATTGTCAGGCAGCTTGTTTTTACTCATAATTTCCCTCTCAGTGTTTTGAAAGATAATGATATGCGAATTGGCAGAACAGACAGCTGCTTGGCATACCTAAAGGTATTTCCTTCGGTCACAGCTCCACGGGAATTTCACCCCCCGGCTTCTCTGCCAGGCCCTACCCATTGCCTGCGACGCTTTGAACGCTCGGACTGTGGCTGTAAGGGAGTACCGATCCTTCTGCGTGTCGTCGCCCATGCGCTGCCACGCGCATATTACAGCGGGGTGGTGATCGCTCGCTTCGTAGAAGGTCATCGCGCACCTGCCGTCCGGCTCGGCACAGAAGGGATGTATCTGTCTGCCTTATACTGCGCCGGAATTATCCGCCGGGCTTTCTTTGTCAAATGCCTGCCTCAGAGGGCGGAAAGGGAAACACCCTCTGTTTGGGGCTTTTACACAGGCAATACCTTGAAGGCAGTTACAATGCTGACACGCAGCTTTGCTTCCAGTTGGTCCCGCATTGATTCGTCTACACAGAGAAATTCATTCCCGTATGTATCCTTTACAGGGCGGGTTGACAGGGCGCGGATATAACTGCTGTAATGACGCAGAACAGCGTCCAGGGCATCCGTTTCGCCGTTGACTGCTTTCAGAATGGTCTGCACAGGAATGGACGGTCTTACAGCTCCGGCCATCCGTATCCCTCCTTCTCTAAAATCTTGCGCAGTTCCTTCAAAATGCCGATTCGGCGTTTGCTGACCGTCTGATGAACGATGTGGAGGTATTCCGCGATTTCCCGATCCGTCATTTCCAGGAAGAAGGACAGTAGGATAATATCCCGTTTTCCCTCTGGAAGCTGTGCCAGAATTTCCGCCAGAACATCCCCGGTCACAACGACGGGGATACCCAGCACTTCAAAGATGTGGTCATCCTGGAAGTACCGGTCCTCCACGGCGATTTGGGACAGCTCCTCCGGCCCCATATGGTCCAGAGGCTCCTCCCATTCCCGCTGCCGGCTGTACCCGTTGTGAATACGGTTGGCCTCGTTCTTCAAAACCCTGGTGCAGAACCCACCGAACTGATTTTGAATACGCTTTTCTTCGGAGTCTTTCATTTTCTCACCTCCCTTCGCAGCCGCGAAGGCGGGTGGTGATTTTCTCCCTTTCAATTGGGTAATCCGAAAAAGTGGATTTTGGCAACCAAGTTCTGAAAAATTGCTAAAAATTGAGCCTGCATTACCAAGTTGCTTGGAATGCAGGCTCGAACGCTTGTATTTCTTCCATCTATGTGATTACGCTGTATTTCTACCGGACAATTTAGAGCAGGAAATACCGTAGTGAAGGAGTATGAGCACAAACCCTGGAATAATCGCAAGCATACTAAAGCTACCAATGACCACGGTTATTCCCAGAGTACCATACATCAGGATTGATTCCATGATTAGGATTCGTAATGGAATGATTTTTTCAACTTTGCAGGTCAACAGTCCTGCCGTCAGGAGAACAGCATATTCTCCGCCCAAGCTTCGCTTTTCCTGCATGATTTTATCCCGTATCAGTATCCAGGAACAAACAACAAATACGGCACTTACCAAAAATGTCTGCCAGGTCTGTTGTTCCAATAGATTCCACGCAAGGCTGGTATCCGTATTGACGCTGGCTACAAAATTCTACTTCCGCAGCTATGCGCTCACTTGTTCCACTGTGCCTTTGTTTGTCAACAGGAAGGCAACGTTCGTCATGACGATTGCATGAACGCTCGCCCTCATGCTGAACTCCTGGCAGTTAATTTTTTGGCATTGAGAACTATTTCAAGGAGCATAGTAGGGTGCAGACTAGTAACCTTCAAAAAGCGTCGGGGGGTGCTATCTTTCTTCCTCTGAAATAGGTTGCGCATGTGTAGTAGGCAAGGGTCAATAAGATTTTATCATTTTGAGATTGAACGCTAAGTTCATCTGCCGACATTAGGATCTGCTTCAAGTTCACGTAAGGAACATCCATTTGGAGTGTGTAAGAATCTGTTATCCGGTTGTCGTTTTCCATAATGGTAGTATCTATTTCATATTGGTCTCCAATTTCCTTTGCGGTATCGAGAAACTTTGGAAGATTCTCCATGCGCTCTGGCATTAAAACCTGCACTGTGTTTTCAATCAGTTCTCTTGGCAGAAATTTTGCAGGCTCTTGCGGAATACCATGCAGAGGACCTTCCTCGTCAGGAGCAGTGAAGAAGTCGCTATCCTCCCAAGGATTCGGGTATTTTTTCTCATATATCAGCTCACTTGACATATTAACATCCTTTCGTGTCCCTGTTTTTGGGTTATCCCATTCGGGTCAGAATACCTGCATCCATTTCATAGACTTCGTCGCAAAGATAAGAAATATCCTCTTTGAAGTGACTGGCAAGTACGATTGTCACTCTCTGTTCTTTCAAGGAAAGCAGAACAGAACGAATATGTTCCACCCCCTGATTGTCCAGACCATTCATAGGTTCATCCAGAATGAGCAGGTCTGGTTTTTCCATGATTGCCTGTGCAATACCCAGCCTCTGGCGCATACCCATAGAGTATTTTCCAACAGGCTTTCTCAAATCGGGATCAAGGCCGGCTGTGTACATATGACGAGTGGAGTGCCATTACTGTAACTAGGAGATGCTATGCCATCTACCCGTAGCACACGTTTTTCCCATGCGGGTCATGTTAATAATTCTCTGATGCTCCTTTGATTCTACTGCTTTTCGGGTCCTTTTACAGTGTCAGAACAATTTTGTATATTGCTTAAATCGCAGGGCAACTGCTCAAATGTACCCGAAGTATCGACCTCTTCAACTTCTTTATCCTCCGTCTGAAGCTGGTTGATATCGTCATCCCAAGCCGCAATGTATTTGATATCGATTCCTCCAAAGGCTTCCAACAGGAGTTCCCCTTTCCTCGTCATACACCTATCCCTCTTTTTTCCTTTTTATAATACCCGCGTCCATTTCATATACTTCGTCACACAGCAGATCGATATCTTCCTGAAAATGGCTGGCAATAAGAATTGTTTTTCCAGATGCTTTTAACTGCTTTAATACCTGACGAATATCTGTAACTCCTTGATTATCGAGGCCATTCATAGGTTCATCCAGAATGAGTATATTTGGATTTTCCATTATCGCTTGCGCAATTCCAAGCCGTTGTCGCATACCCATAGAGTATTTTCCAACAGGTTTTCTTAAATCGGGATCAAGGCCGACCGTGTACATACTCTGTCGTACATCTTCCGCTGATGCTTTTCCGCGAATGGATGCCAGGTGCATTAGATTCTGTAGCCCCGACTCTCGAGCAAGGAATCCCGGGGATTCAATAATAAATCCAATATCAGTTGGAAAGTCTACATCCTTCCCAACCTGCTGGCCTTGCACACGTACCTCTCCGGAAGTGGGGAGTACAAAACCGCAAATACTTTTAAGAAGGACCGTTTTTCCAGAACCGTTTCGACCAATCAGTCCATAAATTTTTCCGGCTTTACATGTCAAGGATACATCCTTTAACACTTCGATTTTTCCGTATCGTTTGGTCACATGTTTAATTTCTACAACTGAATTCATCTGTTTTCCCTCCGAAACACCTTGAATTTTGGAGTAAGGATACATACTGCAAACAAACATACAATGGAAATACCAAAATACCAGAACGCATATTCCAGCGTCACCTGATATAGGCTGTTATTGCCCTTGAGCGCCTGCAGCTGAGCCAATGTTACGGGTGAAATCTTATAAAAGCAGGGAAGCCATTCATTGGCTACCGTTATATCCAGCAAAACAAATCCAGCGGATGTGAATGTTCCGATATAACTTCCAGTTACGTTATTTAGAAAATAGGTTACAAGCCCCAGCCAAATACAACAAGCCCAGCTCAGAAGGAAGCTAAGAACTGTAGCTTGAAGTGGCGCGTATGCACCAATTACATAATCGTCAACAGAAAACATAATTCCATACTGAGGCGCTACCGCATATCTTGCCAGAGTTCCCCAAATTTTTCCCCAGCTATTCTGAACGCCTATGTTGGGAAGAAGAGGAACAATGCTGAACAAGAAAATCATTAAGATATAGAGAAATGATAACGCAGCAATATACAAGCACTGTCCAGCAGTCCATGCAGTATGTCCCGCCCGAGGCAAAATATATTTTTGAATATCACTCCTGAAGGGGGCATCACAGAACAGTGCAGTTGCCCCAGCCATAATCACGAGTTGACAGATATAATCACTTGTGATGTGCGGGAATGCCCAGGGGGCGACGGGGATGCCAACATCCTGGGAAAAATCCAATACCCCCTGTAAATTTGAAAACACAAAAATAGAAGCAAGAATAAAAATTAGCAGAATTCTCTGGTTCGTATACGCTAACTTCATTTGGAATATGAATACATGTCGAATTTTATTCTTCATCCCATATTCTCCTCTCCATGCGTCTCATAAACAAACGATAGCATAGTAAGATGAAAGCTAGCACCGCCATAGTAGTGACAACAATTGTCACAGAATCCGAATATATTGTTCCCCGTGCCACAAGAAGTCGATCCAATCGCATCCCGTCTGGTAGCTTCAGCAGACGACCAATCTGAACCAGAAGAAAGCGGAAGATAAACGGGAAGCAGACGGCCACGTAATTGCTTGGAAAATACGCAGATGCGCACAGCCCGACACTTCCCCAAAGCGCACCACTCAGAAAGCTAAGATATAGCACAATAGCAAGATAGGGCACCCCATCTCCAACCGTAAGCGCATGAAAAAAGGGTATCCACTGAGATTCAAGCACCTTTTCGGTTGTTACTATCGGAAGGTAGCTTCTCAAAAGCAGTATAAAAACCAGTCCGCCGAAGAATAAGGTCAGCCCGCCCAATACGGCAGCTACCAGAAATTTAGAGCGGACATAGGTACGTTGTCCACACCTTGAAATTTTGTAAATACTTATGCCGTCATCTAATTCCCAGCAGTAATTAGATGAAAAGGGTATCGCTGCCATTGTGGCTGAAAAATACCCGGTGAAAACTCCGCCAAAGGACAAGGAGTTGAATACATAATACATAACGCAAAGGGGGGAGCTATCAGCATCAATCACTGAGTGATTGATGCTGATACGAAGATCCTGCCAATTGTCAAAGAAGAAACCCAACGTAACCCCCAGGACTGCCAGTAAAAACGGATATTTCATTCCAATTTGAAAGTCCGCACGAGCCGTTCTGGTAAAGGTAGTGGCTCTACCCTCCATAGGTCAGATCCTTTCCGGTGATGGCATTGAAGCGCTGCGCATTTGCATATTCCGGGTTGACACCGCCGGTCTCATCCGAATTTTCCCATGCACTGCGGGATACGAAACACCAATAAGGCGTAAGAGTCACAGAGTCCTCTGTGGCAATCGGAATGTATTCTAGCCAAACATTCGAGAAAACTTCACTGCTGGTGTGGATCTCTAAACTGTATTTGTCCTTGAGTGCGGCAACCGCTTCATCCGGTGTCAGGACTGCCTGCGGTTGGGATTCTGCCGCAATCGTACAGGGGTAGTACACATCGCACTTCTGAATACCGTCAGCATTAATCATTATGGTTGCTGTAACGGAAGGAGTAGGCATCATGCTAACTGCAGAAGCAACGCCCGGTTCTTCTGATCCTAATAGCGGGAGCCCGTCATATGTGAAAGAGAATTCCAGATAACAGGTGTCTGTTGCTGAGGTCAGCCCGGTAGGAGTGCGCCCCATCTCTGGATCGTAGCTTCCTCCAAACAATTCATTCTGGAAGTCCATGATTTCCTGACCGGTCAAAGTGACACATCTTTCAAGCTTTGGCTCAAACGCAATGCCAAGCTGGCTGAACACATCATCGCAAACCTGTTCCATTGCTGCCACAGTCATAAAAGATAGATCATGAGGCTCCGTTTGAGGATGTTCTTGGGTGTAGTAGTACATTAGCGTATCTACGTCCTGCATAGGATTATCACCCAAATCGATATTATAAGCACTGTAGCTGATGGAATCATCCCGCACCACAAGCTTTTTCCCGCTGGATTCAAAATAGCGAAGGGATCTACGATCATCAAGGGTGTAGCTGCCGTATCCCTCCGGGCTGAATATAGCGAACAGCCGATCTGGGTCGCAATCCACCATTTTGAGGGTATAGGTGCTATATGCTTCTTTTTCAGGCAGGATTACCTCTGCATCTACCTGGACGTTGTCATCCAGTTGCTGGAACAGATGCCGCGTATTTACTTCATTTGGCACAGTTGTAGCAGCTGTTTCGGATTCAGCTGCCAATGTGTCAGACGGAACCGAGGCTTCAGTTTCTTTTATGATCGTTACCGGAATATCCTGTTCAACTTTTCCACATCCAGAAAGGCATACCAAAATCGAAGTTATGAAAACAGCGCTTTGCAAAAATTTTCGCATATTAGTGTCCTCCTATATGAATTGCCAAGAATGGCTAACTAGTTAATATAAAAAACAGGCAACGCAAAATTGTTAGATTTACATCTAATTAACGGCTGCTAAATTACGGGTTGTATGCTCCATTAGCATAAAGGGTTGCATAAGATGTGCTATCGCTATCCTTCTTTGCGCCCAAGAACATGACATCATCGCTAGCAACGTAGGACAGATACGAAATGCGTTTGTTGGTAGTACGTCCAGTATAGGTACGGTATACATCAACATAGTTGTCGGAGGTTCGATTCATCTTTACCCCGAGAATATTGGTACTGGAAACATTGCTTTTGCCAGTGTTGTACAGGGTGAAAACCCAGACCTGTTCGGTGTCGCCTTTCTCGTGGTATGCCTCTTGGTGGTTCACACGGTCGGTAAACTCAAAGTTATAGGTATAATTGGGGGAAGCTGCGAATGCGGTAACGGGGACAAGAAGGGCTACGAGCAGGGTCAAGCCAATAATCGTCCGCATGATCTTATTATTTTTCATAGATGGTTCTCCTTTTTGTGAAAATATTGCGTTGCCTGTTTTTGACAAATAATTAATTTGGAATAGGCGAGGGTACGACTGCAACATCCTCCAATAGCCTCTGAAGCGCACTAGATGATGTTAGTCCCACATTGGGAAAATTTAGTAAAATATTGAGTAATGGGAATCCGTCGACAAACTCTTCCCAAAATATCAGATTCACTTATCATTCCCAGGACACTGTCTCGGCTGTCCAGGGAATAATTTCTATTATCGCCCATCACAAAAACCGTACCGATTGGCACCTGATATGTAATTGAAATGGGGGCATCCAATGCTTGCATTGGATCTTCTTGATCTAAATTGAGATATGGCTCTGAGATTTTTGTGCCATTTACAAAAATAGAATCATTTTCATAATCCAGCGTTACAGTGTCTCCTTCGACTGCAATAATTCGCTTAACAATGTATGCACCTCTAATTGGTTTGTCTGAAACATCAATCAAAACGATATCACTTCTTGCGGGGGCATAATTCATTTGATTGATAACTACTATATCGCCGTTCAAAAGCGTAGGATACATAGACTCACCGCTAACGAGTGCAAGCCGCACAACATATGTGCGAATAAATAGCACCGCAGCGAACACTAAAATCAGAATAGCGTATTTAAGGAGCCTTTTTATGGAGTGCATCTTAAACACGCTTGTACAGTTTTCTCTCATGTATTTGTCCCGTTAATCTGAAACGCAGCATCCTTTCTTCGTATACGAGCGATATTTTTCGCTCGTATACGAAGAGTTACTGCTTTATTATCGCTTCATTGAGCAGGCCTTTGGCTCACCCAATTTCTGACTTGTCCTCCACCACATGTCCTCCTTGGCTGCTCCGGTCCTTTTTTTTGCATGGCCGCACAGGCTGGTAGGCAAACGTCGCACAATGAGGCGGCCACCCAGCAGAATCTTGTTCCACCATGCGGTGAATGAGATTCTTGGGAAAATCTTTGACCAATTCTTTTTTCATGTGGATTTCCTCCAATCAATATAATAGGCAAGGCAGAGCATAAAAGCCGCCATTGCTGTACCGGTTGTAAGGCCCCTTGCGACTGCGGTATAATTGAGAAAGTCGCACATAAGGGCAAGAAGGGTTGTCAACATTATTCGCTTTTTAGATGAATAGCGTAACGCAAGAATCTCTTCTTCTGAAAAATTCATATTGGGATGGATAAACGGCGCAAGAAAGAAAATAATCGTGAAGCTTATGCCGTTGCTCAGATAAAATGTCACTGCATTTAATTGTTTCAGAAATACACCCAGAAAAAGAAGTTCCAGAATGAGCGAGACCGATATGCACCCTAGAAAGGAATTGGCGTGATAGCCACTTGTACGGGCTCTTAGGAACTTGAATATCGCTAAGAATGCCAGAGCAGTAGGAATATCTGATAGCCTCACTGCAAGCAATGTGAATGGAATCATGCTGATCGCAGTCGCAATACGAGTTTCAACGCCATACTCAAACCATGGCACATCTTCCGGCTCAATGAGTTTTTTCTTAATGCAAATAGCAGATAGTTTAGATATAAAAGGTGTCATTCACTGCCTCCTTGGCCAGATAATAGCAATATCACGGAATAATTTCAAACAGTTCAGCGCAAAACGGGAAAAGTACAGCATGAAACAGGAAAACCGCATGTGGCAATGAACCACATGCGGTCTATCAGTATTTACAGTGGAATTTCCGCCACAAACGTGAACCAACCATCTTGATAATCAAACGCATACTCCGCATGAAGTTGACCTAAGATGGACTGAACCTGGGAAAGTCCGTAACCATGATTAATTTTTGATTTTTTACTGGTTGCAATTGTATTATTCCATATCTTTACTGGTTGGGATGTATTGCGCACCGAAAGCAGAAGATCATCGTCGGCAATTATGCTACAATACAGATTCCTCTCACCATCCACACGACAACATCCTTCGATAGCGTTATCCAGAAGGTTGGATAGCAAAACAACCAATTGGTCTGTTTCAAGCGCTACACCAGAAAGGTCGTTTACCTTAATCTGAACATCAATTCCGTGTTCCCTTGCAGTCTGGTACTTATGGTTGAGGACAGCATCAATAATGGGATGATGCGAATTAACGCAAAAGATTCTGGTAGTCTGCTGTCCCTGAATGGTTTGTATATATTTTTTCGCTTCATCAATTTCTCCTAATGCCAGGAGATCTGATATCGCTTGAAGCTGATTTTTGAACTCATGCGTTGCTCTGCGCTGGGCCCTGTAGCTCTTTTCGAGAGCTACAATGTTATCTGTCTGAATCTCCATCTGCTGGCTGAGCAGCGCGTTCTCTTTTAAGCGTTCTGTACTATCTTGTACCAAGCCAATCGCATATAGGATTGCTATATTTGCAATAGCCAATACAGCACAAAAGAAAACGATTTCTACGGATATATCTGCTTCATCCTGAAAGTTGTTAAAAATAAGAAGGAGTGTCGCCGTTGAGGTTATGGGAAACAAAAGAGAAAGAAACAACCATTTCCCTTCTAGCGACTGTGTCTTTCGGAATACAGGGAAACGGTAAAATATCCATGCGCCAAGCAACAAAAACAGCTTTCCACTTGTAACAATTACAACATATGAGAACTTCCTCCACACCAAATCGGAGACGCTGATTCCAATCATTGAACTAGCTCCATACAGGAAAATCGTATCAAATATGCCACTAAAACCAACAAATATAAATGTTGTCAGTATATGTTGGTGCCACTTTCCTTTGTTTACTATGCACGAAGCAACAGTGTACAGCAGTAACGTAAGACCCGCTATAAGTTCAGAAGGAAGTGTGCTGTTAATATATAATTGATTTAAGGCCCACACAGCGACAACCACAAGTAGATATATTCTTTTCTGGACCCTTGGTTGAAATATCGCCTTCCAGAAAAGTAACTGGGAACACATTTCCAGTGCGGACCAAAACGCACTAATTATTTTCTCCATCCTATCCTCTCCAGAGCAGAAATTTTTTCTTATTTTCGGAATAAGTTTTCTCGCTTACGGGTAATGTAATTCCATTGTCCAAGACCGCTTCACTGCAGCGGTATTGTTTTAGCCTGCGCATATTGACCAAATAGCTTTTCTGAATACGCAGAAAACCACGTTCTGAAAGTTGCTGTTCAAACCTTGCCAGGGTAGAGTACACCTTATACTCCTTTTGGGTTCCACTCTTTTTCCCGGGGTTTTGTGTGAAAATAACGGCGTTGTGCCCTTGGGATTCGATATAGAGAATATCCTCCAAATACAATGTGATTGGTTCGCCGGATACATTGATCTGAAATGGCTCTTTTTCCGCAAACAGTCTATTCGTAGCAGCTCGCAAATATTGTGGCAGCTTTTTGTCAATTTCGCTTTTCAGGGCATAACGAAAGGCTTGAACTTCATATCCCTCCGGAGCGTACTCTATGTAGTTGGTAAGGAAGATAATGATAGCGCTTTTCCGGGCCTCACGAATCTTTCTCGCCACATCAATTCCAGTGTATTTCTTGTCATTAAAGTCTATATCCAGAAAGATAATGTCACATTCCTGCATCGTTTTCTGCGGAATCATTTCTGCTTCCGTAAATATCTGAATAACAGCTTCAACGTCCAACTTTTTTAACGTAGCGCGAATATCTCTCCTCATGCGCTCCAAGAAAATTGCGTCATCATCACATAGGATTATCCGAATCATAGGTACTCCTGTTTCGTTCCACGATATTATGGAAGAAGTTGTCTCATTTTTTGCTGTCTTTATCATACACAGAAACCTCCCTCTGTCAAAGTATAATCAATCGAATACAGTATAATTATAGCATTTTTGTCAACAGCAACAATTATACAAGATTGCGAAATGGTATGATATACAAAAAAGTTTGCAGGGAGATTTCAGCATGAGCATTGTAGGTACACGCATAAAGCAAGTTCGCGAACAGCGGGGACTTACGCAGAAGGATCTTGCAAATAGAATTCACAAAAGCCCGGCTACAGTCAGCGCATATGAGGTCGGCATGCAAACACCGCCTACTGATGTTCTGCTAAGTATTGCCAGAGTCTTACATGTCCCAATCACATACCTTGCCGGACAGACAAGCGACAATGGTATCTCTACACTTCACCTGGATGCACAGCAAAAGGAAGTACTAAATCTCCTGATGGGCGAGTTCACCACTCCAACAGGTAACGGAGAAGAGCTATCTCCTCAACAGGTTAAGATCATTCAGAAGATTGCTGTCTTGTTTAGCCAGAAGAAACTTTAATAAATCCGAAAGGTCCAGTACCAGCTTGATTTGGTACTGGGCCTTTTCCTGTTTCATGCGTAGTTTATGCCATTATAAGATGGTTGCTTTGTATTCTGAAAATGGTTGTGCTACTCTTATTGTGAAACAAACTATCCATAGGAGGAAAAACAAATGGATATATTTTTACTTAGGGATGATGGAACACTTGAAAGTACAGCATCCGATACTCAAACCACACAAGTAACTGTCGAGTGCGTACAGGCACCAGATAGGCATATCTCTGGGAATGACTCTATCGCTTGGTGGATTGCAGTTATTTTATTACTGGGCGTATCCATTGTGGCAGTTGTAGGTGGTCTCATTATAAGACACAAGTCAGATGACTCAATACGTCAGTAATAAACAAGACGGAAATGGCTGCTTTGTGGCGAATTTTGAAGCCGTATATCGTTATTATCAAATATGGATGTGAAAATAATCTGTTCGACCCGTGATTGTCATAAAGAGGCTAGATATTCCTATTTTGTGCTTTCATTTTCCTGTTTTACGACGAATTATTTGAAATCATGATATGATGTCGCTATTATCTCACCAAGGGAACAACAAGAACATTCGATGTTGTTTCGCATAATGCGGAATTGGAGGTGTGTCCAATGGGATAAATATGTTATTGCATCAGTAATTCCGCCATTTGCGATAGAGTTATAAGTAATCCATAACGCTTTTAAATCGGAGGATATTTATGAAAAAAATCATTACTCTCACCCTGTGCCTTGTTTTGGTACTTAGCCTCGCAACTGTATGCCATGCTGACGAAGTTGAAGAGACAACGGTCGGCGCAAACTACCATGTATCAACCGTGGCTCCGTGGGACACGGTAAGCCCTCAGGGGACAAGCTCTCCTACAAAAGCGTGGAATATTCAAAATAATCCTTACCACTTTGGGGGAGTTTCACCGGCCGCTAGACTATACTTGAATTATCTGATTTACGGAAGCACGTACTATGGTATCGTCGTAAACAACAAATCCACAAGCAATCGTTTAACCGTAAATCCTCATGATGCGCTGCCTCTTTCTCCCTTTACTGTGAATCCTAGTTCGACGTGGGCATCGTACGATCGTTATATCTTCCAGCAGCGTTCTGGTGCAAATTACATTTGCTTTAGCTTTGACGGTCCGTCGTATTTTGATGGCTATGTTTATGAGTTCATCTATCAGTAAGTACTACACCCGGCTGGCGATTTGAGGTGTCATTATGTCTATGCGTACACTAAGGACAATGTTTCTGCTTTTTATCATCGCATTATGTCTTGTGGGTTGTTCCACAGAGAGTAATTCTCCTGCTTCTTCCCCTTCGGAATCAACGGAGGCGCAGGAGACGCAGGCAGAAAATTCCGGATCACCTCTCACAGCAATATCGCTAACGCTTCCTGACGGTATTTCAAGTGTAAACGTATCGGATGCACAAATTGATTTTATGAGTAACACCCAGCGAATTGGTGGAATTATCATAATGGATTGCGATCCGGCTATTTTCGATGACGTTTTGGGATTTTCATCCAGTCTAGAGGAACTTGTCAATGAGGCACTGGACCACCTGGGGTTGCCATCTGCTGAATGGACAATGAATTCCAGTTCTGAATATGGGATACACGAGTTCAGCCGCGGCGTTGGAGCATCCGAATATAAGACACACGTTCTACGCGGCAGCCAGGCCACATATGCTGTTTGGTTAGATAAGGAGTATGTGTCAGATAGTCTGGAAGATGAAATAATGACGGGTATTCATTCCGACGATATTGTTGATAGCTTAAACAGGATATCTAACGAGGATTTTATGAATGCCATTTCCAAGGAAATGGATAAGCATACTTACCAATTTACGGTAGATTTGCCGTCTCAGCTTCTCATGGAACGGGTAGAAGATGATGGCGCAGTGTTTTTGCAAAATGGTAATATCGTTGGAGGATACAAAGTAATTCATTTTGAAAAAGGAATTCTTCCCAATATTCATGAAAACCAGGATGTAGTATTGCAGCGAATTGTCGATGACCTTTCTGCACAGATTGTGTTAAGTGAATACCAGGGCGAAATTATAGCTGATATGCCAATCACCCTCAGATTTACAAATCAGGGAGCAGAAAACACTCATTATATTCTGTCCTACGGACAAATAGGTACGCAGTATGACCTGTGGTTTGATTCTAAAGTGCTAGATGAAGATACCATTGCCCAAATTATCCAGCATGCAGCTCTGGTGGATGTGTCTGGTTCAAAATGAACGCTTAATTGAGGAATCAGGCAAATACCGCCTTGCATACACCCCAACAACGTAACAAATGACCTTGTTGATGACGTAGCAAATTGTAGCCTGCCTATTTGAGTAGCCACTAACTAGTCAGGAGAATAAACGTACCGAAAATTATCCAAGGAATTTGAATCAGGACTATTCAAAGAGACTCGCACCGGCAACATTTTCCGGTGCGAGTCTTTTTGTACATAATAGGACAAGGCGTATACTGGCAAAATCAAGAAAGCACTATAATAATAGTGGCCAAATTACAGGTTGAAAGATTACATATATAGGGAGAAAGATACGATAGCAAGCACAGCCAGAGAGTACTCACTGGCGGAATTTTTATTGGGATAATCCCAAACCCTTATTACAAAACGGAGGCGGTGGATGGAAAACCGGAAACGAAATATTCAGATGAAATTCTATGTCACGGAGGAAGAAAAACGGCTCATCGAACAGAAGATGGCTCAGCTCCCTACTCAGCGGATTGGTGCCTACCTCCGCAAGATGGCGATTGACGGATATATCATCTACACCGACACCACGGATATCAAAGCGTTTACCGCGGAACTGTCCGCAATCGGGCGGAATATCAACCAAATCGCCAAGCGGCTCAACGCCGGAGGCCCTGCCTATCAAGCGGATATCCAGGAAATCCGGGAAAGGCTGGACGAGATATGGCAATTACAAAGACGCATCCTATCAAGTCAACGCTGAAAGCGGCCATTGACTATATCTGCAATCCCGCCAAGACGGACGGAAAGCTGCTGGTATCCTCCTTCGGCTGTACGGCTGAAACTGCGGACATAGAATTTGAGTGGACACGTTGCCATGCTATTGACAAGGGAACCAACCTGGGTCGCCACCTGATACAGGCTTTCGCTCCCGGAGAGGTCTCCCCGGAGGAAGCCCATGAGATCGGCATGGAGCTGGCAAAAGAAATTCTGGGCGGTAAATACGAATTTGTGCTGACCACCCATATTGACAAAGGGCATATTCATAATCATCTGCTATGGAACGCTGTTAGCTTCGCGGATTACAAGCACTACCATTCTAATAAGCGCAGCTATCACTACATCCGTCGCACCAGCGACCGTATTTGCAAAGAGCATGGTCTTTCCGTTATAATCCCCGGCAAAGAGAAGGGAAAGAGCTATATTGAGCATCGGGCCACCCAAGCGGGTACCAGCTACAAGGCAAAGCTGAAAGCCACCATTGACCGGCTGATCTCCGCCTCTGCCGATTTTGAAGATTTTCTGCTCCGCCTGCAGATGGAAGGCTACGAAATCAAGCGGGGCAAGTATGTGTCCTGCCGGGCATCAGATCAGGAGCGGTTTACCCGGCTGAAAACGCTGGGCGTGGACTATACGGAGGAAGCCATCACCTCCCGGATCGCCGGAGCCTCCCGCCCCTCCCGGAAGCCAAAGCAGCGTGATGACCGTATCCGGCTGCTCATGGACATTCAGAGTAAACAGGGTGCCGGGCTTCGGCATTGGGCAAAGCTGCAAAATTTGAAACAGGCTGCCAAAACCATGAACTTCACCACGGAGCATGGAATCGACAGCTACGGAGAGCTTGAAAGTAAGCTGGCAGTTCTGACAGACCGCAGGGATAGCGTCCTTGCATCCATTAAGGAGACAGAACGCCGGATAGCAGAATTGACCCTGATTGCCAAGTATTCTGCTGCCTATCGAAAGTGCCGCCCCATTTATGACCGCTACAAGCAGTCCGGCGACAAGGAAAAGTTCCTGCGCGGACACGAAAGTGAGATCATTATGTTTGAAGCTGCCGCACGGGAACTGAAACGGCTGGGTGCCGTTCCGCTGCCCTCTATGGATCGGGTGCAGGCAGAGCTTGCGGAATTGACTGCCAGGAAGAATACCCTATATGCGGATTATTCCGAAGTTAAGCGTCAAATCCGGGAATATGAAACCATCCGGCAGAATTTGGATATTCTGGTTCCCGCATGTAGAGAGCGGGAGCAGCAGAAACATCAGCAAATCGAATAGACTCCGCTGTGCGGAAGAAATATAGAAACACAGGAGGAACATCATTATGAAGGAACGCCCCGTCATTATCGTCACAGGAAAGTGCCCAATATGCAGAGCTGGTATGAGGAAAAATGCAGGAGGGCTTTGGAGGAACTGAGCCTGCTGGCCGATACCCTCCACCGCCCCGGCAACACCCCTAACAAGGGATGGCCTACCAAGCAGGAAGAAATCAATTCCCACCTGTTCAATGCCGTCCGCATGGTGCTGATTCTGACCAACATTTCCTGCGGACAGCGCACTCCCGTCCGTAGTGAAGATATCGGCAGCATCGTGGAGGAAGGCTACGCAGGTTTTGAGAAGATCAAGGCAAAATTTCTGGAATAACAGGAATTGTTTGCACATTGTTAGCGCCTGTTTTTTCTCCACCGATATAATAAACGCAGAAAAGGAGGCTGCTGCCCATGACAAGAGGTAATGCAATACGGGATTTCTTCATAAAAAGCATCCTGCCGGTGGCGACCGCGCTGCTACTCGTCTGCATCTTCAAGTCTGCCTGCATGAAGGACGGAACCCTTGATTATGTATGGCTCTGGATTCTCTGCGGTCTGCCCTTCGGCATCCATCGGATGCGCCTTTGGGTTATGCCCGGCGGCAACTCCTTTGGTGGCGGAATCACTGTGTTTGCGCTCAGTTTTATTCTGGGCGGTGTAATCGGCGGCTTCGTTCTGGTGTGGCGGCTGATCGTGGCGGTATGGTATGTTCTTTTAACCGCGTATCGATTAATTACAGCAAACCACACGTAATTCGTATTTCATATAATCTTTGTGTCGTAAATGTGCGAATAATATAAAAATATGTTGATTTTTATATAATACTCTGTATAATATCACTATAGTATTTCCCGCAATAAAAAAGGAGATGTTTATAGTGAAATTCAAATCCATTATCACAAGTCATCACGATCTAAAGAAAAATGGGTACAAAATTCTCAGGAAATTACATAAACTTGAGAAGCGGGATAATCTTGCTGGAATCTACAGCCATTTCTGCCCAGAGGGATACTTTGTTGTTTTAGCTTGTAAGAACCTAGCTGAAATTCTAGCAATGCAGTATAGTTCTTGCGATAGACCATATATTCAGACTTTTCTTGTGAGGACTGAGCGGTTTATTACCCATATTGACACTATAGCACATGAGCATATAAGAGTTAATCCGGCCCTACTGTCTAATTATCTTTCTTCCTACACTGAGTTCTTTAATCGAGTAGCCGAGGACCGAATTGAATTCACCGTTGACAAAGAAATATTGGCGAAATGGAACATTGGCTGCATTATGGCATATACTGCAGTATGGGGTAATAGGTAGGAGTGTAATTATGATATTAGGTGCAGATGTTGGCTTCGATGAGTTATCTAAGCTGCTCGCATCAAAGCAACTTAGTATTTTTGCTGGCTCTGGTATTTCTGTAGAATCAGGCTTGCCTGCGTGGGATGGATTTATTGACAAATACATCGAAATTTGCCAAATTCTGAATAAGTGCCTTCCTCCCGATTTGAGATTCGACGGGATAATTGATGATGCCAAGGATAGTTACAGAAATAAGAACTTAATCGATACTGTGACAGCACTAAAAGAAAAGATTAAATACTGTAAGGAAAATGGTGTAAATGTTGATTTTTGCGACGATATTTTGAATGAGCTTTTTTATAGTGCCAAATGCAACCAATATCACGAGATGATTGTTTCTACTTCGTATAATCATATTATTACGACAAACTATGATACACTTCTTGAAGATGCTGCAAAAAAACTTGGCTATTACAAACTCTTGACGAGTTCGTATAGTTTCCAGGATTATCAAGATATTTCTGCGGCTATATATTCTGGAAACACAGCAATCATCCATGCACACGGTAAAATTGCGGATCTTAAGTTAGATGAATTTGTATTAACAAAACAAGATTATTTGAATATAATGAAACACAATCCCGGATTCAGATATATCATCAACACCATCTTTATAACAAACTCTGTGTTATTTGTGGGATATGGTGGGAGCGATCCACACTTTGAAGACATTATTGATGATCTAAATTTAACACTGAATTGGAGTGGTAATAATCCGCATCTTCCAAAATGCTACATCATGATGATAAAAGACAAAGCCACACCTATACGCGAATTTCTGAACGATTCAAACCGCATCGATATCATTGCATTTAACACCTATGAGGAGATGAAGGACTTTTTAGATAGGATTTGCAAAGCATTTCCGCGAGCAAAGTAAGATAATTAGCGAAACTAAAGCGGGCGTACAGCCCTCGGAGAACCGAGGAACTGCACGCCCGTTTTTGCTGTTCAAAAGTTTTGAAATTGTTTCTATTTCATTGAAAAAGGCATAGTTATATGCTATACTCACTCTGAGAAAGCCAGTAGTTTGCAAATTAGCATTGTTACGGAGTAATGGAAGAATTTTTGATGGAGGAGTGTAGTTTATGCCTGGGAAATTTGAGCGTAAAACATTTGCCCAAATCGATCTAAATGATCCATTTTTTGATTCCTTAAAGCGTGATTATCCCGAATTTGAAACTACGTGGTATCCAAAAGGAGTTCGTGAGAACCGCGAAGCATTGGTGTTTTCAGACGAATATGGATTGGGTGCGTTTATTGCTATGAAAGCTGAAAACGAGCCAATTCATTTGAATGGCTTTGATTTGCCTGCTCGTTCCAGATTGAAAATCAGTACGCTCCGCTTGGCAAAGAGATTCCGCGGGCAACGACTTGGTGAGGGCGCATTGGGGCTTATTCTATGGAACTGGCAACGCCAAAAATTGGAAGAAGTCTATGTTACAGTATTCCCTCAACATACTGATTTGATTACTCAAATAACTCGTTTCGGGTTTGTCTTTATGGGAATGAATGAAAGGGGCGAGTGCGTATATCTCCGTAGCCGCAAAAACATTGACTTCTCCGATCCATATAAAGCATTCCCTTTCCTATCCCCTTCATTTTCCAAAGGCGGATATCTGATTGTGGAGGATAGCTATCATGATACGTTATTTCCGTATTCAGAGTTAAAAAACACTTTTCAGGAGCAACTGGATATAGATGTTGCCAACGGTGTTTCCAAAATATACATTGGGAATCAGTGGCAAGTTCATTATCAAGTGGGAGAACCTGTGTTTATCTATCGGAAGTACAACGGCCCAGGTGTTAAACGTTACAAATCCTGTCTTACATCATATGGTATTATTACCAATGTGCTGGCGGTGAAACGAAATGGGCGTGCCCTTATGTCCTTCGACGAATTTTGTTCAACAGTAGGGAATAAGTCAATTTTCCCACCAGAAACGCTCCTGCAGAAGTATCAAAATGACAGAAACTTAACGGTCATTCAACTCCTGTATTGCGGTTATTTTGGAAGCGGGAATAATATCAATATGGATTGGCTGAGCAACAACGGTATGTGGAGTTCACAAGACACTTACCCTGCTAATGTTCAGTTGTCACCATTGCAGTGTGCTGCAATTTGGAACGAAGGTGGAATCGATATGGCGAATGTGTTGGGAGGGTAATCAAAGTGCCTACGATATTCCTTGCCGGTGTCTATGGGGTCGGGAAAAGCACACTTGCAGAGAAGCTTTCCTCTGCTTCAGGCATTCCGTGCTTTTCTGCAGGGGATCTAATAAGCAAGATAAACGGTGAAAAATACGGATCCAATAAGGTTGTTGCGGATAAAAACAAAAACCAGGATATTCTCGCTGCCTGTGTTTCTGAAATTCTACAAAAAAGTGAAGCAATAATTCTTGCCGGACATTTCTGCATTGTAAACAGGGAAGGTAAAGTTGAAAAAATACCGGATGCCGTATTTACGAAGTTACAGATTGAAAAAATAATTTTGCTTGAAGCAGCGCCCCAGATCATCAGAAAGCATCTTTCGGGGCGGGATGGTAAAGACTATTCGTTGCAGGTGATAGAGGACCTTTTATCCAAAGAAAGACAATGTTCAGAATCAACGGCAGAGAAACTTCGTTGTCCTTTAGTGATCCACCAAATGCGCTATACAGACGAAGATGCTAAGCTGCTTGAAAATGAGCTATAAATATTGGCCGATGCCTGAATTGAGGGCATCGGCCAATATTTTTCTTGCTTTTTTCCAAATTTGCGATATAATTAACTAAAAAGCTAATTAGCTTTTTAGTTATATAAGTCAGAAGGTGACACGATGACTTTTGGAACCTATCTTCGCAGCCTCCGCGAATCACGCAATCTCCGTCAAGCAGATCTTGCTGCCGAAATTGGTGTTTCTCCGGTATATGTTTGCGACATTGAGAAGGGACACCGATATCCACCCGATATACAAAAAATACGAGCATGGGCAACACAAATGTCGCTTTCACCTGAAGAAATCACGCAATTGTATGACTTGGTTGGTGAGGCCAGGAACAGCGCTCCTCCTGATATTCTTGAATATCTGAATCAAAATCCTGCTGCAAAAACCGCAATACGCAGGATTATTGGAAAGAATGAAAAGTATAATTGGGATAAGCTACCATTATAATATGTTGGAGGTTTTTGTCATGAGCAAGCTGTTAATGTCAATAAATCCAGAACATGTTGACAACATTCTGGCAGGGACAAAACGATTTGAATACAGAAAGACTAAGTGCAAAGAACCCATTGACGCTATTGTGATTTATTCCACAGCACCTGTAATGAGAGTTGTGGCTGAAGTTGAGGTTACCGGTATTATTGAAGGGACTCCACAGAGCGTATGGAATCGTACTGCATCTGCCGCAGGAATTGATAAATCTTTCTTTGATGAGTATTATTACGGAAAGACAAATGCAGTTGCATATGCGTTAGGCCACATAACAATGTATCGAAATCCATTACGCCTTTCTGATTTTGGCATAAAATCTCCGCCACAATCGTTTGTTTATGTGAGAATATAGCTTGATATATGGGGAGAGATAATAGAAAAGTGGGCGTGCAGATCTCGGAGAACCGAGGAACTGCACGCCCGCTGTTGTTATACGGAAGTGTTGATAATCGGATGCTTTCTTTCGCGCAGCCTGCGAGAGAATGGGCATGGGAAATCATAAGGGGGTGCTTTTTAGCTGCCAATACAGGGGAAGAAACGACGATTTTTCAACCCTTATTACTACACTTTCCAGAACGCCGGGACAGATACCGGGGGCAGACAAGCTGCTTCACCCGGAAGCTCTGCTTGCAATCATGGACACAGTTCCTACAGAAGGGGTGGTACTGCCGCCGTCCGGTATCCCCCAGGAAGAAAGCCCACTCCATCCGCCATTTTTTGCTCCGGCTCATAGATCACCATGCTCCGGGGTGCTGCGGCTGGGATGCCCCTTATCCGGGGACTTTCGTTCCGCGCATTCCCGTTTCGCGTTCTCTAGCTGTTCCCGAATAGAGGGCTTTACTTTTTCCTGTTCTTCGTCTCGGCGGCCATTGTTGATAACGCCATCAATCATATTGTAATCGTCCTCAATGGTCATTTCAGCGGTGCGGAGGGGATTGCCCTTTTCCGGCTCAGCCGGAATTGCATAGGCCTGTGTGCCATTGGTCATAATCAGGTATTGCCCATCGTCGGACTGATGGTGGAAGCCATACCCAGCGGCCTCCATCTGCTCCCGGCTCATGGCGGTTACATAGAAGCCACCTCTGGGAGTTCGGATCACTTCTCCCGTTTCCAGAGCCTCCGGCGTGGGAAGGGTTGCTTCCTTCTCCCGCACGGGATTCAAAAACTCCGGCACTTGGGAAAAGCCCAACCGATCACAGTAATGGGCAGTATCCCTGCCGTTCTCATGCAGCACCACGATATCCGATATAGACAGAGAATGTCCGGTGAAGTCAGCCGGGCGATCAATGTTGAAACGGGTATAGATATCCTCCAAACTCACGCCTGCCGCAAGAGGCGCCTGATAGACCAGCTCATAATTCTCCGGCTTCACAGACAGGCCGTTCCTGCGAATGCTGTCCAGCGGCTCAAAGCGATAATCCAGAGTTTCATCCCCGGATTTCAGCTGATAAATGGAAAAGGTATCCGGCTCCCCGTAAACTGCCCGCGCCTGCTCCACAATATCCTTTGGCGTCTGCACGAAAGCCTCCGCCTCCGCAGCATACGCCTGCTCCGCTTTTTCCGCAAAGGCCAGCATTTCATCAATGTGGGCGGTATCCGGGTTTTCCAACCCTTCCCGGACTTTGGCAGGGTCAATGTCCAGCCATTCCTCATAGCCCGTCGCTTCCTTGAACTTATTCAGTTCCGAAAGGAGATCGCCCTCCGGCTTCTGACCCATAGCTGCCAACTTTTCCTCATAATCCGCAATCCGCCCGTCCAGAAGTTTTTCCTGGATATCCAACTGGGCATTGCCCGCCACAGGGAAGGCAAGCGCGTACTGCGGATCATTCTGCCGGAAGAAGCTGTCCATATCGTAGGCAATATCGGAGGCCCATTCCGCGATTTCTTCCTCCGTCAATTCTTCCTCTCCGGTGGACATGACCCTGTATTCCTCCGGGATGTTCTCACGGTTTCCGTCGTAAACCTCCACGAAAGAACCCCCGGTGTCCCAGACATAGCCATAGCTGGTAAACTGACCGTTTTCGTCCAGGGCAACATCCCGCCCATAGGCTTCATAGTCGATGTAATTTCTCAGATACTCCGGCACCTGCATGGCATCGAGTTCTTCTATGTAGTACCGGCCCAGATCGTCATAGTCGTTGATATCCGGGTACACATCATAGCAGTCCAGATTCTCGGTAAGATTGATGATCTCCTGCAGGCTGCCGCAGTGGTCGCCCACTTCCATAGCCGCCTGGAACTGCTCATACTCACCCTGGGTCATATCGTCCAGCTTGGCAGCCAGATAGTTCAGCTCGTCCAGATTTTCGTATTCTCCCAGCTTATCATACAGTCCGTCTACATAGCAGTCATAGTCCGTGATGAACCATTCCTCGTAAGGATTTCCGAAATCATCCTCCTGACCAATGCCGATGCTGTCAAGCGCTGTGCGGATCTTCTCTGCGCTGGTGGGGAACTTCACCCATTCTCCGATCAGCTCTCCCTCGTTGTACTTTCCCAGACTGGTGATAAAGGCGGCAAAGGGATAATCCTTGTCGTATTCAAAATTGGGCATAGGGTACCTCCTTACAGTTCATGCTCGGAACGATTGTGGATACGCTCCGGGGTAGGCTTGCCTGCACATTCCTCTTTCGCCGCCGCCAACTTTTCCCGTATGGAAGGTTTTTGACCCAGCTTGTCCCGGATCACACTGTCCCAGCACTGGTCAGACAGTTCCGCAGTGTCCTGGGGCACCTGGAACATGACGGTGCGGTTGCCAACCTGGGCATAGACCTCAATGGTCTGGAACCGCCGGGAATACTTCTCAATCATATCCTCCGGCAGAGTAGTGAAGCAGTCATCGTTCACACCGGCAATCACAAAGGTGCCGGGGATCACGTCATACACCTGCCCCATGCCGTTATACAGGGCACGGTTCAGTTCCAGTCCCATGTTCCGGTCTTCATCGTTGCAGATCAGCGCCACCGGGTCACGGAAGGGATAGATGGCAGAAATCGGCCCGCCGACAGTATCCGTCAGGCCCTCCAACCCGGAGGGGATTTCTTTGATGAAAGGCGGCTGCCGTGGTGCCACCACCAGAACCTTCATGGTTTCGGGAAGATTCTCCGTTTCGGGGTCATAGCCGGACAGACGCTTGAAATCTGCCAGCTCGGAGGGCAGCGCGTCCTGCTCGGTCTGCCCCATATCAGACAACCTCTTATCAATGGCGGCGATTTTCCCATCCACCAGCGAATCGCAGAGCAATTCCTGCTGTGCGGAGATATCGGGGTGCTGCGCTGCGTACCCGGAATCAAATTCCCGGAAGAAGCTGTCCAGACTGATGGCCAGAGGAATGGCCCATGCCAGCTTTTCATCCGGGTCCAGATTCAGAAGATCGGGGGTATAGACCACATATTCATCGGGGATGGTGTCAGGGTCGCCATTGTATTCCTCATAAAATTCGCTGCCGGAGGGAAACACATAGCAGTATTCCGCCAGTTTACCGCCTTCGCCGCGTGCCACATCATGACCATAGGATTCAAAATCAATGTAATCTTCCAGGGCTTCGACCATGCTTCGTGTAAACTCACTGCGCTCATACAGATCCCATTTGCCCAGATCCTCGTAGTCAGCAATGTTCGGCTGAAATTCGTAGCAGTCCAGATTGCCGGTCAGGTTAATGAGCTCCGCCATAGTATCACAGTGCTCGTTAACCTCAATGAGAGCCTGGAAGGAATCATATTCATCCGTGTTCAAAGCCTCGATTTTCGCAGCCAAAAAATTCAGCTCATTCAAACCGTCACACATATGCAATGCGTCGCTGATTCCGTAAATGTGGGATTCAATATCCCCAATCAGCCAGCCGTCCCGGTCACCGCCGACGATTTGCAGCACCTCCCGCAGCCTTTCAGGAGTAGTGGGCAGGGACAGCCACTCGCCGTAGTCCTCGTTCTGTTCGTACTTCTTTTGATTAACAAGGTACACTTCAAAGGGGCTGAAATGATTATTATATCGTTTATCTATGGGGATCCCTCCTTACTGTTTCTTATTGGGAAATTCCAGATGGAACTTGATAAACTTTTCTCCCGTATCCTCCATCACCACAACTGCGTCATAGGTGCTGCGCCGTTTTTCAGACCAGAGGCCTTTTACAGAAGTGCGGCCCTTTTCCAGCAGCTCCGAAGCCATTTTTGATGTCAGCTCTTTCTTGCGGGAGGTCCAAAATCGGTCCTGTTTCCATAGGACAAAGCTGCAGGTCCGGTCAGAACAGGCGAAATTCTTCTTGCCCTCATAGACGGGTTTTCCGCAGCGGGGACAGATGCCGATAATCTTCTTTTCAGGGGAGAACAGCTTTTGCCCTTCCTCGGAAACCTGAGTGTGATTTCTGACCAGTTCACGCACCAGTTCGGTAATACCGTCCATGAAGCTGTCGGGATCGGCTTCGCCTCTGGCAATGGCGGTAAGCTTCTGCTCCCATTCAGCGGTGAGCATGGGAGAGGTCAAGGCCTCTGGCAGAATCGAAACCAGATTGATGCCGTCCTTTGTGGGGATCAGATTTTTGCCTTTGCGCTCCACAAAACCAGCCGCAATCAGCTTTTCAATGGTGGCAGCTCTGGTTGCCGGGGTGCCCAGCCCCTTCCGTTCCGCGTCCTCCGGCATATCCTCCGCACCGGCTCGCTCCATGGCTGCCAGCAGGGTATCTTCGGTGAAGGGCTTTGGCGGGGAGGTGAAATGCTCGCTGATTGCGGCATCCACATGGGAGAAAACCTGTCCCTCGGTGAAATCGGGAAGCTCGGCAGATTCCTTGGATTCTGCGTCAATCTTCAGGAAGGAACGGAACAGACGATCAATCTCTCGCCAGCCCTCGGAAATGACAAGCTTACCCTTGGATGTAAACACATGACCGCCACAGCCAAAGGTAGCCGTCACCATCTCATAGGTAAATGGCTCTGCCACGGCACATAGTAACTTGCAGCAAACCAGCAGAAACAGATTCCGTTCGCCTACGGGCAGATGGTGAATATCTGCCTTTTCAATCTCCATAGTAGGGATGATGGCATGATGGTCGGATACATCCTTGTCAGAAATCAGGGACAGGACATCCGGGAAAAAGCTGGCGCATCCATTAAATGGGGCGATTCTCGCCGCCAGACGGACAATAACGGAAGCGGTCTCTGCCATATCGGAGGTCAGATACCGGCTGTCCGTACGGGGGTAGGACAGCAGCTTCTTTTCATAGAGGCTCTGGGCGTAGTCCAGGGTCTGCTTCGCTGTGTAGCCCAAAATCCTGTTGGCTTCGCGCTGTAAGGTGGTCAGATCATAGAGCTTGGGAGGCTGCTCCTTCTTCTGTTCACGGGTGACGGAGGTACAGGTGGCCGGGCGGTCTGTACAGGACACAAGGACAGCCTGAGCCTTGGATAGCTGGTCAAATCGTCCCGAAAGGGCCTCGGCACCATTTACTTGCAGGCGGACATGATGGTATTTTTCCTTCTGAAAATCCTGGATTCGCTGCTCCCGCTCGGCCAGCATTGCCAGAGTAGGCGTCTGGACACGGCCCACATTCAGGGTGCGGTGGTACAGCACGGAGAACAGCCGGGTGGCGTTGATCCCCACCAGCCAATCAGCTTTCTGGCGGCACAGGGCACTGTGGTATAGAGCATCATAGTCGCTGCTGGGACGAAGGTTTTGAAAGCCCTCCCGGATGGCGCTGTCCTCCATAGAGGAAATCCACAGCCGCTGCACCGGCTTACAGCAGCCGGTCATGCCATACACCAGCCGGAAGATCAGCTCGCCCTCCCGGCCCGCGTCACAGGCATTGACGATGCACTTTACATCCGGGCGGTTCATAAGCGTGCGGAGATTACGGTATGCTTCCTCCTTGCCGGGGATCAGTGTATAGTGAAAAGGCTCCGGCAGGATGGGCAGATCCTCATAATGCCATTTTTTGAACCGCTGGTTATAGCTGGCCGCGTCCATGGGGGACACCAGATGCCCTACGCACCAGGAAACGATCCAGCCGCTGTCCTCATAAAAGCCATCGGCCCCGGATGTGACACCCAGGGCCGATGCAATGGATTTTGCTACACTCGGTTTTTCTGCGATAATTAGTTTCATTTTTCTCCTTTAAGTGTTGAAAATTTTTGCCTTTTGTTGTATAATGATATATAGATTAAGAAAGAGGATTTGATGGCGTGTTAAGTTTCTTACGAAACCAATGGGTTGTAGGTATTGGTGGTGGTATCGTTAGCGGAATTATTGTCTACTTTATTACCAACTGGCTCTATAAAAGAAAAGATAATTCCAAATACCTGGAACAAATCGAAAATGCCAATTTAGACATAATTCGTACGTTAAAGCCCTATGTTGCAGAAAAAGGACTTCCGTCCAAAGAAGTAATTGATGCCATTATTGTTTCGACAGCAAGAAAACACAAGGTAAAAAGTGAAGAACTATATTCAATTCGTATTATCTGTGAAGAACTCATTCGGGAAATTATCGAGAATGCATATGTTTCTAGTGATAAAAAGCAAGAGTTTTCACAGCAATTAAGCGAATACTTGTATCAGGCAAATGCCGAGCAACAGCGATCAGTTTTGATTTCTGAAATTGAAAAGGAAATAAAGTTGTCGCATGCGATAGAAAAGACAAACTATCAACGTCAAGCAACCACGATGCTTAGTATTATGATGGCTGTATTTGCTTCGGTACTTACTATTCTTTCTGTTGTACTGTCAATTACGGAACCTTCTTTGAAATTACTGGATGGAGAGTTCAAATTACCAGTAATTGTGGCTTGTTTCGTTTGTTTAATTGAAGTAATTGTCAGTTATATTATTTCAATCTTCCTAAAACTTCCTAAAAAGCAAAAGAAACGTGATTCAATGAAACAAGATACTGAATAGAACTATCCCTGCTATTACTACAGTAGCAGGGATTCTTTATGAATTTCCGTATGCGGTATCTTCTTCACTCAGTTCTTCTTCATCTTCCAGATCCAGATCGTCCAGATCGGAAGGAACCGTCTGCACCTGTTTGGGCTTCATCACTACAAAATAGTAGGCAGCACCGCCACCGGCTGCGAGAATCAGCACCAGAGCCCAAAGTGCGCTACTGCTGGATTCCTTGACAGGCTCCGCGGGTTCTGTGGGGGTAGGTGTTGCCTCTCGACCTGCGCACCGGCTCATATTGGTCATGCAGATTTCACAGGAGGTATTCACCGCCCCAGCCTTGCATTTTTCAGAACAGGTGCAGACCAGCGGCTTGTCCGTGGGATCTTCATCCATCAGTGCCATCAGGTCTGCTTCATCCACCTTGTTAAGGAAGTGCACGGTATTTTCCCCGTTGGCTGCCCGGTCAATGATGATGTAAAAATAGTTGCCGCTTTTGGACACCACGGTAATGAACTGCTTGTCTCCGGCAGCTTCTCCGTGGATATCATCCACCAAGGTCATGTTGCCCTCTGGGGTCAGGGGAATGCCGCCTGTTACCGGTTCCTCCGCGGATTCCTCGGAACCTTCGTCACTATAGGCCAAAGCCGTCATGGGAAACGCGCTCAGACACACCACAAGAAGCAGCATAGCAGTCAGCAGCCGGAAAACGCCCTTATTCTTCATCCGCATATCCCTCCATATCGTCGGAAGTCCCCTCCGGGTCAGCGCCGCTGGTCTCTGCCAGCATATCTTCGGGCAGTGTGATAAGCCCGCTGGCGTAGGCTTTCAGGAAAGCAGTCAGCTCCCGGTTATCCATTTTCACGGCCTTAACCATGCGGACGATTTCCAGATTTTCTTCCTCCACGAGCTGTGTTTCCAGAGAGCGCAGCTTTTTCTGAAGCTCCGAAATCTTCTCCTTGGTTTTTTCGATGTCTCTGCGAATTTTATCAGTTGTTGCCAATGTTCATATTCCTCCTGTATTTAATGGTTATAGGGTGGTCTGGCAAAAGCATAAAAGTGAGATTGCCAGTAGCTGGTATTTATGGTCACATAACGGATGGGATCTCCGCAATGCAGCATCATCCCGCCGCCTGCGTAGATGCCCACGTGGCTGATTCCCGGCGTATCATAGGTGCCTTTGAAGAATATCAAATCGCCGGGCTGGGCGTTGGATGTGGGAACTGGGGTAGAAACGTTGTACAGTCCCTGAGCGCTCAGCCGTCCTACATTGCACACGCCGCTGTTGGTCAGCGCCCAGGACACAAAGCCGGAGCAGTCAAAGGAAGTGCTGGGATTGCTGCCGCCCCACACATAGGGATAGCCAATGTACTTCTCTGCCTCCGTGATCAGCGCCGCAAAAGTTTCGTCCGCCAACGCTTCCGCCGGAACTTCATAGGTGGGCGGTTTGGTAGTGTACTTCGGGACATAGGGAGAATCCGGGAACAGATCCTCCCGGTTGCCAAGGGTGCCCATGTAGGTTGCGTACATGGAGAGGGTTTCTTCTCCCATAATGTACACCGGCACATGGGACAGATTGAAGTTTTCCAGCTCCACGGTGCAGATATAGTAGGTGTAGGGCACCACTTCCTCATACTCATATTCCTCCATAATGGGAAAGCCGTATCTGTCATACAGGATTTCCCCGGTGATAGGGTCGCGTTTTGGGCGCTCGTCAATTCTTGTCTCCGTCCGATACCGGGTTTCCGTTTCCACCGTTTCCGTCAGAATGTATTGCTTTCTAAAGAGCATTTCCAGATCATTCTGAACCTCGTCTATGGTAAATACCCCTTCGTGGAGGGCGGAGAGAATAGAGATCAGCACATAGGGGTCATGCTCGATGGTGTCCAGAGTGAAATGGTATTCATCATAGCTGTGGGTGCTGCGGTAGGTATCCAGATACGCCTGCAGCTCCGCTTCCATTGCGCAGTAAGCCGCCTCCGCTGCCAGAATATCCCTGTTCTCAGAAAGGTAGGAGGTACCAAGGACGCTGCTGACCCCGGAACCTGCCATCATGGAGCAGGAGGAAACACCGCCTATCAGCATGGCAAGAATCATGCCGATCCCCAAAACCGGGAGGATAGCTCTGCTGTGATTTCGGGCAAAGGAAGCCGCTGCCTGTGCCGCCTCCTTTGTTCGCGCAGCAACGCCCTTTGCTGTAGAGGCGGTTTTCTCCGCCTCTCGCACCTTTTTGGCGTAATTGCGCTGGATGCGCCGTTTGTGCAGATACTTGGAAATGGGGTTGGAGGATGCCAGCGCCGGATCGTCACGGAGTGCCCTTTGGTAAAGGAGATCCGCGTTGGCCCGGATTGATTCCTGTTCTGCCTTCGCCACATCCCGCCAGGGCTTTGCCTGGTGATGGAATACAGCCTGCCGCACCTTGCTCCCGGAATAAAGCACACCGTGTTCTGCCATTTCCTCTGCCTTATGTCCCGCTTCCACACCCACATTTTCCTGCTCCACCTTGCGAATCTCATTGTGGGCGGCGTGGGTTATTTCCTGAACAGGTCGGGAAAGTGGATTCTGCCGTAGCTTGCCGTTGGGCTTTTTCTCCACCTTCTCAAGTCGGATGGATGTCCTGCCTGTGCCGGTGGCTTCATCGAATACCCGCTCCTTGACCCGGAGGGTCTTTGTGGGAATGGCTGCTTTTGCGTCATCCAGCTTATCCGCCGCCCGTTCAGAGCGGCGGATATATTTTTGCAGGGTAGGATCAGCACGTTCTTCCTCTGAAAATTGCAGCCGGGAAGACGGGCGGTTCCGGGCTCCGCTGCCCTCACGGACAACATCGGCATTTTCCTTTGCAGCCTTCTTTTCCCGGTGTCGGGCATGAGCATGGGCGACCTGCTCCAAAGGCGAGCCAAAAGAGATTTCTTCCTCCGGGGCAGAAAAATCAGCCTCCGTTTCCCGGTGGCTGATACGATCCACCTCGCCGGTTAAAAGGTTCTCCGCCACGGCACCGTCACGGGTCATTTTCTGGGCAACCTTTTCCGGCGATTTCATTTCCTTCATCCGCGCCCACCATCCTTTCCATAGGGACAGATGGAAACGCAGGCCCCGGTTTCAATGGCAGCAATGTAGTGAAAAATGGGATAGGCCTGGGGCGGGCAAACCGCGTTGCCCAGAGTTTTCAACCGAAGAGCCCGTCCGTCCATGCGCTCCGTCATGCGGGGCACTCCTTCCGGCTCTCTGACCCAAAGGATACGTCCGTCCATCCTTTCGGGAATCCCATGAGCCATTCCACCCAATCCGGGTTCAGCGCCGCCGCATCCGACACCGGCTGTTCCTGGGAGATCACCTGCGCCGACAGGTTGGAGGACGGGGACTGGTTCCGAAATGCCGTTGGTTTCAATGTTGAGCGGTAGCCCTCCGACGCTGCCGGGGTCAGATAAAACACCGCTGCCGACAGGCTGAGGCTCCAAATCGAACCGCTCTTGTTCCTCTTGCGGAAGATCCCACCCTCGGACAGGAACACATCCAGGTTTTGCGCGTCCCGGTTGGTGCATTTGTCGGAGGCAAGGGGTGTGGGAAACATCAGCCGCGACGATAAAAGTTCGCTGGCGCTCATGCCACGCGCCGACGCCGCAAGCCGGAAATACGAATGGGAGAACAGCGTATCCCGCTTTTGCCAGGTCAAAAATCGTTTTGTCGAGCCCCATATTGATGAAGCCAGCAACATTTTCCCCAAGCACCCAAGCGGGCCGTAGTTCGGTAATAACCCGGCACATTTCCGGCCACAGGTAGCGTTCATCCGCAAAGCCCTTTCGTTTTCCTGCGGTGGAAAAGGGCTGACAAGGGAATCCGCCGGAAATGATGGTAACTGTTTCAAGTCCAGTTCTTTCAAAAAATGCCTCCTTCGTAAAGGTAGTGATATCCCGGAACCTGGGTACCTTCGGCCAGCGATTTTCCAATACGGCGTAAGGGAAATCCGCCCACTCGCATTGGCAGACGGTTTGGAAACCTGCCGCCTCCGCTGCCAGATCTAAGCCGCCAATGCCGGAAAACAGGCTCACATGAGTCAGTGTTTTTGTTTCAGCCGTAAGATGCCTCCTTGTTTTCAGATTCTGAAATGCGTTCGCAATAGACCAGATACCGCTGCTTTCCCCCTGAGGCGTAAGGGTGGCAGGTGAGCAGCGTCACCATATCCCGCCCCGGCTGGATCAGAATTGCTTCAATATCATGGGGCTCAATGATCTTCGTTCCCACAACCTGGTAGTGCAGGGTTTCCCACAAATTGGTAATGGTAACCTCGTCACCCAAAGTCAGATCCGTAATGTAGCGAAAATAGGATGCGCCGCCCCAGCCCCGGTGACCGGCAATGACGGCGTTGGTGTTGGTACCTCCAATGGGGATGCTGGTTTCAGAGAGAACGGCAGCGCCGTTTGCCATGTTTTCATCGGTAGCCCCCAGAAACAGCGGCATTTCCAGCTCCAGCTTTGGAATGGAGATCACGCCAAAGGTTTCATCCGGCAGGCCATGATCCGCAAGGGTGAAAGCAGATGCCTGATAGGCACCGTTGCTGGAAAGCGCCGACTGTCCTTCCGCATAAATCCGCTGATTGTAGGTGGTCATGGCATCCCACAGTTCTGGATACTGACGAGTTTCCTCTGCCTCCGGCGCGGTCGGGAGAATGACGATATTGGGTAAGCCGTCCTCAGGATCACCAGCCACCCGGCTGAGAAAGCTGTCCGCCTCCCAGTTCATCCGGCGATCCACGACCGCACCTTGAATACAGGGATAGAGCGCTAGAAACAGCCCTGTCAGGAACAGCATGAGCATAAACAGGACAAAGAAGGATTCCCACTTACTTCTGAACATACATACCGCCTCCTTTGCCAAATTTCCGATGGATATGTACCGCAGAGAAAATAACCAGCCCCAGCCCCAGAGCGGCAATCGCGCCCCACAGGATTCCCTGCAGGTATTTCTGCTCCCAGGTGGAATGGGGTGCCTGTTCCGTGATTTCTTCCGCCAGCGCCTCCGCTTCCTCATAGGGAATCCGGGAACCGCGCACCAGCAGCCGGTGGGTGTTCACCCCATAGGGGGTGCAGGTAACGAGGGTACACAAGTCCTCGCCGGAGGCTATCCCTAGCAGGCTGGTGTCATAGGGCAGCACAGTGTTGATCTCCACCACCTGATATGTCAGAGTTTCATCCAGAACATGGAGATAGAACACATCCCCAACAATCAACTGTTCCAGATCGGTGAACATCTTTTGGCTTGCCATACCGCTGTGCCCGGAGAGAATGCTGTGGGAGTTTTCCCCGCCTACGGGGAGGGAGCTGCCCAGCAGATGCCCGATACCCCGTTCCAGAGAATCATTCTCCGTGCCGTGGTAGATGGGCAGATTCACGCTGATCTTGGGAATCTCCACATAGCCCATAATGCCGTTTCCGGCGAGATTGAGCTGACTGTCATAATCGGCAGATGCTGCCAGTAAGCCCTCTTGGCTGTAGGCTTCCGTTGCGCCGGGGATCAGGGAATGATTGTAAATATCCGCCTGTTCTTTTGCTTCCCTCAGCGCGGCGTCATCTACCTGCTCCATAACCTCCTGATAGGCGGTTTGAATCTGGGATGCGTACTTTTGGTTTACATAATTACTTATAACGGGATACAAGGTCAGCCCCAGCGCCAGCAGGAACGCCATGACCGCCAGGGCGATTGTGATACGCTTTTGCTTCGTATGGAACCCTCCTTTGAAAATGCCCCGGAGGAATGAACCTCCGGGGCAGATGAAATTAGACAGAGCGCTTCTTTCGGCTGACCAGCGCGATGACGGATACAGCGCCAGCCATCAGCAGAATGCCAACCACAGTGAAAACAAAAGTGCCGTTGTCACCGGTCTTGGGCAGGTCAAAGCCACGGGTATTCACAACGGTCAGGGGCGCTTCGGCGTTGACGCTGCCGTTGTCCTCCAGCATGGTAACTTTCTTGCCGTCCACGGCAGCGGAAGCGGTCAGCAGCTTGTGTTCCAGATGTTTCTGGGGCATATTGTGCAGGTCGCCGCTGTCGTTGATAATGTTGGCATACCGGGGGTCGTTCTGGATCAGACCCAGCACATCGGAGCCGTAGATGGTGCAGGAAGCGTCGGTATTCTTCTGGGAAATGACCACATCGATACCCTGCTTCAGCATCACATAGCCATTGTCGGTACGAACCTCGGTCATGGTGTAGGTGTCATCTTCCAGACCCTTGACGATGATTCTGCCCTGGGCATCGGCGGTCTTGACGGGAACAAAATGGGTGGCATCTGCCTTATCGGTTACATGGTCAACCACATAGTAAACGCCATCGTCCTCGTTTAGCTCAGCCTTCACAAAATAGCTGTCGGTCTTGTTCTGCATCAGGAACTCCACCTTGGAAAAATCGCCCTTGCCGTCGCTGAACAGCTTGGTCAGGTCAATGCCGTAGCTGAACACATGGCAGTCATCCACCAGGGTGTCGTAGTAGTTCTGGCTGCTGCGCTTCCAGGTCAGCACAACCTTGTTGTCGTTGCCGCTGTCACCAATCACCAAATCCTTGCTGCTTTCCATTTTGGCGGCATAGGTGATGCGCAGGGTGCAGTCGGAGTAGCCGGAGTTGACCATGGAAGCGCCGGAGTACACAGCCTTGGAGGTGTTGATCTCGGTCAGACCGTCGGCGGTCATTTCAATGGTCATAACGGATTCCCCGGCATCGGTGGTGTTGTAGGCAACGGAGAACTTGCCGTCCGCCTCCGTCCACTTGGCAACGGAATCGGTGCAGGCGGCATCGGTGAAGAACTCCAGAACCACATCCCCCTTGTTGTAGGTCAGACCCTTGGACAGGGTATCCACAAAGGTGTAGCAGGAAAGGTAGGTGGATTCGGAGGTGATGGAAGGCAGGGTGGAAATGATCTGGTAGTCGATGGTGTCACCGGCGGAAGCAGTGCCGGTGTGAGCATAGGCATCGGTTTTGCCGGTGTCGTTCTTGTTCTCCCGCAGGGTCTTTTCCAGAGAGGGAATGCCGGTCAGGTTCTTGGGGTACAGGGTAATATCGTAAATCCAGCGGGTGCCGCCGTCGGTGGCGTTGGTGCCGTTCACGGATGTCATGGGGACGGATACCAGGAAGGGATCGGTGGTGGACACGACCATTTCGGGAACCTTGGTTTCCACGACCAGATACAGGCCCAGGTTCAGATTTTCAGCTTTGGTCTTGCCGTAGGCATCGGTCAGGGGCATGGCAGCACCGCCGTTTGCGGAGATGTAGGCTTCCAAAGCGTTCTTGACCACAGTGGAATTGGATTCCAGAGCCGCAGCCAGAGCGTCGATCAGCACATCGGACTGATAGTAATACTTGGTGGAATCCAGAGTGTCCGCATTGGTGTAGCGCTGTGCGCCGTCCGCCAAATTCAGGGCTTTCAGGAAGTCCGCGCCCTTGGCCTTGTCAATGGCATACAGCACTTCCACATGGCTGTCGGTGCGGCTGTCATTTTCGGACTCGGAGAAGGTCACGATGTCAGCTACCTTCACATAGCTGAACTCCACGCCCTTGATGGCGTAGCCGTAGCCGGTTTCGCCGTTGCCCAGAGCGGAACTGCCGCCGCCCAGCACATCGTTCACGCCGGTCTGGTCGAACACGCCAGTGGACACATAGGAGGAATCCCAAACGCCGTCCTTTTCAGCGTTCGTGAGATCATATTTGTAGATGGTCAGGGAGCCGGTTCTGGATTCATCGATGGGAGCGTCCTCCAATTCGGCAGCGGAGACAGCGACGGGGAAGCAAAGCAGCATGGTCAGAGCCAGCAAGAGGGAGAGAATTTTGGTAAAGTTTTTCATTTCGCATTTTCCTTTCATAGTTAGATTGATAAGATGGTTTACATAATTTCAATTACAGCAGGTGTGGAAACAAAAAAGCCAGGGCTGATCCCTGGCATGGAAAGCGGTATTCATGGATTACACCAGCCTTTTCTTGCTGAAAATCAGCATGGCAAGACATACGGTGCCAGAGAACATACTCAGGAAACGGAAAATCATAGCGGCATTCGCTCCTGTGTCGGGCAGGGTAAAAGTTCGGCTATTGATCACCCGAATCGTAACTTCCAAATCATCCGTTGGAAGCGTGCCTTCAAACGCAGATCTTTCCAGCAGTCTATATCCATCCGGTGCTTTTACTTCTGTCACTCGATACTGCAAGCTGGGGAATAGCCCATCCCACACCATTGCCCCATCCTCTTTGGATGTCAAGCAGCCATCTGCCAAATCAGGATTGGAGCAGCCGCCCGGGACAAGCGTGTTGGAATAGATTACGGGATACCAGAGAGCACCATCCTCACTCCACTCAAGCAAGAAGGCAGCGCCTGCCAGCGGATCGTTATGAATATCCGCTTTGTTGACGATGATTTTTCCTGGACGCAGGGTATTCGTAAAGGACACTTTTGCGGTTTCACCCTGGATCACCGTAACCGTCTGGGGATTTTCACCCTTGCACTGATACAGGCTGTCCTCCGGCAGCAGTTCTTCCGCCGTATACTGACCGGGGAGCAGATTTTCAGTCAAAATGATGCCGTTTTTATCCGTGGTAAAGGGAGAACCATTCAAGGTTTTTCCTTCGGAATCTGTGATTTTGAACTGCCAGCCCTCCAGGGAACCGCCGCCCTCTACGGTCTTGGTGATTTTCAGCCTACCGTACTGAACATTGGTGAAGGTAATGGACACATCCTCATGGGGTTTGATCTCAAACTTGTGGACAGTTTCATCTACCATCCAGTATTCGTCCTCAAACCGACCATGTTCGTCGCCGGTTTCCTTCGCCCAATAGGTGCCGGGATCGAGATAGTAACCAGCCCGACCATCCTCGTTGGTGATAAGGGTGCCGACTTTCTGGGTGCAGACTTCATCCGAGTAGACGGTGATGTGCCAGCCCTCCACAGACTTGCCGATGTTGGTCTTTTTGTAGAACCAGACCAGACCCTGCTCCTTGTTGAGCCAGGTGTCTACGGTGGTTTCTCCGGCTTTAACAGTCACATCATGGAATCCCAGCTCGGTCAGCCAGTAATTGTCCTCCGTGGGTAACTCCACAATCGTGTACCGCCCTAACGGAAGATTTTGGGTGCAGGCATATCCGTTTTCATCGGTGGTGATGTCTCCGTAGGAGTTGCCCTCGGAATCTCTCACCCGGAATGTCCAGCCGCCGAGCTGATTGCCTGTATTGGTGGTCTTGCGGATTTCGATCCGTCCATAGTGGGTGTTGGTGAAGGTGACTTCTGCGGTCTGACCGACTGCAACCGTTACAGACTTCACAGCGGCATCAAATTCCCAATAGGGGTCATCCGTGGGAATCTCTTTGGCGTAATAGGTTCCCTTCTGCAAGCCAGAAACCGTTACCGTGCCATCTGCCCCGGTGGTAAAGGGAGAACCGGACACAGCGTTGGTGCAGTCAGCGTCCGTATACAGACCAATCTGCCAGCCGCTCAGGTTTGCACCCGTGTTCGTGGACTTAATCAGCTTCACGCTGCCAGTATTCAACTTGTTCACGAAACTGACGGTTGCTGTGGCACCTGCGGTCACGGTCACTGACTGTTGGTTGGTGCTGGAGCAGTAGTACAGAGCATTGATTGCGCTGTCTGTGTGCCCGATTTCCTTGACATAGTAGGTGCCGGGGGTAAGCCCGGTGACGGAGATTTTGCCGCTGGCGTTGGTGCTGTGCGGCCCTGAAACCAGCGTGGTGCAGGCAGAATTGGAGTAAATTCCGAACTGCCAGCCAGAGAGATTCTGACCGTCCTCGGTGGTTTTGGTCAGGCTGATGGAGCCGGTATTCAGCTTGTTATAGAAGCTGACCGAAGTGGTGCCGCCGCTGGTGACACTGACCTTCTGGGGATTGGTGCTGGAACAGGTGTACAGAGCGTTGATGGAACTGTCGGTGTGCCCCAGCTCCTTCACATAGTAAGTGCCAGCGGTCAGCCCGGTAATGGAAATCTTGCCGCTGCTGTTGGTGGAATAAGGTCCCGCCGCAAGGCTGGTGCAGGCAGAGTTGGTGTACACGCCAAACCGCCAGCCGGAAAGGTTTTGCCCATCCTCCGTGGTTTTCGTCAGGCTGATGGTTCCTGGATCAGGGGCTTTCAGCTTAAAGTAGGCATTCAAGCTGCCGCTGGAAGCGCTGGCAAGGGATACTGTTGTCTGATAGCTGGAACCCGACATATACCACACATTGTAGGTGGAATTTGCGGCAGAAGGCAGATACCGGGTAGCCCTATACACAGTGGAGGATGAAATCGTTCCGGTCTGCGTGATGTACAGAGTGCTGCCACTCTTGTAGAACTCAGCGCCGCTGCCGTCCGTGAAAGAGAAGTTGGAGAGAACGCCGTTGCTGTCATAGACGCTGGTTTCATCTCCCGTCAGGCTGATGGTAGGAGCGCTGCTACTGGATGCGGAAGTGAAGCTGGGAATCCTCTTTGCAGCCTGAATATTGGACACCAGGGTGTTATAATTGCTGGCGAAGTTTGCGATCGATGCCACACCGGCATTGTAGAAGATATTGCCAGCTGTTCCGCACTCATTGGTGGAGTTCAGCGTGAATGTGCCGGGGTCACGCAGTCCGCAGACAATCTCATAGATCAGGAACTGGGTGGCAATCCGCAGCGGAACATTGGGATTGTTGGCTTTGGATGTGGTGGTCACGCTGATGGAGTGATTCCACATCTGATCGCTGTACAGCAGGATCAGGCCAATGGCTTCGCGCCGGGCAGCGGGCAGAGCGTACCACACATTACTTCCGGTGGTGCTGCCGCTGCCGTCCAGTGTTACCTCCCGGTCAACAGAGTTGCCGGAGGTGCTGGCTGCATAGCTGCGCCACGGCTCAATGCAGTACAGCGGATTGTCAGCGTAGGCAACACCGCCATACCGGGCAAAGTGCCAACCTAAGTTTTTGATGTAAGCCGTCCGGGTGGTGCCGGAGCCATTGGGCTTATAAGCGCAGGCAACCTGTGAATTGAGGACGGTGGTGTAGTTTCCGTTATCAGCAAAATCAAACAGCATAATGCTTTTCTGGGTGCTGCCGATTGACCATGTGGAAATACCATTGGAAGCAGCATCCATAAGCCCCGGTTCGTCCATCGGCACATCGGCGGGCGCATCGGATTCTTCCGGCTCCGATTCTGTTTCCGGGGGCGGTTCTTCCGTGGGTTGGGTATCCTCGGTGCTGGTGGGAACTGTTTCCGCTGCTTCTGTTACCTCAGTCTGGGCATCCGTTCCCGGCGTGTCCACCTCCGCAGCAGACACACCGGGGATCAGGCCGAAACACAGCACCAGCACCAACACCAGACATAGCAGCCTTCGTACATTGGTTTTCATGGTCACCCCTCCTGTTCTATTTTGAGATTGGCTACTTCGCCGGGCTTGGTGGTCATAATGTCGTACAGCTCGTTATCCCTGGGGAAATGATCCTTAAAGGGCAAAATAATATTGCCAAAGACGATCAGCCCCTCGCCGGGAGCGGAGTTGCTGATATGCCCTGCCTGTTTGCTGGAAATGTTAAGCCGCTCACAGAGGATCTTCCGGTCACCGCTGGCCTGGTTCAGAAGATAGATGAAATCGCTGTTTTCAAAGATATTCTCAATTTCGGGAGAGGCCAGCAGATCCTTCACATTCTGGGTGATGCCCGTGGGAATGCCGCCCCATTTGCGGAATCGCTTCCAGATTTCCACACTCCACGCTCCCACCTCGCCCCGGAGCAGCAGGTGGAATTCGTCAACGAAATACCAGGTGGATTTGCCAATATCCCGGTTCTGGGAAACCCGGTTCCACACTTGATCCTGAATGACCAGCATGCCCAAATTCTTGAGCTGCTTGCCCAGCTCCTTGATATCGAAGCATACCAGACGGTTGTTGATATCCACGTTGGTGCGGTGGTTGAACACATTCAGGGAGCCATGAACATACAGTTCCAGGGCGGCGGCGACCCGCTGGGCTTCCGGCTCCGGCTGCCGCTTGATTTCATCGTACAAATCTTCCAGAATGGGCATATTCTCCGGCTTGGGATCAGCGATATAGGGACGGTATACAGAGCGTACCGCCCGGTCAATGACCGTTTTCTCCACCGGCTCCAATCCGCTGCGCCCACCCGCCGCCAGTTCGCAGAAGGACAGGATGAAGTCAGATTTCAGGGCCAGCGGGTTATCGTCCTCGGAGTAGTTCAGGTTGATATCCATAGGGTTGACATGGTGCCTGCTGGTGGGAGATATCTTGATGACCTGACCGTGCAGACGGTGAACCAGCGGGAAATATTCGGCTTCCGGGTCGCAGATGATGATATCGTCGCGGGTAATCAGGAACACATTCAGAATAGAGCGCTTCGCCGAAAAGCTCTTGCCGCTGCCGGGGGTACCCAGAATCAGGCCGTTTGGGGTCTTGTTTTGCTTCCGATCCGCGAGGATCATATTGCCGGAAGTGGCGTTCAGCCCATAGTACAGGGCATCCCCGCCCTGGAAAATCTCCTGGGTGGTAAAGGGCATCATAATTGCGAGGGCAGAAGTGGTCAGACCCCGCTGAATCTTGATTTGATTCACCCCCAGAGGCAGCGCTGACACAAACCCCTGCTCCTGCTGGAAGTCCAGCCGGGTAAGCTGGCAGTTGTATTTCTGTGCCACACTGGATGCACGGGTAATGTCGTTATCCAGCTTCCGCTTGCTGTCTGCCATATTCACCAGAAGGAAGGTCACAAGGAACATCCGCTCGTTTCTGCTTTGCAAATCCCGGAGAATGTTTTTTGCCTCTCCCGCGTAGGTGGCAATGTCGGTGGGGATGATATCCATATCGAAACCCTCCCGCGCTGCCCGCTTCTGGGCATCGATCTTCATACTGTCAATATCAGTGATTTTCCGCTTCACCGTCTTGATGGCTTCGTTCTGGTCCATGCTGCGGACATGAATACTCAGCAGAAGGTCGCTGTCCGTATCCAGCAGTTCCGCCAGAATCCGGTCATCCATTTCCGGGGCGGTGATTTGCAGGAAGGAAGCGGCGCAGTATTTTGTGCCCATCTGGAACCGCCGTGCCGCCCCAAACCGGAAGGAAGACGGGGCGATAAAATCCTTGACATGCAGGCCGGAGGGTGCCAGCCAATCCCAATCAAAGGAGAATCGTTCCCCATCCGGGTGGAGGATGCCGTGCAGCAGCTCCAGCCACTCCCGCCCATCCAGCGCCTTCGCCAGTGCACCCATGGTCTTGAAATGATTCAGGGCATCCAGCATAATGCGGGAAAATTTGGCTCTGGCGCTGTGTATGTCGTTTGCCTCCAGGGTTAGGATCAGGAGCTTGGATTTCACCAGACCGTTGTTGCCCTGTTCCAACTGGCGGCGGAGCATCTGGGTGTACAACTCCCGCAGATCGTCAAAATCGTCACCCTGAGCCGCAATCTCGATGCGCTTCACAAAATCCTCCCGGTTCATGTGACGGCAGGGCAGGGTGATTTCCATACCGATGGAACTGTCATGGGCATTGTACATATCACAGAGGGCTTCAAAAATGGCGGTCTGGTCGTCGGGCTGGGCAAGCTGATAATTCACATCCGCAAACTCGATGCACCGGGACCAGGTGGCATCATCCAGCTTGCACAGTCCGTCCGGGTACATCTGCCGGAAAGGCAGGGTATCCTGCGCCGAGTGGGGTTTGCCGTCCCCTCTGGCCTGTTCCATGATCCTGCGGATTTTCCGCTTTTCAGCGGCGGTCAGCTTACGCTTTGGCTTTTTAGGTGTTTCCGGCTGTTTTTGTCTTTTGAACAACCGCGCGTACCTCCTTATCTACAGAGATTTGCCGTTCAATGGCGGCATAGAAATTGTTGGTCTGATATGGCCGCTCCTTCGGCCTTACAAACATGGCCTGCACCATCTGCTCTATGACTACTTCCAGAGGTTGACTATGCCGCTCATACATGGCGAGCAGGAAGAAGGGCATCATTACCAGAATCATGCAGAGTGTGGCCGTACTGGAATCAACGGTATTTCGGAGCAAAAAGAAAAGCGGCACTCCTACAAGTACCGCTGCTCCAAAACAGATAAGCTGCCGGCGTGTCAGGCCGAACAGCACTTTGGATTTGACCTTGGTAAGGTCTTTGGGAATTGTTACATACGCCAAATTTTCTCCTCCTACACAAAGAAGCAACCAGCTCCCGCTGATTGCTTCCAAGAGATTTGTATACTTCAATTTTCCATTGCGGCTACCAATCCCCAGATAATTGCTTTGGGGATGTAGAAATTACCGTTATCCCAATCACCGATGACCGTTCGGTCTGTAAAAGTTATTGCTTTATCGATGTTGCAGCCATGAACAAGACCACACCGTAGTACATGGTATATGATTTGCTCCATATCGACATAACCATCCGCATCTGGTTTCAGATTTTCAACCTTGGTATTTACCTTTATACGGATGCTATCTGCGGATATCCCCGGAAAACCAACTTCCGAAATTGTACGGAAGTGGTCTTTCAAAAACAGTTTATACCGCTCGGTCACCCTCTTGTCGGGATAGCGCTGTGCTGCAGTTGCGTCAACCGCAGCACAAATCAGACATAGCGCTTCTTCATAGAAACCTTCTCTATACAACACTTTTCCTGCATTAACAAATGACTGGACACTCATTAAATCACCTCATCCAAATCATATCATAAAATGCAATTATTGAACAGGTCAATGCGCACCAAACAGAGATTTAGACAGACTTCCCGTTTTGAACAGTGCAAAGCACAGCAACACCGTATAGCCCATGCAGGCCCAGATGGCGGTGGTCACATTTCCGCCAATGCCGATTTTCTGCACCAGCACGGAATAGATGCCCACGCATACCATGATAAGGAATGCCTGAAACCCCAGGGCGAACAGAGATTTCAGGTAGTTCTGCCCGGTGCTGCCCCATTCCCGGTTGGTCATGGTAGCTAGGGGGATCGGCCCAACGGAAACTGTCAGATACACCTCGATCATCCGCCCATAGACCACCAGCATGATGCAGATGGACAGGATATTCATGGTCAGCCCCACGAAAAGGGACTGAAACCATAGTCCGAACAATTCCCCGGTGGACAGGGCCTCTATCTGTCCGTCCAGATTGGCAATCACACTGCTGATATCCACAGAGGTATTTCCCACAATCACCCCGGCGCTCTGATTGACAACGCCCTGGGCAACATCGAAGATGCCCATGACGATATTCCAGGTATTGGTCACGATCAGCACGGCACAGAAGGTCTTGAATATCCACTTGAAGAACATCCAGGTATCAATGTCGTGCAGATTATTCCGTTCTGTCACAAGCTGGATCAGCTCATAACACATAACAAAGGTCAGGATCACACCGGCAATGGGTACGATCACCGTTTCGGATAAGCTCTGGATCATGGAAAAGACGCCGCTGTTCCAGCCTTGCGGCGTCTGTCCCACTTCACCCGCGATCTCGCCTACTTTGGTGTTAACCGAATCGAACATACCCGTCAGATTTCCTTTGATCCCTTCCGCGAGCAGCCCACGCAGCCACTCGTCCAGTTTGTCGAGTATGCCGCCCATAAGCGATCACGCCCTGAATCTTAACCGAACAGGCCGCTGAGCTGGGGCACCAGGGTAATGCCGATCAGGGCAACACCGCCGCCAGCCATGAGCTGCTTCATACCCTGGGACTTTGCTTATGTGTGATAAAGAAGCAATAGAAGTGCAAAAAATTTTGCCGTTCCTATCCGACACTTGGCCATTGTGTCGGATAGGTCGGGCGGTTATTCGGGCAAGTCAATCTTGCCGACAAAGCTGTAATAAATCTC
>JAGAQA010000060.1 GCA_017622995.1 Oscillospiraceae bacterium
CCTTCGATGACTTCGCCAAACAGCTTGCTGTCAGGCAGAGACGCTATAACGCTTTCCCCATGAGACCCCTCAACTGGATGGCTCCCAAAGATGTTCTTTATTCTTTTCCTAATGTGTAACACATCATTGACAAACCTACAGCCGCCGCACTTTTTGTCTGCGGTTGCCCATTGCAAAATCAGAGAAAATATATTATGATACAGGGTAGTCCGTAATTGGAGGAACCGAAATTGAGAAGGAAGAAGAACCCACTGGTAACCATTCTTGTGACCCTTGCCGTTGCGGTAACGCTGATCGCCGGAGGGCTCACCGCGTTTATCATTTATCAGAATACCCATGTATTTGTGGAAAATAAGGCCTATCCCATCCGTGCCCAGAGCCTGGATCTGCGGGAAGAGGACATTTCCTTTGCCCACTATGACAGCCTGCACAGCCTTTTGCCGGACTGTCAGATCCTCTGGAATGTACCCTTCCAGGGCGGAAAGGTATCCAACGATTCCACCCGGATTACCATAAAAAATCCCAGCAGCGATGACATTTGGCTTTTGCAGAATTATTTTCCCAACCTGAAGCTGATTGATGCCTCAAACTGCGACAATTATACGGCCCTGGAGCAGCTGCAGTCGGAAATGCCCGGGGTTACTGTGGACTATACGGTGTCCCTGGGCCCGTCGGTGGCCCTGCCGGACGCACAGGAGCTGGTACTGGACCCGGGAACCTTTGACCTGGATACGCTGAAAGAGGGGCTCCTTTTTCTGCATCAGGTAAAAACCGTCCGCCTGCGGAAGATGACCCTGAGCCTGGAGGACTTCCGGGCCATGCAGGAGGCTTTCCCGGACATCGAGTTCTCCTACACGGTGGAAATCCTGGGCCAGGAGCTGGAAAGCGATACCCAGGAGCTGAACCTTTCCGAGCTGACCGATGCCGACCTGGAAGCGGTGAGCGCCAACCTGTCCCTGCTGCCGGAGCTGAAAACCGTGGAGCTCTGCGGCGCGGACGGCACCTCGGGCCTCTCCCGGGATCAGGCCAAGACCATCATTGCCGCCGCCCCCGGTGTGGTATTTCACTATGCCTTTGACTTCTTCGGCGAGACCCTGTCCACCGATATGGAAGAAGTGGTGCTGAAAAACAAGAGCATCGGCGACAGCGGGGAAGCGGAGGTCCGGTCCGCGTTGGATCTGCTGTCCAACTGCAAGCGGTTTGTACTGGAAAACTGCGGCCTGAGCAACGAGGTTTTGGCGAAGATCCGGGATGACTACCGGGACCGGACCAAGGTGGTCTGGCGGGTTTCCTTCGGCCAGGGCACCACCATGACCGATGCGGAGGTCGTCCGCGCGGTGTATGATCTGTTCGACAGCAATTGCGCAAACCTTGTCTACTGCGAGGATGTCCGGTACGCGGACTTCGGCCACAACGAGTATCTGGATGACTGGTCCTTCCTGGCCGGCATGAAGAGCCTGGAGGTTCTGATCGTCTCCGGTTCTCCCATCAAGGATCTGAGCCCTCTGGAAAACTGCAAGAAGCTGCGGGTTCTGGAGCTTTCCAACTGCGGCTACGTTACAGATCTGACCCCCTTGGCAAACTGCGAGAGCCTGGAAATGCTGAACATCAGCTTTACCAAGGCAACCACAGGCCTGCCTGCTCTGGAAAACCAGAACCTTACCCACCTGGTGGCGGTGGGCGGCGTGTGGACCAAGACCAGCCAGGAGGATAAGGAAACCTTCCAGGAGCAGCACCCCGACTGTCAGCTCACCACCAGCGGCAACGAGTATGGCGTGGGCTGGCGCTATGTGGATAAGGAAACCAAAATGGAATGGTACAAGGATGCCGCCGCGGCCTTCCGCTATCCCGATCCCCCGAACCATGTGGGCTGGTATCTGAACAAATAACAAATTCACGAAAGGTGGCCTCTGCGGAAAGCACGGGCCATCTTTTTTACAGGGGAGGAATGTGCAAAATATGCATAATCCGGCTCCTTTTCCTTCGGAATATGTGGATCCTGCCCATTGATATTTTGGCCGTTCCAGAGTATCATATGAATACTATGCAAGTTTAGAAACAAAATCTTGCAAATTCGTGAAACAACCCGGGAGGTAGCTATGAAACCGTATTCCGAAATGACCCGTGAAGAGCTGCTGGAGCAGAAGGAAGCCCTGAAAGCAGAATACGCGGAGTATCAGAAACGAAAGCTGACGCTGAATATGGCCCGCGGCAAGCCCGGTCAGGATCAGCTGAACCTCTCCATGGGCATGATGGATGTGCTGAACAGCGAAAGCGACCTGACCTGTGAAGACGGCACCGACTGCCGGAACTATGGCGTGCTGGACGGCATTGAGGAAGCCAAGGAGCTGATGGCCGATATGATGGAGGTTCGCCCCGACCAGGTGATCATCTACGGCAACTCCAGTCTGAACGTGATGTTCGATACCGTGGCCCGCTCCATGATCAGCGGCGTTATGGGCAGCACCCCCTGGTGCAAGCTGGAAAAGGTAAAATTCCTCTGCCCGGTTCCCGGCTATGACCGGCACTTTGCCATCACCGAGTATTTCGGCATTGAAATGATCAATGTTCCCATGCTGCCCACCGGCCCCGATATGGACATGGTGGAGCAGCTGGTATCCAGCGACCCCGCCATCAAGGGCATCTGGTGTGTTCCCAAATACTCCAATCCCCAGGGCATTTCCTATTCCGATGAAACCGTCCGCCGGTTCGCGAGACTGAAACCCGCCGCTGTGGACTTCCGCATCTATTGGGACAATGCCTACACCATCCATCACCTGTACGACCATGACCAGGACCATCTGATTGAGATTCTGGCAGAGTGCAAGCGGGCAGGCAATCCGGATCTGGCCTACAAGTTTGCCTCCACCTCCAAGATCAGCTTCCCCGGCTCCGGCATTTCCGCTTTGGCGGCTTCTCAGAACAACCTGGTGGACATCCGGGCCCAGATGAAGGTGCAGACCATTGGCCACGACAAGGTGAACCAGCTGCGCCATGTGCGTTTCTTTGGGGATATTCACGGCATGGTGGAGCATATGCGGCTCCACGCCGATATTCTGCGGCCCAAGTTTGAAATCGTCCGTAATACCCTGGAGTCCCAGCTGGGGGGCCTGGGCATCGGCACCTGGACCAACCCTAAGGGCGGCTACTTTGTGTCCTTTGATTCTCTGGACGGCTGCGCCAAGGAGATCGTCTCCCGGTGCAAGAAGGCAGGTCTGGTGCTCACCAGCGCCGGCGCCACCTATCCCTATGGCAAGGACCCCCACGACAGCAATATCCGGATTGCCCCCTCGTTCCCGGCCAATTCGGATTTACAGCTGGCGATGAACGTCTTTACCTGCGTGGTCAAGCTGGTCAGCGTCAAAAAGTACCTGGCGGAAATGGACGCCCAGGAAAAATAAACAAAAGCACCGAAAAAGCAGGCTGTGCCGAAAGGCGCAGCCTGCTGAATCACTTTATAATGCGTACTGAATAACGCAAAAAGCCTTGAAAGCCAAGGCTTTCCGGCAATCTTTGCGTTATTCGGATGCAAGGATTTTGCGGCTTTGGCCACAAAACCCTTGCACCTGCTTTTCCTGCATGGTTCGCCATGCAGGAAAAGCTACGCATTGATTGCGGTCTGAATTTCAAAAAATGGTTAAAAAGAGCCATTTTTTGAAATTACACACCTTCGGTGTGAGAATAAGCCGCATTGGCTGCTTATTCAGCAGACATCAGATAAAAGAGGAAGCGAAAAATCCGCTTCCTCTTATTGATATTCGCTTAGTCCAGAATTTCCATCAGTCTGCCGCAGCAGAAGGGGATGGGCTCGCCAGCCTTGACATGCTGGGTCTTGTTGCAGGTAACGCAGTACACATCGGTGTCATAGGGCGCCCGAATCACAGGCACTTCCTTGGTTTCCTGCTCGGACAGACCGTCGATGTGGAACACGGCAGTCTTGCTCTCACTGGGGACATATGTGCCGATGGGGGACAGGGTTTTGTTCCCGCCAACACAGTTGCCCATCTTCACCCACAGGGCCTCCAGCTCAGCGGCTTCCGCAGCGTGCTCGGGAGTGAACTCCACTACATCCTTGTTAATCCGAATTTTCATGGCACTTACTCCTCGGGGCTGAACTCGTCCTTGCCCACGCCGCACAGCTCGCAGGCGAAATCATCGGGCAGGTCTTCCCACTTCACGCCGGCCTCGTCCTCGTCATAGACCCAGCCGCATACATTGCAAACGTACTTCATAACGATATGCTCCTTCCTGATTATACTTTCGGGCGAATCGCCTTGTGGTAGTGGGCGTAGGTACAGGGAGCACCCTTGCCCAGCACCTTGCTCTCGGTGACTTCACCGATGAACATCATATGGCTGCCCAGATTCTTGGTTTCCTTAACCGTGCAGGAGAACATGGCATTGACATGCTCTGTCAGATAGAGAAGACCATTGCGGCTGCGCTCCACACCGGCAAAATCTGCAAATTTATCCACATCCCGGCCGGACTGCATCCCAAAGTGACGAATGGTCTCGAAGGGCACATCCTCTGTCAGTACACTGACATTGAAGGTTCCGGTCTTCTCAATGATCTCCCGGGTCAGATTGCCCATCTGGCAGGAAATCATCAGTCGGGTGGGCTCACTTGCCACCTGAACACAGGTGTTGATGATGCAGCCGTTGTCCACGCTGTCCTTTGCCGTCAAAACGAACAGACCATAGGTCAGATTCCGCATGGCGGCAGGGTTTATGGCAGGCTTCTCCTGCTCAGCGAAAGTAGCGCTCCAGCAGGCCCTTCAGCGCCTTGCCGTGACGGGCCTCGTCCCGGGCCATCTCGTGGACGGTGTCGTGGATGGCATCCAAACCGTTCTTCTTGGCGCACTTGGCCAGGTCGAACTTGCCGGCGGTAGCGCCGAACTCGCAGTCCACACGCCAGGCCAGGTTGTCCTTGGTGGTGGCCTTCATGTTGGGCTCCAGATCCTCGCCCAGCAGCTCGGCGAACTTGGCAGCGTGCTCAGCCTCTTCGTAGGCAGCCTTCTCCCAGTACAGGCCGATTTCGGGATAGCCTTCCCGGTGTGCGATCCGTGCCATGCACAGGTACATACCGACCTCGCTGCACTCGCCGTTGAAGTTGGCCATCAGCTGCTCGAAGATGAACTTCTTGTCCTCGTCAGAGATGTCGGGGTTGTTCTTCACGGTCTTGGCGTATACGCCGTACTCGTGCTCAGCGGCCAGCTTGCCTTCCTCCATGACCTTAAACTTGGTGCCGGGGACCTTGCAGACAGGGCAGACAAAGCCTTCGGGGATGGACTCGGCTTCCAGAACGTAACCGCAGACAGGACAAACAAACTTCTTCATAAATAATTCCTCCGTAATAAAATGATTTTAAGATTTTGGGGATTTGCGGGTGTTTCCCAGACAGTCCCGGCACAGGCCGGAGAGGGTCAATTGGGTGGTGTCAATGCGGCAGCCCAGGCGCTGGGCAAAACCGGAATAATCCGGCTGCTCCACCTGGAGAAGATCCTGTACCGCGCCGCATCCGGTACAGACGAAATGAACATGGGGCTCTGTGGTGCCATCAAACCGTTCAACCCCGTTTACCGTAGCCACACTGGAAATGATCCCCTGACTTTTAAACAGGGCAAGATTCCGGTAGACCGTCGCCAAGGAAATGTCCGGCTGCTCCTTTTGGAGCATTTGGTACAGAGTCTCGGCGCTGGGGTGGGCTTTGGAAGCGCGGAGGCAGGCCAGGATGGCGTTGCGTTTGCGAAACTGCTTTGCAGATTCCATTGCACACCTCCTTGGTGTTCCATATTTGAGATTGATTATCATTTACGGCATTATACTAACACAGAATGCCGGGTTTGTCAATATCAAAATAAGAATGATTATCAAATAGAATCAACAATTTTTTCCCGCCCGGTTTGTGCAATCGGACGGGGCAGGACGTTACAGCAGGGGAATATCCCCCACACCGTTGAGGATCATGGTGGGCTGGTATGCAAAGCCCTTGGGGGTGTCCGGGTCCGATACCCCGGAGAGCACCAGTACCGTATCAATGCCGCTTTCCGTACCGGCAATGATGTCCGTATCCATCCGGTCGCCGATGACCACGGCCTCTTCGGAATGGCAGCCCAGCAGCCGCAGGCCGGTGCGCATCATCAGCGGGTTGGGCTTGCCGCAGAAATAGGCCTGCTTTCCGGTGGCCATTTCCACGGGGGCGATCAGGGCCCGGCAGGCGGGGGCAATGCCCCATTCGATATTGCCGGATACATCGGAGTTGGCGCCGATGAGCCTGGCGCCGCCCAGCACCAGATTGACGGCCCGGGTCAGGGTATCCAGGGAGTAGGTGCGGCCCTCGCCGATGACCACATAGTCCGGGTTCACATCGTTCATGGTGATGCCCGCGTCATACAGGGCATTCAGCAGCCCCGCTTCTCCGATGACAAAGGCAGAGCAATTCGGGGCCTGGGCCTTCAGAAATTCCGCCGTTGCCAGGGCGCTGGTATAGAAATGCTCCTCCGGCACGCTGAGGCCCATACGCTCCAGCTTCTGACCCAGCTCCCTGGGCGTCATGCCGCTGTTGTTGGTCAGGAACAGATAGTCCTTCTGCTCCCGCTGGAGCCACTGGACAAATTCCACCGCGCCGGGGAGCACCCGGTTTCCATGGTACAGCACCCCGTCCATATCGCAGATAAAGCCTTTTTTTCCTTTGAAATCAATGTTCATTCGCTTCTCCATTGCCGTTCAGCGCAAAGATCACCCACTCGGCAATATTGGTGGCATGGTCGCCGATGCGCTCCAGATATTTATTGACCAGCAGCAGATCTGCCGCGTGCTCGCCGTATTCCGGGTTCTCCCGGATGACCTCAATCAGATCGGCCTTGACCTTGACAAAGTAGTTGTCCACAATGTCATCGTGGGCAATTACAGTGTGGGCTTTTTCAATGTCCTTATTTACATAACTATTCACCGCATCCAGCAGCATCACAATGGTTTCCCCGGCCATCTTCCGGATATTCTCTCCCCGCAGAGGGTAGGGGACGGCGGCCATGGCAATGGTGAGCTCGGATATATCCGCCGCGTGGTCACCGATGCGCTCCATATCCGTTACCATTTTCAGGGCAGCGGTGATGGTTCGCAGATCCCGGGCCACAGGCTGCTGCTGAATCAGCAGCTGGAAGCAGATGTTTTCGATTTTCTTCTGCTCCTGGTCTACCAGCTCGTCTTCCGCCATAATCCGGCGGGCGGTTTCCGTGTCCTGGCTCAGCAGGGCCTGCACCGCATCCTGGATGTTCTTCTCAATCAGATTGCCCATGTGGGTCATTTTCATACCCAACTGGCGCAGCTGTTCATCAAATTTTGTCCGCATTAGCCAAACCTCCCGGTGATGTAGTCTTCGGTTCGCTTTTCCTTGGGATAGGAAAACACCTGCTGGGTTTTGCCGAATTCGATCAGGTCGCCCAGCAGAAAAAAGGCGGTGTAGTCCGATACCCGGGTGGCCTGCTGCATATTGTGGGTAACCACAACAACGGTATACTTCTTTTTCAGATACTCCATCAGGTCCTCAATTTTGGCGGTGGAGATGGGGTCCAGGGCGGAGGTGGGCTCGTCCATCAGGAGCACCTCCGGCTCCACGGCCAGAGCCCGGGCGATGCAAAGCCGCTGCTGCTGCCCGCCGGAAAGACCCAGGGCGGACTTTTTCAGCCGGTCCTTCACTTCCTCCCAGATGGCGGCGCCCCGGAGGCTTTCCTCCACAATTTCATCCAGCCGGGCCTTGCTTCGGATGCCATGGACCCGGGGGCCGTAGGCCACATTGTCGTAGATGCTCATGGGGAAGGGGTTGGGCTGCTGGAATACCATGCCCACCCGGCGGCGCAGGGCAGTGGTATCCACATTTGGCCCGTAAATCTGTTCCCCGTCCAGCAGCACCTGGCCGGAGATGCGGACCCCCTCAACCAGATCATTCATCCGGTTCAGGGTTTTCAGGAAGGTGGATTTGCCGCAGCCGGAGGGACCGATGAAGGCGGTAACGGCCCCGGCCGGAATATCCATGTTGATGTTTTTCAGCGCGTGATTGGAACCATAGTACAGGTTCAGATTACGGACACAGATTTTTGTCTCAGACTGCATATCAGTTTCTCCTTGGGTCCAGCCTGGCGGCCAGACGTTTGGTTGTCAGGTTGATGCACAGCACCAGCACCAGCAGCACCACGGCGATGCCGAAGGCGGTATCAAAGTCGCCCTCACTGGTGGCGCTGAGATAGAGCTGGATGGTCAGGGTGCCGCCGGAGTGGAAGACCTTGGAAAAGAGCTTTCCCAGGGTTTTGGGCAGGGCCTTGGCGCTGCCTGCGGTAAACAGAAGGGCGGCGGATTCGCCCACGATCCGCCCAATGGCCAGAATGGCGCCGGTGAGAATGCCCGGGGCGGCGCTGGGCAGCAGGACGGTGCGGATCATGTACCATTTTCCGGCCCCTAGCCCAAGAGCGCCGCTGCGGTAGCTTGCGGGGACGGTTTTCAGGGCCTCCTGGGTGTTTCGTGTGATGAGGGGCAGCACCATGAGGATCAGGGTAAGGCTGCCCGTCAGCAGGGAGTAGCCCAGACCCAGGGTCTCGCCGAAGAACATACTTCCGAAGAGACCGAAGATGATGGAGGGAATGCCGGACAGGGTTTCCGTGGCGAATTCGATGGAGGAAACCAACCTGCCGGGCCTGGCGTATTCATTCAGATATACCGCCGCCCCCACACCCAGCGGGGTGGCGATCAGCATGGTGATCAGGACGATGATCAGGGTGTTCAGCAGATTTCCCGCGATGCCCACGGTGCCCTTCAGAACAGAGGTTACGGTGGTAAGAAACTGCCAGTTGACTTGCCCGATGCCTTTGATCAGAACGTAGGCAAGCAGAACCACCAGCAGTGCCACCGAAAGCCCGGCACACAGATAGACAAGTCCATAGAGAAAGATGTCCATAGGACGCTTTTTGGAAACAGTCAGGGGCTCATCCATTGCCTTTCTCTCCTTTCCGGCGCATTTTCAGCAGTATCAGGTTTACGGCAAGAATAAACAGATAGAGAACAAGGCCCACGGTAAACAGCACCTGCCGGTGGGTTCCCTCGGCATAGCCCATTTCGCTGACCAGCTGGGTGGTCAGGAACCGGACGGAATGGAAGGGCAGGGGCAGATTCACAGAGCCGCCGGCCACCATGTTGATGGCCATGGCCTCGCCCAGAGCACGGCCGATGCCCAGCACTACGCCGGTGAGAATTCCGGAGCGGGCGGCGGGAACGGTCACCTTGAAAATGGTCTGCATCTTGCTGGCACCCAGGGCCAGGGAAGCGGCCCGCAGAGAATCGGGCACTGCCCGGAGGGAGGAAGCGCTGACGCTGATGACGGTGGGCAGAATCATGATGGCCAGCACCACCACGGCGGAAAGCAGGTTGGCGCCGCCGGTGAACTGATGGGTTTGGGAGCCCGCGAAAATCAGCTTTTCCAGCCGATACATGGCGGGGTTCAGCACCATCATACCCACCAGGCCGTAGATCACGGAGGGAATGGCGGCCAGCAGCTCCACGGCGGGTTCCACCAGAGCGGCCGTTTTCTTCCCGGAAACCTCCGTGAGAAACACCGCGGTAAACAGGCCCAGGGGCACGCCCAGCGCAACGCTGAGGGCGGTGCCCACCAGGGAGGAGAGGATGATATAGGCAATTCCAAACCTGGGCTCGCTGGCTGTGGGCTTCCAGATGGTGCCAAACAGCAGGTCTTTCACGCCGATTTTGCCCAAAGCGGGCAGACCCTTGGCGAACATATAGAAGGTGATGGCACATACCGCAAAGATTGCGGCCACCGCGCAAATGAAAAGGAGGGCCCGGGCCACCGCTTCAGCGGTATTGTGCCTGTGGCCCGGTTTGCCCTCGGTTCTATGATTCATTTACTGGGGAAGGATCAGGCCCAGACCCTGAATGACAGCCTTGCCTTCGTCGGAGGCAATGTACTGGAACCAGGTTTTCACAGCCTCATTCTGCTCTTCGATGGTGCCCTTGGTGGCCATGACAAAGGGACGGGACAGCTTATAGGAACCGGCTACAATGTTCTCTTCCGTGGGAGCCACTCCGTTCAGGGCAATGGCGGCTACCGTGCCGTCCACCACATCCAGGGAGACATAGCCGATGGAGCCGGGGGTTGCGGCAACCTTGGCCAGAACACCGCCGGTGGAGTCCAGCTCCTGGGCGTAGACACACTGGTCTTCGATTTTCATCAGCTCTTCAAAAGCGCCCCGGGTGCCGGAACCGGCCTCTCTGCCGATGACCACAATGGCCGCGTCCTCGCCGCCCAGGTCCTTCCAGTTGGTGATTTTGCCAGTGTAGACATCGGCTAGCTGTTCACTGGTCAGATCGGTTACGGGATTTGCCTTGTCGGTGATGACGGCGATGCCGTCGATGGCAACCACATTCTCCACGGCGCCGGCTTCCTTTTCGCCGTCCTTCAGGCTGCGGGAGGAGTTGCCGATGTCGGTTTTGCCGCCGGCCAGGGCTTCCAGACCGGCACCGGAACCGGTGTACTCTGCGGTGACGGTGATGTCGGGATAGGCTTCCTCAAAGCTTTCCATCATGGCCTCGCACAGCTTCTGCATGGAAGTGGAGCCTGCCAGGCAGACGCTGCCGGTGACCTTCTTAGCTGCGGGCGCTTCCGCAGCGGCTTCGGTAGGAGCAGTGGTGACGGCTGCGGCAGGAGCAGCGGTGGTTGCGGTAGGTTCGGTTTTTGCGCCGCAGGCGGTCATGGTCAGCAGAGCCGCCACGGACAGAATTGCGGCAAGAATTTTCTTGGTATTCATTTTGTTACCTCCAAATTTGCTTTGTTTTTGTTTACGGGGGTATCATACGACCGCCGCGTAAAATGGGAAAGCAGAGGAAGGTAATGCTTATGTAAAAAATTTGGAGGGTAGGTAAATTGGGCTTCAACAGGATTTCCATATTTGTCATTGACAAATATGGAAATCCTGTCGCGCTGTTTGAGGGCTTATGATAAGTTATATATGACATATTTTGGATGGGGGAATGGTTTGTGACATTTCAGGAGCTGCTGAATGACTATCTGACACAACTGGGGTGTACCGCCAGAGAGCTGTCTGCCGCCAGCGGCATTTCTGCTCCTGTAATCAGCCGATACCGGGGCGGCAGCCACAGCCCGGACCTGACGCAATGCCGGAAATTGGCCGCCGGGATTGCCGCCCTTGCGGCGGAACGCGGGCTGGAGGAAATCACCCGGGAATCGGTGGAGAGCGCTTTCCGGGATGCCTTGACCTGCCCGGAGGGCTTTGACAGAAAGCGCTTCTGTCACAATCTCAACGAACTGCTGGACGCCTTTTCCATCGGCAATACAGAGCTTGCCCGGTATCTGAGCTATGACGCTTCCTACCTTTCCCGGATTCGCTCCGGCCAGAGAACGCCCCGGGATACCGCCGCCTTTGCTCTGAGCGTGGGGCGGTTTGTTGCCCGCCGCTGCCAGAGCGTGGGGGAGCTGGAACAGCTTGGGGCACTGATTCGCAATGACACTCATTTCTTGCATTTTTTCGGGTATTACCAGCACCTTTTCCCTGTTTCAACTCTTGATTCGCATTGATAGATAAAAAATAAGAGATAATAGATAATAGAGAATAGGGAAGAAAAAACTTCTATCTATTCGATATTATCTCTTATCTCTTATCTCTTATCTGAGACCCGCCGTCGGTGAATCCAATTCCTTGGTTGCCTGATTGCGGAAAAAAGGGGAGCGGATTACGCTACAACATATTAAGGGACCCTAATCGGCGGGGACGAACTGCCTCTGGAAGGTATCCACGGGCACCGGCTTGGAAAAATAGTACCCCTGAATGGTGTCCACACCGCACTGGCGCACGATTTCACACTGCTCCTGGCTTTCCACGCCCTCGGCGCATACCTGGGAGCCGCAGATTTCTGCCAGTTCGTTCATTACTCCGATGAGCCGGACGGCTTTCCCGCCCTTGGCAATGTTGTCCACAAATACCTTGTCGATCTTTACCACGTCAAATTTCAGCTGGTTCAGAATGTCCATGGAGGAATAGCCCGTTCCGAAATCATCAATGGCGAAGCGCACCCCCAGGTCGCGCAGCTCAGAGATGATTGTGCCCAGGCGGCTGATGTCCAGCAGCCGGCACCGCTCGGTGATTTCCAGGCACAGATTCTCCGGCGGATACGCTGCTGCCGTCAGATTCCGCTTGACCATCTCCACAAAGGAATGCTGCTTGAGCTGCTCGTAGGCAATGTTGACGTTTAGTTCGAACGCCGGGCAGCTTGTCAGGAAGGGCTTCGTGTCCTCCATGGCCCTGCGCAGAATCCATTCGCCCAGCTTCACAAAGGCCGGGTCGTTTTCAATGATGGGGATGAACCGGTTGGGCGGAACCAGGCCGTACTCCGGGCTGCGCCAGCGAAGCAGGGCCTCGCAGCCGCTCAGGGTGTGGGTATTGGCATCCATAATCGGCTGGTAGTACAGCAGAAAGCCCTGGCAGTCATGCTCGATGCTCCGGCGGATGGTGTTAATCAGGGTCATCAGGTTTGTGCGGGTTTCGTCAATCTCGTTTCGGAAAATCTGAAGCGCTCCGTTGCCCCGCTCCCGGGACAGGTTGTACGCATAGCCCAGGCAGGAGAACATGGCCTGGGGGTTAACATCAAAGGTATCGATTTCCAGTGCGCTGCCACATACCTGCAGATTGGGATGATAGCCGTCAATCTCCAGCCTCTCGCAGATGTGCTGCCGCACCGTTTCGTATCGCCCGGCCAGCTGTTCCATGGTCAGCGAGCGGGTCAGCAGCACAAAGCGCACCCCATCCGCCCGGTACAGCACACCCTCGTTGCAGAAAATCTGCTTCAGCTCCTGCACCAGCTTGTGGATGACGATATTTCCGAAATCATAGCCCCACATTTCATTGATCGTGGAGAACCGCTTGATGCCGATCATCATGATGTTGGCCCTGGCCTGCTTGCTGTACAGCGCGTCCAGGTGCTGGAACAGGCCGTACTGGTTTTGCAGTCCCGTCAGGGAATCCACACTGTTCACCAGACCGTTGTTCCGGATCGACCCGGCGAAATACAGGGGCTGCCCGTCGGAACCGCGGATCACCGTGCCCCGGCAGGTGCACACCACATACTGACCGTCCCGGTTTCTGGCACGGTACTGCATATCATGCCAGCCAACCTGGCCGGAAAAAATGGCATCAATACTCTGGCTGTAGTTTTCCCGATCCTCCGGGAGAATGTGCGCTTCCCAGATCTTGCCGCAGCCCACCATGTACTCTCCCGGAAGGCCAAAATAGGTGATGGCCTCGGCTGACCAGCGGGAATAGTCGTACGCCAGGTCGCAGAGATACACATATGCGCCTTCCGCCACAATCTCAAACGCGCGGAATAGTTCATCCAGATACTCTTTTCTGCTGGGTTCCATTTCATATTCCATACGCGCCAGCCCTCTTTCGTCATATCGTCATAAAACCAGTAGCCGTTTTTGCCATAAACCTGCCACTTCATCTTTTCTTGGTTATATTAGCACTTTGAACAGAATTGTCAACAGGCCTTTGAAAAAAACTGTGCATCATTGCGGCGCTTCGCCGAATTTGCCGACTGCATTTTGCCTGTGCGGGCAACAGGACTCGATCAAATCAGGGAGCAAACGCCGTCCAGCCGGCGTTTGGCAATGCCCCACCGGGGCATTGCATTGAAGTGGGTTCGAGTCCAATGCCGTTACCATCAAAAAAGCACCCCTGAAGGGGTGCTGTTATCTATTCCTTATTATCTATTATCTGAGCCCCGAAGGGGCGTTTCCGGTGCGGGCAACAGGACTCGATCAAATTAAGGAGCAAACGCCGTCCAGCCGGCGTTTGGCAATGCCCCGCCGGGGCATTGCATTGAAGTGGGTTCGAGTCCAATGCCGTTACCACCAAAAAAGCACCCCTGAAGGGGTGCTTTTTTGATGGTGCGGGCAACAGGACTCGATCAAATCAGGGAGCAAACGCCGTCCAGCCGGCGTTTGGCAATGCCCCACTGGGGTATTGCATTGAAGTGGGTTCGAGTCCTGCCGCTGAATCCGACCAACAAAAAAGAGCCCGCAAAGGGCTCTTTTTTGTTGGTGCGGGCAACAGGACTCGAACCTGCACGCTTACGCAGTGGAACCTAAATCCACCGAGTCTACCAATTCCACCATGCCCGCGGATACGCGTTTCAGTCTACCATGAAGGGAATGGTTTGTCAATGGAAATAGCCGCGCCCTTTTTCACCGCGTTTGTTCCGCCGTTTGTTGCGGTACAGGGCCTGATCGGCGGCGCCAATCAGGTCGGGGATGGTCAGGGCGGGATCATAATAGGCCAGGCCCATGCTGATGGTCAGCTCGTAGGGCTTTCCTGAGGAGGCATTGAAGGCATCCAGGGCATCCAGCAATTCCTGGCGGAACCGGTCAACCTCCTCGTCATCCCGGGCTTCCAGAACCACAAAAAACTCATCACCGCCGAAACGGGAAATAAGGCCCTTGAAACGGGAAGCTACCTGCTTCAGAATCTCGGCCAGCAAAATGAGGGCGGTATCTCCTTCCAGGTGGCCATATTGATCGTTGATCCGTTTGAAATCATTGATGTCAATCATATATGTGGCCAGCTTCCGGTCCCCACCGGATTTCTGGCGGTTGATGCATTTGTCCAGGTAATGGAGCATTTTGGACCGGTTGTTGATCTGGGTCAGGGGGTCAATGGTAATCTGGGCCTGCTGGAGGTTGACAAAGACCTGAACACAGGCCAGAGTGGCGCCCATGCAGGCAATGGAAATACCGGTATACAGAGCCTGGATCACACCGGTGATCAGCGGAAAGACCACCAAGGAGGCGATGGACAGATATTCGGACCGGTGGGCATAGTTGGATTTCTGGAACAGCGCGTACAGAGAACGCACACCGATCACCACCAGATAGCTGTAGCAAAGCACCAGAAGCAGGGGATACAACGGCCCCTTGGTGTAGCGGCCCTGTGCGTCAATATAAAAATAGAATTTCCCATAAAGGCTCAGAGGGATGGTGACCAGCTGAATGAGCAGGGGCAGGCTGAAGAGGAACCATCTCCTGCGGTCATGGAACCAGGTGTCGCCGAATTCACATTCGGCGTAGAGAAAGCCGAGAAAGCTGATGGTGGCGGCAGAGTAGAAGAACAGGACATTCATGATCTCTACAACCCAGGGGGCGGGACTGATAATCCGGTTTTCCTGCAAACCGCACAGCATATCCAGCAGCGCGTAGACAATCAGGCTGATCAGCAGGCCGCGGAAAAACCGGGCATTGGGACGGGTATCTCCGTTCCCCATATGGCAGCTGAAAAGGAGCAGTATAATCAGAATGCAGAAGGTATTGATTTCAAGGTAGGAAAGCGCACGCACAGGTTACTCCTCCTTTTACGAGATTTTTTCATTATATCATGCCGTAACTTAGAAAGAAATAGAAAAAATGCATAGGAATTTGGTTGTTTATTCGTACAAAATCTATTGATTCCCCTGAATTTCTGCTTTTGACCCCCTTGTGCCGCCTATGGGGACGTTTGGGAAGGTGTACAATTCTCTTGCCAAAAGAAGAAAAATGTATATAATGGAAAGGAAGAAAACAGTACGAGAAAGCGTTTCCGGCGAAGGGCGGAAATGCGGATGGAGAAAAGCGATGTTTAACAGTCAACAGAAGCGGCAGGCGCTGCGGACCATCCTTGGCGCGGTGCTGACAGCTGCCAACGGCGCGCTGTTCGCGCTGATGTGGTTTCATTTCTATAAAATGAAGATGTATATTTTCCCCTTCTTTGCCAAGGGCGACTATATTGTCATCTTTCTGTACACGGCGCTGTATCTGCTGTTTGCCCGGCTCTACGGCGGATTCGACATCACCTTTCACTCCGCGGGGGAGCTTACCTATTCTCACGCGGTGGCGGCGGTATTGAGCTGCGGCATTCTGTATCTGGTCACGGCGCTGCTGATGCGCGCGGTGCCGGAGGTGCTGCCCATGCTGGGCCTGGTGGCGTCCTCCGTAGCGGCGGGAGCAATCTGGGCCTTTGTCTCCAAGCGCCTGACGGAAAAGCTGCTGTCCGCCCGGCCCACCCTGCTGATTTACGACAACCCGGAAGCCAGAGACGACGGCGAGGCGATTCTCAAAAGCCTTCCCAGTGTGTTCCGGCTGCTGGGCAGCGTATCCACCGAAGCGGGAAGCGAAGCCCTCTATCGCTGCATCGCGGAAAAGAATGCCCGGGCGGTGATGCTCTGCGGCATCCCCTCCAGCCTGCGCAATGACCTGGTTAAATACTGCATTGATCACAATGTGGAATGCTATGTCCGGCCAAATATCGGTGACTTCCTGATCAAGGGCGCCCAGTCCATGCAGCTGGACAATCTGCCGGTGCTGCTGTGCCACCGGTCCAGCCCGTCCATCTGGTATCTGGCGGTCAAGCGGCTCATGGACATTGTGCTGAGCCTTGCGGCGCTGGTGCTGTTCAGCCCCTTTATGCTCCTCACGGCGATTCTCATCAAAGCCTACGATGGCGGCCCTGTGCTCTACAAGCAGCTGCGGCTGACAAAGGACCGGAAGGAATTCTATGTGTATAAGTTCCGCAGTATGCGGGTGGACGCGGAAAAGGACGGCGTGGCCCGTTTGGCCCAGACCAACGACGACCGGATTACCCCTGTGGGCAAGGTAATCCGGATGCTGCGCATTGACGAAATGCCCCAGCTTTTCTGCATCCTCCGGGGAGATATGACCATCGTGGGTCCCCGGCCGGAGCGGCCCCAGATTGCGGAGCAGTATGAGAAGGAGATGCCGGAATTTGCCCTGCGGCTCCAGGCGAAAGCGGGGCTGACGGGGCTTGCCCAGGTCTACGGCAAATACAACACCACCCCCTACAACAAGCTGCAAATGGATTTGCAGTACATCGGTTCCATGGGGATTGTGACGGATCTGAAGATCATGTTCGCCACCATCAAGATTCTCTTCATGCCGGAATCCACCGAGGGCGTGGCCCAGGGCCAGGTCACGGCGGAAAAGAAAGAAAAGGAATAAGAACCTCCAGCGCCCGGGCGGCTTGCCCGGGCGCTCAGACTGTCAAAAGCCTCGCAGAGTTTGCTGCGTCAGCAGCAAAAGGAATTCAGAACATTTTCTGCCGGGGCGCGTACCTGGCAGAAAATACATCTCAGGCTGCAAGTGCGGTGCGTCGCGCAGCGAATCTAATGGAACAATTGCCAGTGGCAATTGCTCCATAATATATGGAATTTGTTCGCCTATGGCGAACAAATTATGCGCGCGGCAGACTGCAAAAACTGTCGGAAAAGCCCGGAGGGATTTTCCGACAAGCGAAGCGCCCGGGCGGCTTGCCCGGGCGCGTTTCCGTCTGCCCGGCAGCCACAGGAACCGCAGCCCCTCCTGACTGCCGGTTTTCGGTAGATTCTGGGATTTTTTGCACAAAGAATATCGATAAAAATGGAGGGAATTGTTGGAAATGAGCAAAAAATACGAAAAATCCTGTTGCTACGGCAACAAAAAGAAAAGAAAGGTGTTGATATTATGATTCGGATAAATTAGAATAGAAACGTATCAATTCTCGGACTATGCCCTTTGGGCGATTCCGTGGAAATTTTGAGTGAATAAGGAGAGGTGTACATGGAAGTTAAGACATTCCATGGCGGTGTTCATCCCGCGGGCCACAAGGAGCTTTCCCAGGAAAGCGCTTTGCAGCCCCTGCTCCCTCAGGGCGAACTGGTCTATATGACCAATCAGCACATTGGCAAGCCTGCCACGCCTGTTGTTCAGAAGGGTGACAAGGTTCTGGCCGGTCAGGTGATCGCTGAGGCCGGAGGGTTCGTGTCCGCCAACATTCATAGCTCCGTGTCCGGCACGGTCAAGGCGGTGGAGCCCCGAAAGAACGCCTCCGGCGGCAGCGCGATGGCCATTGTGGTGGAAAACGACGGAGCCTACACCCTGGCGGAGGGCGTGGGACAGGAGCTGGCGGATGTGGAGGCCCTGACCAATCAGGAGCTGCTTGCCAAGGTGCGCAATGCCGGTATTGTCGGCATGGGCGGCGCCGGATTCCCCACCCATGTGAAGCTGACGGTGAAGGAGCCGGAGAAGATCCGCTTTGTCATTGCCAACGGCGCCGAGTGCGAGCCCTATATCACCTGTGATGATCAGCTGATGCAGACCAAGTCAAAGGAGATCGTAGCCGGTATGGAGCTGATCCTGCGGCTGTTCCCCAATGCGGAGGGCATCGTGGTCATTGAGAACAACAAGCCCAAGGCCATCGCCGCCATGCAGGAGGCCGCAAAGGGCACCCAGCGTGTCAGCGTCATGCCTGTGCAGACCAAGTACCCCCAGGGCGGCGAGCGGTCCCTCATCAGCATCATCGCCCAGAAGCACCTGAAGCTGGGTATGCTGCCTGCGGATGCCGGCTGTGTGGTGGACAATGTGGCCACCATCTACGCCATCTACCGGGCCGTATACTTTAATGAGCCTCTGATGGAGCGCGGCTTTACCGTATCCGGCGACGCCGTGGAAAAGCCCGGCAACTTTATTGTCAAAATCGGCACCAGCCACCGGGAGCTGGTGGAGGCTGCCGGCGGCTTCAAGCTGACCCCCAAAAAGGTGCTGTCCGGCGGCCCCATGATGGGCTTTGCCATGACCACCCTGGATGCCCCCATCTGCAAGAACAACAACGCGCTGACCACCCTGAGCTTTGACGATGTGGAGGTGGCCCAGAAGCAGATGACTGCCTGCCTGCGCTGCGGCCGGTGCAGCCGGGTGTGCCCCCTGGGCCTCAGCCCCCAGCTGATGCAGGTGGCCGCCCAGCGGAAGGACTACGAGCGCTACGAAAAGCACCTGTACGGCCTGGAATGCATCGCCTGCGGCTGCTGCACCTACAATTGCCCTGCCAAGCGTCCGCTGATGCAGCTGTTTAAGCAGACCAAGGCGGAAATCATGGCAATGAAGAAACGTTAAAGGAGGAGACGGAAATGGAAGAATTGTACAATGTCTCTTCAGCCCCCCATGTGCGCAGCCCGCTGACCACAAAGGGCGTTATGACCGATGTGCTGATCGCCCTGCTCCCCACCGCCGTTATGGGCGTTTGGGTCCACGGCTTCCCCGCATTCCTGGTGATTGCCCTGAGCATGTGCAGCGCCGTGGTGACGGAATATCTGTTTGACCTGGCAACCCACCGGAAAAACACGGTGAATGATTGCTCCGCTATGGTCACTGGCCTGCTGCTGGCCCTGACCCTGCCTGCCCAGGTGCCGGTATACATCCCGGTTCTTGGCTCCGTGTTCGCAATCCTGGTGGTCAAGTGCCTCTTCGGCGGCCTGGGCCACAACATTATGAACCCTGCCCTGGCAGGCCGCAGCTTCCTGCTGATCTCCTTTGGCAGCCTGATGACGGTTTACAGCGTAGACGGTGTTTCCGCCGCCACCCCCCTTGCCGAGCTGGCCGCGGGAAAAGCGGTGGATCTGCTGCCTCTGTTTACGGGCTTCTCCAGCGGTGTCATCGGCTCCTCCGCCATCGCGCTGATCGCCGGCGGCATTTACCTGCTGCTCTCCGGCGGCATTACCTGGGAGATTCCCGTGTCCATGATCGGTTCCACCTGGCTGTTCCTGGCGATTTTCGGCGGCCATGGTCTGAATCCTGCCTACATCCTGCCCCAGCTGCTGGGCGGCGGCCTGCTGATGGCGGCCTTCTTTATGGCTACCGATCCCGTGTCCTGCCCCTCTACCCGGGACGGCCAGCTGGCCTTCGGCGCCTTTGCCGGTATTCTCATCGGCCTGTTCCGTGTCAAGGGCGCGTCTCCCGACTCCACCACCTACGCCGTACTGCTGGCGGATCTCTTCGGCCCCATTATTGATGACCTGATTATTCCCCTGCCCTTCGGCTACCGCATCCCCAAGGATCGGAAGAAGGCCATTCCCAAGCCTGTGTTTATTCTGCTGAGCATCACCCTGGTGGCGGGCCTTGCCCTCAGCGCCGTTTACGGAATGACGGCGGGGACCATCGAGCAGAACAAGGCAGCCGCCAACAAGGAGGCGTTCATGGCTGTGGTGCCGGATGCCGTGGACTTCAAGGTGGACGACACCTTCAAGACGGCCCTTTCTGAGCACGAGGGCGTTTACGGTGAGGGCTTCGGCTCCGCCAGCATTGAGTCCGCCGTGGTTGGCACCGACAGCGCCGGAAATGTGGTGGGCTATGCCGTAACCGTCTTCAACGCCGACAGCTACGACGGCGGCCTGAAGCTGGTGGTGGGCATCTCTGCCGACGGTACCGTCAACGGCATCTCCTTCACGGAGCTCCACGATACCCCGGGTATGGGTATGCGCTGCGGTGATCCGGAATTCAAGGATCAGTTCGCCGGTGTGAAGGTATCCAAGTTTATCCTGAATAAGAGCGGCGGTTCCACCGCAGATGACGAGATCGACTCCGTTTCCGGCGCGTCCGTCACATCCGGTGCCGTGGTCAACGCCGTCAATGCCGCGCTGGACTTCGTGTCCGCACGGATCGGTTAAGGAGGGAACCTATGAAACCCTATCTGGAACGAATCAAAAACGGCCTGCTCACGGAAAATCCCGTGTTCGTGCTGATGCTGGGCATGTGCCCGACCCTGGCTGTTACCACCTCCGCCATCAATGGCTTCGGCATGGGCGTGTCCTCCCTGGTGGTTCTGGCCGTTTCCAACCTGGTGATTTCTCTGCTGCGGAAGATCATTCCCGATGAAGTGCGGCTGCCCGCCTTCATCGTGGTGGTTGCCTCCTTCGTGACCGTGGTGGAGCTGCTGATGGAGGCGTACATCCCCTCCCTGTACGCGGCGCTGGGTATTTACATCCCCCTGATCGTGGTTAACTGCATCATTCTGGGCCGTGCGGAAGCCTATGCTTCCAAAAATCCGCCCATCGTCAGCCTGTTTGACGGCATCGGTATGGGCCTGGGCTTTACCGTAGCCCTGACCATCATCGGCGCCATCCGGGAGCTCCTGGGCAATGGTTCCATCTTTGGCCTGAAGATCCCCGGGTATGAGCCCATGGCATTCTTCGTCCGGGCCCCCGGCGCCTTCCTGGTGCTGGCCGTGTTGGTGGCCATTATGAATGCCGTCGGCATCAAGAACCGTGCCAACAAGATGACAGAGGGCTGCGACGGCTGCTGCGCCAGCTGCGCCGCTGCCTGCGACAAGAAGGAGGGCTAACGCGTGTCCAGTCTCATTTTGATCATTGTCACCACAGCCCTGGTCAACAACGTGGTGCTGAGCCAGTTCCTGGGCATCTGCTCCTTCCTGGGGGTTTCCTCCCAGAAGAAGGCATCCCTGTCCCTGGGTCTGGCGGTTATGGCGGTGCTGACCGTATCTTCCGCTGTGGCAAACCTGCTGTATACCTATGCTCTGGCGCCTCTGGGCCTGGATTACCTGAAGACCATTGTCTTCATCCTGGTCATTGCCGCCCTGGTTCAGATGGTGGAAATGTTCCTGAAGAAGAATGCCCACGCCATCTATCAGTCCCTGGGCATCTATCTGCCCCTCATCACCACCAACTGCGCGGTGCTGGGTGTGGCGCTGACCAACGTGCAGAATGGCTATAACCTGCTGCAGAGCATCTTCGCCGGGTTCGGCACGGCTCTGGGCTACACCATCGCCATTGTCCTGCTGGCTGAAGTCCGGGAGCACCTGGACGAGGAAGCCATTCCCGCTCCTTTCCGGGGGGCCCCCATCGTTCTGCTGTGCGCAACCCTGATGGCAATGGCCTTCATGGGCTTCAGCGGTCTGGCGTAAGGAGGACTTGATATGCAGGGAATCATCATTGCAACTCTGGTTGTGGGCGTTGTGGGCCTGGTTCTGGGCCTGGCGCTGGTCACCGCCAGTAAGAAATTCTATGTGGAAGTGGACGACCGGGTCACCAAGGTCCGGGAGTGCCTCCGGGGCGCCAACTGCGGCGCCTGCGGCTATGCCGGCTGTGATGCGCTGGCTGAGACCATTGTAAAGGGCGATGCCCGGGTGGATGCCTGCCCCGGCAACAGCACCGAGAACATTGCCAAAATTGCCGCCATTCTGGGCAAGGAAACCGTTCACCAGAATCCCCAGGTGGCATATATCCGCTGTGCCGGCACCTGCGATGCCACGAAGGCCAAGGCAAACTATGTGGGCATTCCCGACTGCCGGGCCGCGGTGCTCAGCGGCGGTCTGGGCTTTATGTCCTGTGACTACGGCTGCCTGGGGCTGGGAAGCTGCATGGCTGTGTGTCCCGAAAAGGCCATCAGTATTGTTGACGGCATTGCCCGGGTGGACAGCCGCAAGTGCATCGGCTGCGGTATGTGTGCCAAGACCTGTCCCAAGCACGTGATTGAGATGCATGAGCGCACCGCGAAGGTGGCGGTCTCCTGCTCCAATATGGACCGGGGCCCTGCTGTGAAGAAGGTATGCTCCGCCGGCTGCATCGGCTGCGGCATCTGCGCCAAGCAGTGCGAGCAGGGTGCGGTTACCCTGGAAAACAACCTGGCCCGGGTGGATCAGGAGAAGTGCGTGGGCTGCGGCAAGTGTGTGGAAAAGTGCCCCACCAAGGCCATCCACTTTGTATAAGGAGGAATGAATATGAATGTACTTCGTTTTCTCGGCAATGAGCTGAAAAAGTGGGCCATTGGGATTGTGGCTGCCGCCGCGGTCTTTGGCCTGTGTACCTGGCTGATGACTCTGGCACCCGAGCCCGTTAATCAGCAGGAGACTGCCGCCGCGGCTCCCGTGACCAAGCGGACCGCCAAGGTGGTGGAAACCGGCACCGGTGTAACGGTGATGTCCGCTGAGGACTGGGCTTCCAAGTATCCCGAAATCTATGCCTCCTACAAGGCAAACAGCGAGAACGCGGAAATCCATGACTACGTAGAGCAGTATCCCATGATCTCCACGGTTTACGAGGGCATGGCCTTCTCCAAGTTCTACGGCAGCGCCCGGGGCCACACCTACACCGTAGACGATGTGACCGCTACCGGCCGCCCCCACAAGCTGGCAAACTGCTTCAGCTGCAAGACCCCCAACTTTACCGCAATGGTCAATGAGCTGGGCGACGCGGCCTACCAGCTGAATTTCGAGGATGTACTGACCCAGGTTAACGAGCCCATCAGCTGCTACAACTGCCATGCCAATACCGGTGATGAGCTGGTTGTGACCCACACCTATCTGGCGGATGCCCTGGGCGACGATCTGCAGAAGGTTGACCCGGCCACCCTGGCCTGCGCCCAGTGCCATGTGGAGTATTACTTTGATCCCGAGACCAAGGCAACCAGCCTGCCCTACCATGACCTTGCGTCCATGCATCCCGATGCCATTCTGAAGTTCTACAACGAGGAGCTGCTGGTGGACGGTCAGCCCTTCGCGGACTACACCAATCCCCGGACCGGTGTGCGGCAGATCAAGGCCCAGCACTCCGAGTTTGAGACCTATATGGGCGCGGGCAGTGTCCATGCTTCCATGTTTACCTGCGCCGATTGCCATATGGGCAAGGCAACCGCGGAGAACGGAACCACCTATTCCAGCCATACCTGGACCAGCCCTTTGGAGAATCAGGCTCTGCTGGACGATTCCTGCTCCAAGTGCCACACGGATCTGGCCGGTCAGGTAAAGGCCATTCAGGAGAAGACCGAGGCCCGCACCAACGAGATCGGTTATCTGCTTCAGGATCTGACCGAGAAGCTGGCTGCCGCCGTGGAGTCCGGCGACTACACCGAGGAGGAGCTGAACCCCATCCGCGCGGTTGCCCGGGACGCCCAGTTCTACTGGGACTTCGTGTTCGTGGAGAACAGCGAGGGCGCCCACAACTCCAAGCTGGACAGCGAGTGCCTGGATAAAGCGGAAGCGCTCACCAACCAGGCTCTGGGTATGTTCAAGTAAAAGAAGCAACGCGACGCCGCCCCTCCGGTCGGATGGGCGGCGTTTTCTAAGAGGAAACAATATTGAAACAGAAAATTCTGAAATTTCTGCGTTCCATGACCTTTGGCATGATCCTGTTGGGCCTGATTGTGGCCTGCAGTCTGGCCGGTTCCCTCATTGCCCAGGGCAAGGAGGTTATGTGGTATGTGAAAACCTATCCGGGCTGGTACGGGATTCTGCTGAAGCTGGGCCTCAACAATGTGTTCTACAGCTGGTATTTTCTGGTACTGATGGTGCTGCTGTGCCTGAACCTGACCCTGTGCTCTCTGGTCCGCATCCGCAGGGTGTACAGGGCGGCAAAGAACGCGGTGCCCAATGCCGCCAAACGGACAACGGACATTCCGTTGTCCCCGGAAAAGCTGGCGGAGTTTTGTGCTTACCTGGAAGACCGCCGGTTCCGGAAAACGGAGATCGGGGATGCTGTGGTTTACAGCAAAAACAGCCTTGGCTGGTACGGCTCCTTTCTGACCCATCTGGCGATCCTGCTGACGGTGCTTTTTGGCGCGGCGACCCTGTACCTGCCCCAGGTGATGGATGAAACCTGCCTGCCCGGGGAGACCCTGGTGATGGCCGACGGAACGGAAATTGCCGTGGATTCCTTTCATATTGAGGATGCCCAGGGCAATCTGGACTATGCCAGCAAGATCCATGTGACCCTCCCGGATGGCAGAAGCAGCGGTATTCAGGAAATCCGGGTCAACCATCCCTTCGGCTTTGGGGGCTATAAAATCTACCAGCAGACCTACGGAACTGCCGGTGCGGTTACCGTCCGGGACAAGGCCACGGGAGCGGAGGATCCCTTTACGCTGACGGAAAATTGCTTCCTTTCCGCGGACGGCAGAAACGGCGTCTGGTTTGAAGCCCTGTATCCCGATTATTCCCGGGATGAATCCGGGAATTTTACCCTGATTTCCCAGACCTCCGGACGGTATTCCAATCCGGTGTATCAGATCCTGATTGCCTCCGATGGGGTGCAGACTCCGGTACTGGCCTTTCCGGGGGAGACGGTAACCGTGGGGGGACTGGAATATACCTTTGAAGCGCCTGTAGAGTATCCCGGCCTGCGGATCAAGCAGACCCCTGTGATTGTGAATATCCTGCTCTGCGGGGCCTTCTGCCTGATGATTCTGGGCCTGTGGTTCTGCTTCTTTGGAAGCCCCGCCCTTGTGACGGTACGGCCTGACGGATGCGCCATCGGAGGGCCCAAGCCCCAGGGCACCCGGATGGAGCTGGCGGCGCTGCTGGAGGACGGAATCCAAGAGAAAGAGGAAGAAAAATGCTGAATATTTTGTTTTTTACCCCGCTGGTGCTGTTTTTCCTGGCGGTGATTCTGGGATTTTTTGGAATCCTGTTTCATAAGGAGCAGGTTTCCCGGCTCTCCTGGTGGCTGTTCCTGGGGGGAACGGCGATTCTCACTGCCTATCTCGCTGCACGGGGTGTGGTGGCCGGACGGATTCCCCTGTCCAATCAGTTCGAATTTGCCACCGCCTTTGCCTGGGGCATTGCCGTGATGCTCATTGCTGTGCAGACCCGTGCCAAAGCGGAGTGGATCCGGGTCGCGGCCATGCCCATGACCTTTCTGGTGCTGTCCTACGCGGCACTCCAGCCCCGGGAGATTACGGAGCTGATGCCCGCACTGAAAAGCGCCTGGTTTGCTCTGCACATCGGTTCGGCGGTGTTCTCCTACGCCTCCTTTGTGCTGGCCGGCTGTGCCGGTGTGCGGTATCTGCTGATCAGCCGGAAGGACCACACTGCCGGGCAGCTGGTGCAGATCGATTATCTGAGCTACCGGATGGTGGCCCTGGGCTTTCTGCTGCTGACGGTGGTGATCCTCTCCGGCGCCATCTGGGCAGAACAGGCCTGGTCCGCCTTCTGGACCTGGGACCCCAAGGAAACCTGGGCATTGATTACCTGGATTCTCTACGCCATCTACCTGCATCTGCGGCTTCGCAAAAAGCTCAGCGGAAAGGTAATGGCATGGATGGTGGTAATCTATGTACCCGTGGTGTTGTTTACCTTCGTGGGTGTAAACACCCTGCTCCCGGGCCTGCATTCCTACGGCTGAGCGATTGCGTCCCCCTGCTCCAAACGGCAGGGGGGCGTTTGTTTTCGAAACAAATCCAGTTTCATCGTAAAGTTTACGTTTTCGTAAAAAATGCTTGACAGATTTTTCCGGTTTGCCCATTTTTTTCTGTGCCAATCTGTGCTATTCTAAAGGAAAATAAGGAAGCTGTACTTCGGAAAGGATTGCTTTTCTATGGCAAAAGATATGGCTGCGAAAGGAGACAACGGCGCGATGAAGAAGGTCGCCGCCTTTATTGTCGACAAACGGAACCTGTTTTTCCTGCTGTATGTGGTGGCGCTGGTATTCAGCCTGTTTTCCATGAACTGGGTGCAGGTGGAAAATGACATCACCACCTATCTGCCGGAGGATACGGAAACCCGCCGGGGCCTCACCGTGATGAACGAGAATTTTGTAACCTATGGCTCTGCCCGGGTGATGATCTCCAACATCACCCCGTGCAAGGCCCGGGAGCTGGCAGACCGCGTTGGGGAAATTCAGGGTGTGTCCCAGGTGATTTTTGACAGCTCCAAAAACCATTACCGGGGCGGGTCAGCGCTGCTGGATGTGAACTTTGACGCGGAGGCCACAGATCCCCGGGCGGAGGAGGCCATGGCGGCAATCCGAACGCTTCTGGATGGCTACGATGTGTATGTGGACACCACCGTGGGTGTGGATGCATCCGCTGAGCTGACAGGGGAAATGGCCCAGATCGTTCTGGTGGCGGCGGTGATCATTGTGGTGGTGCTGATTCTCACCTCCAAGGCTTATATGGAGGTGCCGGTGCTGCTGATCACGTTTCTTGCGGCGGCCCTGCTGAATATGGGAACCAACTACCTCTGCGGAAAGATCAGCTTTATCTCCAACGCCATCACTGTGGTGCTGCAGCTGGCGCTGGCCATTGACTATGCCATCATCCTGTGCCACCGGTTTTCCGCGGAGCACGAAACCCTTCCTTCCCGGGAGGCCTGCGTGGAAGCGCTGAGCAAGTCCATTCCGGAGATCTGTTCCAGCAGCCTAACCACCATTTCCGGCCTGGGGGCTCTGGCCTTTATGCACTTCGGCATCGGTCTGGATATGGCGGTGGTACTGATCAAGGCGATTTTTCTGAGCCTTCTGACGGTGTTCACCCTGATGCCGGGACTTTTGATGCTGTTCAGTAAGCTCATCGACAGAACCCAGCACAAAAACCTGATTCCTCCCATCACCGCCGTGGGCAAATTCGATGTGGCCACCCGCTATGTGGTGCCGCCTCTGTTTCTGGTGGTGGTGGTCTTTGCCTTTTACTTCGCAAACCAGTGCCCCTATGCCTACAGCTACAACGATCTGGACACCGCCAAGCAGAGTGCGCAGCAGATGGCGGTGCAGAAGATCAAGGAAACCTTCGGCTCTTCCAACATGGTGGCCATCATGGTGCCCACCGGGGACTATGAAAAGGAAAAGTGGATTCTGGAAACCCTGGAGGCAAATCCCAATGTGGAGTCCACCATGGGTCTTGCCAGCATCGAGGCCATGGACGGCTACACCCTGACGGACGCCTTGACGCCCCGGCAGTTTTCCGAGCTGGCGGGGCTGGACTACGAGGTATGCAAGCTCCTCTACACCGCCTATGCCACCGATAAGAGCCAGTACGGGGAGCTGCTGAACGGGGTGGGGGCCTATCAGGTGCCTCTGTTTGATATGTTCCTGTTTCTGAAGGACCAGATGGAAACGGGAAACATCCACCTGGAGGGGGAGACCCAGGAAATGCTGGATACGCTGTTCGACCAATTGGATCAGGCCAGGCTCCAGCTGCAAAGCGACCGCTACAGCCGGATGGTGGTCAACCTGAACCTGCCCGAGGAGGGGGAGGAAACCTACCGGATGATGGACGAGATCCACGATCTGGTGCGCAGCCAGTATGGGGACGACTTCTATCTCATGGGCAACACCACCTCCGCCATGGATCTCAGCGCCTCTTTTGTCCAGGATAACCTCTTGATTTCCATACTGTCTGCCCTGTTTGTTATGCTGATTCTGCTGTTCACGTTCCAATCCGCGGGCCTGCCGGTACTGCTGATTCTGGTGATTCAGGGCAGCATCTGGATCAACTTCGCCATCCCTGCCATCCGCAATACCCCGCTGTATTTTCTGGGGTATCTCATCGTCAACGCCATTCAGATGGGCGCGAACATCGACTATGCCATCGTCATCTCCAGCCACTACACGGAGCAGAAACAGCTGTATCCCCCGAAGGAGGCCATTATCCGGGCCCTGAACGCGTCCTTCCCTACGGTCTTCACCTCCGGCACCATCATGGCCTCTGCCGGTAATCTGATTGCGGTGATGACTGCCAACCCGGTGATCTCCACCTTCGGCGCCTGTATCGGCAGAGGCACCATCATCTCCCTGATCCTGGTGATGGGGGTGCTGCCCCAGCTTCTGGTGCTGGGAGACATCCTCATCGAGCGCACCAGCTTCCGGATGCCCCAGCTGGACCGCAAGACCCGCTCTGCCTCCGGCACCCTGCGGGTTCGGGGCCGTGTCCGGGGTTACATCAGCGGCATGGTGGACGCGGAGATCAACGGCGAGCTCACCGGACAGATACATGCTTCTGTTTCTGCCGGGGATCTGGAGATGATCGAGGAACACCCGGCCACCGAAGGAGGGAGCGACGCATGAAAAGGAAGGGATTTTGCCTCCTGATGGCACTGACCCTACTGGCTTCTCTGGTGCTTCCCGCTTTCGCGGAGGAAGCAGAGGAGGCCGAGCCCATGTACAAAGAAATCACCCTGTCCACCGCGGAGGATGTGCAGAAGCTGGCAAAGCTTTGCCGTCTGGACAGTGCCAGCCGGAATCTCAAGGTGACGCTGGAAAAGGACATTTCCCTGTCCGGGTATCCGGACCTGGAAATCCCCACCTTCGGCGGCGTTTTTGACGGCTGCGGCCACCGGATCACAGACCTGAACATCAGCGCCAAGGGCTCTGTCCGGGGCCTGTTCCGCTACCTCCAGGAGGGGGCCGTGGTTCAGAATCTGGAGGTCTGCGCCAGGGTTCTTCCCCAGGGCAGCGCCACCCAGGCAGGCGGCCTGGTGGGTGTCAACAGCGGCACCATCGATTCCGTCCGCTTTTCCGGCACCCTGGCGGGCACGGACCGGCTGGGCGGCATCGCCGGAACCAATACCGTATCCGGAAAGATCAAAAACTGTACGGCAGAGGGATATATTCGGGGCAAACAGATCCTGGGCGGCATTGTGGGTGAAAACCAGGGTGTTGTATACAATTGTGTCAACCGGGCGGAGGTCAATACCGGTGTGCCCGAAGAGGAGCTGAAGCTGGACGACATCACCGTTCCCAGACTGACCAGCGAGGAAACCCTGCGCAGCGGCTCGGATATCGGCGGCGTGGCAGGCTCCAGCAGCGGTGTGATCCGGCTATGCCGCAATGAAGGAAATGTGGGCTATCCCCACACGGGCTACAATGTGGGCGGTGTGGCCGGAAGCCAAAACGGGTTTATGGCCGACTGCGTCAACTATGGGGATGTGTATGCCCGGAAGGAGGGCGGCGGCGTGCTGGGCCAGATGGAGCCCAACCATATGCTGGAATTCAGCGAGGATACCCTGCAAAAGCTCCAGAAGGAGCTGCGCGCCACCAACGGCATCCTTACCCAGACCTCCAGTGATGCCTCCGCTGCCAACAGCAGTGTGCAGAGCAGCCTGGTGCATGTGCAGAACAATATGGGCGATTTCCTGAGCGCCATCAATTATCTGCTGGAAACGGTGCGCAGCAACACCTCCATTACGCTGCCCGATACGGTGGAGGGGGATATTCCCATTCCGGATCTGGAAATCTCCAATCAGGACCAGGTGTGGGCAGCTGCCGGTCTGGTGGGGGAGTGCCTGACGGATGTGGTGAATTCCGTCAGCAATACAACGGACATTGCCACCAACGAGGGCGGCGTGGTGCTGGCGGATCTTCAGGCGCTGGCAAACCAGCTGAACCGGGTGGTCAACGTGATGAGCGGCCGGGAGGAGGATGCCTCCACGGTGGAGGATGTTTCCGGCCAGAATGTACAGGAGGATTCTCCGGGGAAGATAAGGAGCTGCATCAATTATGGTACCGTGAACGCGGACATCAATTCCGGCGGCATTGTCGGCGCGCTGTCCTGGGAAAATGATCTGGATCCCGAGGACGACCTGAAGGTCCAGGGGGATGTTTCCCTGAATTTCACCTATAAGACCCGGGCCCTGGTGTATCAGTGCATGAACCGGGGTACGGTCCAGGCCAAAAAGCAGGCCTGCGGCGGTGTGGCGGGCCGGAGCTCCCTGGGGGCCATTATTGAGTGTGAGGGCTACGGCCTTGTAAAGGCGGAGGATGCCAGCTGGGTAGGCGGCATTGTGGGAAAATCGGAGGCGGAGGTCCGGGGCTGCTGGGCCAAGTGCAGCGTCACCGGCGGAAACCTCTGCGGCGGTGTGGCCGGTGAGGCAGCGGAGCTGAATGGCTGCCGGGCGCTGGTCACCGTGGAAAACGGCGGTGAGTACACCGGCGCCATTGCGGGAAAGCTCAGCCAGGACGGAACGGCGGAACGCAATGTGTTTGTGGACAGCGATACTCTGGCGGGCATTGACGGCATCAGCTATTCCGGCCAGGCAGAGCCCCTGAATTACCGGGCCTTTCTGGAGCTGGACGGGGTGCCGGATGCCTTCCGGAAGATGATCCTTACCTTTGTGGCGGAGGACAGGGTGATCACCCGCCGGGTGGACTACGACAAAACACTGAAAGATATTCCGGAGGTCCCGGAGAAGCCGGGCTATTCCGGCGCCTGGGAGGACTTCAATGCCGCCCATATCCGGGCGGATCAGACGGTGTACGCGGCCTATTCCGAGCTGCAGGCCTCCGCGGATTCCGGTGAATCCGGCGGGCTGCCGGTGGTGCTGGCAGAGGGCAGCTTCCGGGACGCTGATCAGGTGACGGCGGAGCCGCTGGAGACAGACTTGCCCGATACGGCGACTGCAGGCTGGAGAATCACGGTGCCGGAGGACGGCGCAGGCGCCCATGTGATCCATCTGCGCAAGCCGGAAACGGACAGGCACTACCAGGTGCTGCTGGATACCGGTTCCGGCTGGCAGACGGTGGATGCCCGGGAGGATGGCAGCTATCTGGTGTTCTCTGCCCGGGGAAATGATTTCCGGGCGGCGATGGAGCCGGTCAGCGACAACGGATCCCTGTGGATCGCCGGGGCCGTCGGCGCCGGAGCGCTGGTGCTTCTGGTCGGTGTGCTGGTGTACAGAAGAAAGAAACAGAAAAAGACCGCTTCCAAACCGGTCCAATAAAATGATCCTTATGCCCTTCCCCGGGAAAACGGGGAGGGGTTTCTTTTGTACATATAGCTGCGAAAAGCATAAAAGCGGCAGCCGAAATGCGAAAAATCACCTGAATGAGAGGGGCGCAGCCCAGAAATCCCTTGACAAAAGGCACCAAACAGGCTAAATTATACCATGGACCATCGTAGGGGGCAGAGGCGGAATTGCCGCAGGCCTGCCCGTAAACAGAACGGCAGCCCTTTCTGCCGGTACAAGAATAGACGGCACGGATTTGCCGTTTTAGATTGGAGTTTGAAAATGAATTACGATTGCGCGAACATCCTCCGGTGGACGGAAGCTCAGCTGAAGTACACCTATGACGTTTCCTTGCAGGAGGCCACCGCACAGGAGCTCCACGAGGCTCTGGGTGAGGCCGTTATGATGGCGATTTCCGACAGCTGGAAGAGCAGCAAGAGCGCCCGCCTGCAGCAGCGGAAGGCCTACTATTTCTCCGCCGAGTACCTGATCGGCCGCCTGGTGTACTCCAACCTGTACAACCTGGGCATTCTGGACGAGATGAAGCAGCTCTTCGCCGCCAAGGGTGTGGACCTGAGCATTCTGGAAGAGGTGGAGGATGCCGCTCTGGGCAACGGCGGCCTGGGCCGTCTGGCAGCCTGCTTCCTGGACAGCGCCGCTTCCTGCGACATTCCTCTGTCCGGCTACGGCCTGCGGTATAAGTTCGGCCTGTTCAAGCAGAGCTTTGATGAGCAGGGCAGCCAGAAGGAAAATGCCGATGACTGGTCGAAGTACGGCGATCCCTGGTCCTACCGCCGGTACAACCACACCGTAAAGGTCAAGTTCCCGGATCATACCGTGCTGGCCGTGCCCTATGATGTGCCCATCATCGGCTATGGCACCGACAACATCAACACCCTGCGCCTGTGGCAGTGCGAGGCGGAGGAGGAACTGGATTTCTCCGCTTTCAACGATCAGGACTATCTCCGGGCTCTGGCGCAGAAGAACAAGGCAGAGGACATCACCCGCGTCCTGTACCCCAATGACTCTACCTGGGAAGGCAAGCGCCTGCGCATCAAGCAGCAGTATGTTCTGTCCTCCGCCTCCCTGCAGGATATGCTGCGGACCTTCAAGAATGCCCACGGCAACGACCTGAGCCGGTTCGCCGACTACTATGCCGTCCAGCTGAACGATACCCATCCTGCCATGTCCATCCCTGAGCTCATCCGTCTGCTCATGAATGAGGGCATGGATTTCGATCAGAGCTTCTCCATCGCCCAGCGCACCTTCTCCTACACCAACCACACCGTCATGTCCGAGGCTCTGGAAAAGTGGCCCCTGGATCTGCTGAGCTCCGTGGTTCCCGAGATTGTGGACATCATCCGCCGCATTGACGAGAAGCTGAAGCGGGAGCATCCGGGCCTCTTTATCATCAAGGACAACACCGCCCATATGGCAAACCTGTCCGTTTATGTGGGCAGCTACGTCAATGGCGTTGCCGAGATCCACAGCCAGATTCTGAAGGACGACCTGTTCCATGACTGGTATCAGGTGTTCCCCGAACGGTTCCAGAACAAGACCAACGGCGTTACCCCCCGCCGCTGGATGGGCCTGTGCAACCCCGAGCTGACCCAGCTCCTCAAGTACCGCATCGGCGGCGACTTCCTGAAGGACCTGGATAAGCTGGCAAACCTGAAGCCCATGATCGATGACGATATGGTGCGTCAGTTCAACGCCGTAAAGCGGGAGAAGAAGGAACAGCTCTGCAAGGTGATCGCGGAGAAGGAAGGCGTTCAGCTGAATCCCGACTTCATCTTCGATGTGCAGGTCAAGCGTCTGCACGAGTACAAGCGTCAGCTGATGAATGCTCTGTCCATTGTGGATATTTACTTCCGGCTGAAGAACGGGGAGCTGCCCGACTTCCAGCCCACCGCGTTCATCTTCGGCGCCAAGTCCGCCCCCGGCTATGCCCGGGCCAAGGCCATCATCCGCTATATCAACCGGATTGCCCGGATGATCAACAACGATCCCCAGGTGGCCGATAAGCTGAAGGTTGTCTTTGTCCAGAACTACAACTGCTCCTACGCCGAGCACATCATTCCGGCCGCCGACATTTCCGAGCAGATCTCTCCTGCCGGCACTGAGGCTTCCGGCACCGGCAACATGAAGCTGATGATCAACGGCGCGGTGACCCTGGGCACCCTGGACGGCGCCAATGTGGAAATCGCCCAGGAAGCCGGTATGGAGAACGAATACATCTTCGGCCATACCGTGCAGGAGATCAACAGCACCAAGGACAGCTATTATGCCCGGGGCATTTACGATTCCGATGCCCACCTGCACCGTGCCATCGATACCCTGGTGGACGGCACCGTGCCCACCGATGACGCACAGCGGGAGCTGTACCATGCCCTGCTGGACGGCACCAACTGGCATAAGGCGGACCACTACTTTGTGCTGCTGGACTACAGCTCCTATATGGATGCCAAGCTCCGCGCCAACCGGGAATACGCCGACCGTCTGGCCTTTGGCCGGAAGTGCCTGGAGAATGTAGCCTCCGGCTCCAAGTTCTCCTCCGACCGGACCATCCGCCAGTACGCCGACGAAATCTGGCACATCAAGCCTGTGAAGCGCTAAAAACGATCCAAAACCGGCTGCTCCGAAGAGCAGCCGGTTTTTGCTGTTCCTGACCGGCAGCAGAATCATTCAACACAGCGCGCAAAAAAGAGCTGCCCGGGAGGGCAGCTCTGAATTCTTAGTTGTGACGGATACCGGCCAGTTCTTCTTTTACATAGTCGGTGGTCATCAGCTTCTGAATGGTCCCTTCCACATCCAGCCGGGTGGTGTTGTGGCTGGTGTAGGATTCGTCCGCCTCGGTGTGGACCTGGCCCTGGACCACAAACTTATCGTAGTTCAGATCCCGGCTGTCGGCAGCCACCCGGAAATAGTTCCCCATGTCCTCCGCCCGGAGACGCTCCTCCCGGGTCATCAGGGTTTCGTAGAGCTTTTCGCCGTGACGGGTGCCGATGATGTTGGTGCCCGTATCCCCAAAGAGCTGCTGCACGGCCCTGGCCAGATCGCCGATGGTGGAGGCATCTGCCTTCTGAATGAACAGATCCCCGGGGTTGGCGTTCAGAAAGGCGAATTTCACCAGCTCCACCGCCTCGTCCAGATTCATCAGGAACCGGGTCATGTTGGGATCGGTGATGGTGATGGGGCTGCCCGCGTGGATCTGATCGATGAACAGGGGAATTACGCTGCCCCGGGAGCACATCACGTTGCCGTAACGGGTGCAGCAGATGGTGGTGCCGCCCCGTTCCGCGGCCACCCGGGCGTTGGCGTAGATCACGTGCTCCATCATGGCCTTGGAGATGCCCATGGCATTGATGGGGTAGGCGGCCTTGTCGGTGGACAGGCAGACCACCCGCTTGACACCGGCGTCAATGGCGGCATGGAGCATATTGTCGGTGCCTTCCACGTTGGTCTTCACTGCCTGCATGGGGAAAAACTCGCAGGAGGGCACCTGCTTCAGAGCGGCGGCGTGGAAGATGTAGTCTACACCGGGCATGGCATCCCGGATGGACTGGAGATCCCGCACGTCCCCCACATAGAATTTCACCTTGTGGGCGCTGTCCGGATGGGTGGCCTGGAGCATATGGCGCATATCGTCCTGCTTCTTCTCATCCCGGGAGAAAATCCGGATTTGTCCAATGTCGGTATCCAGAAAATGCTTCAGAACGGTATTGCCAAAGGAGCCGGTACCGCCGGTGATCATCAGGGTTGCGCCGGAAAATTCAGACATAGTATTGTTTCCTTTCTACTTTTGAAGACGGGAAAATTCCCGGATATGTGTCATGTGGTCCGCGGCCATGGTTTCCACGGTGTAGGGCCGGATGGTTTCCAGGGCGCACCGCCCCAGAGCTTCGGTGTTTACCAGAGCCTCCAGCATGGCCTCCCGGAGGGCGTGTACATCCTCCACGGCCACAAGATAGCCGTTTTCTCCGTTGCGGATCAGCTCCAGTCCCGCATTGCAGCGGTTGGTGGTGATAACGCCCAGGCCGCAGGCCATGGCCTCGTTGACCACCAGACCCCAGATGTCTTCCCGGGTGGGCAGCACGAACAGGTCGGCGGCCATGTAGTATTTTTTCAGCCGGTCCTTCTTCTGGAAATCCACAAAATGAACGCCGGTCAGGTCATTTTCCCGGGCAAAGGTCAGGTAGCTTTCCGTGGGAATGCCGCCGATGATATAGATGCCCACATTTTTATCCAGCCCCCGGGCGGCCTGTAACAGCAGGTCGATGCCCTTGCGGGGGATGAACTGGCCGATGCTCAGCACCATCCGTGCTTCCCGAATCCCCAGCTCCCGGCGCAGGGCCTGCTTTTCCTCTGCCGTGACGGGCCGGGGCAGAATGTCCGCTTCCGTCAGGGAGGAGAATCGATACCGGCGGAGCCGGTCCGCCCGGGCGCCGTAGTGCAGGTAGTATTGATCCAGCTCCCGGCAGGTGGACAGGTAGAGGCCGGCATTGCCAATGGCCCGGGCTTTGATCCACTCCTTCAGGCCGGACCCGGACCCGGCAAAGGCGCCGTCCGCTTCCAGACAGTAGGGGACCCGGTGCAGCTTGCACCAGGCAATGGCCCACAGCTCCGTAGGGGAGGTGTTTCCGGAGATGATGATGGCATCCCAGCCCTTTTTCAGCCATGCGGTGACGCCGGGGCAGAACGCCTTGTCTGCCGCCGTGGCCTTGCCCCGCAGAAATACCTGCCGGTAGGTGCCCGATGCCTGGGCGGTCCACTGTACATCTCGTTCGGAGGAACGATACAATTGATATAAAACCGTCAGATCGCAGTCCGCGCTCAAGGCGTTAAAGAACTCCACCCGATAGGGGGAGGGCACATTGGCAAGGAACAGGACCTTCAGCTGCTGTTTATCCATAACATTCTCCCTTTTTCCGGGGCTATGCATTCAAAATCACTTTATTATAGCACAGCGCAATCCGGAATGTCAATGTTCAAGGGGAGGGAGAATGCGTTGAGGAAAAAAGAGGGAGTTAGCCAAATCGACAATTGTTCATTGTCAATTGTCAATTCACGAAAACTCCCGATTGTGCATCTACCCCTTTGCCATGGCGGCGCGGCGGAGTACGGTTACATAGATTTCCCCCAGGGTCAGCCGGGGCACCGGCTGGGCAGCCACCAGAGGGGTTTCCAGCAGGGTTTCCTCCCCGCTGGTCATGGTCAGGGTTCCCAGCCTCTGGCCCTGCTCCACCGGGGCGGTGACTTCCTCCTCCAATTGAAGCCTGGTCACAATGCCGGACCGTTTTGCTTTCGGCACCAGCAGCGAGCCCGCACCCTCCAGCTTCAGGGGAACACTGGCGTCCTTTCCCAGCCGGACCGGGACCACCGGGGCATCCTCCAGACCGGGGGTGACCAGGGCGTAGCCGGCAAAGCCGTAGTCCAGCATGGATTTGCAGGCGGCGGTGCGGATCTTGGCGCTTTCGCAGCCCATGACCACCGCAATCAGCTCCAGATCCTCCCGCTTGGCGGTGGCGCTGAGACAGTAGCCCGCGGTGGAGGTAAAACCGGTTTTCAGACCGGTGGCGCCGGGGTAGAAGCGGATCAGCTTGTTGGTGTTGGACAGCCCAAAGGCGCCGCCCCTTATGGTGTCCATCCAGATGGTCGTATACTTGGTGATGTCCGGATGGCGGGCCAGAAGCTCCCGGGACATGACGGCAATATCGTGGGCGCTGGTGCGGTGGTTGGCCGCATCCGGGCCGTCGTCCAGACCGGTGCAGTTGACAAAGTGGGTGTCGTTCAGGCCCAGCTCCTTGGCACGCTCATTCATCCGCTCCACAAAGGCGGCTTCACTTCCGGCAATGTGCTCCGCCATGGCGCAGGCACAGTCGTTGGCGGAGGAGACGGCAATGGACTTGAGCATTTCGGAAACGGACATGGTCTCCCCAACCTTCAAAAATACCTGACTGCCGCCCTTGGCGGCGGCGGCTTCCGATGTGGTGACGGTGTCGGAGTAGTTGAGGGACCCGGAGTCAATGGCCTCCATAATCAGCAGCATGGTCATGACCTTCGTCACACTGGCAGGGGGCAGCGGTTCATGGGCGTTTTTTTCGTACAGGATCGTCCCGGTGGCCACATCCATCAGCAGCGCGCTCTTTGCCTGCACCTCCAGCCCTTCCGCGCTGACCCCCGATACCAGCGTGCTGAGCAGCAACAGTATACTGAGCACTACCCAAAGCTTTTTCATCCGCATCCCCTCCATGGCGATTTCCCTACAGCCTATGCGCCGGGTAAAAGGGTATGCCAATAAACCTATAATCAAATTGGTATAGGGCAGAACCTTGAAGAGGAGCGGCGGATTTGCTATAATACAGAGAAAAAAACGGGCAGATGGAAACATTCTGCCCGATTATGGAGGAGCGTATATGAGAGGAATCCCGTCCCTGATCACTGACATCCGCAATAAGGTGTTTACCGAGGTCGCCCGTATGGCCTATTCCGGTTCCGACTACACCAAGGCAGAGGATCTGCCCTACATCATCGTGCCCGGGGATCAGCCCCTGCACCGGGAATCCGTGTTTCTGGAGCGTGCCATTGCCGGTGAGCGTGTGCGGCTTGCCATGGGCCTGTCTGTCCGCTCCGTCCAGACCCGGAGCCTGATGACCGAAGGCATGGACCAGGCGGCCATTGCCCAGAGTTATTACGAGCCCCCGCTGATCAACATCATTCCCTATGCCTGCCACGCCTGCCCCACCAACCAGTATCGGGTGACGGAGAACTGCCAGAACTGCCTGGCTGCCTCCTGCCAGCAGGTCTGTCCCCGGGATGCCATTCGCTTCGTCAACGGCAAGAGCCAGATCGATCCCGGCAAGTGCATCCGGTGCGGCAAATGCGCCCAGGCCTGCGATTACAATGCCATCATCCACATGGAGCGGCCCTGCCAGGCCGCCTGCGGCATGGATGCCATCGGCGCCGATGAGAACGGCAAGGCCATCATCAACCAGGACAAATGTGTATCCTGCGGCCAGTGCCTGGTTTCCTGCCCCTTTGGCGCCATTGTGGACAAGGGCCAGATCTATCAGGTGGTTCGCTCCATCGTGGAGGGGGATGAGGTCTATGCCATTGCCGCCCCCGCCTTTGCCCGGCAGTTTGGCAAGGAAGTAACCGTTGCCAAGTTCCGCGCGGCCGTTCAGCAGCTTGGCTTCCGGGATCTCATTGAGGTGGCTGTGGGCGCCGACATCTGCACCGTGGAGGAGGCCAGGGACTTTGTGGAAAAGGTTCCCGCCCAGCAGCCCTATATGGCAACCTCCTGCTGCCCCGCCTGGCACGCCATGGTTCACAAGCTGTTCCCCGCCCAGGCAAAGAACATCTCTATGACCCTGACCCCTATGGTCTATACCGCCCGCATGGTCAAGAAGGAGCATCCGGATGCCAAGATTGTCTTTGTAGGCCCCTGCGCCGCCAAGAAGCTGGAGGCCATCCGGGAAAACATCCGTTCCGATGTGGACTTTGTGCTGACCTTTGAGGAGATGCAGGGTATGTTCGAGGCAAAGGAAGTGGACTTTGAGAACCTGCCCGAGGTGGGCGCGCCGGACGAGGGCACCGCGGCCGGACGGGGCTTTGCCGTGGCCGGCGGTGTGGCCCGGGCCGTGGTGGAGGTGGTTCACGAAACCCATCCGGAAATGGACATCCAGGTGGCCAACGCCCAGGGCCTGCGGGAGTGCCGCAAGCTCATGAACATGGCAAAGGTGGGCAAGTACAACGGATACCTCCTGGAGGGCATGGCCTGCCCCGGCGGCTGTGTGGCCGGAGCCGGCACCATCCTGCCCATTCAGGAGGCCAACAAGGCAGTGGAAGCTTCCATGAAGCTGGCATCCAAGAAGAATCCGCTGGAATCCCGGTATGCCGACCTGGCGGAGAAGCTGGACTAATCAGAATCGGGCAAATAAAGAAACTGTCATTTCGAGCCGGTGTGTGACCTGCGTCCCGTCAAGTAGACAGTGAAATAATTAACGAAAAGTTCACAGCGCTGCAGCGCTGTGGCACCCACCAAACCCATGCACTTGCTGCGGCAAGCACACGGATTTGGTGGGTTTTGTTATGCAGCTAAATC
>JAGAQA010000061.1 GCA_017622995.1 Oscillospiraceae bacterium
ATTGATCTGATTGCTGTTCTTCATAGTGGTTTCTCTCCTTTTCCATTACTTTGCGGTTTTGTGTCCGCAGTCATAGTATCACCGGATATTGCGGGGAAATGCGGAGTTTTTTGTGGAAAAGGTGGAGATGGATGGAAATGAACGGTGTCATACTGGGTTTCTTTTAAAAGTAGACAGCTTGCGAGGGGCTGCTTTTATTATAGACTCAAAATGAGACGGGAAAATGTGATTTTCTTTCCAAAAATCACATTTTCGGCAGCGCTGTATAGCGATGCCTTTTAAACTGAAAGATCACTTTCAATTTAAAAATAGTATCAAAACGTGAAAAATGCTGTTTTCCCAACTCTGCGATCAGTCGGAATGGTTCCATCCCTCACTCATTTTTGCATCTGGTCTGCATCAGGTGGCGGTGCTACGCCTGCTGTATCTACCCGACCGCCTCTGTAACTATGCGTATTATTGGAGTATTTAATTATTTCAACTATGCGTAATGTCGTAATTTTCGGATGTTTTACAGTTGCGGATTGCCTGTTTCTGTGTTAATATTGGGACAGAGGTGATGAAAATGATTTTCAAACGAAAGATTTACAGCAAGTTCTTGGCATGGAAGGAAGAATCCCAGGGACAAAAGGCTCTGTTGGTGGAGGGTGCCCGTCGGATAGGTAAATCTACTGTCGTAGAAGAATTTGCAAAGAACGAATACAAAAGCTATATTCTCATCGATTTTGTCAGAACCCCCGATGCTGTGAAAGAATATTTTTATCTGCATCTGAATGATCTGGATACCTTCTATATGCTGCTGTCTGTCCATTATGGTGTGCAGCTTTACGAGCGGGAAAGCATCATCATCTTTGATGAAGTCCAGCTGTTCCCCAAGGCCAGGGAAGCCATCAAGTATCTGGTAGCAGATGGCCGATATGATTTTATGGAAACCGGCTCCCTTATTTCCATCAAGGAGAATGTGAAGGATATTGTGATTCCCTCTGAGGAACGGCACATCAAGATGTATCCTATGGATTTTGAGGAGTTTTGCTGGGCACTGGAAGAAAAGCCGTTGGTACAGTATATCCGCACCTGTTTCGAGAAAAAGGAGCCGCTGGACCGAAGTCTCCACAACAAAGCCATGCTGCTGTTCAAACAGTACATGCTGGTGGGTGGCATGCCCATGAGCCTTGTGGCATTTCTGGAAGGACGCAGGGACTTTGGAAAGGCGGATTTGGAAAAGCGAGATATTCTGGAGCTTTACCGGAACGATATGATGAAGATCAAGGCGCATTACCGTTCTAAGGTTCTTGCCATTTTCGATCAGATCCCCGGTTTGCTGTCCAGACACGAAAAGCGGGTGGTATTCAACCGGATTGTGGAGGGTTCCTCTGCCGATCAGTACGAAGAAACCTTCTTCTGGCTTTCTGATTCCATGGTTGCCAATGAGTGCCGCCGCGCAAATGATCCCAATGTGGGCCTTTCCCTTACGGAATCCGATACCTATATCAAGTGCTATATGGGCGACACGGGCCTGCTGGTCAGCCATGCCTTTGATGAAAATGAACTTCTGGAGGACGAAGTTTACAAACAAATCTTGACGGGCAAGTTGGGATTGAACGAAGGCATGCTCTATGAAAACGCCATTGCCCAGATGTTGGTTGCCAATGGACACCGCCTTTTTTTCTACACCCATTATAACGAAGAAAAGAAGCGAAACGACATTGAGATCGACTTCATCATTTCCAACAATAGTAAAACCAGATATAAGATCTTTCCAATTGAGGTGAAATCCAGCGTGAATTATTCTATCACTTCGCTGACGAAATTCAAGGAGAAATATAAAGGCAGAATCGGCTGCTGCTATATCATCCATCCCCGCAATCTGACTGTGAAAGAAGATATTCTATGCATTCCTCCGTATATGACAATCTGCTTATAAGGAATTCTGTGACTATTTCGCAGAATAGGCAGTCATAGATTGCTGTAAAGAAAAAATCAGCTAAACCGCAGCTCCGGCATGAGTTTCCCATAATCATGGAGCAGCACACACCCCATGGTTGCCGGGGACCGTTTGGAATGCCGGACGGGAAAGAAGCTTGCGCGATCCTTCCGGCAAGGAGCAGGTTCCGATGTGTTCTTGCATCCGGTGTAAAAAACGATATACGAATCGTATCCAACAGAGGGTGGGTTTCGGCCGGGTATCCTTGATAAGGCGATCCCCACCCCACAGGTAATCTGAAATACAGAAAAGAACATGATGAACCGGTCCAAGGGGCCCTATGAAGTGTGTATTGGAACGGCATAAGGCACAGCCCCGGCAAGTGATACATCACCTGCCGGGGCGTTTCTCTGCTTTTAGGGTTTTCCGCGGGGAGCCTGACCGGGGAAATTCCGGGCGGAATGTCAGGCATGGCTGTGTTATCTGGCCAGGTCCGCGATGAAGCGCCCCTTGTCGCTGCTGCGGAAATAGGCGGAGCCGGAAACCAGCACACCGGCGCCGTTTTCTTTTACGATGGGGGCAGTGACGGCATCGATGCCGCCGTCCACCTCCAGCAGGCAACCGGGGTTGACCTGGGCCAGCCGGTCCCGCAGAGCGGAGAGCTTGGGCATCATATCGGCCATGAACCGCTGACCGCCGAAGCCGGGCTCCACGGTCATCACCAGAATCAGCTCCACCTGGTCCAGAAAGGGCTCCAGCGCCTGGGCGGGGGTGCCGGGTTTTACGGAGATGCCTGCCTTCTTTCCCATGGCGTGAATCTCACGGATGGCTTCCAGAATGTTTTCCTGAGTGTCCGCTTCCAGATGGACGGTGACCAGATCGGCGCCGGCCTGGCAGAAGCGCCGGGCATAGCGGATGGGCTCCGTGATCATCAAATGAACATCCAGGGTCAGATCGGTGACCCGGCGCAGGCTTTCCACAACGGGAATGCCGACGGTAATATTGGGAACAAAGTGCCCGTCCATAATATCGATGTGGGCCCAGCGGATCCCCAGAGCCTTCATTTCATCCAGTTCCCGCTGCAAATTGGCAAAATCGGCGGAGAGGATAGACGGTGCGACAATAGCCATAAAAAGAACCTCCTGAAACGATCAGCGCGGTACGCGGTGTTTTCTGCCCATATTATATCAGATTCCGGTGGAATTGACAAGGTTGGATTGAAAATCCGGCTTTTGGCAGGAAGAAATCCCCGGCAGCTTTCGCTGCCGGGTCTCATCAGCGGTTTATGGAGCAGGCCATGCGGTGGTAGGTGTGTCGGACACCCCGGATGGCAATGGAATAGGCGGTGATGTTTTCCGGCGTTGCCATGCCCACATAGCCGGTGTCGCCGATGTGGTGGATGTCGGTTCCGGCCATCTTGCTCAAAAGGGCAATGCGGCGGAGGGTATCCTTGTCGGCGCCCTCCTGAGAGGTGCCGATGGCGGTGATGGTCATGGCACCCAGACGGTGGGCGCACAGGATCAGCTCCCGGGCATACTCCATGGTAATGCCGGGAATGGTGCCGGGAGCGGGCAGCAGCACAATGTCGGCGCCGGCCCCAATGAATTCTTCTACATCTTCCGTTGTCATAATGGGCCGTCCTGCCTCTGTGAGCACACCGGCCCCGTGCATCTTTCCGGCGGCCAGAACAATCCGGTCACCCACGGCCTCCCGGAATTGGGTCAGCGTTTTGCAGATGGCATCGTTGGTCACCCCCACGCCGGGGTTGCCGGTGAGCAGGATAAAGTCCACCCCCAGCTCCCGGGCAAGCAGGGCGTTTTCCACGGTGGCTCTCCGTCCGGCGGACATGGCCCACAGGGGGTCTTCTTCTCCCTTGGCTCCCTCGGACACCGGCTCCAGGTTGATGCCCACCGGGCGGCCGGTCAGCTTTTTGAGGCACCGGATGGTGTCTTCCGGGGCGGTAGCCTTCGGCAGTCCCAGAATGCCGGGGTGCTGCACGTCAAACATATTCAGCAGCAGAATGTCCGCGCCCATGGCCGCGACAAATTCGGCGTTGGTCACATCGTTCAGCATAGGCTGTATGGCGCCGATGGTTTCGCAGGCGATGACCCGCCCTTCGCTTTTGCGGATGGATTCCAGCAGATCCGCTTTGGTAAACCCTGCAAAGTCGGAGGCGGTGCAGTCCAGTATTCGTTTTGCCATAGGATGAATCCTCCTTTGTTCTTTTTGTATCGCTTCCATTATACGGGATCATCGGGAAGAAATCAATTGGAAGATATGTTCCGAAAACAGCCTTGAAGGACAGGCGTATTCTCCGGGCCAATGTGTTCTTTTGTAAACCGTGGGCGGAAAGGGAGGAGATGATAAAGGTAATCGGGACCCCTTGCATTTTCTGACAAATTATTATGAATCGAATTTACATTTCCCGCTTTTGTATGCTATTATATAAATTGAATGGACAGCGGCATGAGGGCCGATGCCCACGAAATTCGGGTCGGGAAGCCTGGTCCCCGGGGACGATAACCGGCAGGAGGAGTTTCAGCCGGTGTGGGTGCGGGCGACCGGCTCAAGGAGGTAAATATTATGTGGCTTGTATTTGCGTTTGGTTCGGCTTTTTTTGCGGGTGTGACTTCCATTCTGGCAAAATGCGGAATCCGGAAAACGGATTCTACCGTGGCAACGGCCATCCGTACCATTGTCGTGCTTGTTTTTTCCTGGCTGATGGTATTTGTGGTGGGATCACAGAAGCAGATTGGCGGGATAGAAGGAAAAACACTGTTGTTTTTGGTCCTGTCCGGCCTGGCAACCGGGGCGTCCTGGCTCTGTTATTTTAAGGCATTGCAGCTGGGAGACATCAACAAGGTTGTTCCCATTGACAAATCCAGCACGATTCTGACCATACTCCTGGCGTTTCTTTTTCTTCATGAAGCCATCAGCCTGCCAAAGGTCATCGGTGTTGTGCTGATCGCCATCGGCACCTTTCTGATGATTGAGAAAAAGGACGTAAATCCGGGACAGGCCAAAGGCAAGGGCTGGCTGCTCTATGCCGTTGGCTCCGCTGTGTTTGCCAGCCTGACCTCCATTCTTGGAAAAGTGGGAATTTCCGGCGTGGAATCCAATCTTGGAACCGCCATTCGTACCGTTGTGGTCCTGGCAATGTCCTGGGTGATGGTTTTTGCCACGGGAAAGCAGCAGGCTGTCAGGAAGATTCCAAAGAAAGAGCTTGGTTTTATTTGCCTGTCGGGACTTGCCACCGGGGCATCCTGGCTGTGTTACTATCGAGCCCTGCAGGATGGGCTGGCCAGCGTTGTGGTTCCCGTTGACAAGCTCAGCATCCTGATAACGATTCTGTTCTCCTATCTGGTATTCCATGAACGGCTGACAAAAAAGGCCTTTGCCGGGCTGCTTGCCATTGTGGTTGGAACACTGGTTATGTTGATTCCCTGAATCCTTCAAAAGACCCACCAGCGTGAGTCGGGGACGGAGTGCGGGGGAAGGTGGATTCGATGGCCCGCTTTCCGAGGGAAAGCGGTAAGGAGAAAACCAGTGTTTGCACTGGTTTTGCCAACATGCCACCGGCATGTTGGATTTGAGTGGGTTCGAATCCCCTTTCGTTTCCTCCACCAGCAAAAAGGACATCACCTTTTGGTGATGTCCTTTTTGCTGGCAAAGAACCCTAATAATGATACCGCTGATTTTGGATGCACCCCATTTTACAGGTGGGGTGCATTTACGATTTGTGGGGTTCATTTTATCTGCCAGCGGTGTACCCCAGGACGTAGACACCGCATCCCGGCGGTCATTACAGCGTTTTCTGTCAAATCAGGGCTGCGCCTTCTATCGTGTCCGTAAATGATGGTGTTTACAGGAATTTCTTCATGACACGCATATAGTCGCGCTTCCCATTAAAAATCGCCATAACATAGGCTGTGTTCGCTTCTTTTTCATACAGATAGAAAAGAAGGTAATCTTTGTAGACAAGGAAACGATAACCGCTGCTTTTCAGCACCCGGTCTCTGGGGATTGAACCAGACTCCGGGAACTGCTCCAAAATCTTTGTTTTTTCCTGGAGTTCTCTGACAAATCGGATGGCCAGATTCTTATCCTTTGACAGCTCGGCAAGATTGACAGCGATGTCACCGAGATCCGATTTGGCCGTATCCGTAAATACAACATTACAATTCATACATCCAGACTCTCCAATTCACCGAGAATGTCGGCGAAAGCATCGTCCACACGCTGCACTCTGCCGAGTTTGATGTCATCCATGGCCTGCGCCAGATGGGAATACACACTCAGCTTTGCTTCCAGTTCGCTGATATAGTGAAGCTGATCCTGGAAATCCTCATGGCTCAGAAGAACCGTATCTTCCTTGCCGTTTACGGTAATGGCTACCGGATTCTGTCTGGTAAGGGCAGAAATCTGGGCATAGTTTGTACGAATATCCTTTGAAGGACGGATAGAAATGCTTGGACTCATAAAAACACCTCCTGCACTTAGTAGTCATATTATATTCTAATTATGCCACCGTGTCAACGGGAATATGTGAAATAGGACGCACAGTGTGCAAGGCTAATACAGAAAGTGATGATGAGGGGCAGCTTTCCCATAATTGCCTGTTCAATTTCGTGAAGACAAAAGGAATAGTGAATAAGTAAAAATCCTCAAGCTTCTTTCAAAACTTGAGGATTTTTGGTGAGGGAAGGTGGATTTGATGGCCCGCTTTCCTGGGGAAAGCGGTAAGGAGAAAACCAGTGTTCGCACTGGTTTTGCCAACATGCCACTGGCATGTTGGATTGAAGTGGGTTCGAATCCACGATTCTTCCCTCACCAATAAAAACCCACCAGCTATGCTGGTGGGTTTTTACTGGTGGGGGAAGGTGGATTCGAACCACCGAAGCTATAAGCAGCAGATTTACAGTCTGTCCCCTTTGGCCACTCGGGAATTCCCCCATATGAAGTTTGCGTCCCGAACAGGACTTGGTTATCATATCATATTTTGGAAGAATGTCAAGAAGAAAATCCAAAAACACGAAAAAACCTCCTGTAGGTTTGTCAATGATGTGTTACACATTAGGAAAAGAATAAAGAACATCTTTGGGAGCCATCCAGTTGAGGGGTCTCATGGGGAAAGCGTTATAGCGTCTCTGCCTGACAGCAAGCTGTTTGGCGAAGTCATCGAAGG
>JAGAQA010000062.1 GCA_017622995.1 Oscillospiraceae bacterium
ATGGATTTAGCTGCATAACAAAACCCACCAAATCCGTGTGCTTGCCGCAGCAAGTGCATGGGTTTGGTGGGTGCCACAGCGCTGCAGCGCTGTGAACTTTTCGTTAATTATTTCACTGTCTACTTGACGGGACGCAGGTCAGAACCCAATATCACGAAGTTAGTGACATTGTCTTCGGAATGACAGCTTTTTTCCATCCTGCGGCAGCCTCCTTGCCCTGTAAGGAACATTTTACACGGTCCGGGGCATTTCCTCTTGCAAAAGGGGGGCGTATCCTGTATCATACGGGTATACCGATCAACGCATTACGAGGTGTATTATGATTGAAATGCTAAAAGCCATCCTCTTCGGCATTGTGGAGGGTGTGACGGAATGGCTGCCTGTCAGCTCCACGGGACACCTGATTCTCCTGGACGAGCTGGTGGCTCTGAACGTATCGCCGGAATTCAAGAGTATGTTTGATGTGGTGATTCAGCTGGGCGCCATCCTTGCTGTGGTGGTGCTGTACTTCCACAAGCTGAATCCCTTCTCCCCCCAGAAGAGCGGGGAGGAAAAGAAGCAGACCTGGTCCCTGTGGGCAAAGGTCATCCTGGCCATCATCCCCTCCGGTCTGGTGGGCGTGCTGTTTGACGACTGGATGGACGCGCACCTGCACACCAGCACCGTGGTTGCCGCCATGCTGATTCTCTACGGCGTTGCCTTTATTCTGGTGGAAAAGGCCTATCAGGGCCGCTTAACCATTCAGAATGTAAACCAGATTGACTACAAAACCGCCCTGGGCATCGGTCTTTTCCAGTGCCTGAGCCTGATTCCCGGCACCTCCCGTTCCGGCTCCACCATTCTGGGCGGTATCCTTTTGGGCGCAGGCCGGGCGGCCGCGGCAGAGTTCAGCTTCTTTATGGCCATCCCCACCATGCTGGGCGCCAGCGCCATCAAGCTGCTGAAGTTCTTCCTATCCGGCGTGGGCTTTGCCGGAGGGGAAATTTCCATTCTGCTCATCGGCTGCATTGTGTCCTTCCTGGTGAGCCTGATGGTCATTCGCGGCCTCATGTCCTATGTGCGGCAGCATTCCTTCTCCGTATTCGGTGTCTACCGGATCGCGCTGGGCATCCTTGTCCTGGCCTATTTCGCGTTTGTAAAATAAAAGCCGCTTCGGCTGAAATACAGGAGGGTTTCCCATGGATTTTGTTCTGGAAAACGACTATCTCAAGGTCACGGTCACGTCAAAGGGCGCCCAGGTCGCCTCCGTTCTGCGGAAAATCGACGGCGTGGAGCATATGTGGCAGGCTGACCCCGCCGTCTGGGGCTACCACGCCCCCATTCTCTTCCCCCACACCGGCAAGGTGGTAAACGACACCATCCACGCCAAGGGCCGGGACTGCGTATCCAAGCAGCACGGCTTTGCCCGGACCCGGGAGCACAGTCTGGTAGCCCAGGAGGGGAGCAGGCTGGTACTGGAGCTGGTCAGCGACGAGCAGACCCTGGAGAGCTTCCCCTATGCCTGCCGGCTTGTTTCCACCTTCACCCTGGAAGCAGACAAGCTGCACCACACCCTGACGGTGGAAAACCGGGACGAGGACGCCCTGCCCTTCGGCATCGGCTATCACCCCGCCTTCCGGGTGCCCTTCGATGACGCGCACACCGCCACCGATTATGAGCTGCGGTTTTCGGATATGGAGTCTCCCCTGTGCATCAACAACCAGCCCAAGGGGCTGATGCACGGCAACTTCTACTATCTGGGCACCAACATTGATTCCCTTCCCGTGTGCCCGGAGCTCTTCGCCAACGACAGCCACTGCATGACGAATCTGGTGTCCAAAACCCTGGGCATCTACGAAAAGGACACCGGCCGGGCGGTGGTCTGCGACATCCGGGATTTCCCCTATACCCTGATCTGGAGCAAACCGGGGGATGTGAAATTCGTGTGCATCGAGCCCTGGCACAGCCTGCCCAGCCCGGAGAACGGGCCCACCGACTGGCTGCAAAAGCCCGCCGCCGCCATTCTGGCTCCCGGCGAAAGTTGGTCCACCACCCTGACCACCCAATTTAAGAGATAAAAACTGACTCCCTCACCCAGACGGGTGAGGGAGCAATTTTTCTTATCGGAAGCGGACTGCCATCCACTTTTCCAGTTCCATTTTCGCCGCCCGGTCGTCCATCCGGTAGACGGTGTCCGACAGGATCTTTTCCCAATCCTCGGCTTTCCGGTAGCCCTGCTGACGGGTCACCAGATAGGGGCACTGCTCGAGCTTCCGTTTTCCGAAGGCCTGCACATAGGGATGCAGCACGCCCAGGGCCATGGCATAGGGGGCCATCCGGAAGAAGAAGTCCGGGTCGGCGGTCATCATCCGCTGGACCTCCTCCTTGTCCAGGCCCCGCAGGTAAGCCCGCAGGCCCCGGAGCTGGGCCACCTCGTGCTTGTTGAGGTCCGATCGTCTTCCGCCGATGGCCGCGGGGAAGCCCAGAAGAATCTGCCCGGCGCAGACCCCCAGAGGGATCCAGACCTGACCGGCAATCAGGCCGATGACAATCCAGAGCAGGAAGCTTACCGCCGCGGTGATCATTCCGGTCTTTTTCCGCACACCGATACAGAAGGCCAGCTTGTGCATCTGCCAGGCCGTTACCACCCCAAGGCCGCCGAAGACCAGGGACAGGAGAATCTGCAGCGCTTTGATTTCGGTCATATTCATGGCCATGCAGATGCCCAGGAAGATCTGGACCCCGCACAGAAGATACCGGTAGATGTTTCGGGTCCGTTCCCCGGCCCTGCACATGGCGTTTTCACCGGGCAGCACGGCGGCAGTCCGGCGCAGGAGCTTTGCGTACTGGCCCCCGGCGGCATCCACCACCCGGCGCTGCCCGAAAAGGGCCTGGAAGGTGCGCACCTCAAAGAGGCTGCGCTCGTTGCCCATCTCCATCCGTTTGTGGAGCAGGATTCTGCGGCCATCCACCTGGATCAGGATGTAGCCCAGCTGGGCCCAGCACAGCACCATGGTGGTCAGGTCCGGTCCCAGAAGATAGAGCTTGCTGGGCACCTCACCGGCGGTCATTCCGGCAGGGGGCACCATGGCCTCTTCCTTCCGGCTGGGGAAGGTCCGCAGGAAAACAAGCCAGTAGAGAAGGGCCAGACCGGCGAGAATCCCCATGGGAACCAGCTCCGGGTTGCCGGTGCGGACGTAGGTACTGACCCCGGGGAACATATCCGTTTCGGTGTTCAGGGTCATGCTTACGGACTCGTGGTCGTTAAACCCGTTTTTGGTGGAGCCGGTAATCATGGAACCGTTGATCACCAGATTCAGCTCCGATGCCAGACCGTTCTGCCGGTAGGTACTGTAGAAATTGGGGGTGGTTTTTACCTCAGAGGGCAGGGTGATGGTATAGTTCATGGTGCTCACCGGATAGGAGAAGCCGCTGAGAATGGGAAGGGTCATCACAAGACTCTTCCGGTCCTCCGCCACGGTGACAATCTTGGGCAGATTGTAGGACAGCTGGATCATAAAATCGCCGGGCTGCCCGCTGGTGAGCTTTGCCAGGTTGACCAGAATATTGTCTCCGGCCCGGGTGGTGCTGGGGGAGCTGCCGTTGACGGTAATGCCGGTGGCACTGCCGGGCAGGGGGAAATACAGAGTTTCCTCTGCCGATTCCAGATGAAGGGTCATCTGCACGGTGACCATGCAGTCACCATCAATATTGACGGTACCGGTGTAGTCCAGCCGGGTGGCCGCGCTGGCTGCCGAAACCGGCATACAGAAGCAGGCCGCGGCGATGCACACCACCAGCGTCAACACAGCGAAACGTCGCTTCAATGGAGGGTCCTCCTTCTTTTTCGTTTCGATCACCCCCGGAAGGGGCGAAGGGCTTCTTTTCCCTAGAGTACCTAAGGCATAATAAGCCATATTATTGAACCATATTACCACGTTCCCTCCAAAAAAGCAAGATTTCTTTCCGAATCGCCCCACAAAAGACCCGCCGCCCGATTTTCGGGCGGCGGGGAATATCAAAGTATGTAGCCTTGGGGTGCTTCCGGGAGCAGCAGCTGCACCTGACCGGGCAAGGGTGCCCAGGCGGCAGGCTGCGCCTTTTTCAGTTTGGTAAACAGCACCGTCAGGGAGATCACCAGCACCACCGCCAGGATTCCCGCGATGATGGCCAGGGTGCGGATCAGGCCCTTCTCGCTTTTGGGCTGGGGAACCTGCTGGGGCTGGGGGTTCCGGGGCCTGGCACCCCCGTTCCGGGGCGCTTCGGGAGCCGGGCGTCGGGTCTGCTGGGGCAGGATGGAATACACCACCAGCTGTGCCTTTTCCGGCGCCGGGTTCAGCAGCATCCGGGTCCGCAGCAGGGCAGGAAGGGAATTGGCCTGGGTGAAGGTAACGCCCTGTTGGGCATACCGCTTCATCTGGCCCAGAACCGCCTGCTGGGCGGACTGAATCTGGGCCTGGACGGTTTCCTCCGGAACACCGGTGAGCTGACCGATGGCCTTGGGCGTCAGGGTGCCCAGGCTGAACAGATACAGGCTCAGCTTCTGGTCCGTATCCAGCATATCCGTCAGCATTTCCGCCACCTTGGCGGTTTCCGCTTTGTTCAGCTCCATGCTGGGGAAGGAGAAGCTGACAGGCTCCGTACTGTCGCCGGTCTGGCCGTTTTCCAGCAGGGTGGCCCGGACCCGCATACAACGCACGGAGGTGAGCTTGCCCAGCCAGGAGAAGAAATCCTCCGGGTTTTCCAGGGTATCCAGCTTGGAAACCACGGCTTTCAGGACGATGGCCGTCATTTTATCCGCGGCCTGGGCGGTGGGCAGCAGCTTCCGGCACTGGTAATCCACAATTCCGTAGGCGAACAGCAGCAGCTGTTCCAGCGCCTGCCGGTCCCCCTTTTTTGCAGCCTGGACGCAGAAAATCAAAGCTTCTTTATTCATAAGGGCAAGGTGCTCCTTCCATTTTTCCTTGCTTCCATTTTAACGGATACGGGCCCAAAAAGCAAGATATTCCTGATGCTTAACATAATATTAATGATCCTCCCTCTTTTGGGAGCCAAGTCACGTTCGGGACGGACGAAAAAAGATCCTCCTTGGCGGAGGATCTTTCAGGATTTGCTTTTGTCTTTTTCTTCCGCGGCGCCGGAAATTCGTTTTTCGATCCGGTCCAGGGAATGGGCCATCTGGTCATAGGCGGCCTTGGTGATTTTGTCCACATAGTTCTGTTCATAGGCCTTCATGGCGGTATCGATGCGGACCACCCGGCGGTAGCCGTCACACTCGGATTCCTTCAGGGTGTAGATGGGGATGTAGCTGAAGCCCGTGACCTTGGTGGTCTTCAGGTCCGTGTCCTTGGTCACCTCAATGTCCAGGATGATGGAATAGTTGCTGCCCCCCAGCTGGCCGTCTCCGAAGAAGTCCCCCAGGGAGTAGGCCACCAGCTTGCCGGTCTTTTCGTTGTGGTCAATCCGCTGCACCAGATGGGGGTGGGTGCCGATGATCACATCCACGCCGTTTTTCTGCATCAGGGTAACAATCTGCTCCTGGGTCTTACTGATCTGATCGTTGTTCACGCTGCCCCAGTGGAGCATGGCCACCGTCAGATCCGGCTTTTCCGCCGCCACATCCTTGAGGATGCTGGTAATGCCCTTTTTGTTGACGATTTTGTAGGTGGACTCGTAGTCCTCATACAAAAGGTTCACGCACTGCTGGCTGCCCTCCGGCATACCCATACCGCCCACGCCCTTGGTAAAGGCCACAAAGGCAACCTTGATGCCCTGCACATCGCAGATGGTGTAGCCCTTGGTCTTGCGGAAGTCCCCAACGGATGCGTAGGCCCCCAGAGGCTCCATGCCCGCGCTGCGGATGGCATTCAGGGTGGAATTCAGGCCGATGAGGCCATTCTGGATGGAATAGGAGTTCGCCATCTGGATCAGGTCCACACCGGCATTCTTCAGGTAGGACAGCAGCTCCACCGGAGCGGAGGCCGTTTCGGAGCCATAGGGCTCCCCGCAGAAGTTGCCCTCCATATTCATAACCGTCACATCGGCGGCTCCCAGCTCCGCGGCCACATCCCGGAAGGCCCGGGTATAATCGTAGCCCGTCGCCACAATACCCGCGTCCACGGAGGCGTTGGTCACATTCAGGTCACCCACGGCCCGGATGTGGATTTTGGTAATGGGATCCTTGACCACACGGCCGGAGGTGGGTTCCGTTGCCTCGGTGGTGGCCTGGGTGGTGGCATCCATAGCGGATACCGGCTGGCTGTCCGGCGTCTGATGGGCCATGCGGTAAATGGCAATAACGCAGCCGGCAAGGATCGCCACTGCCAGGATCAGCAGGAGAACCATCCGGCGCTGGGTCCTTTTCATCTGTTTTCTGGCCTGTTCCCGCTTTTGACGGCGGCGGTCCATTTCGTCATTGTTCAAAGGCATCCGGGATTCCCCCCTTTCTATTTCACGCTATTATAGCTGATTTTCTTCCGCGAAACAAGCGTTTCTCTGTGAATTCTTCTTGAACGCCAAGAAAGTTTTTACCAATTCCCGGGTTGTTTCCGCGTTGCGGTGGATTTCGTCCTTCAGCTCCTCCAGGGAGCCGAACTTCCGTTCCGGCCTTACAAAGTCCGTCAGCTCCAGGCAGATGGTTCGGTCATAGAGATCGCCGGAGTAGTCCAGAATCCAGGGCTCCACGGTGATGCCGGTGCCGCTGACCGTCGGCCGGACGCCGATGTTGGTCACCGCCGGATACCAGTCCCCCTCCACCAGGGCAAGTCCCCCATAGACGCCAAACCTGGGTGTGGCCAGCTCCGGGGGCAGCAGCAGGTTGGCTGTGGGGATGCCCAGGGTTCTTCCCAGCTGTTTGCCGTGGACCACCTGTCCGGTGAGCAGATAAGGATGGCCCAGAAAGCGTACCGCCCGGGCCATGTCTCCCCGGATCAGCTGCTCCCGGATCACCGTGGAGGAAACCCGTGTTCCTTCCACAATCTGTTCCGGCACCACGGCGCAGGGCAGGCCCTCTTGTTCGCAATAGGCCCGCAGCAGCTCCGCCGTACCCTCACCGCCGCTGCCAAACCGAAAATCCGCCCCGCAGACAAAGCCTGCCGCGCCGTAATGCCTGCGCAGCTCTTCCAGAAAGGCCTGCCAGGGGGTGGTGCGCATTTTTTTGTCAAAGGGCAAGGTAACCACCCGGTCCATGCCGAAGGACTTCAGCAGCCTTATCCGGTCCTGGGGGGTGTTGATCAGCTTGGGTGTCTGGCCGAATACCAGGGTATCCGGGTGGGCGGCGAAGGTAATCACGCCTTTTCCGGTGGAACCGGACAGGTCCTTCACCGCTTGTAACAGGGCCTGGTGCCCCAGGTGGACACCGTCAAAAAAGCCCAGTGCGTAAATATAGCGATCCATGGTTGTTGTTCCTTGTCTGTTAAGGGTTCTTTGGCGGGCAAGGCCCGCGGCAATAGCGTTACCAGGCTGTGCCTGGAGACAATTCGTTACGAACGTAGGCATAACGTACTGTCGCCGCCGGGCCCCTCGACCAGTGATGCTTCTGCAAATTGGGAGTTGGCGGGGAGATGCCTTCCCCTGGGGGAAGGTGCCCCAGTGCGCACACTGGGGCGGATGAGGGGCGGAACCAGGTAAGTTGTACCGCCCCACACCCGTCTCGCTGCGCGAGCCACCCTCTCCCAGGAGA
>JAGAQA010000063.1 GCA_017622995.1 Oscillospiraceae bacterium
AAGAATCGTGGATTCGAACCCACTCAAATCCAACATGCCAGTGGCATGTTGGCAAAACCAGTGCGAACACTGGTTTTCTCCTTACCGCTTTCCCTCGGAAAGCGGGCCATCGAATCCACCTTCCCCCGCACTGCGCCACCAGCATAGCTGGTGGGTTTTTACTGGTGGGGGAAGAATCGTGGATTCGAACCCACTCAAATCCAACATGCCAGTGGCATGTTGGCAAAACCAGTGCGAACACTGGTTTTCTCCTTACCGCTTTCCCCCGGAAAGCGGGCCATCGAATCCACCTTCCCCCGCACCGCGCCGCCAGCTATGCTGGTGGTTTTTTTGTGGTATTATGTCGTTGATTCCAACCCACTGAAACCAGTACAACCATTGGTTTTGCCCGGGCTCAGCTACGGGCGGCTGCCGAAGCCGGTATTTTCCGCCCATTTCCGGCGCAGGCTCCGGTACTGCTCTTTCATTTCGGGAGTATAGGCGCTGGGATCGTCGGAGATCAGCAGCACCTGTCCATACCGGGCGTTGGTCTCGGCCAGGAAACGTTTCCGGGCAGGTGACAGACCGCAGTTTTCATCCCGCAGGAAAAACACGTCCGGGTCATTTCCAAAGGCCCGCCCGCCCAGCTGGCGGCGGTACAGGGTATTATCCAGGGAGTGCTTGGTGGACACCCGTTCCCGGTGGAACAGACGCATATACCACTTGTCATCCCAGCTCAGGCTGACATCGCAGCCGATGCGGCAGTAATCCACCCTTCCGAAAGCGGGAATCAGCGGCACACCGCAGCCCAGAATCAGCTTATCGGAGCACCAGCGGCGCAGCAGCTCCATGGCCCGGATCATGCGTCCCGCCCGGCTCTCCCGCTGGGTGCCGAAGGGCGCGGCGGCATAGAGAAAATCCAGCTTGACCAGATCATACCCCCACTGGTTCAGCACCCGGTCAAACACCTGCTCCAGGTACGCCTGCACAGCGGGAACGTCAATATCCAGGGCGTAGAAGCCGCCCCAGTTGCCGCCGGCCTTCCAGGGCTTTCCGTCTTTTCTCAGCAGCCAATCCGGATGCTGCCGATAGAGCTGCGACTGCTCCGTGCAGGCAAAGGGTGCCAGCCACAGCCCGCTGCGGAAACCGTTTTTATGAATTTCCTCCGACAGTGCCCCCATCCCCCCGGGGAATTTGGCCTCATCCGGTTCCAGCCAGTCCCCCACGGTGGGTTCCCAGCCGTCGTCGATCTGGAACAGGTCCCCCGGCTGCAGCAGCTCCCGGCAGCCCCGCAGGTCGTTTCTCACATCCCGCTCCGTAATGGCCTCATACCGGTTGTACCAGCTGGTGTAGCCTGCCAGCGGGGCGCAGGCACGGGGACGGCAGTTCATGGCGGCAAACCAGCCGTCAAACACCGCGCTTTCGCTGCCCTGGGCAAAATACAGGTCAAAAGCAGCCAGCGTTCCGCCGGGATGGCGTACTCCGGCACAATCCCGGGTGATGGTCAGCACTTGTGCTTTCACATCATAGGAGAAAATGGTGTAACCGGGGCCCTCGTCCAACGAGGCGAACAACCGGTAATGCTCCCCCTGCCGGAAATAGCCATAGGAAAACCCGTGGAAACAGCCGGGGCGGCGGGGATAAGCCACAAAATGGTAGTCGCCATAGCGGTCAAAGGCATATTTTTTCAGCAGGGGCCCGGGGATCTGCCTGACGCCCCGCTGACGGTCCCCGGGCCCCACCTCGGGACACCAGGTCCAGCTTTGGTAGCCATTAAAGAAGGCTTTTTCCGTCGGAGCCAGGGGAAAATCCATTCGGGCGGTTACCGACTTCAGGATGCCTTCCGGCGCATCGCAGCGCAGACGAACCACTCCGGACGCATCCGCCGTACCGGCGCGGGGCGGCTGCCCCTCCAGCTCAACGGTCCAGACCAGCTTCGTCATGGTGTAATTCCTCCGCGATTTGGGCCATTCTGGCATCGGTCAGTTTGAATTTTCGGCGGAACAGCAGCAGTGCCCCCGCCAGCAGCACAATGGGCAGCACCGTCATCATCAGCCGCAGCCCAAGCAGCGTCCGGCTGGTCTGAGCGGCAATGGGCCCGGTTTCGTCGGTGTTGCCCACCAGGCCGATCAGATCCAGTCCAACACCCGTCAGAAACACGGATACTCCGGAGGCGGCCTTGACCACGAAGGTCTGCATGGAGAAAATCACGCTTTCCTCCCGCCGCCCGGTTTGCAGTTCGCCGTAATCCACGCTGCCCGAAAGGAACAGGGTGGTCAGCACCGTCAGCATTCCGTTGCAGGCAAAGACCACCGCGCCGGGGATGCACAGAATTACCAGATTCCCCGCAAAGCCCAGCAGACACAGCGCCAGCAGTACCCCATAGCCCGCCAGCGCCGCCACCAGGCTGACCGTGAACACCTGGGTATTGGAGCACTTTCTGCGCAGCAGCGGGTAGAGCACCATCATGCCCAGAATCTGCATGGCGCCGCCCACGGTACAGAACAGGGTGTAGCCGGTTTTCCAGCCCTCGCCGCCGAAATCATACTTGAAAAAGTAGATGATAAAGTTAAAGGTCAGATACAGCGCGCAGTTGATAAGTACAATGGAGGCCACCACAACCATGGCCTGATCGTTGCGGAAAAGGGCGGTGAACATCTCCCTGATGCCGGCAACCCTGGACTCCGATCTGGATTTTTCCCGGAAGAGCAGGCAGCAAAGCACCTCGGCAATCACAAAGCAGCCGGCCACCAGCAGCGCCACCGTTTTGAAGCCCTGCCGCTCGCTGCTGCCGCCAAACACACCCACCAGCAGCATGGTAAACATGGTGACAATGGCGCTGCCCACGCCCGCGCAGGTCCGTCCTATCACCGAAAGGCTCTCCCGCTCTGCCGGGGTGCGGGTGACGGCGGGGATCATAGACCAGTAGGGAATGTCCATCATGGTATAGGTCACGCCCCAGAGAATATAGACCGCCGTGAAATAGACCATCAGCGCGGTGCCCTGTACGGCGGGAGCGGCAAACAGGGCGTAGAGCACCACCGCGTTCAGCAGGGTGCCGCTGAACAGCCAGGGCCGGAACCGTCCCCAGCGGGTGCGGGTTTTTGCCACAAGCACCCCCATGAAGGGGTCGTTCACCGCGTCAAAGATTCGGGCAATCATCAGAATCAGGCCCACAAAGGTGGCGGACAGGCCCAGCACATCCTGATAATAGTACATCACATAAGAGGAGGACAGGGCGTACACCATATCCTTGCCCACGGCACCGATGCCGAAGGCGGTTTTCTGTTTCGCGTTCAATTCCATTGGGGTACCTCCTTGCGGGAAATGGTAAAGTGAATTCGAATCGGTTCCAAACCGTCAGTGCTGACGGTCAGCACTGCCTTGCCCCCGGAGCCCACGGTGCGCAGATAGGTGCCGCACATACCGCCCTCCGCGGTAACCACAGCCGGTCCCACCAGCGCGGCCTCCCCTTCCAGAGTGAACCGGACCGGCAGCTGGGCGTAGGATGCGGGGGTTCCGTTTTCGTCCAGGATGCGTACCCGCACCGCGGTCATATCATAGCTGTCCCCTTCCGTCAGGGTGTCGGAGGCGGGGATCACCTCCAGATGCAGCTTTGCCGAAGGACTGCGGGTGCTGCTTGCCACCACTTCGCCGTTTCGCACAGCGTCGAACCGCCAGCGGGTGGCTTCCCCGCCCCAGTTGCCTACATATTGATTGTACAGCGCCACACCGTCGGCCAGGGTCATGCCATATCGCACCATACAGAACACCAGCGCCGCTTTGTACCGGAGGGGCATGGCCGCCAGCCCATATTTGCCTGCGGCCAGCAGGCAGGAGCGCAGCCGGCCTGCTTTTCTTTTTGGAAAACCCTCCTGGGTTTCCAGCAGCTGCCCGATGGTATCGTCCAGCACCATGGGCGGATGGGGCAGCGCGGTGCAGTCGCCGTGATGCAGCCGGGTCACAAAAACATCGTTTTTGTACAGCTTCACCTCATCGGCATTGGAGAATACCGCCACCTTGCCGATTCGGCCTGCCGGATAGTCGCCAATGTCCATGGAGGACGCCACCTCCAGCACCGGCGCACCGTCGCACTGGCTGGCATACAACGCCGCGGCGGGCTTGGGGTTGCGGAAGGCATCCAGCACACCGTGATAGCACACCCGGTCGCCGGAGCCGAAATCCTTGTGGGTGGGATAGTCAAACATACACCAGCCGAAGCAGCCCACGTGTTCGCCATCGGCATAGGCATCATTCAGCACCCGGGCGTGGCGCAGAGCCTGCTCCTGACGCTTTCCCCAGCTGTCATAGGGCTTGGTGGGGAACATATGGCCGTTGTGTTCCGAGATCAGCAGGGGTTTGCGGGCATCCGGGATCACGTCCTTTTTTGCCTTGACACCCGGCGTGGTGCCGTCGTGGGAGAAATCGTTGTAGGCGTAGACATCCTCCAGCAGATGGCTCTTTTCCAGATACCGCACGCCGGAGGTGGCCCGGCTGGGATCCAGCCGGTGGGCCAGGGCATTGGTGCGGGCGTACAGCTCGTCATCGTCCTGACTCTCGTTGATGCGCACCCCCCACAGCACAATGGATGGGTGGCTGCGGTTCTGCAGAATCATCTCCCTCACGTTCTCCACCGCCTGATCCTTCCAGTCCTTGCCGCCGATGTGCTGCCAGCCGGGAATTTCGGTGAACACCAGCAGGCCTCGGCGGTCGCATTCATCCAGGAAATACTGGCTCTGGGGATAGTGGCTGGTGCGCACCGCATTGCAGCCCAGTTCCTCCTTCAGAATGCGGGCATCCTCCCGCTGTAAGGATTCCGGCGCGGCGTAGCCCACATAGGGGAAGCACTGATGGCGGTTGAGACCCCGCAGGAAGGTTTTTTCGCCGTTGAGATAAAATCCATCCCGCCGGAATTCCGCCGTGCGGAAACCGAAGGTGGTGCTGCTGCGATCCAGCTCGCTGCCATCGGCGGCCAGCAATACCGCGGTGCAGGTGTACAGCGCGGGGCATTCCGTGTTCCACGGGGCGGCGTCGGGCACCTGGGCGGCAAAGCTGGTTTCAGCGGCGCTCTGTTCTTTCTGCCAGACCACCGCCCCCGCCCCGGAGCGCAGCTCCACCCGAACCCGGGCATCCGCCGGGGCGCCGTCCAGGGTCAGCTCGATGCAGGCGGAATGGGTGGTGGGCGTGGTCACATAGATGTCCTGCACCAGCGCAGGGCCCCGCAGCTCCAGCCAGGCCTCCCGGTACAGTCCGCCGTAGGTCAGGTAGTCTATGACAAAGCCGAAGGGCGGAACGGCGGGATTCTCGGTGGTGTCCAGCTTCACGGCGATCCGGTTTTCACCGGGCCGGAGCAGTTCCGTAACCTCGGTCCGGAAAGCGGTGTAGCCGCAGCGGTGGCTGGCAGCCTCCCGGCCGTTGACATACAGTGTGGCGATGTGACCGGCACCGTCAAACTGGAGAAATACCCGTTTGCCCAGATTTTCCGGAAAGGACAGGGTGCGCCGGTAGCCGCAGACCATCTGGTAGCTGTGGCTGTCCGCAAAGTGCAGGGGCACCTCCTTGCAGGTGTGAGGCAGGGCTACCTGCTGTGCGGGTAGCCGGAAATCCAGAAAATCCTCGCTCCACTGTTCGGTAAATTCCCAGGGGCTGCAAATGCTGTATTTCATAGGGTTTTCTCCTTGATCCCGTTCATCAGAATGTCCATCATGGCGTCCAGCTCGGCGGCATAGGAGGTGCCATCCTCCCCGCCGGAAAGCAGCTGTTCAAAGGCCGCGGTGATGACGCGGCGCAGTACCGTCAGGTTCACCGGGCGGATGCGCCCCTCCGCAATGCCCTGTTCCAGCAGCCCCATGGTAGGTTCCCAGCCGGTCTCCAGATGGCGGCGCACCCTGGCCGCTACCGTGGGATACTTTTCCTCCAGTGCATCCAGTTGGCGGAAATCCACCGCGGCGTACTCCTCCGGCAAAGCGATGATCACCGCCTGCAGCCGGACCTCCAGCGGCTCGGGAAGGGCGGCCAGCTCCGCCTTACGCCGGTGAATCTTCTCAAACAGCGTATCCACCATTTCCGTCAGCAGTGCCTCCTTGTCGGGATACACCGTATAGATGGTTTTTTTACTGATGTGCAGCGCCGCCGCCACCTGCTGCATGGTAAAGTTCACCCCTTCCGCCTGAAACAGCTGTGCGGCGGCATCCAGGATTTGTTGGCGCAGTTCCATATTCTCCCTCCTTGGAAACCCAAATTGTTTTTCTGGTTTCCAGTATACACCGCTTTGAGACCATGTCAATTCCCACGAACCACAATCTCTCTTTTAGACAAAACACCTCTTTGGAAATTGGGCAGTATTTCGAAATGTTTGGGAAAAAACCATTCCGGGAAGCCCCATGGAGCGGGCGATACTGCATCCCACCGCCTGAGGCCAGGCGAAAGGCAATTGACAACCCCGCGGAATTGGTGTACGATCATGGCAGTGAAGGATCCCCGCAATCCCCGGGCTGGAGCGCATTGGGTCTTTCCCGGCAGGATCCGGCCGATTTCCCGGGATGATCCTCTCAATTGAGACTTCAGGAGGCCTCTATGCAGACAATCCAAATCGGGCGGATTTACCGCCACTTCAAGGGTGACTACTACCTGGTGGAAGCGGTAGCCAAGGACTCGGAAACAAATGCCGACATGGTCATCTACCGCAAGCTCTATGGGGACGGCGGGCTCTGGGTTCGGCCCCTTTCCATGTTCCTGAGCAAGGTGGACCGGGACAAATACCCGGAGGTTTCCCAGGAATACCGCTTCCAGTTACAGGAGATCCCCAGCACCGCAGGCCATGACTGAGCATAACAATACCCCGCGCCATGATGGCGCGGGGTATCGTTTATTTCATTTCCTTCAGGTATTTGGTGATGCAGTACAGGGTCTGGCCGTTGTACTCCACCCTGGACCAGCCCACATCCCGGTTGATGCCGGTGCGCTTCACCGTTTCCTCACTGGTGATGGTGGCCGCCACCTGGCAGGCGGGATTGTCCACCGAGGGCATGGTCCGCAGATTCACCTTTTCCTTGGGGGCTACGTAATCCTCGATGTCCTCAAAGGGTGTCTTGATCTCGTCCGTATCCACCTCTACCGCGTTGCCGTTGGCATCCAGCACCACCAGATAGCTGGAAACGGCGTAGCAGGTGGTGCCGTTCCAATCCAGCCGGGACCAGCCGTTGTTGCTGACGCCAGTGCGCTGGGCCTTGTCCCCGTTTTTCAGCTGTCCGATGACCTGGGACTCTTCGTTTTCCACGGAGGGAATGGTCCGCAGGTTTACTTCGTTTTTGGCGGTGACGGTTTCCGCCACGTTGTCAAACTGGGTCTTGAAGCCGCCGGAGCCTCCCGCGGCGGCAGGATCGTAATCAAGGTCTGTGGTCAGGAAATTGCTGACGGCATAGCACACCTGGCCGTCATAGATCACTCTGGACCAGCCCGCGTCGCTGATGGCGGTGCGGCGGGCCGTCTCGCCGTTCAGAAGGGTATAGAGCACCTTGCTCTCCTCCCCCTGGCTGGGGATGCTGCGCAGATTGGTGCGCTCCTTGGCGGTGACCGTCTCCTCTACCTCCCGGAATTGCATCATGGCCTCGGGATCCGGGCCCACCTCCTCCGGCGGCTGGGAATCCTTGGGCGGCTCAATGCCGTCGTAAGCAAAGTAGGAAAGATTCATGTCCACCTCCGAGGAGATTCCCGGAATCCGGAAGGACTTGGAATACTGCCACATATGGTATTTTCCCTCATAGCTGGGGGCATAGGTTTCGGGATAGGGCTTTTCCGGATACTGGGCCACCCAGATTTTGAAGGATCGTTCAATCCGCTTTGTCTCCCACCGGTCCTCCAGCTCACTCTTGGAGGCATAGAACATTCCCTCATAGCCCAGCTTTTTGATCTGCTTCAAAAAGGCCAGGGCCACATCCGTGCGCTCCTTGGCCGTCATGCCGTTCTGGCGGCTTTCCGGGTCATCAAAGCCCTCGCAGTCGAAAACGATGGGATAGGTAATGGGATACTTGGCAACCAGCTCCGCCACCCACCGGGCCTCCTCCTGGGCCTCCTCCTTGCTGACAGCGGTGGAGAAGAAGTAGCCGCCCACGGGTATGCCCGCCTTGCTGGCCTCCTGAAGGTTGTAGCGGGCATTGCTGTCCTCGGTGATCACGCCGTCCTTCGCGGTACGGTAGCCCAGCCGGACCATGGCAAACTTCACCCCCGCGTCGGCAACGCTTTTCCAGCTGATGGTGCCCTGATACCGGGCAACATCGATGCCCAGGCACAATTCATCCGTCTGTCTGGTCTTCCGGCCGCAGGCACAGAGGCTCAGGGTCAAACCGGCTGCCAGAACACCGCAGAGCAGCCGGCGAAGCAGATTTGTTTTCTTTGTATCCATAAGGTTTTGTTCCTTTACAGTGTGGTTTTCGACAGTATACCACATTTTTCGTCATTCGTAAAGCAGGCGGTTTTTCTTTCCAAGGGCTGATGTTCACACTCTGTTTATAATTCATTCAGACTGGTTTCAGCTTTCTGCTATAGAATGAGTCCATGAATTGTGAGAAAATGGAGGTATCCCCCTATGGCGAATACAAACCAGGCCCAAAAACGGAAGCAAACCCGCAAACGCGTTGTTGCCGTGATTGCCGTGGTGCTTCTGGTGCTGCTGTGCGCCGTGCTGTATGTCCGGCAGAGGGTGCAGCGCAGCGTAACCGCCCAGAGCTCCTCAAATGTCAAAACCGCTTCCGTGACCGTAGGCTCCATTCAGACCGCGGTATCCGGCACCGGCACCCTGGTCAGCGAGGATGTGGAAGACCTTTCCGTCCCCTCTACCGTCAAGGTGGAAGAGATCTTTGTGGAGCAGGGCGATGAGGTGGAAGCGGGCACGCTTCTGGCCAGCGTCAACAAAAGCACCGTGCTGACCACCCTGTCCACCGTTCAGGAAAAGCTGGACAGCTTGGACTCCGATATTCACAGTGCCAGCAATAACAAGGTCAGCTCCACCATCAACGCCGGTGTTCCCGGCCGGGTGAAGGCCATCTATGCCGAAAAGGGCGACGACGTGGCCACCGTTATGTACGAAAAAGGGGCCCTGGCCCTGCTGTCCATGGACGGCTATCTTGCCGTAGACCTGGATGACACCGGCTTTGCCCCCGGGGAAACCGTCACCGTAACAGACAGCGAGGGCAAGGAATGGGAGGGCACCGTTGACTGCGTTGCCGGCCAAACCGCCACCATTCTCATCACCGATGACGGCCCTCTGGTTGACAGCGAGGTAACCGTCAACGGTCAGAAGGGCACCCTTTACATCCACAAGCCCCTGAAGGTCACGGGCTATACCGGCACCATTCAGTCCGTTGTAACCAGGGAAAACGCCAAGGTCTACTCCACCTACCAGCTCTTCAGCCTGAAGGATACCGACGATACCGCCGAATATGACCAGCTGCTGGCGGACCGGAAGGATTACGAGGAGCTGTACCAGAAGCTGGTAAAGCTCTACAAGGACGGCGGCCTGGTGGCGGAAGCCGGCGGCACCATCCAGAGTGTCACCGATCTGGATACCGTCACGGTAGGCTCCGACCCCCAGGAGGATACGGTGCTTGCCTCTCTGGATCCCTGTGAAACCATGTCCGTGACCATCTCCGTGGACGAAACCGATATTCTGTCCCTGAAGGTGGGCCAGGAGGTCACCGTCACCGTGGATTCCATCGGTGACCTTTCCTACACCGGCACCGTTACGGAGGTGGACCCCACCGGCACGGAGGGGGCTTACTCCGCCAAGGTATGCCTCTCCAAGGACAAGAATATGCGCTCCGGCATGACGGCGGATGTGGATGTGACCATCGAGGGTGTGGAAAACGCCCTGCTGCTGCCGGTGGACGCGGTGAAGAAGACCAGTGCCACCGCCTATGTCTACACCACCTATGATGCCGACACCGATACCCTGGGCGGCATGGTGGAGGTGCAGCTGGGTCTTTCCAACGGCACCCTGACAGAGATCGTATCCGGCCTCAAGCAGGGGGACACCGTCTACTATACCCCCAAGGAGCAGACCTTTACCTTTGGCGGCATGACCATTACCACCTCCGGTGATTTCTCCCCCATGGACGGCGGAATGGGCGGCGGCAGGCAGTCCGGCAAGGGCCAGGCGGGAATGCCCGGCGGTATGCCCGGAGGAATACCCTCCGGCGGTATGCCTGCGGGGATGCCCGGAATGGGAGGCTAATATGATTGACCTGAAGGATATTTCCCGGGTCTATCAGGTTGGCAGCGAACGGGTCTATGCCCTGAACAAGGCCAACCTGCACATCTCCCCGGGTGAATTTGTCAGCATCATCGGCCCCTCCGGCTCCGGAAAATCCACCCTGATGAACATCGTAGGCTGCCTGGATGTGGCCGACTCCGGCACCTATCTGCTGGACGGCACCCCCATTGAGGACTATACGGAAAATGAGCTTGCCCGGATCCGGAACCGGAAGATCGGCTTTGTTTTTCAGAGCTTTAACCTGATTTCCAAGCTCACGGCGGAAGAAAACGTGGAGCTGCCCCTGATCTATCAGAAGGTGCCCCGGTCCGAGCGGAAGGAGCGGGTGGAGGCGGCCCTGGCCCGGGTGAATCTGCAAAAACGGGCGGGGCACCTGCCCACGGAGCTTTCCGGCGGCCAGCAGCAGCGGGTGGCCATCGCCCGGGCCATCGTCACCAGGCCCAGCCTGATTCTGGCTGACGAGCCCACCGGAAACCTGGACTCCAAAACAACCATAGAGATCATGGATATTTTCCACGAGCTCCACGATGGAGGCAACACCATCGTGCTCATCACCCACGATGACGAGGTGGCCAAGCAGGCCAGCCGCATTGTGCGGATCAAAGACGGGAAGCTAACGGAGGTGGATACATGATTCAGGCATTTAAGATGGCAATGAAATCCATCTCCGGTAACAAATTCCGGGCATTTCTAACCATGCTGGGCATCATCATCGGTGTCATGGCCCTGGTGATTCTGGTGAGTCTGGTTTCCGGCGCCACCGGCACGGTAACCGACACCATCTCCAGCCTGGGCAGCAATCTTTTGAGCATTACCGTATCCGACGACAAGGGAAAGCCCGTCACCCTGGACACCCTGGATGAGTGGATGGAGGATCCCCGCATCGGCCTGGCGGCCCCCTCCGCCACAGCCAGCGCCACCGGCAAATACGGCTCCACCACCAAAACCGTCACCGTTTACGGCGCCACCCCCGCCTATGCCCCCATCAACGACCAGACGGTGCTGCTGGGCCGGTTCCTCAACCAGGCGGACGTAGAAAACCATACCAATGTCTGCGTGATTCCGGAAAAAACCGCCGAGGATATGATCGGCTACACCGACTGTCTGGGGGAGGAGCTGGCCCTGAACGGTGTCAAATACACTGTGGTGGGCGTACTGAAGGATGACGACGAGTCCCTGGCCGGCATCCTGACCAAGAACAGCATGATGGCCTACATTCCCTACACCAGCCTCATGCGGCTGTCCAGCACCGTTTCCTCCGGCATTGCCTCCTTCTCCGTCAGCGCCCCGGAGGGCGGCAGCCTGAATACGACGGAAAACGCCATGGAGGAGCTGCTTCTGGAGCGGTTCCGTGAGGACGAGGACGCCTACTCCATCCTCTCCCAGGATATGCTGGAGGATGCCATGACCAGCGTCACCGCCATCCTGACAGTGCTGCTGGGGGGCATTGCTGCCATTTCCCTGGTTGTGGGCGGCATCGGCATTATGAACATCATGCTGGTCACCGTAACCGAGCGGACCCGGGAAATCGGCATTCGAAAAGCCATCGGCGCGGGCCGGGGCGTGATATTGCAGCAGTTCCTGCTGGAAAGCGTGGTGCTGTGCATGATCGGCTGCGCCATCGGCGTGTTCCTTTCCTGGGTAGTCCTGCGGGTTATTTCCGTGATGGTTGCCAGTATGGGCCTTTCCTTTGGCCTGGAATGGGGTGTTGTGGTCATTGCGGTGGCCTTCTGCTTTGCCATCGGCGTGATCTTCGGCCTGTACCCCGCCAATAAGGCAGCCAAGCTGCCTCCCATCGAAGCCCTGCACTACGGCGGTTAAGGAGGAATTATGAAAAAGCTTTTTGAAAAACCGAAACAGAGCGAAGCCTCCATGCCGCCTTTGGATTTGGACGAGGAGGACCTTCCCCGCAGAGGCGGGAACGGGCCGGTGTGGATTACCGTATTGTGCCTGGTGCTGGCCATCGCGCTGCTGGTATCCAGCCTGCCCTCCGCGCCCCGGTCCTCCACCTCGGTACGCTCCAGCGTGCGGTCCTGTCAGGCCCAGACCCAGCCCATCTCCTCCGTTCTCTACGGGGCCGGCACCCTGGCGCCCCAGGAGGGCACGGAGCTGACGGTTCCCGATGGGCTGGAAATTCAGAACTACTATGTAAAAAACGGCCAGGTTCTCTCCGAAGGGGACCCCATCGCCGCCTTTGACCCGGTGGCAGTCAAAACCGCCGTCACGGAGCTTCAGTCCGTCCTGAAGGATCTGGACGGGGCCATTGCCAGCGCTTACGATTCCTCCCCTTCTTCCATCATCCAGGCAGGCACCTCCGGCCGGGTGAAGAAGATCTATGCCGAGAAGGACAAGGCCGCGGCGGATACCATGTATGAACACGGCGCCATGATGCTCCTGTCCCTGGACGGCAAAATGGCCGTGGATCTGGAAACGGAGCCGGACCGGGACGCGGCCCTTACCGTAACCCTGTCTGACGGCACGGAGCTTCCCGGAACGGTTGCGGCTTCCGAAGACGGCGTTTGCACCATAACCGTGTCCGACGCCAAGGCCCCTATGGACGACGCCGTTACCGTGAAGGATGAAAACGGCAGGGTACTGGGAGAAGGAACCCTCTACATCCACAATGTACTCCGGGTGACCGGGGCCTACGGCACCGTACAGACCATCAACGCCTCCCTGAATCAGAAGGTAAGCAGGGGCACTACCCTGATTACCCTGAAGGATACGGGCCGCACCGCCACATATCAGAGCCTTTTGAGCCGCCGGGACGAGCTGGAGGAGCAGCTGGATAGCCTCCTGCAGCTGGGCAGTGACGGCATCCTCCGTGCGAAGGAATCCGGCATCGTCTCCGGGGTGGATACGGAGATTGACTATGTGTCTCCCGACACCCTGGAAACCCGGCAGCGCAGCCAGGCCAGCCCGGGCTACACACGGATTTCCGGAATTCTGATGGAGGGCGCCGGTGGTGATTCCGGTGATAATACCGACGGTGGTTCCAGCGGTGGTACCGGCAGTGAATCCGGCGGTGAATCCGGCGGTGGTTCCGGCAGTGGTTCCGGCGGTGAATCCGGCGGTGGTTCCGGCAGTGGTTCCGGCGGTGAATCCGGCGGTGGTTCCGGCAGTGGTTCCGGCGGTGAATCCGGCGGTGGTTCCGGCAGTGGTTCCGGCGGCAACACCGGCGACAACACCGGCGACAACACCGGCGACAACACCGGCGACAACACCGGCGACAACACCGGCGACAACACCGGCGGCAACACCGGCGGCAATACTGGCGGCAATACTGGCGGTGATGGAGAGGGTGAAAATCCTCCCGAAACCGCCACCTATACCATCGGCTATGTGGTGGCAGCCGGAACCTATGTTCCCACCGGCAGCGCGGTGGAGCTGGCCTTTGGGCAGTCTTTCTCCGCTGCCTCCGCGCCCACGGATCTCAGCGGCGCTGCAGCCATCCCCAGTGGCAAAGTCTACCTGTGCACCGGCAGCGGCTGGACTCCTTCCGACAGCACCGCCATCCGTGTAGGTGATACCGTAGCCATCGGCGGTGGAAACGTTGTCTTTTTGCCCGGCTCCGGCGGCGGGACGGGCACGCCTCCCATGCCCGGTTTTGACATGAGCGGTCTGGATCTATCCTCCATGCTGGGGGGCATGATGGGCGGTATGGCCGGTTCCATGGGGGGCTACTCTATGCCCACGGTTCCCACCACCCCCTCCTATGAGTCCTACGACACCACCCAAAAAACCGTGGTCACCCTCACCGGACAGAAGGAAATGACCGTGGATTTCCCGGTGGACGAATTGGACATTCTTTCCCTGAGGGTGGGCATGGATGCGGAAATTACCCTGGATGCCCTGCCCGGTCAGCGGTTTTCCGGCAGTATCACGAAAATCAACACCTATGGCGAAAACTCCGGCGGCAACACCAAGTATACCGTTACGGTAACCCTTCCCCGGGAAGCGCAGATGCTCTCCGGCATGAACGCCTCCGTGCAGATTGCCGCCGCGGTATCTGAGGCGGTGCCCACCCTGCCCGCGGCCGCCATCCAGTTCCAGGGCGGCACCTCCTGGGTATACACGGGCTACGACGAAAAGACCGACACCCTCACGGACCTGACCCAGGTGGAAACCGGCCTGTCTGACGGAACGCTGGTAGAGCTGTGCACCTCCTTCCCGGAAGGGACCACCTTCTACTACCGCTACGCCGACTCCATCGAATACCGCTTTGAACGATAACAAAACTGGCTTCCCGGTTGGGAAGCCAGTTTCTTCTTATCGGAAATCGTTTTTATCCGGCAGCTTGCCGAAGTAGAGCATCAGCGCCCGCTCCGCATCGGAGCTGTTGCGGGTAAAGCGGATCTGCTCAATGTTAAACAGCAGGCAGCCGCAGTGCCCCTGGAAGGTGGGGAAGCAGATCACCTTCAGGTAGGTATCAATTTCCGGGCTGTAGTCAATGATCTCCAACGTCTCCCCGTACAGGGTGGCCCGCTCATAGGCCCGGAGCCATTTGGAATCCATATTGGCGAAGAGGCTGCCGAAGGAAGCGCCCAGGAGCTTTTCAAGGGGCAGCTTTTCCAGCTTTGCCAACGCGGGGTTTCCGTAACGGAAAATCCAGTCAACAGCCCTGCGCCCGTCATCGAACACCATTTCGATGTCCGCGAAAGCGAAAGGCAGAGCCTCAAAGCTTTTGTAGTACTCCTGATACTCCTCCAGAGTAGCGGGCAGATCATCCCGGGAGAGCTTGTCAATGAAGTCCTTCTGCAAGGTCTTCAGCTGCTCCTCGATTGCGCCCTTGCGCCGATGAACAAAATGCAGCTGGTCACCATTGCTCAGATTCACCGTATCCGTAATATCGTGAATGGCCATTGCGGATACCAGATAGCTGCGGTGGAGCTTCAGAAATCCGTCGCCCAGTGCGGTTTCCAGCTGACCCATGGTCATGCGGGCCGTGTATACGTCCCCTCCCGCCACATGAATCTCCGCGTAGTTCCGCTTCATGGCAACATAAAGCACCGAATCCACAGCCAGCTCAAATTCTTTCAGACCATGGGTTACAGTGATCATTCTTTTTTCGTCCAAGAGGGACACCTTCCTTTCCTGTACTATCTTACAACAAAATACCGGTTCTTTTCAAGTCCCTTTTACAAAATACAGCCGCTCTTTTCTTGATTTATTGTAAAAAATGTGGTATGCTCTAGTGAAATCCTATCTTTTCCATTAAGGAGCCATCGGTTTTCATGTCCGCTTTCAAAAAGATAACATCCTTACTTGGATCCGTCCCCATTCCCTGCTGGCTGTTTGCCGGCGGAAATGTGGTATACTTTGAGATCCTGCTGCACCTGTGGGTCAACCAGTCCCTGAGCCTGCCCAGATTTCTGGCCGTTGGGGTGTTCGCCCTGGGCTTTGGCAGCATTGTGGCTCTGCTTGCTTCGGTTTTCGGAAGCCGCTGGTGCAAGTGGGGCACCGTCCTGCTGACCTTCCTGCTGGGAGTCTTCTACTTAGCGGAATACTTCTGCCAGGATGCCTACAAGGCCTTTATGTCCCTGGGCATGATCCTGGGCGGCGCCAAGGGTGTTGCCACCGATTTTACCGGCGTCGCGCTGGGTGTCATCCTGGGGGGCATCGGAAAAATTCTGATTCTCATGGCACCCACGCTTCTGTTTGCCCTGTTTGCCCGCCCGGCACAAAACCTGCATGGCAGGCAGCGGCTGTGTATCGCCGGATGCGCAGTGCTTTTCTATGTGCTGGGTCTGGGCATCGTGTTCCTTGGGGATGTGGATGCCGCCAAGCTGTCAAAATCCTACAATTTCGATACCTCCGTCCGGGTATTTGGTCTCAACATGGGCATAGCTCTGGATGCCGTCCACGGCGGCAGACCGCCGGAGGCGGAGCTGGACTTTGAAGTCCCCCAGGCGCCGGAGCTGCCGGAGGAAACGGAGCCCATGCAGCCCTCCCAGCTCCCGACAGAACCGGAAGCGGAGGAAGTGGAATACGGCTATCACACCATGGAAAAGCTGGATTTCGCCGCGCTGGCGGAAAGCACCCCCAACTCCGGCGCCGGAATCCTGCACCGCTACATCAACTCCCTGACCCCCGCCCGGGAGAACCAATACACCGGTCTTTTCAAGGGAAAGAATCTGATTCTCATCACCGCCGAAGCCTTTACCAAACAGGTGATTGATCCCCAGCTGACCCCCACGCTGTACCGCATGGCCACCAGGGGCATCCAATTCACGGACTACTATCAGCCCGCCTGGGGCGGCAGCACCACCACGGGAGAATTCTCCAACGTGGTGGGTATGATTCCCTCCACCGGAGGGATGTGCATGAATCAGGCGGTGCACCAGGATCTTTTTCTGACCATGGGCCACCAGCTGCAAAAGCTGGGCTATTTCTCCACTGCCTATCACAACCACAACGCCAACTTCTATGACCGGAACAAAACCCACACCCACCTGGGCTATGATCACTTCTATGCCCGCTACGGCGGTCTGGAGGGCATCACCCCGGTCTGGCCGGAAAGCGATCTGGAAATGATCGATGTTACCGTGCCCCAGTACATTGACCACCAGCCCTTCAGCATTTACTACATGACGGTATCCGGTCACTGCGGCTACAGCCTGAAGGAAAACGCCCAGGCCCGGAAGAACTATGATCTGGTAAAGGATATGGACCATGTGGAGGCCGTGAAGTGCTATCTGGCTTCCCAGCTGGAGCTGGAAAAGGCCATGACCTCTCTGATCAAGCAACTGGAGGACGCGGGCATCGCCGACGACACCGTCATCGTCATCGGTACGGACCACTACCCCTACGGTCTGGAGCGCAGCACCACCTGGAAAAACACGGCGGACTACATCTGCGAGCTCTACGGCGTAGAGAAAATGGACCGCTTCACCCGGGACAGCAACGCTCTGATCATCTGGAGCGGCTGCCTGGAAGACATGGACTTGAAGGTGGAGGAGCCAGTTTACAGTCTGGACATTCTGCCCACCCTCTCCAACCTCTTCGGCGTGGAATACGATTCCCGCCTGCTGGTGGGCCGGGATGTATTCTCTGAGGAGCTTCCCCTGGTGCTCTGGCCGGATTACAGCTGGAAGACGGACAAGGGCACCTACGACGCCACCAACGGTGTATTTACCCCCGCCCAGGGCCAAAGCGTCGGGGAAGACTACATCGACTATGTGTCCGCTCTGGTGCACAACAAATTCCGGTTCTGCTCCAGCGTACAGTCAAGCTACTACTTCAACACCCTGTCAAAGCTGCTGAAATAACACAAGGGGCTGCCCGTTTGGGGCAGCCCTCAGACTGTCAAAAAACTGTCATTGCGAACCAGCCCGCAGGCTGGTGTGGCAATCTCCCAACTTTTTTGTGCGCTTTTCTTCACATTCCCCCTGCAACCGGGGGATTCTACTCAAGAGTATTCCCTTCGGTCACTACGCCAGTGTGCGCACTGGCGTGGGAATGACATCTACTATTTTGACACACTCGGGGCTGCCCCAAAGGGCAGCCCTCTTTTTACAGCAGGCCCAGCTGGTGCTTCCAGGTGAGGATCCGGTATACCGCATCGTCGATGACCGTTTCCGGAATCTCTCCGGCAGAAATGGCATCCAGAATCGCCTGGATCTGGGTAACATAATCCGTACTGCACAGCATGGTCACACCGGCTTTCACCGCCATAACCCCGCTCTGACCGCTGCCGTAGCTTTTCAGCGCTCCCATGGACAGGTCGTCCGTCAGGATCACTCCGGAAAAGCCCATCTCCTCCCGCAGGTAGGCCACCACATTCCCGGACAGGGAAGCAGGGCTCTGGGGGTCCAGCGCCGTTACCGTATTGTGGCTGAGCATCACCGCCCCCAGGCCGGTCTGGATTCCGGCGGCAAAGGGCAGCAGATCCCGGCTTTCCAGTTCAGAAAGGGGGCGGTCATCCACCACCCCGTCCAGGTGGGTATCTCCGTTTTCTCCGTAGCCGGGGAAATGCTTCATCACGCCTCCCACGCCGTACTCCGCCATCCGCTGCAGGCTCTGGGAAACGAACTGTCCGGTGGTTTCCGGATCCGCCCCCAGGGAGCGGCTGTAGAGAAAGGAGCCGGGCCTTTGGGCAATGTCGCACACCGGTGCCAGGTTCACATTCAGCCCCAGGTCACTGAGAAGAAAGGCCTTTTCCGATTCCAGACTCAGCACCAGTTCAAGGCCGCCCTGTTCATAAAGGCTCCGGGGGGAGGGAAAGGGTTCCGGCCGAAAGGCTTTGAACCCGCTGACCCGGGTGACGGTGCCGCCCTCCTCGTCCACGGCCAGCAGCATCGGGATCCGGCTGGCTGCCTGGAAGGAACGGAGCTTCTCCCGTAGGGCATCCGGGGTCTGGCCCTCAAAATCCTGGCCAAAGAGAACGAAACCGCCTGGGCGGTAACGGGCAATGTCATCCAGTGCCCCCGTTTCCGGGCACCGGGCCAGAATCATCTGTCCCACCTTTTCTTCCGGGCTCATGGCTGCCAGCAGCTCCAGAATGGGATCCCCGGGCAGCTCCGTCTGTAGGGGCTGCTCCTGGGTGGGCTCCGCTGCCTCCACCGTCTCCGGCAGAGCCGTGTCAAGCACCGGCTCCGCTTTCGCCCCGCAGCCGGCAAGCAGCAGCGCCAGGGCCAATATATAGATTATCTTCACCTTCCGTTCCCTCCAATCCGGCTGTTCAGCCAATTCATCCGAAGATATACGACGGTAAACACCGCCGCTGCCAATGCCCAGGTCAGGGGATAGCACAGGCAGAGCATAAACAGGGTATGTCTGGCCCGCACCACCGTGGCCAGCCACACCACCCGGACCACACAGACGCAGAAGCAGGTAATGAGGGTGGGCTTTACGGAATCCCCCACCCCCCGCAGGGTACCGGCGAAGATCTCCACCGGCATGAATACCGCTTCAAAGGGTACGATGATGGACATCATATAGGCCCCGCTTTCAATGACCCCCGGGTCCAGGGTATAAATGCCCAGAATGACCCGGCGGAACAGCAGCATCAAAAGGCTCAGGGTTCCCACGGTACCGATGCTCATGGCAAGACACACCCGTACACTCTGCCTGACCCGGTCATAGCGCTGGGCACCGAAGTTCTGGCCCACGAAGGTGGTGATTGCCACGCCAAAGGCGCCGGACACCATCCAGACCAAGGCGTCGGTTTTCCCGAAGGCCGTCCAGGCGGCCATCACCACCGGGCCGAAGGAATTGATACCGGACTGGATCAGGGTGTTGGACAGATCGAAGGTCACAAACTGCAGCCCCGCCGGGATGCCGATGAACAGGATTCTGCGCAGCAGTCTTCCATCCAGCCGGAGGGCGGACAGCCGCAGGGGATTCTCCTTCTCCCCCAGCAGAATCACCAGCAGAATCACCGCGCTGACAATCTGGGAAAGCACCGTAGCCAGGGCCACACCCACAACCCCCATGCGGAATACCACCACCAGCAGCACATCCATGAGGATATTCGTCAGGCAGGCGGCAATCAGGGACAGGACGGGTCTTCTGGAATCGCCCATGGCCCGCAAAATGCCTGCCTCCATATTATACACCATGGAAGCCAGGGCTCCGGCAAAATAGATGCGCACATAGGTGGATGCCATACCCAGGCACTCCTGAGGGGTGCGCATCCACCGAAGAACCTGTGGGCCCAGCAGGCAGCCCAGCGCCGTCACCAGAACGCCCAGCACCAGAGACAGGAAAAAGCCCGTATGCAAGGCGTTATCCACCGCTTTTTTGTCGTTGGCCCCGCAGAACTGAGACAAAATCACCGTGGCGCCGGAGCTGAGGCCCACAAAGAAACCGTTGATCATATTCACCAGCGGTCCGGTGGTGCCCACCGCCGCCAGGGCCTGGGTGCTGACGAACCGGCCAACGATGATGGTATCCACCGTATTATACATCTGCTGAAAAAAGGTCCCCAGCAGAATCGGGAAGAAAAACAAAAGGATCTGTTTCCAGATAACCCCTTCCGTGATCTGCCGGGACACAGCGCGCGATTCCATGGTCTTCCCCTCCCCTTCTCCGTTTTTCTCCCCCGCATTCTAGCACAGAAGCCGTCGATTGTCTACAGGGCAGGCGCACTGCGAACATGGACAGCTTCGCCACATTCTCGATAAGATGATCGCGTGATAAATTGGGAGTTGTCGGGGAGATGCCTTCCCCTGGGGGAAGGTGCCCCAGTGCGCACACTGGGGCGGATGAGGGGCGGAACCAGGTAAGTTGTACCGCCCCACACCCGTCTCGCTGCGCGAGCCACCCTCTCCCAGGAGAGGGCTTCGGCC
>JAGAQA010000064.1 GCA_017622995.1 Oscillospiraceae bacterium
ATCATGTCTCTGCCGAGGCTGTTCTTGGGGAGCATACCTCTGACCGCTTCATAGACCGCAAGATCGCTCTTTTCAGCCATCATCTTCTTGTAGGGAACTTCCTTCAAGCCGCCGATGTAGCCGGTATGGTGTCCGGCTGAAATCCGGTGAAGAAGCGGACCGGGTGCTTCCCTGCCAGGGGGTATTTGTGGCCATTGGCCGGGTGCCTGCCAGTGAGGGGGTCCGGCACCAGCTGGATACGGATGCCGGAGGGTATCTGCTCACCGACGGGAACATGGCCACCTCCCTGCCCGGTGTGTTTGCCGCCGGGGACATCCGCCACAAGCCCATGCGCCAGGTGGTCACCGCCGCCGCCGACGGCGCCGTGGCCGCGGGCAGCTGCGAGGCCTATCTCCGGCGGGGAAAAGGGCTCCTGAATTCTTAAGGCAACACCGCACAATGGGGGCGGCGGGCTTCGGTGGATCTTTTGCCTCAACCGTGCAGTATAAAAAATGGGAAATACATCCAGTATTCCCGCATTTTCCATACTTTCGTTTGCGTCAAAATCTCTCGCCGAATCTCCTTGCCCCATTATGCGGTGTTGCCCAAATTTTTAACCGGTTTTCTTGCATTCAAACCTTCTTTGTGCTATAGTATTTGCATTATGTTTACTGGAGGCTTTCCCCCATGGGACTTCACATATTGAAAACCCCTTTCCTGAAAAAACAACTTTGCTGCGGCTGTCTCATGCTGCTGATGGCGCCGGTGCTCACCGGCTGCGGCGGCGAAACCACCGTAGCCCCCACCACCGCCCCCACCACCCAGGCAACGGAGGACCCTTCCCTGCAGTCCACCCACCTGCAAATGATCGTCACCTATGAAAACGTGGGTTCTCTGGAGAACTACCCCAATCTGGAGAGCCTGGACGCCACCGGCAGCACCTGCTACCCGGCCCTGGAGGTCTATGCCCGGAACCATCCGGAGGTCACCGTATCCTACACCGTTTCCCTGGGCACCATGGAGGTCCCCCACGGCCTGGAGCAGATCGACCTCTCCCCGGGGGAAGCGGATTACGAAGCCCTGATGACCAACCTGCAATACCTGAAGGATACCAAGCGCCTGGTGCTGCCGAAAACCAATCTCACCGCGGAAGAGCTGGAAAACCTTCAGGAAAAATACCCGGATCTGGAAATCAGCTACACCCTGGGCCTTGCGGGCAAGGAATACGACGCCGGTACAACCTCCGTGGATCTGTCCGCCCTGCAGCCCGGTGAAGTGCTGGCGGCCGCCGAAACCCTGGGCCGGATGCCCCTGCTGGAAACCGTGGAGCTGATGAGCGGCGGCAGCTCCGCCCTGTCCCTTTCCGATGTGGAGGTTCTGGTAAACGCCGCCCCCCAGGCCAGCTTCCACTACTCCTTCACCCTCTTCGGCAAGACCATCTCCACCAACGATACCCAGGTGGAATTCCGGAATCTGAGCCTGACGGAAGCGGACGAACCCGCCCTCCGGGCCGCCCTGGCGGTGATGACGGACTGCAACGCCTTTATTCTGGACAACTGCGGCCTGTCCAATGAGAAAATGGCCGAAATCCGGGCCGACTATCCCAGAACGGAGCTGGTCTGGCGGATCAGCTTCGGCAAGTATTCCGCCATGACCAATCAGGAAACCATCCGGGCCGTGTACAACGTGTTTGATGATACCTGCGAAAACCTGAAGTACTGCTGGCGCACCAAGTATATGGACATCGGCCACAACGATACCCTGACGGACCTGAGCTTTGTGGGCTACATGCCGGACCTGGAAATTCTCATTGCCTCCGGCAGCGCGGTCAGGGAGCTCCAGGGCTTTGAAAACTGCAAGAAGCTGGAATTTCTGGAGCTGGCCAACTGCTACAAGCTGGAAAGCATCGACAATCTTGCAGGCTGTGAAAATCTGAAGCACCTGAACATCTGCTACTCCAAGGTATCCAGCCTGAAGGCCCTGGACGGCCTGCCCCTGGAACAGTTCATGTGCAAGCAGACCCGGGTGCCCGCCGCCGAGCAGAAGGTATTCAAGGAGATCCACCCCAACTGCATCACCAATTTCTACGGCAAGGAGCCCTACGCCGGCGCCGGCTGGCGGTATGTGGACAACGGCAAGACCTACACCGAGATCTACAAGAAGGTCCGGGAGGTCTTCAAGTATGACGATATGCCCATGCCCGTTATTGAAAAGGACAAATAAGCAAGCAGAGGGCCCGAAAATGCGGGATTCTGTTTGGAACGCGCACGCAATACGCCCCCGGGACACCGGGGGCGTTCGGTTTTCGGCCGTTCTATGTCAAAAGGCGTGACGACCGTCACGCCTTTATGTATCTTCCGTCTTTTTCGGCAGGTTTTTACATCTCCTGCCTGCCCTCCAGGGCACGGGACAGGGTGACTTCGTCCGCGTATTCCAGCTGGCTGCCCACGGGTACGCCGTAGGCCAGCCGGGTTACCTTGACCTCCATGGGCCGCAGGAGCCGGGAGATGTACATGGCCGTGGCCTCGCCCTCGGTATCGGGGTTGGTGGCCATAATGACCTCCTTCACATCCCCCTGGCCGATGCGCAGCATCAGCTCCCGGATCTTAATGTCATCCTGGGTCACCCGGTTCAGGGGCGAAATCACACCATGGAGCACATGGTATACCCCCCGGTATTCCCGGGAGCGCTCCAGGGCAATCACATCCCTGGGCTCCGCCACCACACAGATGGTGCTCCTGTCCCGGCTTTCGTCAGAGCAGATGGGACACAGGGGCAGGTCCGTCAGATTCTGGCAGCAGGGGCAGGTGTGGACACTGCGCTTGGCTTCCAGAATGGCGTCCGCAAAGCTCTGGGCCTCTTCCATGGGCATTTCCAGCACATGAAAGGCAAGCCTTTGAGCGGTCTTGCCGCCGATGCCGGGTAAGCGCCCGAAGCAGTCCGCCAGATTTTGCAGCGATGCGGGAAAAAACTGCATGGCCCCTCCTTAGAACAGGCCGCCCAGGTTCAGGCCGCCGGTGAGCTTGGACATACTGTTGGAGGCCTCCGCATCCGCGGTGCGCATGGCCTGGTTGACGGCGGCGATGATCATATCCTGGAGCATTTCCACATCCTCGGGATCCACCGCCTCGGGGTTCACCTTCAGCTCCACCAGCTCGTGCTTGCCGTTGACGGTTGCGGACACCATGCCGCCGCCGGACTGAGCGGTGAAGGTCTTGTTCTCCTGCTCCTCCTGCATACGCAGCATCTCCTGCTGCATCTTCTGAGCCTGCTTGATCATGGCGGCCTGATTCATGCCGCCCATTGAGCCGGGCATACCCCGGAATCCACCTTTTGCCATAACAATAATCTCCTTTACTGATTACGAATTTTCACAATATCCGAATGGGCTCTGCCGAAATTCATCAGCTGTTCCATTTTGGGTGAGCCCGCGTTTTTGGTTACGTCCACCACCAGGGCGGTGACGGGACGGCCCAGTCTGGCGGTTGCCTTGTCCGAGACAATCCGCAGAATCTCCGGGGTGCCGATGATTTCCGCGGCGAAGGCATTGGCGCAGCGGATTTCCAGCCGGTCCCCCTTCAGCACCCCCCGCAGAGGGGACCCGGGGGTGGCCACAAAGAAGCCGGAGGCCGGGGGCTTGAGCTGGGAACGCACATCCCCCAAAAGCTCCACCCAGAAGCTGTCCGGCACAGCCTGCCGGGGAGCGGTTTCCTCTTCCGGCAGGGGCGGCGCGTCCTCGTCATCCGGCAGGGGCGGACGTTCCTCCTCTTCCGGTTCCTTCCGGGGCTCCACCGGGGGCCGGACGGGTTCCGGAGCCGGGGAGGCGGCGAGCCTGCCGCTTTTGATCAGATCCTCCAGCCGGGTAAGCCGGGCATTCATGGCCCTGGCGTCCAGGCTCAGCTCCGGACGGGCAAGCTGCACAATGCACATTTCCGCGTCCATACGACGGCCCGCGCTGCGGCTGAAGCCGGACACCGTATCCTGCACCGTCTGCATCATCCGCACCAGCTCTCCGGTGGACAGCTTGTTTGCCAGCGCCGCCGTTTCCGAATCCGGGGCCACGCCGGAGAGCATGGCAACCCCGCTGCCCGGGGCGGTTTTGAGAATCAGCAGATCCCGCAGCAGGCTCTCCAGCTCGTCCAAAAGCGCCCCCAGGTCCTTACCCTGGCTGTAGAGCTCGTGAAACAGGCTCAGGGCTTTCCCGGTGTCCCGGTCCGCGCAGAAGGACAACAGGGCGCCGCACTTCTGCTCCCCGGCGATGCCCAGGCAGTCGTAGACCTTTTCCGCCGTCAGCTCGCCGGTGGTTGCGCTGGCGCACTGATCCAGAAGGCTCAGGCCGTCACGCATGGCCCCGTCGGCAAGCCGGGCAAGCACCCGGGCCGCCCCGTCGTCCAGATCGATGTTTTCCTGGTAGGCCACATACTGAAGCCTTGCAGCAATGTCCTCCTGGCTGATGCGCCGGAAGGAAAACCGCTGGCACCGGGACAGGATGGTGGCCGGAACCTTGTGGAGCTCCGTGGTGGCCAGAATAAAGAGCAGGTGCTCCGGGGGTTCCTCAATGATCTTTAAAAGGGCATTGAAGGCGGACAGGGACAGCATATGCACCTCGTCCACGATATACACCCGCTTGCGGACCTGGGAGGGGGTATACACCGCGTCGTCCCGCAGGTCCCGGACGTTGTCCACGCCGTTGTTGGAGGCGGCATCGATTTCCAGCACATCCATACAGGAACCGGCGTCAATGGCCCGGCAGGCCTCGCACTGGTTGCAGGGGTTGCCGTTGTCCGGGTGGAGGCAGTTCACCGCCTTTGCCAGAATCTTGGCGCAGCTGGTCTTGCCGGTGCCCCGGGAGCCGGTAAAAAGGTAGGCATGGCTGAGCTTTCCGGAGACGATCTGGGTTTTCAGCGTCTGGGTCACCGCCAGCTGGCCGGACACATCGTCAAAGGTCTGGGGGCGATATTTACGATACAGCGCCTGATAGGCGGACATACGGCTTCTCCCCTTTCCCAAAGCATACCGTAATATGAAAAGATCGGCCTATAACAAGATCGCACACCTACATTTGAATGCGTATTACGCTTCACAGCCAGACAGCCGGCTCAAGAACGGCAACCTCGCGGCACACGAAACATTCCGCTTAATGCTGCTTGGTTCCCCACCTGACATGGTTCACGGGGTCTCGTTGCGCAAGACCGCTCTGTCAACACCGCGTTTCGGGCAGTGAAAGCGTAAAACGCACCCGGGTATAGGAATTCATCCCTGCTGGAGCGGATTGCAGGTACAGGGCACCGCTAACTCCCCGACTAGTGCGACCTTGTTATAGGCCGATCCGGCCAAAACAAGATGATGGAAGCTCCTGACCGGAAATCAGGGGCTTCAATGTATTCAGTTCAGCTTGGACTCGATGAAATCAGCCAGTTCCTTGAAGGTGGTGATCTTCTGATCCTCCATATCCAGCTCCACGCCCAGCTCGGTCTCCAGATCCATGATCATCTCCACGATGTCCAGAGAATCGATGCCCAGGCTCTCAAAGGTGCTGTCGGGCTTGATTTCAGAGGCTTCCAGCTCCAGCTGCTTGGCAGCGTAATTGACCAGCTTATCGTACATGATACTACTCCCTTCGGCAAAATCTTCTTCAAAGGTACCGGGGATATTCTAGTACAGAAGCATTCGTTTGTCAATGCTTCTTTTTTTCGGCGGCGCTCCGGCCGGCGGCAAAGGCCGTGGCCCAGGCGATTTGCAGGTTGAAGCCGCCGGTATAGGCGTCGCAGTCAATGAGCTCACCGGCAAAGAACAGGCCGGGAACCAGCTTGGACTCCATGGTTTTGGGGTCGATTTCCGAAACCTTGACCCCGCCGGAGGTGATGATGGCCTCCGCCACAGGCCGCTTGCCGGTTATCTCCACCCGGAAGGCCTTCAGCAGTCCCACAAGGGCCCTGCGCTTTTCCTTTGTCAGGCTGTTGGCCTGCATGTTGGGGTCAATCTCCAGCCGGTCCAGCACCACGGGAATCATGGACCGGGGCAGCAGATCCGTCAGGGCATTTTCCATGGCCCGGTTCTGGTACAGCTCCAGATCCCGGAGAATCCGGGCATCCAGCTTCCCCTCCTCCAGCGCGGGCTTCAGATCGATGACCAGGCAGCAGCCCTCCCCCTTCAGGTGGCAGCTGGCGGAGAGCACCGTAGGGCCGGAGACCCCGAAATGGGTGAACAGCAGCTCTCCAAAATCCCTGTAGAGCACCTTTCCCCTGGCATCCAGCAGCTTGACCCCCACGTTGCGCAGAGAAAGGCCCTGCATCCTCCGGCAGTCCTCCCCGGCGGTTTCCAGGGGCACCAGGCTGCCCTGGGCAGGGATCACCCTATGCCCCAGCTTTTGGGCCATGGTATAGCCATCCCCCGTGGAGCCGGTGGCCGGATAGCTGGCGCCGCCGGTGGCCAGCAGCACACAGGGAGCAGTGTATTCGCCGCCCTCGGTCAGCACGCCGGAAACGGCTCCGTCCCGGGTCAGAACCTCCCGCACCCGGGCGGTCTTTACCGTTACCCCTGCGTCGGCCAGGGCTTTTTTCAGACTGTCCAGGATGGACCCGGCGCTGTCGGACCGGGGAAACACCCGGCATCCCCGCTCGGTTTTCAGAGGGCAGCCCTGGTTTTCAAAAAACTGCTTGGTGCTTTCCGGGGGAAAAGCGGTCATGGCGCTGTAGAGGAACCGGCCGTTCCGGGGGGTGTTCCGCAAAACCTCTTCCGCCGGGCAGTCATTGGTCACATTGCAGCGGCCCTTGCCGGTGATCAGCAGCTTTTTCCCCAGCCGGTCATTCTTTTCCAGCAGCAGCACCTTTGCCCCCTTCCGGGCCGCCGTGATGGCGGCAAACATCCCCGCGGGGCCGCCGCCCACCACGATCAGGTCATGCGTCATGGCCCGTTACCTGCTTTTCGTATACGTTGTATTCATCCCAGATGTGCTCCAGGCTTTCGAAGGTGTGGGCAATCTCCTTTTCCTTCTTGGCGGCGATGGCAACGATCAGGGCATTGATCATGCTCAGGGGCGCCACCAGGCTGTCCACCAGAGACACCATATCGCTTTTGGCCACCAGCACATGGTCACAGCACTGGCCCAGAGGAGACAGCTTGCTGTCGGTAATGCCGATGACGGTGGCACCGGCGGAGCAGCAGTACCGGGCGCCCTTGGTGGTGGAGGCGGAGTACCGGGGGAAGCTGAAGGCGATGACCGCGTCGCTGGAATTGACACCGACGATCTTTTCGAACATCTCCCCCTCGCTGAGGCCGGAAACCACGTGGACATTGTTGAACATATAGTTCAGGTAGTAGCCCAAAAAGCTTGCCAGGGGCGCCACGGAACGAACACCCAGAATGTACACCCGCTTGGCCTTCAGGATGGCCGCCACCGCGTCGTTGAATTCCTCCCGGCTGACGGTTTCCTCGGTCTGGCGCAGCTTTTCCATATCGGAATGGAAGACGGTGGAAATCACATCCTGGTTCTTCATCCGGTCGTTGGCCACCTCGATGCGCTGGACGGAGGTCAGCCGGTTCAGCACCATCTCCTGCATGGCCTTCTGCATACTGGGGTAGCCGTCAAAGCCCAGATCCACGGCAAAGCGGACCACGGTGGACTCGGACACGCCCACGTTCTGGGCCAGCCGGTTGGCGGTCATAAAGGCGGCCTTGTCGTAGGACTCCAGGATGTACTGGGCAATGCGCTTCTGGCCCTTGGAAAACTCGGCCATATTGTCTTTTAATAATGAAAGAATATCACGGCTCATGGTGATACCTCCCGGATTCTTTATATTGGTGTGCTGAAACTGTACACCAGAATATAGTAGCAAACTTATATGGAGATTTCAAGATAGGCGGAAGGGTTTTACCTGTCCCGGGGGAGGATTTTTTTCACTTCCTCCGCCGTTAAGTAACGCCAGGCGCCCGGCCCCAGGTTCCCCAGCTCCATGGCCCCTTCCCGGATGCGTTTGAGCCGGGTCACGGTCATGCCCCGGGCCTGGCACATCCGGCGGATCTGCCGGTTCCTGCCCTCGTGAATGGTGATTTCCAGACGGGCCTTCTGCCCCGCCGCCTCCAGCAGCCGTACCACGGGGGGACGAATCCGGTAGCCGTCCAGGACCAGGGGCTTCTCCAGCAGCCCTTCCTTTCCCGGCCCGTAGCCCGTGACCCAGACCAGATAGGTTTTGTCCACCTGATGCCGGGGGTGCATGAGCTCGTTGGCAAAGGCCCCGTCATTGGTAAACAGCAGCAGGCCCTCGGAATCCATGTCCAGCCGCCCGATGGGGTATACCCGCTGGGGGCAGTCTTTCACCAGCTGGGCAACATCCTTCCTCCCCTTTTCGTCCGACAGGGTGGTCACATAGCCTCTGGGCTTGTGGAGCATCAGATAAACCCTCCGGTTTATCTCCGGCAGGGGAGTTCCGTCCACCAGAATATCATCGGTTTCCGGGTCGGCGCTGTCTCCCAGAGCGGCGGGCCTGCCGTTTACGGAAACCCTTCCCGCCGTAATTAGTTCCTCCGCCTTTCTCCGGGAGGCCAGACCCCGGGCGGAAATCAGCTTTTGCAGTCGTTCTTTCATGGTAACCTCTACCCGCCCGGCTTCCACCAGGCTCTTTTCTTGATGGGCGTTTGTTCCACCGTTTCGCCGTAGACCAGGGGCACCCTGCCCACGATCCTGCCGGAAATGAGGATATAGCCGGTGCCCGCGCCGGCTCCCTCCGTCACCGGGGCATACACAAAATGCTTGCCCCCTGCCGCCACCTGGGGCCGGTCCGAGGGGGCCAGGGCGTAGTCAAAATCCCCGTCGGAGATCAGGTCCACGGTGCCGTTTCCCCCAATGACGGTACGGGTGGCCACCTTGTCTCCCTTGCGCACCACCCGTTTTATCTGGTACTGCGCAAAGCCTTCATTCAGAAGAGACGTGTGGTCACGCCAATCGTCGGGAGCGTCCAGGGTCACCGCCACCACCCGCCGTCCCTGCCGGGAGGCACTGGAAACCAGGGTTCTGCCTGCGCTTTTGGTAAAGCCGGTTTTCACCCCCTCGGCTCCCTCCACCTGCCACAGGAGCTTATTGTGGTTGCGCAGGAACCGGTCCCCGATCCGGATGGTCTTGGTGGAGACGGTTTTGGCAAAGATGGGATTTTCCATGGCATAGCAGGCCAGCTCCGCCAGATCCTGGGCGGTGGAATAGTGGTCCGGGTGGTCCAGCCCGTTGGGGTTGGCAAAATGGGTGCCCTTCAGGCCCAAAAGCCTTGCTTTGTCATTCATCATTTCCACAAAGCCCGGCACGGTCCCCCCGCAGTAGATGGCAAGGGCCACCGCCGCGTCGTTGCCGGAGGAGAGCATGAGCCCGTACAGCAACTCCTGAAGGGTCAGCACCTCTCCCGCTTGCAGATACATGGAGGAGCCCTCAATGCCCACGGCCTCTTTGGGAATCCGCATCTGCGAAAGCACATTGTACTGCTCGCAGACAATCAGCGCCGTCATGATCTTTGTGGTGCTGGCAATCAGGGCCTGTTCCTCCCCCTTCCGGGAGAACAGCACCCTGCCGGTGAGGCCGTCCATGGCTACCGCCCTTCTTGCGGACACCGCCTGGGTCTTCACCGGCAACAGCAAAACGGCAGCCAGGAAAACAGCCGCCGTTTTGGCAAATAATCGTTTCATGTTCCTCACCCGGGATTAGAATACCCGGAAAGAGGCGGGGTTATTCCGGCTTCTTCCGGGAGTCCAGGAAGGCGGAAATCTTGTCCAGGGTATCCGGCACCATTTCCACAATCCGGTCCGCGGTGGCGTTGGCAGGCTCCGCAATGGTCATAATGCGCACATTGCCGTCCTTCACCACCAGGAAGGCCACGGGGGTCACCTTCACACCGGCGCCTACGCCGCCGCCAAAGGGCATCTGTCCGGCAGGGGCCTTGCTCATGGCGAAGTCGCTTCCGCCGCCGCCCAGGCCCACACTGATTTTGGACACAGGCAGAATGGTCACGCCGTCCGGGGTGGTAACAGGCTTCCCCACCACCGTGTTGGCATCCACCATTTCACGAATCTTTTGAATGGTTGTTTCCAGCATATTGGGAAGTTTTTCACTCATTGTTCTGCACCGCTTTCTGATTTTTCATTTTCAGGAGTATCTTCACAGCACGGATGCCGTATTTCACCAGCAGGCCCAGGACCCTGCCCAGGGTAATGGTCAGGTCCATGGCAAAAACCACCTTTGTTTCCTCCCCCAGGAAGTCGCACTGGACCTCCACATCCCGTTTTTGGATGACAAAGGCCCGCTTCAGGGCCGCCAGCAGATTGCCCACCGCCGCCCAGGCCCGGCCGTAATTCACCGCCAGGTCGCAGGGGTCATCCCCCGCCAGGGTCAGCCGCAGCACCAGCCGGTTCACCCGCAGCTTTCTGCGGAAATCCCCCAGAAAATGGAGGCCCAGCTGCACCAGGGGCAGGAATTTTTTCCAGGAGCCGCCCTGGGGGTTTTCCGCAGCCTTTTGGGGCTTTTCTTTTTTGGGTTTTTCTTCCTTCGGTTTGTTCTCCCCGGTTTTTTTCTCCCGGGAGGTCAGCTTTTTCAGCCAGCCGGGAACCGGATAGAGTACAATAGGGAGCCTGCCCAGCAGCACCGCCGCCAGGGGGCCGTCTTCATCATAGCGAAGCCGCACACCCAGGGGCAGACATCCCAGCCCAATCAGGATGGCGAGAAAAATCAGCCAGCCCATTCTTTAGCCCTCCCCGGTCTGGGGTTCCGGCGTGCCCTCTTCCGGCAGCTCGATGGGCTCGCCGAAGGCAATCTTCTCAATGGGGGGCAGCTCTTCCAGGGAGGAAAGGCCAAAGGTCCGCAGAAAATCCGGGGTGGTTTTATACTGGATGGGACGGCCCGGCACATTCAGCCTGCCTGCCTCTTCAATCAGCTTTTTGTTCATCAGCGCCGCCACGGAATAGGAGCTGTCCGCCCCCCGGATCTGCTCCACCATGGCCTTTGTGGCAGGCTGGTAGTAGGCGATCACCGTCAGGGTCTCCAGCTGGGAGGAGGAGAGCTTGGGGGGCTTTCGGGTTTCCAGGGCTTTGGTAATATAGTCGGCCATTTCGCCGGAGGATACCATCTGGTAGCCGTTTTCCAGCCGCAGAACCCGGATGCCCCGGCGTTCATAGGCCAGCTCATCGGAGAGTCTGTCTGCCGCCTGGACAATTTCCTTTGGGTCAAGCTCCAGCACCTGAGCCAACCGGGCAACCTCTACCCGCTCACCGGCGGCAAAGAGGATGGCCTCCAGAATGCGCATCAGCTGTTCCTGTTCCATCAGCGGCTCTCTCCTTCCATGGCTTGATTCCGGTCCAGAAGCCGGACACTGGGGTTTTCCCCGGAATTGTCGTCCTCCAGGGTAATGGCATTGGTTTTGCACAGCTCCAGGATGGCCAGGAAGGTGGCCACCACCTCCGACCGGCTCTTATTGCCCCGGAACAGGGCCTTGAGCTTTTCCACCCCCCGCAGAAGCAGCTGGCGCAGAACCTCGCCGGATTTTTTCGCCACGGGGTAGGGCTCCTTGCCCACGATGCCCTTAAAATTCTGGGTGGGCGGGGGCAGCTGCCGCTGGCTGCGCTCGGAGATCAGCTCCAGCGCCCGGAGCAGATCCTTTACCTCGTGCTGGTAGCGGTAGCCCTCGGGCTTTCGCAGGGGCTCCGGCTCCTTGGTAAATATGCACCGGCCGATTTCGTTTCTGGGCTCCAGCTCGGCCACCGCCAGACGGATCTGCTCCATGGCTTCCTTCCGGCGGCGCTCAATTAGGCTCTGACGCAGCAGATCCAGCTCGTCCTCCGCCTCCTGCTGCTCGGCGGCGGACAGAAGCATTTTGGTTTTAATCAGCATCAGGTGGGAGGCCATGGTGATGAACTCACTGGCAATCTCCATATCCAGCCGCTTCATTTCGTCCAGATAGGCCAGATACTGCTCCAGAATCGCCGTGATGGACACATCCTGAATCTCAATTTTATTCTTGCTCAGCAGCAGAAAAATCACGTCCAGAGGGCCTTCAAAGTCCTCCATGGTTTCATTCCGGGTGTGAACGATGCCCTCCAACCGGTATTGGGGTTCCGACATAGACAAATTCCTTTTCTTCCCACCGGGGAAAAGCCCGTCTTTCCCTCGGGATGCAAACTTTTGCGTATTTTTCGGTATTATACCATCTTTTTCCCGGCTGTGCAAGGGAGAATAAAAAAATTAACGATTTATCTCAAAACGATTGCATTTTCCGACAGCTTATGATAAGATACTCCTAGAATTTCGTCCGCCGGAGGGATGCAATGTGGGAAAGAGAAATCGCTATCGGGAGCTTGACCGCCTGATGACCAGGCTTCTTCTTGCAGATACACTGGTTTTTGTCCTGTTCCTGGTCTTTTCTGCAAAGGGCTGGGCTGTGGTTCGGGTAATCGCCGCCATTGTTGCCACCCTGGCCTCCCTGTTGAGTCTGGCCTGGCTGTTCATCACCGGTGAGCTGGTCCGCCGCCGGAGCTTCTGGATGGTTTGCGGCTTCGGCGCCATCTTCCTGTGCCTGATTGTTTCCCTGCTTCTGAAATTCCCCTGCCCCCCTGTGGCCTAAAGAACGAACGCTTCACCCCCTGCACAGTTGCGTGCAGGGGGTTTTTTGCAGGCTGGCGGCGGGAAGGGTAGATTCCGTACATAAAGGAAAGAGGGAGTTCGCTCAATTGACAATTGACAATGAACAATTGACAATTATGGTATCCCTTCGGGATGATTGAAATAATTTTATTAGGAATTCTGGAAAATTCTTAGAAAACTTCTGGTTTAAAAGACTATTTTATTCATCCCCGGAGGGGATTCCTCAACTGTCAACTGTCAATTGTCAATTGTCAACTGAGATAAAGTTCCCTTTTCCTTATCTATAAAACGTATTCCCGCCGATGAATTCCCGCACCAGGCTGGTGGGGGGGATTTCGTCATCCACCTGGGCTTCCACAACGAAGTCCAGGATTTTTACGATGTTGCGGACCTCGTCAAACCAGCTATCCTCCGGCTGGACGGCGGCAAGCAGGGGGTAAATGTGCTTCTTGAGCACCGCCAGCTCGTAGAGGGTGGAGCTGTTGAAAATCACATCCGCGTTTTCCTGGAAGGGGAAAATCCACCGCTTCTCTCCCTGCCGGACGGACTCCCACATGGACAGGGTCCGCTGGACGGAGGAGCCCCGGGTTTCGTAATCCCGGACGATCCGCCGCAGCAGCCGCAGGTAGCTGGTGGGAATCCGGTTGTGATCGTCCATATTGAGGGGCAGCAGGGGGCTGACGTACATCCGGAAAATCAGATTTTTCTCCACATTTTCCGGCAGCATCACCGGATTCAGGGCGTGGAGCCCCTCCACAATGATAACGGAATCCGGGTTCAGTCTGAGTGTTTCCCCGTGCCACTCCCGTTTCCCGGTGAGGAAATTGAAGGTGGGAAGGCTCACTTCCTTCCCTTCCAGAAGCTGCTGCATATCCTGCCGGAACAGAGCACAGTCCAGGGTATTGATGTGCTCCAAATCCACCTTGCCGTCGGGGCCGGGGGCAATTTTGTCCCGGTCAATGTAGTAGTCATCCAGGCTCATGAGCACCGGCTTTTTCCCGTAAACCCGCAGCTGGGTTGCCAGACGGTTTGCCGAGGTGGTTTTTCCCGAGGAGCTGGGCCCCGCCAGCAGCACCGCCTTGGCGCCCCGGGCGCAGACCATATCCGCCACCTGGGAAAACCGCTTTTCATGGAGGGCCTCGTTTACCCGGATCAGCTCCCGAATTCTGCCGGAAACCGTCAGCTCGTTGAGATCCGCCACATTTTCGCACTCCATCAGCCGGCACCACCGCTCCCCCTCGGAGAAGACGCCAAACAGTTGGGGCATGGGAGAAAGCCTTGCCAGCTTGTCCGGCTCCAGCTCATCGGGGTACACAAAGAGGAAGCCGCCGTCAGCCGGCAGCACATCCCACACGGTGAGATACCCGGTGGAGGGGGCCATTTCGCCGAAGAAATTGTCAGAATACGCTCCGTAGCCGTATTCACTGCAGGAATCCCGGTCCAGCCAGGCCAGGAGCCTGGCCTTGTCCTCCCTTCCCTGGGCCCTGTACCGGGCGATGGCCGCGTCCTTTTTCACATTGCGGCGCAGAAGGGGAATGTCCTGCCGGACAATGGCCGCCACCTGCTCCTTGAGCCTGGCGGCGGAAAAATCCTCCGCCCCTCTGACGGATACAAACACGCTGGAGCCCAGGGTGCAGTCCATGGTGCAGGTGGCCTTGGGCCACAGCTGGCTGAGAGCCAGGAACATGACGAACTGGGCCGTGCGGACATACACATCCCGTCCGGCGGAGTCCCGGCAGCGCAGCAGGTGAATCACCCCCTGGGAGGCCGCCATGGCCCGGCGCATGGAGGGCCGGTCCCCTTCCCCGTCCTTTTCCCGCAGGGGGATATAGTTGAGGGTAAATACCTCTCCCGCAATTCTGGCCGCCAGCGGCCGGGCAGACAGCAATTCCGAATCCAGCCCCGCCCCCCGTACAAGAGACAGAAGGCTCTGTTCCTTCTGCGCCAGAACCTCCCGTCCGTCAATGGTTAGTTTCATGGGATCACCCTCTCCGATTGGTTTTATTGAACAATTATTATATCATACATTCTTTTATTTTTCAACATTTTTCCCAATCGGTTCCGATTCCAGCTGGGTTCCGGGGTAATAGTGGGCCAGAATCTCCGGGAAGGCAGCGCCCTCCCGGGCCATGGCGTTGGCGCCATACTGGCTCAGCCCCACCCGGTGGCCGTAGCCCTGGGTTTCAAACCGAAGCCCCGTTCCCTCCGGCTCCACCGTGAAGGCAGTAGACCGTAGGTTAAGCTTTTCCCGGAGCTCCGTGCCGGAAAAGGCCCGATCCCCCAAAACCAGGGTTTTCACCCCGCCCCCCTGGGTCCGTTCCAGGGGGCCGATCCAGCCGGAGGCAGCTCCGGAGAGGGTGATGCCCAGGCTTTCCTCCAGCTCCTGCCGGGAATAGAGGGCGCTGTCCCGGTAGTATCGGGCCCATTCCTCCCCCGGGCTGTCGGTGGCGCGCAGATAGGGATAGTCCACCCCCCACACCTCCGCCGCGTCCTCCGTCCGGCCGCCGGAGCAGGAGAAGAAGGTGGCTTCAATGTAGTCCCCCTCATAGGTCAGCACCAGGCCGTCGGTGGCACTGACCGCCCCCCGGACCCGGTCCAGATTCTCCCGGGTGCCCCCCTGCCGGAGGTATTCCTCCGGGGTGCGGTAGGCCTGGCAGCAGAAGGAATCGGTACACAGGGCCCCTTCGTGCTTTCTGCCGGTGGTCATCGCCTTTCTTGTATAGGTTCTGGCGGCCACGGCCTGGGCCTTCAGGGCTTCCTCCGGAAAATCCCCGGGCATTTCCCCCAGAAGGACGCAGGTCAGGTATTCGTCAAGGCTCTGGGTCTCCCCGCCCACCAGCGTGACGGAAGCCGAACCGTCAAAGCCAGCTTCCGGCGCGGAGAATTCCGGCATTTCCCCCGGCGTACCAAACAGCCGCAACAGGGTAGGCATCAGCAACATGGGAACCAGCAGCCCCATACACAGGGCATGGCGGAAATCATACCAGGCAGTTTTCATATACAGCGCGCCCCCTTCCAAAACCCCATGTTACCACAGCGGCAAAACGAAAGCGGTCAAAAACCGCCCTGTGGAATTCCACAGAGCGGGTCAGGTTTCAAAGGTCTATTTGTTCTCCCGACACCGGGCGGTGAGCAATGTAGGGGACGGGCAACCCGTCCCCTACTGTTGAACCGTAAACGTAGGGGACGGGTTTCCCGTCCCTTAACCCTGTTGAACCGTAAACGTAGGGGACGGGTTTCCCGTCCCCTAACCCTGTTGAATCGTAAACGTAGGGGACGGGCAACCCGTCCCCTACTGTGTTTACCCGTACGGAGCGGCACTCCCTCCGTCAAAGAGGGAGGCGAGCAGCTAAAAAAAACGGTCTTCACTTTCACATTCAAACCGGTCCCTGCCGTCGTCGTACCACAGGTGGGTCATGTACAGCCCTCCCGGGGGCACCGTGGGCCCCGCGGCGGTGCGGTTTCCGGAATCCAGAATGGCGCCGATCTCCTCCGGGCGGATCTTCCCCTCCGCCGCATAGACCACGGTGCCTGCCATGGCCCGGGCCATGTTGTAGAGGAAGCCGTTGGCGCAGACCTTCAGAAGCACCAGATTCCCCCGGCGCTCTACCCGGTAGTAGTACACCGTGCGGACCGTGGACTTCACATCGGTGCCCACACTGCGCACCGCGGCAAAATCGTGGGTGCCCACAAATTGGTCTGCCGCCGCCTGCATGACCCCTTCATCCAGATGCCGGGGATAGAACCAGGCCCGGTCCACATAGAAGGGGTCCTTCAGCCGGGAATTGTAGATCTGGTAGGTATACTCCTTGCGGACGCAGGAGCCGATGGCATTGAAGCTCTCCCCTACCTCAAAGGCCCTGGTCACCACAATGTCGCAGGGCAGATGGGTATTGAGTGCGTAGGGCAGCCGGTCCACGGGAATGGTGGAGGTGGTCCGGAAATTGGCAACATAGCACAGCGCGTGCACCCCCGCGTCGGTGCGGCCGCAGCCGGTAATATGAACGCTGTGGCCCACGATCTGGGATGCCGCCTTTTCCACAGTTTCCGCCACCGTGGGCAGGTTCTTCTGGACCTGCCAGCCGTGATAACGGGTGCCGAGATAGGTTAAAAACAGAGCAATATTGCGCATACCGGCCTCACAGTCCAAAGAATGCCAGGGCAATGACCACCGCCAGCAGCAAAGCCTCCGCCAGGAAGGCCAGGAAGTCATTGCGCCCGTAGCGCAACAGCTTCATTTTGGTTCTTCCCTCGCCGCCCTGGTAGCACCGGCACTCCATGGCCGTTGCCAGCTCGTCCGCCCGGCGAAAGGCGCTGATAAACAGGGGCACCAGCACCGGGATCAGGGCCTTTGCCCGGTCGATTATGCTGCCGCTTTCAAAGTCCGCGCCTCTGGCCTTCTGGGCGGACATAATCTTGTCGGTCTCCTCAATCAGGGTGGGGATGAACCGCAGGGCAATGCACATCATCATGGAAAGCTCGTGCACCGGCACATGGAGCTTTTTCAGCGGGTTCAGCAGGCTTTCCAGGCCGTCGGTCAGGGCGATGGGTGAGGTGGTGTAGGTCAGCAGGAATGTGCCGGAAATCAGCATCAGGATCCGGCCGGTCATGAGGATGGCCCGCGTCAAACCGTCGTCGGTGATGGCCAGCTTCCAGAAGCGCACCAGCACCCTGCCCGTATCCGTGTAGAACAGGTTCAGCACGCCGGTGAAAATCAGAATCACAATCAAGGGCTTCATGCCCCGGACGATGGATTTGGGTGGGATCTTCGAAATGGTGATGGCCGCCAGCAGAAAGGCAAGCATCACCCCATAGGACACCCAGCTTTCGGCGCAGAACAGGGCCACGATGTAAACCACCACGGAAATCAGCTTGGTCCTGGGGTCCAGCCGGTGAATCACGGAATTTCCGGGGAAATACTGGCCCAGGGTAATGTCTTTAAGCATGGCCCTTCCCCTCCTTCAAGCGGCACAGCGCTTCCACGGCGCCCTCCAGGGTGTACACGTTGGGCACCTCCACCCCCAGCTGGCGCAGACGCAGAAACACCTGGGTCACCTGGGGAATGTTGAGGCCCATGGTCACCAGTTCTTCCGCCCGGTCGAAAACCTGGGAAGGGGTGCCGTCCATGGCAAGCTTTGAGCCGTTCATCACCAGCAGCCGGTCCGTGAGCCTGGCCACATCCTCCATGGAGTGGCTGACCATGAGAATGGTGGCATTCTTGGCCCGGCGGTAGCTCTCAATATTCTGAAGGATTCCCTCCCGGCCCACGGGGTCCAGTCCCGCCGTGGGCTCGTCCAGGATCAGCACCTCCGGCTCCATGGCAATGACACCGGCAATGGCCACCCTGCGCTTCTGTCCCCCGGACAGATCAAAGGGGGATACCTTCAGCTGGCTTTCGGTAATGCCCACAAAGCCCGCCGCCTCCCGGACCCGGCGGTCGATCTCCTCCCCGGAAAGGCCCATATTGGTGGGGCCGAAGGCAATGTCCTTATAAACCGTCTCCTCAAAGAGCTGGTATTCCGGGTACTGGAACACCAGGCCCACCCGGAATCTGGCCTGCCGGGTCAGCTTCTTGTCGGACCAGATGTCCTGACCTTCCAGCAGGACCCTGCCGGAGGTGGGCTTCAAAAGGCCGTTGAGCTGCTGCATCAGTGTGGACTTTCCGGAGCCGGTATGGCCGATGATGCCCACAAACTCTCCCCGGTTCAGGGTGAAGTTTACCTTGTCCAGGGCCCTGTGCTCAAAGGGGGTTCCGATGGAGTATACATAAGTCAGGTCTTCCACCTGTAAAATTGGATTCAATTCTCTTTCCTCCCTGCCCGTCAGGTCTTCAGCCAATCCCGAAGTACCTGCGCGCATTCCTGCGGATTCAGTTCGTCCAGGGGCAGCCTATACCCCTTTTTGTTCAGCTCCCAGCACAGCTCCACGGTTTCGGGAGCGGCCAGGCCGATGGTATGGAGCTTCTCCACCTGAGAGAACACTTCTCTGGGGGTGCCGTCGGACAGCACCTTCCCCTGATGCAGCACCAGAACCCGCTGGGCCATGGCCGCCTCGTCCATATGGTGGGTAATGAGCACCACGGTGATCCCCTTTTCCCGGTTCAGCCGGAGGATTGTTTCCATCACGTCTGCCCGGCCCCGGGGGTCCAGCATGGCGGTGGGCTCATCCAGCACAATGCACTTGGGCTCCAGGGCGATGACCCCCGCAATGGCGATGCGCTGCTTCTGGCCGCCGGAGAGCAGATGGGGGGCGTGCTCCCGATATTCGTACATACCCACCTGCTTCAGGGCCTTGTCCACCCTTCTGCGGATTTCCGGGCTGGCGATTCCCAGATTTTCCGGGCCGAAGGCCACGTCCTCCTCCACCACATTGGCAACAATCTGGTTGTCCGGGTTCTGGAACACCATGCCCACACAGCGGCGGACCGCCATGATCCTGTCCGGGTCGGAGGTATCGATGCCGCCCACATACACCTTTCCACCGGAGGGCAGCAAAATGGAATTGAAGTGCTTGGCCAGGGTGGATTTTCCGCAGCCGTTGGTGCCCAGGATGGCCACAAAGCTGCCCCGCTCAATGGTTAAACTCAGGTCCTCAAATACCGGCACGCTGGCCTGTCCCTCCATGCCCGGATAGGCAAAGGCCAGGTGCTCTACAGAAATAATCTCTTCCAATATACATTCCTCTTTTCAGGGCGTCCATCTGCCGGTGGCGCCGCAGGGCAGGATCAGGCCGCTTTGTTTCACGGGCAGGCCCAGCTCACCGGCCGCGGTTTTGCCGCCGTGGTCCGGGCCGAACACCACATCGGCGCAATAGGATACCGCCGAGGGAGCAAGCCCCGTGGTGTAGGAATTGATGATGACAAACAAAGGGTTGTCGGTAAGCAGCCTGGCGGTTTCCCGCAGGAAGGGGAAAAAGCTGGTTTCCATCTTCCAGATCTCCCCGCTGGGGCCCCGGCCGTAGCTGGGCGGGTCCATGATGATGCCGTCGTACCGTCTTCCCCGGCGGATTTCCCTTTGGATAAACTTGCCGCAGTCATCCACAATCCAGTGGATGGGCCGGTCCGCCAAGCCGGATGCCTGGGCGTTTTCCTTAGCCCAGGCCACCATGCCCTTGGAGGCATCCACATGGAACACCTCCGCCCCGCCGGCCGCCGCCGCCAGGGTGGCGCCGCCGCTGTAGGCAAACAGGTTCAGTACCCGCACCGGGCGGTGGGCCGACGCCACCTTTTCCCGGATAAAGTCCCAGTTGGCAGCCTGCTCCGGGAACACGCCGGTGTGCTTGAAGTTCATGGGCTTCACATTGAAGGTCAGGTAATCCCGGTAGCGAATCTGCCACCGCTCGGGAAGCTGATGGTCCGACCAGTGTCCGCCGCCGGTATTGGAGCGGATATAGCGGGCATCGTACTTTTTCCACTGGGGGGCGGCATGGGGCGTGCTCCAGATGACCTGGGGATCCGGGCGAACCAGAATGTATTTTCCCCAGCGCTCCAGGCGCTCGCCGTCAGAGGTATCCAAAACCTCATAATCCTTCCATTGATCCGAAATCCACAGCATGGGCTTTCTCCTTTTCTATTAGCCTACCGTATCGTTGTCCTGGGGCGGGAAGGTATCGTCCGGGTTTGTTTCTTCCTCGTCCATATCCGGCTCCTGCTCCAGCCAGGAATCGTGGGTGTGCAGCTGGCAGGTCAGATAGGGGGCGTCGTTCCCCGGATAATCGTTGCGGAAACCATGCCAGGCAATGGGATCGCCCACACCGTCCACGGCATACACATAGCCGTCATAATAATACTCTTCCTTAAGGCCGCCTCCGATGGCTGCCCGGATTTCGGCAACCTCTCCGGGGGTCAGCTTTACCAGGGACCGGGTTTCCACAGCCGTGTCGGGGAACAGATGGCAGTATTCCGTGGCAATGCCGCCGCCCTCCACGCAGTAGGTAACCTCCGTGTGCTTGTCGCAGTATTCCGTAGGCGCGTCCTCGGGGTAGCAGTTCACCGACACGGCCCGGCTGCCTCTGGCATCCGCGGCGCAGGCCCCCGTTGCCAGCTTGCCGGAATCCAGGCACACCGTAACGGTCTGGAACTGGGCGCCGGTAAACAGAGCCTTTTGGGGCTTGCCCTCGTGAATGGGCTGCATGACCATCTTCCACAGGCGGGCGGCGGGGTTTCCGTAGTTGCCCGTCAGGTTGATCTGCTCGGGCTGGTTGTAGCCGCACCAGACGGCGGCGGTGTAGTAGCCCGTAAAGCCGCAGAACCAGCGGTCCCGGTTGCTGGAGGTGGTGCCGGTCTTACCGGCGATGCTCTGGCCCGGGAAGATGGCCGCGCCGCCGGTGCCGGAATTGGCCGCGTAGTACAGGCAGTAGTTCATATATTCCACGGTCTTGTCGCTGAGGATCTTGCGGCTGTCCTGGGTGTTGTCCAGCACCAGCTGACCCTCGGAATTATAGACCTTGGTATAGGTTCTGGGCTCCCGGTAGGTGCCGTTGTTGGCAAAGGTGGCGTAGGCGGCGGACATTTCCCGCACCGTAGCGCCCTTGGTCAGCGCGCCCAGAGCCAGCGGCGCCACGGCAATATCGGAAAGGCTCTTGCCGTCTGCCCCGGGCAGGCTGTCAACGAGGGATTCCTGGCCGAAGTTGTATTTGGCGAAGCTGTAGCCGTAGCTGGGGGTAATGGCCATCAGGGTATTGGCGGAAATGGCATTGACCGAGGACACAATGCCGCTGAAAATGGTACGGGAATAGTTGTATTCCCGGTTGTCGTTTCTGGGGAAGGGGGTTCCGTCGATATACTCCACGGGCATATCCTTAATGACCGTGGCGGGGCTGAAGCCGCCCTTTTCAAAGGCAGGAGCGTAGACGGAAATGGGCTTCTGGGAGGAGCCTGTTTGCAGCTTGGCCTGGGTGGCCTTGTTGTAGGCAAAGAAGTCGGTCTTCTCCCCCACGCCGCCGGACAGGGCCACCACATCGCCGGTTCGGTTGTCAATCACCACAATGCCGGATTGGAGCTGCTGGGTGCTGCGGGTGGTGGGGATCTTTTCCAGGTCCGTGTAGATGGCGTCCACCTGCTTCTGCACATCCATATCCAGGGTGGTATAGATATGGTAGCCGCCCTTCTGGATTCGCTCCAGATAGTAGTTCCGGGTCTTTTCACCGGCCTCCTCCCAGTTGACGCCGTCCTGCTCCGCGAGATCCGCCGCCACATCCAGGATGGCGGAGTCCACGAACCAGGAGTAAACGCTCTGGGAGGCGTTCTGGTTCACCGTGGTCCGGCTGCCGCACTGGGGGCAGAAATAGTGATTGCCCTCCTGGTGGAAGGATACCACGGTGGCGGAGTAGCCGCAGCTGTCGCACTTGGCCCAGCGGTCCTCCGGGGCGATGCCCTCCTTGAAGACCATCTCCTGGGCCACGGCCTCGTCATACTCCTCCTGGGTCAGGTAGCCCTGGTTCAGCATTTCGGAAAGCACGTTCAGCTGGCGGTACCGGTTCCGGCCGGCGCCGTCCCGGATCTGGCCCTTATATTTAAAGGTATTCTGGGAGTAGGGGTTGAACAGCGAGGGGTTGTTGGTGATGCTGATGAGGCTGGCGCACTCCGCCGCCGTCAGGCTCTGGAGCTCCTTGCCGAAATAGGCGGCAGCCGCGCTCTTGACGCCGTAGCAGCCCTTGCCCAGATAGATCCGGTTCAGGTACTCGTACATGATGACGTCTTTGTCGTATTCCTTTTCAAACATCTGGGCCCGGAAGATCTCCATGACCTTTCGCTGCACGGTAATGCTGTTTTCCTGGCTCACGTTCTTGATGAGCTGCTGGGTAATGGTGGAGCCGCCGAACTGGCTGTCCCCGCCGAAGAACATATTCATGCAGGCCTTCACGGTGGTGATCCAGTCCACACCCTGATGCTCATAGAACCGCTTATCCTCAATGGCCACCGTGGCATTGATCAGATCCTGGGGAATTTCGTCCAGGGTGGCGATCTGACGGTCGGTGGTGGTATAGATCTGCTGGAGCTGCTGAATATTTCCGTCACTGTCCACATAATAAAGGAAAGAGGTCTTTTCCAGATCGTAGTCATCGATGGACCAGTTGGAGGCCTCGGTGAGAATATCGTTCTGAAGGTAGTCCCCCAGGGTGCCCACAAAGACCACACCGCAGATCAGGAGAATCAGCATCACCGTCACCATTGCGCCGATGGCGATTTTGAGCACCGACAGCGCCACGGAGCCCAGAGTGTACAGGGTCTTCAGCGTCCAATGGGGGTTCCATTCCTGCCGGACCTTTTTGACTCTCCTTTTCTTATTATCATCATTTGCCATAGGTTATATCCTCCAATAGCGCAGCACAAAGCCGGTATTGTACCTTTCTTTGTAAAATGGTCATGGCTCCTCACCATATCATCGATAGATTATAGCATACCCACATCAAAAACGAAACCCCCAAAATCATGAATATTCGTTGAATTTCCGGACAGACTAGGCCCTGTAATATCCCTTCGACAAATTTCCCTCTTGATTTTATTCCCGGAACGCTGTACAATACAGACAAAGAACCACCCCATTTGGAAGGAGCTTTCTATGGAGAATCAATATGGTTCCGACTTTCTCACCATCACCGATGAAGACGGCGCGGAATATGAGCTGGAAGTGCTGACCACCCTGGAATACAATGGGGAGAGCTACCTGGCCGTCATCCCCGCCGGCCAGGAGGATGCCCAGCTGGAAGTAAGCATTCTCAAATCCATAGAAGAAGACGGCGAGCCCCTGCTGTGCGCCATTGAAGACGAAAATGAGCTCAAGGCCGTCTATGATCTGATGATGGATACCCTCTACGAGGAAGAAGAACAAGAGGAGTAATCCTCTTGCGCTTGTCGAAAAACGGTCATTGCGAACCATGCCCCAGCCTGGTGTGGTGACCGAAGGGAATGCTCTTGAGTGCAATCTCTTGATCCTCTTTCCTGCTTGGTGCGTGTCGTGTCCTTTTGGACCCACATTTTTTAATCGGGATGTTAGATTTCCCTGCGGGATTGCAGACCTCCCGCCCCCGCTGAGACGTGGGGCGGACGTTGGGAGCAGCGAACGCCGGGAGCGGCAACCCACCTGCCGTTTCGTGCAGGTCATAATCGGACGCGGTACGGCCAAAGCGGGTCCCCGGAGAACCTCGGTTCTCCGGGATTTTTTGTGAAATTTTACTTTTCCCCCTTCTCCCCCTTGAAAAGCCGGTGTTTTTCCGTTATAATGGGCAGGTCTATCTGTAAATATACGGCCTTTTCCCCGGCCTGCCGGGATGCGGCCTATATCTGCACACAATAAACGAGAGGAAATGATACCAAATGAGTGCATCCAGCAAGAAGAAGCTTCGTGCTGAAGAAAACGCCGCCAAGCTGACCGAAAAGCAGCTTGCGCAGAACAAGGAGGATCGGAAGACCCGGCTGTATACCATTTGCTTTGCCGTGGTTTTGGCGGTTCTCATCGTCACTGCCGCTGTTGTGAGCATCAACCGCGCCGTTGCCAACTCCGGCTCCCGGGAGCGGAAAACCGTCGCCGTGATGATGGGCGACGGGTCCCTGAGCAATGCGGAGCTGAGCTACTACTTTATTGACTCCGTCAACAGCTTCTACTCCCAGAACGCCTCCTACCTGTCTCTGTTCGGCCTGGACACCAGTAAGGCCCTGAACCAGCAGGTCTACAACGAGGAAACCGGGGAAACCTGGGCGGATTACTTTATGAACGCCGCCGCTGAGAGCGCCAGATCCGTCTACGCCCTGTGTCAGGAAGCCGCCGCCCAGGGCTACACCCTGCCCCAGGAGAATGAGGACCAGATTGCCACTGCCGAGAATAACATCGGCATCTACGCCGGTCTCTACGGCTACTCCAAGCCCGAGGATTACCTGAAGGCCATGTACGGCAAGGGTGCTTCCATGGAGGGCTACAAGAACTATCTGCGCTCCAACATGACCGCCCAGAGCTATCAGGAGGCCTACCAGAACGGCCTGACCTTCACCGCCGATGAGGTCAATGCCCAGGATGCTCAGGATCCCACCTACTACAACTCCTACTCCTTCAACCAGTATTACCTGAGCACCGCCCGGTATCTGGACGACACTGCCACCAATGAAGAGAAGGCTGCCGCCGCCGAGAAGGACGCCAACAGCCTGATCGGTGAGGACATTCAGAGCGTGGCCGATCTGGACGCCGCCATCGCAGCTCTGGAGGTGAATGCTGACTCCACCGTCGCCAGCACCGCTATGGAGAACGCCCGGTACAACGCGGTGAACTCCGTCATTGCCCAGTGGGTCAGCGACAGCAGCCGCAAGGAAGGCGACAAGGTGGTTCTGCCCAGCACCTCCACCACCACCGACGAGGACGGCAACGAAGAAACCACCGTTTCCGGCTACTACGTTGTGTACTTCCTGGGTTCCTCCGACAACCGGTTCCCCCTGGTCAATGTCCGCCACATCCTGGCCGGCTTTGAGGGCGGCACCACCGACGAGCAGGGCAATACCACCTACTCCGATGAAGAAAAGGCTGCCGCCAGAAAGACCGCCGAGGACCTGCTGAGCCAGTGGAAGCAGGGTGAGGCTACCGAGGACAGCTTTGCTGCCCTGGCCACGGAAAAAACCACCGATCCCGGCTCCAAGGAAACCGGCGGCCTCTACGAGAATGTGTACCCCGGCCAGATGGTCAGCGCCTTCAACAACTGGTGCTTTGATGAAAGCCGCAAGCCCGGCGACACCGGCATCGTGGAAACCAGCTACGGCTGCCATGTGATGTACTTCGTGGGTCAGTCCCAGGAGACCTACCGGGAGTACCTGATCAAGAACGATCTGCGGTCTGCCGCCTACGAGGAATGGTACAACGGTCTGGTGGAAGCCGTGCCCATGACCATGGGCGATACCCGCTATATCCGCACCGACCTGGTTATGAATACCAACGGCTGATTCGAAACGTATAAAGAAGCCTCCCCAGGGAATCCTTTCCTGGGGAGGTATTTTTATGAAGAAATGGATGTTTTTCGTCCTGGCGGGAGCGGCGGCGGGAAGCGTCACCGGGCTCTTCGGCGCCGGAGGCGGCATGGTGCTTGTGCCCCTGCTGACCATGGCCCCGGACCTGGGGAAGGAGGCGGTGTTTCCCACCTCCGTTGCCATCATCCTGCCCATATGCCTGGTCAGCATTCTGGCGGCCTGGGCATCGGGGCAGCTGCGTGTCCATGGGGTGTTCCCCTACCTGGCTGGCAGCGCCCTGGGGGGCATTGCCGCAGGCGTGCTGGGTCCCAGGATTCCCGTCCGGTGGCTCCACCGGAGCCTGGGGCTTCTCATTTTGTGGGGAGGGATCCGTTACCTATGCTAGAATCCTTCCCCTTTTCCCTGCTGGTGGGCACCCTTTTGGGCTTTCTTTCCGGCTTGGGGGTGGGCGGCGGCAGCCTGCTGATCCTCTGGCTGACCCTGGTGCTGGGCTGGGACCAGGCCAGCGCCGGGTCCGTGAATCTGCTTTTCTTCCTTCCGGCGGCGGCCATCGCCTGCTTTTTTCGCTGGAAACGGGGCCTGCGCCCGGGAAAGGAGCTGCTCTGGGCCGCTGCCGCCGGGTGCGTCTGCGCCTGGCTCTTTTCCCGGCTCCGGTTCCGGATGGATACGGGGCTCCTCCGGAAGCTCTTCGGCGTCCTGCTGCTGGCCACCGGAGTGAAGGAGCTGATGTATCAGGCCAATTGACAATTGACAGTTGACAGTTGACAATGCGAATCAAGAGCCCAAATACGGCAAACGCTGGAATCAAAGAAACCTATGTCATCCTGAGCGGAGCGCGAAGCGCGCAGTCGAAGGATCTTTCCGGTGATGAAACCGTACTGCGCTACGAACGTAGAAGATCCTTCGACTCGCTTACGCTCGCTCAGGATGACAATCCGTTCGTACTCCGGGTATTCGCAATATTTGGGACCTTGATTTGCATTTTTCATTATTATCAATCAAATTGATCCCGAAGGGATACAACAATTGTCCATTGTCCATTCGTTTTCTCCCTATTTTCCGGCGTTTTTCTTACGTTTTCTTCCGGAATGCCAGATACCCCTCCAGAATCAGGGAGGCAGCCACGGCGTCCACGGTATTCTTCCGCTTCTGGCCATGGTAATTGTGGGCGGAGAGGATATTGTGGGCCTCCACCGTGGTCCGGCGCTCATCCCACATGGCAACGGGAAGCCCCGTGGCCTGCCTGAGCTCCTCCGCAAAGGCCCGGCACAGCTCCGCCCTGGGGCCTTCCGAGCCGTCCATATTCCTGGGAAGCCCCACAACAATCTCCGTAACCTGGTGTTCCCGGGCCAACCGGACCAGATCCGCCATGGCCTTTTCCCGGTTCCGGCTGGGAACCACATAGGTGGTGCCCACAATGGAGCACAGCAGATCCGAAATGGCCACCCCCGTCCGGGCGTCGCCGTAATCAATTCCCATAATTCTCATAACGCAGCCTCCTTTTTCCCCTATTGTAACCCAGGAACCGGGAAAAAGCAAATCCATCCTTCCATTTCTCCGAAAACTTTCATAAACCTGGGAAAAAGCTTCCGAAACCCGGGAAAAAGAGAAAATATTTGTTGACAATCCTCCGGGGGTGTGCTAGAATGATTCTACCTGTGAAAAAGGGCTATTTTTTTGTGCGCCTTTTTCAGCCCCGGAGCGATTTCTATGTAGTTGATCGCTTTCTAAATTTTCTTTCTAGCCGGGCGCGATACAGGGAGGCAAATTTTAAGGAGGTGCCGTTATGCGCGTGAAAGTCACTTTGAGATGCTCTGAGTGCAAGCAGAGAAACTACAACACCATGAAGAACAAGAAGAACGACCCCGACCGTCTCGAGATGAAGAAGTACTGCAGATTCTGCAGAAAGCACACCACTCACACGGAGACCAAGTAAGGAGGACGTCCCATCATGGCAGAAGTCAAAAAGGAAAACTGGTTCAAGAGAACCTGGGGCAAAGTCGCCAAGTACTTCCGTGAGCTGAAAAGCGAGCTGAAGAAGGTGGTCTGGCCCACTCCCCAGCAGGTGCTGAAAAATGCAGCCATCGTGGTTGTCTGCGTAATCTGCGTGGGCGTTTTCATCTGGCTGTTTGACTTTGTTGCTCAGGTCGGCATTGACGCCCTCATCGGTGTCTTCCACTAAGGGTAGCAGTCATGGCAGAAACTGCAAAATGGTATGTAGTGCATACCTACTCCGGGTATGAAAATACCGTAAAGGCAACCATCGAAAAGACCGTGGAGTCCCGTAAGCTTCAGGATCAGATCCTGGCCGTGTCTGTTCCCCTGGAAACCGTCACGGAAATTACGGAGTCCGGCGCCAGCAAGACCTATGACCGGAAGGTTTACCCCGGTTATGTGCTTGTGAAGATGCTTTACAGTGACGATACCTGGCATGTCATCCGGAATGTCCGCGGAGTTACCGGCTTCGTCGGCACTTCCAGCAATGACCCCACGCCCCTGACCGACGAAGAGGTTTACGCCATGGGTGTGGAAAAGAAGGAGATTATTGTGAATTACGCGGTGGGCGATACCGTTCGGATTATGGACGGCCCTCTGAGCTCCTTCACCGGCACGGTGGAATCCATCGATGTCGACAACAACTCGGTGAACGTGGTTGTTTCCATGTTTGGCCGGGAGACCTCTGTCGAGTTTGAGCTCGACCAGATCGAGGTCGTTTCCCAATAAGCGCATCGGGCCGGTTCACCGGCCGGAACGTGGGAGGGGGTACACCCCCGAAAGAAATGCGCGAGGCGCATCATTACCACATTTTATTCAGGAGGTGCTATTATGGCACAGAAAGTAACTGGCATTATCAAACTTCAGATCAACGCCGCTAAGGCAACCGCTTCTCCCCCTGTTGGTCCTGCTCTGGGTCAGCACGGTGTGAATATCGCAGCATTCATCAAGGAATTCAATGCACGGACCAAGGACCAGGAAGGCTACAAGATTCCTGTTGTCATCACCGTGTATGCCGACCGCAGCTTCACCTTCATCACCAAGACTCCTCCGACCCCCATGCTGATCATGAAGGCAATTGGTCTGGAGAAGGGCTCCGGCGTTCCCAACAAGCAGAAGGTTGGCACCATCACCAAGGCTCAGATCGCCGAGATCGCCAAGACCAAGATGCCCGACCTGAACGCTACCACCCTGGAAGCCGCCGAAAGCCAGGTTGCTGGCACCTGCCGCTCCATGGGCGTTACCGTCGTCGACTGATAGAATGCTGATCCGGGTCTTTTCCCGGAAATGTGGGAGGATTTTTCCGCATCACCACTTTAAGGAGGATAATTACATTGTTTAGAGGTAAAAAGTATAAAGAAAGCGCGAAGCTCATCGACCGCGCTGTTCAGTACGAGCCCGCCGAGGCTCTGGGCCTGGTTGTGAAGGGCGCTTCCGCCAAGTTCGATGAGACCGTTGAGCTGCACATCAAGCTGGGTGTTGACTCCCGTCACGCTGACCAGCAGGTCCGCGGCGCCGTGGTTCTGCCCAACGGCACCGGTAAGGTCCGCCGTGTTCTGGTCTTCGCCAAGGACGCCAAGGTTGAGGAAGCCAAGGCTGCCGGCGCCGACTATGTGGGCGGCATGGAGCTGGTTGAGAAGATCACCAAGGAAAACTGGTTTGAGTTCGACGTGGTTGTCGCTTCCCCCGACATGATGGGCATTGTTGGCCGTCTTGGTAAGGTCCTGGGCCCCAAGGGTCTGATGCCCTCCCCCAAGGCCGGTACCGTTACCCCCAACGTTGCCGCTGCCGTTAAGGAAATCAAAGCCGGTAAGGTGGAATACCGTCTGGACAAGACCAACATCATCCACTGCCCCATCGGCAAGGTTTCCTTCGGTGCTGAAAAGCTGAGCGAGAACATGGACACCCTGATCAAGGCTGTTGTGAAGGCAAAGCCCGCGGCTGCCAAGGGTCAGTATATCCGGTCCTGCACCGTGGCCTCCACCATGGGCCCCGGCGTCAAGGTCTCCACCGCCAAGTACCTGTAAGCGAAAGCTGAAAATCCCCCCGAACGCTGAGCGTTCGGGGGGATTGCTGTTATTCAAATTCCGCCATGTCCAGCACTTCCCCATCCTGGGTAAGGGGGGTGAGGATGCCGTCTCTTGCCAGCAGACTCTCCCCGCAGAGCAGAAGGGTATCTTCGTCCTGATAGAAGTAGCTGCCGTCGTTGAGCGCAAAGAAGCAGTGCCCGAAGCTGTCCGGCAGGGCGATGTCCTCCATGAGCCTCAGACCGTCCAGGGAAGCGTCCTTCCACTGGTCATAATGGGGCAGTATGTTCACTTCCGTCAGGTCCAGCCCGGGAAAGAACCGTCTGTAGGTTGGGTCCACCGCCTCCCCCGGCTCCTCCGGGTGGGCGTAAACAACGCCCGCCATGTTCATGGATCCGGCGCTGATGCCCAAAATCACCCCGGGATAGTCCCGCAGCAGGTCCGGTAAGCCCAGCTCCCGGAAAAAGGCCGCCTGGGTGGGCACATGACCGCCGGAGAAGATCAGCAGATCACTGGTATATACAATGTCCGCCGCGTCCTCACAGGTTTCTCCATCCAGAACCCGGTAGCACTCCGGGAAAATCCCCGCATCCGTTAAGGCGCAGAAGGCATCTGCCCCAAAGCGGCAGCACAGATCATGGCGCTCCGGGTCGGAAGCCACGAAGGTCACCCTGGGGAATTCCGGCAGCGCCTGCCGCAGCCGCTCCGCGAAGCCGTTTTTCTCCCAAAACCGGGGCCGGTCTGTATCCTGCTCAAAGGGACTGCTGGTAATAAACAGCGTCATTTGGTTTCCTCCTGCCGGTAATCCGGAAAATAGGTTTCCACAAAGTCCACCTTTTCCACCTGAAAACTCCTGCCGTTCAGATAGTCTAGGCTTCCGGCATCGGTTGTAAACCGGAAGGTGAGCTTGTAGGAATAGAGGGCCTGATAGGTCCGGTCATACCGTTTGTCCAGCTTGCCGTATTTGCCGTCCCCCAGCAGGGGATGGCCCGCGTGGGCAAACTGGGCACGGATCTGGTGGGTTCTGCCGGTGATCAGCTCACACTCCACCAGAGAAAGCCCGCTACGGCTTGCCAGCACCCGGTAATTGGTCTGGCAGGTCTTTGCCCCGGGCTTGGGAGCATCGGTGACGAACACCCGGTTTTTCACCGCGTCCTTAAAGAGGTAGCCCTTGAGGCTCCCCTCCCTGGGTCTGGGGGTTCCTTCCACCACCGCCAGATACCGCTTGTCCATCTCCCGGTCCTTGATCTTCTGGTTCATCACCCGCAGGGCCTCCGCCGTCTTGGCGGCGATGACAATGCCGCCGGTGTTCCGGTCAATGCGGTTGCACAGGGCGGGGGTAAAGGAATGCTCCTCCCGGGGCCGCCATTCCTTCTTCTGGTACAGGTAGGCCTGGATCTGATCGATGAGGGTCCGGCCGTACTCTGCCCCATCGTGGGGGTGTACCGCCAGGCCGGGGCGCTTATCCACCAGCAGAATGTGTTCATCCTCGTAGACGATATTCAGCCTGGGGGCGGCCACCGTCAGGTAGGCGTTGTCCTCCCGGGGGGTATCGAAGAATTCGTCGTTGATGTAGAGCTGAAGGGTGTCCCCCGCTTCCAGCCGGGTATCCCGCTGAGCCCGGGCGCCGTTGCGCTTGATACGCTTCAGGCGGATATACTTCTGAGCCAGGGAAGCCGGAAGCAGGGGCACCGCCTTGGCAAGAAACCGATCCAGCCTCTGCCCGGCATCGTTGGCCCCGATGGTCAGTTCTTTCATGGATTGTTCCCTTCCATTTCCGCGAAATGGCGGTTGATCTGATCCGTGAACTCCTGGGCAGCGTTGTAACCCATCTTGCGCTGACGCACATTGATGGCGGCCACCTCCAAAATCACGGCCAGATTCCGGCCCGGGGTTATGGGGATGGTATTCATGGGAATCTTTACCCCCAGAATATCCACATACTGCTCCTCCAGGCCCAGCCGGTCGTAGGCATCCTGGTTGTTCCAGGGCACGATGTTCACCACCAAATCGATAGATTTCCTGGACCGGACGGAGCCCATGCCAAAGAGCTTGGCAACGTTCACAATGCCGATGCCCCGGAGCTCAATATAATTGCGGATCAGCTCCGGTGCGGAGCCCACCAGAGAATTGCTGTTGACCTTGCGGATCTCCACAGCGTCGTCGGAAATCAGCCGGTGGCCCCGCTTCAGGAGCTCCAGAGCGGCCTCGCTCTTGCCGATGCCGCTTTCACCGGTAAGCAGAAGGCCCTCACCGTAGACTTCCATCAGGACCCCATGGCGGGTAATCACAGGCGCCAGCTCCGCCCGGAGATAGGAAATGAGGGCCGAGCAGAAGGTAGAGGTGGCCTCCCCCGTGCGAAGCAGGGTAATATTGTGCTTTTGGGCCATCTGCAAACATTCCTCATCGATGGGCAGATTCCGGCAGATGATCAAAGCGGGGATTTTGTAGGAAAACAGCCGGTCAAAGGTCACCAGCCGCTCCTGGGGTGTTTTCTTATTCAGGTAGCTGAGTTCCATGTTGCCCAGGACCTGAAGCCGCCGGGGCTCAAAATGGTCAAAGTAGCCTGCCAGGCTCAGTCCCGGACGGGCCACATCCTCAACGGTCAGACGAATGGATGTATAATCGGTGGAGGCAAAGACAACCTCCAGGGAGAATTCTTTCGCAATTGTGGGAAGCGTCACATTGTAATCGCTCACGTTTCACCCGCTCCTTCCTGTATGCCGCGCATATTTCTTTTATTATACAAAGACCCGGGAAGAATAGCAAGGGAATTTTCAGCCCCTGGGAGACTGTGAAAAATATTTTCGGATTCTCGGAAAAAACCCAAAAAAAGACTTGCATTTTTTTAGATTATCTGGTATTATATTCAGGCGCTTGGATTCATGCGTAAAAGAAGTAATTATCCGGATGGGAGGTGCAATGAATGGCGAAGTGTGATTTTTGTGGCAAGGGCGTAACCTTTGGTATTAAGGTTTCCCACTCCCACAGACGTTCCAATCGTGCCTGGAAGCCCAACGTCAAGCGGGTTAAGGCTGTTGTCAATGGAACTCCCTGCCATGTGTACGCTTGTACCAGATGCCTCCGTTCCAACAAGGTTGAAAGAGCCGTTTGATAATGGTTTTTTCGGTCCCTTTCGAGCGGGCCATCTGATCCCCTGGCTGATAAATACGCTGCCGCAACCGGCAGCGTTTTTATTTTAACAAAGCTACAGAAATACAAAAAGGGAGCTTTTCTGATTTGGCAATTGTTAACTGAGATAAATCCTTCTTTTGTTAATGAACCGCAGGAAAAAAGCCCGAAAAAAATCCAAAAAACGCATTGACAAGTGAAGAATTCTATGCTATACTGTCTGAGTTGCCAAAGACAGCAGGTACAAACCTAAATCCTGCCGAGGTGCGCTGAATCAAAATCCGCGTGTCTTTCTGTCTTCTGGCAGGAAGACATTTTTATTTTTTTCGGAGGTGAAAATTATGCCTAACGCAAAGGTTCTTGAGAGCAAGAAGGCCGTTGTGGAAGCCCTGTCCGCCAAGATGAAGGAAGCTACTTCCGTTGTTTTCGTTGACTACAAGGGCATCAACGTCGCTCAGGATACCGAGCTGCGTAAGCAGTTCCGTGAAGCTGGTGTTGAGTACTCCGTTGTTAAGAATACCCTGACCAATTTCGCTGCCAAAGATGCTGGCTACGATTTTGCAGAGATTCTGAACGGCACCACCGCCATGGCTTCCACCACCGGCGACCCCATCGCCCCCGCTCGTATCGTCTGCGAGTTTGCCAAGAAGAACAAGAACACCCTGTCCATCAAGGGCGGCGTGGTGGAAGGCTCCGTCCTGACCGCCGACCAGCTCAATGGCTTCGGTGAGCTGCCCAGCAAGAATGCTCTGGTTGCATCCGTTCTGGGTACCTTCCTGGCTCCTATCTCCAGCCTGGCTTTTGTTCTGGATCAGATCCGGGAGCAGAAGGAAGGCGGCGCTCCTGCCACCGCAGAAGCTTAAGTTCGTAAGTTAACCAACACAATCAAATCTACATTTTAGGAGGATTATTACAATGGCTAGTGAAAAGATCACTGCTCTCGTTGAGGAAGTTAAGGGCCTGACCGTTCTGGAGCTGTCCGAGCTGGTTCACACCCTGGAGGAAGTTTTCGGCGTTTCCGCTGCTGCCGCCGCTGTTGCCGCTCCCGCTGCCGCCGCTGTTGAGGTCGAGGAGAAGACCGAGTTCGACGTCATCCTGAAGGATGCCGGCGCTTCCAAGCTGGGCGTTATCAAGGTTGTCCGTGCCGCTACCGGCCTGGGCCTGAAGGACGCCAAGGAGCTGGTTGACAACTGCCCCAAGACCCTGAAGGAAGCTATCTCCAAGGAAGATGCCGAGAAGCTGGTTGCCGAGCTGAAGGAAGCTGGCGCTACCGCCGAGATCAAGTAATTGATCCCATAACTGGTTTCTGCACCTCCGCCGGAAACGGCGGAGGTTTTTTGATTGATTCCGTGCTGCTCTGTTTATAATGAAAAAGCAGAATAATTGACAATTGATAATGAGAATCAAGGTTCCAAATATTGCGAATAACAGGAGTACCTACGGATTTGTCATCCTGAGCGAGCGTAAGCGAGTCGAAGGATCTTCTACCTTCGCCCCGCAGTATGGTTTCATTACCGGAAAGATCCTTCGACTGCACGCTTTGCGCTCCGCTCAGGATGACATACGGTTCTGTTATTTCAGCGTCTTCCGTATTTTAACTCTTGATTCACATTGATCATAGACAGTTGCGGAATCCCCTCCGGGGATGAATCAAAAATGATTGTGAAACCGGAAGTTTTCTAGGTAATTACCAGACTTCCTGACCAATGAATTTCAATCATCCCGAAGGGATACCATAATTGTCAATTGTTCATTGTCAATTGTCAATTGATCTTTCTCCCTTCCCATTGAAAGGACTTTCCTATGGATATTGCAACCATCACCCAGGAGCTTACCGGGCTTCTCGGGGCGGCGGCGGAGCGGATTCCGCCGAACCTCAAGGCCCTTGTGGGAGCTGCCGCCTCGGCGGCTGTTTCCTCCATTGACATTGGCTCCTCTTTCAAATTCATTCTGAGCTTCGCCGCCGTATTGCTGGGTGTGGGCCTGCTGGTCCGGCTGCTCTTCGGCAATCGCTCCGACCTGAACCACGCCATGTCCTCTTCCGCGGGTATTCTAACCGTGTATGTGCTGACGGTGATCATATACGCCTTCCAGCCAAAGGGCTTGGAGAACCTGCTGTCTCCCCTGCCCTTTGTGACCTTTGTAAACGACTATCTGTTTGTGCTGCCCTTTCACGGCACCAGCTTCGAAACCCTCTGCTCCCAGATCCTGGCGCTGGTGATTCTGTCCTTTGTGGTCAACTGTATGGACGCATTGCTTCCCGAGGGGGAGAACCCTTTCACCTGGTTCCTCTCCCGGTTTCTCAGCGTGATATTGGCCATGGGCCTTCATGTGGCAGCCAATTGGGCCATCAACAAATTCCTGCCCACGCTGATTGTCTACCACGCCCCCGCGGTGCTGCTGGTGATCCTGCTGAGCTGCCTGCTGCTGGGCGTATTCAAGCTGATCCTGGGCATTTTCCTGACGGTGGTAAACCCTGTGCTGGGTGCCCTCTACACATTCTTCTTCTCCAGCCACATCGGCAAGCAGCTGACCAAATCTGTGCTGTCCACGGCGATCCTGTGCGGTGTGTTCTATGTGATGGACCACTTCAGCTACCTGATCATCCATATCAGCCCCGCCGCCCTGCCTGCCTACCTGCCCCTGCTTCCCGGCTTTCTGGTGATCTGGTATCTCCTGGGCCACGCGCTGTAAAATACCCCCCATGCGCAGTTCACACGCATGGGGGGAATTTTAGGGAAACTCTGAATAAGTCGGCAAGCGCTGACAGCGAGAGATTTTGATTTGACAGAAGGTTTGGAAAACAGAGGAATACTGTATGTATTTCCTGTTTTTCAAACTGCACTGTCAGAGCAAAAGATCCGCTGCTCAGCCGCAGACGATTTGTTCAG
>JAGAQA010000065.1 GCA_017622995.1 Oscillospiraceae bacterium
ATTTCAATCCACGCTCCCCGTGGGGGGAGCGACACGGTTTTTCAAAGGTTCGCGTTATTGTTTCTGATATTTCAATCCACGCTCCCCGTGGGGGGAGCGACCCATTTCCAACAGTTCGGACTGATTGGACATCTGCATTTCAATCCACGCTCCCCGTGGGGGGAGCGACGCAATTCATCAATGCACATCGGCAAGCTATTCAGATTTCAATCCACGCTCCCCGTGGGGGGAGCGACCATCCGCTTCATTGTGGACGATGACGGCTCTATTGATTTCAATCCACGCTCCCCGTGGGGGGAGCGACTTCAATGCCCTTTTCGCTCAAGTTGGCATCTTTCAATTTCAATCCACGCTCCCCGTGGGGGGAGCGACAACATCATTTTCGACCGGGTGGCGTGAAGAAAGGAATTTCAATCCACGCTCCCCGTGGGGGGAGCGACGACTATTCGACAAGCCGTTGATTGAGAATGACCTATTTCAATCCACGCTCCCCGTGGGGGGAGCGACCTTAATGCCAGCGGATTGAAATTCTTCCAGCATCATTTCAATCCACGCTCCCCGTGGGGGGAGCGACAAACCAACGGCGGCTTTGTTGCTATCCACATGATATTTCAATCCACGCTCCCCGTGGGGGGAGCGACAGCAAAGATGCACAATTTTCTTTCTACATCTTTGGCAAAAGAGTATAATCTTATGCTGATAATTTCTATTCCGGACACATCCGGGAGCGGGAGTATCCCTCGAAAACTACTTTTCACGCAGGAAAACCGGTGCGAACCTGCCCGGGATTTCCTGTTAGCTGGGGCTTCGCAGTCACAGAATCAAGGGATCCTCCGGCAGATAGGTCTTTTTGCAGCCGAAGTGTTCCACCTTTTTCTCGTATTGGTTTCCCAGGTAGTAAAACCGAAGGCTGTCCTTCTCCGGGTCCATGATGGACACCAGCTTGGCTTGCAGACTTCGGCACTGGCCTGGGTCCAGCAGGCACTCGAACACAGAATTCTGCACCCGTTGACCGTAATCCACGCATTTTTTCGCAATCTGCCGCAGACGCTTCCGTCCGGCGGTGTCCTCCGTGTTCACATCGTAAGTAATCAGAACCAGCATAGTGTCACTTCCATAAAAAAGGCGGGTAAGCCTCCAAATCGCCCCGGATATACCGGGCCAGCAGCAAGGCCTGTACATAGGGAATCATGCCCCAGCTCATTTTTTCACCCAGATAGGGATGACTCAGGCTGTCCCGTTTCCGCTCCTGCCAGGCTTTCAGGAATTTTTTGCGGCCTTCATCGGTGAGCAGTACCGCACCGCTGTCCTGGGCCTGAAAATCCTCAGGTCGAACCATCCGGTTGTTCACCAGCGTCAGCACGAATCGGTCTGCCATACAGGGACGCAGCTCCTCCATCAGATCCAGTGCCAGAGATTTCCGGCCAGGACGATCCCGATGAAGAAAACCCACATAGGCATCCAGCCCTACGCTTTCCAGTGCGCTGGCGCAGTCGTGGGCCAACAGGCTGTAGGCAAAGGACAGCATGGCGTTGACCCGGTCAAGAGGCGGGCGGCGGTTTCGCCCGTGGAAGAAGAAATCCTCTTTCCGGCTCAGCAGCAGATGGTCAAATACGCCGAAGTAGGCCGCCGCAGCTACACCCTCCAGCCCCCGCAGAGCCTCCAGATCGGAGACTTCCAGCGTAAGCGGAAGCAGCTCTTTGATCTTCCGGGCAGCGTCCTCCAGGCCGAGGTTTTCCACCCTCGGCGCGTGATCGCGCAGGGTGCGCTGAATGCTGGCTACACCGTTGCTGAGCTTTCCGAAAATCATGTTCCGGGCAACCGCGCAGCTTCGCTGTGAATCGTCCGCAATCCGGTATTGCTCCCGGCGCAGCAGCACGTTTCCGCTGCTCTCCCCGCAGACCCGGGCAAGAAAGCGGCCGCTGGGGGTGCAGAAGGCTAGACCGATTCCCCTTTGGGCGCAGGCTCCCATCAGTGCGGGAGAAGCTCCGGAATAGGAGAAGCTGACAATGGTTTGCAGGGTATGCAGGGGATACCGGGCGATGACCTCCCTTTCCCGGTTTGCCAGGACATTTTCTCCCTCCAATGACAGGTAAATGTCTTCGGAGGTGACAAACAGAGTATTCAGCAGCTGCTTCATGGCGCATCCTCCATGGCGGATTTCAGATAGGCGGACACAGAGCGGTTTTTCATCAGCTTCGGCAGGCACAATTCCTTCAGGGAACAGGCATTGCAGGACTTTGAAGGCCTGACCTTTGGGGTGTACCCCCGCTGATAGAGCTCGTGCATCTGTTCAAGCAGCTCCTGAACCTGCAAACGCAGCTCCGGGGTAAAGGCCACCCGCTGCCGTCGCCGGATTTCACCGTAGTACAGGGCCCCTTCCGGGATGTCGCAGCACAGCATGGCTTCCAGACACATGGCCTGGCCACAGAGCTGGAGGGTGTCGCCGGTGTCCTCCCGGGGCTTGCCCCGCTTGTACTCCACCGGGTAGGGCTGCCACAGCCCATCCTTCCCGGCAAGGGGAATGCCGATATTCCCCTGATGATACTCCAGCACGTCGCACTGGCCGGATACACCCAGTGCGGCGGAATAGACGCTGACACCGCGCTGAACGATCCGATCGCCCCGGCTTTCCGTAAGCTCCCGGTCGTGAGCCCGCTCATGCATCAGCGCGCCGTCCACCGTGCGGTAGTTTTCCGCCCACTGGTGTTCAATGTGAATCAGAGCCCATTGACGGCGGCAAAAGGCGAAGTGCTGCAGCCCTGACAATTGGAGGAAATCCTCCTCTGCGTAGATTACCCCATGCGCGTACAGGTGACGCCCTCAGGCAGTCCGGCCTCATTTACGCTTACTGTGTAATCGCTGTAGGATCTGGGCGCTACCACACCGGGCTTCCGCTCTGCCTTCACCAGATCGAAGAGCTTATAGGCGGGGGCATTGCCCAGCTCGGAATCGTGCCGGAATACAATCAGCTCCCGGACAGCCATCTTGCCCCGGGCGGCGGAATGATCCAGCTCGAACATATTGAGGATTGCCTGCCACAGCAGACTCAGATCCTCTTCGGAGAATCCGGTGGATTTTTTCGCCAGGTTGGCGGAGACATAGCCCTCCGCCCGGTACAGGCCGTAGGGGACAATGTATTTCCGGCCCATTTCCGTCCCCTTCTTCTCCGCATCGGCTTCGGTGGTGATGGCGACCCGGGTAATGGTGACTTCCTGAGGAAGAATGGGATCAACGCTCCTAGCAAAGCCAAGCTGCACGGGGCCCCGAACCTGACCGCAGTTCAGTGCGCCCTTGACAAAGGTGGTCATCACCGCGCCGAAGGAACGGATATCGAAGAAGTTTTTGCACATAAAATCCCGGATTTTGACATCCAGATCGGTGTCCTTCTTCTTGGCTTCTTTCAGCTTATCAGGGTCAACACCCACATAGGCACAGGCTTCCGCGTCACTGCGATTCAGGGGAACGCCGTCCTTGACATAGATGCGGTAGCCAGGCTCCCCTTCTTTTACGGTTTCTACATAGTTGCGGATCTTCCTCTTCAGGCATACGTCGGTGACAAGGCCATAGCCAGTCTCCGGGTCGATACGGGGCATATTGCCCGCATCGGGGTCGCCGTTTGGATTGCCGTTCTCCACGTCAAAAAAAATCACAAATTCATAGCGGTTGGAAATGGCGCTCATATTACTTCTCCTCCTTCTTTGTATAGCGGAACTGTTTCTGATGGTAGTAGCCCAGGTTAAAGGAGCCTTGCTCCGGCAGGGACAGGCGGGCGGGGTTGCTTTCCCCAAGAATGTTTTTCAGCGCGCCGATCTGACGGTCGTAGGTAATGCGCAGACCGGTGTCCAGCTTGCGCAGATGCTTCTGGCTCAGGTTATCCAGAATCGGGAAGATGGTCGCCGGGGTGGCGGAAGCGGAATTGAAATACTTGTCCTTGATGGTTGCGTTGATGCCGGGATTGGCGCTTTCCTGCAGGGCTTCGTACACTGCAAACAGGCGTCCCAGTGTGTAGGGAATATTGGTGCTGGTTTCATTCAGGCTCACGGTCAATACCTCCTTTGGGCACAGATCATTGGAATTTCTCAGATAATAGGCTTTTAGTATTGCCGCCCGTCCGGGGGTAATCTCCCGTTCTGCCCGGATACGGAGCATGGTTGCTTCCAGCAGGGAGGCGGGATAGGCGGTGCCCATGAAGATGGCCCGGGCCGTTGCGCCGGCCATTGCCGGGGAGGGAGACTTGTCTGTGGTGTTTTGGTTCACCGTCTCCCGGAGCATGGCCCACAGGGGTGTCACTTCAAATCGCTTGCCCACAATCTCCATTCGCTGATGGTGATCGTTGACATTTTTCATCAGTGTGCCGAAGGAATTGCGGCAGAAAAACCGGACAGAGAGCCGGGCGGCATTGGGAGCAAGGCCCAGAATGTAGAAGGGACGTTGGGGGTCCAGCTTCAGTTCCTCGCAGGGAAGGCCCTGAGCCAGATTTTTCAGCGCGGAATGCAGGTCCCTGTCGCTGAGCCCCTCCGGAAGAGTGTCGCCAAACAGTGACAGTCCCGCGAACAGGCTGTATTGGGGTTCCGCCCCCTCCGCCCAGCAGACAATTGTGGTGTCGCCGATGCGATGGACATTTTGCTTGTCGGCCAGCAGGTAGTTCAAAGCGGCAGTGTAGGCGAAAGCAGCATACTTGCCCACGGGGGCGTTCAGGCTCTGTTCCTTGCCATAGGAGCAGAAGGCGGGCGCGTTGAAGGAAATCAGAGCCGCGCCGCTGGATTGGGCACCGGCAACGCCCTTCACCGCCGGGTGCACCGGCTCCGCTACATCCAGCTTGCCCGTAACCAGACACTGCTGCTTTTCTCCCTGCACACTTCCGTAATCATCGTCCCAGGCCGAGCGGATTGCCGGGTCATCCTGGGCAAAGCTGCCGTTCACCCGAAAAATCAAGTTTGCGCCCTTCATCAGCTCCTGCCAGCAGTCTGCCAATGCAGGGTGCTCCTGCGCCTTTTCCGGCTGCCATGTGTCGAAATAGGAAATGATCGCTTTGGCAATGGGAGAATCCACATCGTCCAGCAGGCGGTGATGCAGCTCGGCACATGCACGGAAGCAGGCGCGGCTACGCTCGGGCTTACCCTTTTCGTCCGCACCCAGCAGATAGCTGGAGTTGTCCCAAAGAAAGTTGGGGAGGATTCCCACCGTTCGCGTGACAGGGGCAGGCAGCTCCATGGGTGTGGGACGCAGCTGGGTTTTCTTTCCAACCAGAGTTTCCGTCAGCAGAGGCACCACAGACTCCAGCTGCCCCTGCGCGCTCAGGCACAGGGCATAGCTGATCTTTGCGGAACTCCATCCGGGGCGGCCAATTTTCCCCTGCTGGGCCAGATCCTCAAACAGTCGGGTTAGTGCTTGCAGAATCATGTCCGCACCTCCTCACTGTACATGGGAGGTACATCCAGAACACCATCCCGAAGCACGGCCCGGAAGAAATGGGGGGTGATGTTTTCTTTGTCGGAATAATCCAGGTCCAGCAGCATCCAGCCCAGATCCTTTTCTCCCTTCAGTTCCTCCGGGCAGGGCGGAGGCTGCGTACAGGGCTGGAAGTGTGCCGGAAATTCCCGGACACCGAAGCAGGGCTGGTGGTAAAACTGTCCCTTTTCCAGACGCCTGCACATGATGTCCTGAAATTTGCCGGGGTTGTCCGTAGGGGTAGCCCGGGCAGTCATCTCAAAATGGGCGTCGATGACATAGCGCACATCCCGCAGCACCATGGCGGCCCGCTGCTGGATGCTCTCCGGGGTGGCCAGGTACAGTTCTCCACCTTTTTCCATAACGGTTTGGACTTTCCGAGCGCTGACGGTGTCTTTGACTTCGTTGCGCCGGATATTGGTAAAGCGGATTGGTGCACAGACATGGATGCGGTCGACAACCCATTTCATGCCTGGGTGCCAGTAAATGGCTTCCAGCAGGCCACGGGCTGCGGAGGGTGTCATTACGTCATAGCTGACCCGTTCCACTTTCATCTCCGGCCGGGAAAAACAAGCATAGTCACCCCAGACTTCAACAGAAATTGACATAGGCATTCTCCTTTCCTTTTTGATTATTATTGTGAGATCGATCAGGCAACTTTTCCTTTGCCAACCTAATCGATTTTTTACCATGGTAAATATAAAATATCACTATTCCTCACAAATGTCAATAGTTCAATAAGTAAAAAAGCTAAACTACTTTTTATATAATGGATTTGACAAAGGCGTTTAGATGTGGCATACTGGTTTCGTCGAGGATTCTCGTGGATTGAAATAATAAGTAAAACAGCTAAGAAAGCTGGAGGGACAGAGCGGACGCTCTGTCCCTCTTGCTATTTCAGATAATACAACACAAACTGTACAATAAATCGGGTATAATACTGAACTTTAGATAAATTCTGCCTTTCCCGGGTCGGATTTCAGGGAAAGACCCATCTCCGGATCATACAGGCTCAAATTGGTCAGCAGTGCACTGGTTTCCGTCAGGGGCAGAATATCTCCGGCATCCTTCAGCGCGCGGTAATGCTGTTCATAGATGCTGACACCGAATTGCCCGGCCCTGCGGTAGTCCTCTCTTTTTGCAGTCCCTTCCACAAGGGGCCGACAGACGGCAGCACCCTCTCCAATTGGAATATAAACCGTACAGGTTGCCTGATCGATCAGGCGGAAGTTTTTCGCAACGGTTTCAAAGGGAAGCAAACAACCTGAAATACCTTCCCGGAGGGCTTTCACCGTATTGGTTTTATCCATCTGATCTCCAATCAGGGAGCGCAAAGCGGTGAAGTACCGCTGCATGGTCTCCGGGTTGCCGGGATTTCCGCCTTCTTCCAATGCTTCACGGGCTGCTTGAATGTTGATCCTCTGCAGAACCGGAACCGGGTGCTCGCTCTGAAACCAAGTTACAATGCTGACGTCGGCGTTCCGCTTTCCTTCCCGGTTGCACCGGCCTGCCGCCTGGGCAATGGAGTCAAGACCCGCAAGTTCCCGGTAGACTGCCGGGAAATCCACATCCACACCGGCTTCAATCAGCGAAGTGGATACCACCCGGCAGGGAAGGCCCGCTTTCAGCCGCAGACGAATGGTTTTCAGAACCGCCTTGCGGTGGGCAGGGTACATCAGGGTGGACAGGTGGAACCGTCCTTCCTCCGGGAGAAGGGCATAAATCTTTTGTGCCGTTTTGCGGGTATTCACGATGCACAGCGCCTGTGGTTCCTGACATAGCGCTTCTGCCAGAGCCTCGTCAGAAAGCATACCGCCGTCCCGGTATCGCACCCGGCGGAAATCACGAAAGTTCTCTGCTGTGTTCGGACAAAGTTCCCGGATTCTCTCTTCCGGGCAAAACCGGCGGAACAAATCTGCCAGCACTGGCTGCGTGGCGGTGCATAACAAAACCGTAGAACGGAACTGCGCCGCGAGACTTGCCATGGCGCCCACGCAGGGTAGCAGATGGCAGGTGGGAAGCATTTGGGCCTCATCGAAAATAACCACGCTGTTTGCAATGTTATGCAGCTTGCGGCACTGGGAGGGGCGGTTGGAATGAAGAGACTCGAAAAACTGTACAGCAGTGGTCACAATCACCGGAGCATCCCAGTTTTCCGCTGCTAACCGTTGGAAGCGGTTAGCCGGATTCGTATCCTCGTCATCGGAGAATCGGACACCGCTGTGATGCTCCACAACATTGTGATCTCCAAGTATCTGCCGGAATACAGCCGCGTTCTGCTCTATAATGGAGGTGTAGGGGATCACATAAATAACTCTCTCCATGCCGTTCTCCACCGCGTGCTTCAGAGCAAAAGCCAGAGAAGAAACGGTTTTCCCGCCGCCGGTGGGCACGGTCAGAGAGTAGATGCCTCTGGGCCCGGAGGCTTGCTCCAGACACTGAGACAGAATGGCACAGCGTTGCCGGTTGAGGGACGTATTTCCCGGAAACCACGGAGAGATATAGGTATTCAGCCGCCCCAGCAGTACCGGCAGCGAGTCATAACTTCCCCGCTGGGGCGGTTGCTCCGCCATGAAGGCTTCCGTATCCAGATAATCCGCATCCACCAGACAGGAATACAGCATCCGCACCCACATGGACAGGAAATATGGGTCGGAGATGGCTGGACGGTTTCCGGGCCTGGGCAGAGTGCCTGTCCAGTGACAGGCTGGGATGCCGCCTGCCATGGCTTTTTTGATTCTCCCCGAACAGGTAGGCATACCAGGATAATCCGTTTTGGGATTGCCAAAATCCGGCAGGCCGCCGTGATGCCCCACTACACAGCAGGCCATGGCGTCCTCGCCGAGCTTTGCGCATTCCAGCGCGCCTGCGGTGGCATGGTCTGTTTTGGGTCCACCATGCAGCCGCTTCTGGAAGGCATCAGAACACTTGCCAATGTCATGGGCAAGACCCAGAAGCCGTCCCCGTTCTTCCTCACCAAATTGTTGGGCAAAGCTGCCGCACAGCTTGGCGGTACCAGATAGATGCGCCTGTACCGTCTGGACGGAACCGTCTTCCCGAATGTGTGCATAATACATGGAATAACCTCTTTTCCTGCATGTTCACCCGAAATAACTGTCTTTATCATAGCAGATTCCTTTTGCGGATTCAATCAATCGGCGAAATCTTGACGATCCTGTCCGATTTGGTATAATCTAGGCAAACGCGTTTGCGTGTAGAGTCTGATTGTGGAGGTTATCAACATGAGAATCGGTTTTATTGGTCTTGGGATTATGGGCAAGCCCATGGCGAGGAATCTGCTGAAGGCGGGATATGAGGTCTGGGTCAACAATCGGAGCCGGGCGCCCATGGAGGAGCTGGCCGCCTGCGGCGCTCACCCTGGCAGCCGTCAGGAGCTGGCGGAAAACTGCGATGTCATCATCACCATGCTGCCCAACGGTCCCCAGGTGAAGGACGTGATGCTGGGAGAGGATGCTGTGGCATCCTATATGCGCGCCGGGCAGATTTTCATGGATTGCAGCTCCATCAGCCCTGTGGTCAGCAAGGAGATTGCCGCGGTTCTGGCGGAAAAGGGCATCGAAATGCTGGACGCTCCCGTTTCCGGCGGGGAGCCCAAGGCTATTGACGGCACCCTGGCCTTCATGGTGGGCGGCAGGCAGGAGGTCTTCGATGCCTGCAAGGACATTCTGCTGGCCATGGGCGCTTCCGCCGTCCGCTGCGGCGACGTGGGCGCGGGCAACACCACCAAGCTTGCCAACCAGATCATTGTGGCCTGCAACATTCAAGCTGTGGCAGAGGCTTTTACCCTGGCCCAGAAGGCCGGTGTGGATCCCGGGCTGGTGTTCCAGGCCATCCGGGGCGGTCTGGCTGGTTCCACCGTCATGGACGCCAAGGGCCCCATGATGCTGTCCGGCAACGACAAGCCCGGCTTCAAGATCGACCTGCACATCAAGGATCTCAACAACGCCCTGGACTGCGCCCATGCCGTGGGCGCCCCCGTGCCCATGACCGCGGCGGTGCAGGAGGTTATGGAGTGGCTGCACCACCACGACTGCGGCGGCAACGACCACAGCGCCATCGCAAAGTTCTACGAATACCTGACCGGTATCCAAATCGGCCGCTGAGTGAGTCTATGAAAATATCTCAAAACAGCGCCCAGCAGATTGTGGAAGAAATCGGCAAGCTGGTGAAGCAGAACATCAATCTGATGGACGAAACCGGACACATCATTGCCAGCAACGATCCTGCCCGGATCGGCAATTTCCACACCGGCGCCTACCGGATCATCCAGAACCGGCTGAAGGAATTCTATATCACCCCGGAATTGGAGCGGGAGCTGCCCAATGTCCGCCGGGGCATCAACCTGCCCATTGAGGTGGACGGCGAGGTGCAGGGCGTCATCGGCATCACCGGCGACTATTCCGAGGTCATCAAATACGGTCAGATCGTCAAGAAAATGGCGGAGATTCTGATCCGGGAGCGGATGGCCCTGGACAACCGCCAGCTGGACCAGCGTGTGCAGAGCCGGTTTCTGGAGGACTGGATTCTGGGCAGCGCCATGAGCAATCCCCAGTCCCTTTCCGAGCGGGGCTTTGCCATGGGCATTGACATCCACATCCCCAGGCGCTGCATTGTGGCCTCCGCCAAAAACCGGGAGCAGTATACCGGCACCCTGGAAGGGCAGATCGTGCTGGAACAGGTGGAGCATCTGGTGGATGACCATGTCCGGGCCCAGGGCGGCATCATTCTGCGCAACGCGGCCCGGCAGATTCTGCTGCTTCGACGGCAGGAAACCCAGGCACTGGAGGAGCTCTGCCGGGAAATTGCCCGGGATGTGGGGAACCGGCTGGGGGTCAGCATGATTTTCGGCATTGACGGGGCCTCCCAGGATGTTCACTCCGCCTATCTTCAGGCGAACCGGGCCTGGAATACCGCCGCCTACAGCAATTCCGCCGTGACCTGCTTTGAGGCCCTGCGTACGGAGCTGCTGCTGGACGGCCTGTCCCGGGACAGCAAGCTGGAATACCTGCAGCGGATTTTCCGGGGGTGCTCCGCAAAGGAGGCGGCAGAGCATGTGGAGCTGCTGGAGGTCTTCTTTTCCGTGGAGGGCTCCCTGCAAAAGGCGGCCCAGCAGCTGTTCATCCATAAGAATACCATGCAGTACCGCCTGAAGCGGCTTGCGGAAATCACCGGCCTGGATGTGCGCAAGCCCAGTCAGACCCCCTCGCTGTACCTGGCCATGCTGCTGTATCTGGATCTGAGCCGGGGTGAGGGGGAACTGACTTTTTGACAGTTTTTGTCATCCGGAACAAATATTCCCTGTTTTTTGCGTCCTCCGTACCATTGCAATTTTTTCGGAAAACCTTTAATATAATGTACAACAGAGCAGAGACGAGAGGTGCATTTCCTGTGCAATCTGCTCAAAAAATGTGAGGAGGATTCTATCATGACAGGTTTACCCCTAATTATTGCATTTGTTCTGGCAATTGTAATAATGATCGTAGCAATCTCCAAGTACAAGGTCCATCCCTTCCTGTCCATCATGAGCGTTTCCCTGATCCTGGCCCTTCTGGCGGGTATCCCCCTGGGTGATATTGCCGGAGTCATCGGCGCAGGCTTCTCCGGAACCTTCAGCTCCATCGGCATCGTCATCATCCTGGGCGCCCTGATCGGCACCGTCCTGGAGCAGACCGGCGCCGCCCTGAAGCTGGCTGACATGGTGGTAAAGCTGGTTGGTCATAAGAACCCCGAGCTGGCCATTGAGCTCATGGGCTGGGTCGTTTCCATCCCCGTCTTCTGCGACAGCGGCTTTGTTATTCTGGATCCCATCCGGAAGGCCATGGTCCGCCGCACCGGTACCTCCAGCGTGGCCATGACCGTTGCGCTGTCCGCCGGTCTGTATATCTCCCATGTATTCATTCCGCCCACCCCCGGCCCCATCGCCGCCGCCAATACCCTGGGCATCGGCAACAATCTGCTGCTGGTCATGGGCCTTGGTGTCCTGGCCTCCATCCTGCCCCTGATTGCGGGCCTGTTCTTTGCCAAGTTCATTGGCAAGAAGGTCAAGAGCGCGGATGAAACCGGCTCTGCCGAGGAAACCGTCAAGACCTATGAAGAGCTGGTTGCCAGCTATGGCAAGCTGCCCGGCGGCTTCAACGCCCTGGCTCCCATTGTGGTTCCCATTGTGCTGATGGCTCTGGGCTCCATCGCCTCCATGGCCGGTTGGACCGGCTTCGCCTTCGACCTGTTCAACTTCCTGGGCAAGCCCGTCATCGCTTTGGCTGTGGGCACCGTCTGCGCCGTTATTCAGCTGGCTACCGCCGGTAAGATGGATAATTTCTATGAGCTGACCAACAACACCCTGAAGGTCACCGGCCCCATCCTGTTCGTCACCGCCGCAGGCGGCGTTCTGGGCAAGGTCATCTCCTCCAGCGACATGGTCAACTACATCACCTCCAACGCCACCGTTCTGGGCTCCGTTGGTATCTTCTTCCCCTTCCTGCTGGCCGCGATTCTGAAGTCCGCACAGGGCTCCTCCACCGTTGCCATCACCACCACCGCCGGTATCGTGGCGCCTCTGCTGGGTGCCATGGGCCTGGACAGCCCCGCCAAGGCAGCGCTGACCGTTATGGCCATCGGCGCCGGTGCCATGACCGTTTCTCATGCCAACGACTCCTACTTCTGGGTTGTCACCAACTTTGGCCAGATGACCCCGGATCAGGGCTACAAGACCCAGACGGCTTTGACTCTGGTTCTGGGCCTGAGCGCTATGGTGGGCATCTTTGTTATGAGCCTGATCTTCTGATATTGTCTGCAACCTTCCGGGCAGGGCGGCACAGCTGCCCTGCCCGGTTTCAAATCTAAGTGAGGTATTTTGCTATGGATATGACAATGCGCAAGCGGGCCGATCAGATTGTGGCGGCCTCCATCCGGGCGGTTCAGCCGGATGACGCGGTGGCCAGAGCCCTGAAGGGGGTGGACTTCCCCGGAAGGGTGCTGCTGGTAGCCGCGGGCAAAGCCGCCTGGCAGATGGCGAAGGCAGCCCGGGACTGCCTGGGGGACCGGATTGAAGGCGGCGTGGTGGTGACCAAATACGGCCACGTCATGGGCCCCCTGGGAAATTTTGACTGCCGGGAGGCGGGCCATCCGGTGCCGGATGACAACTCCTTCTCCGGCACCCAGGCGGCGCTGGAGCTGGTTTCGGGCCTTACCGAACAGGATACGGTGCTGTTCCTGCTCTCCGGCGGCGGCAGCGCGCTGTTTGAAAAGCCCCTGGTGGATCCCCAGGTGCTGCAGGACATTACCGGCCAGCTGCTGGCCTGCGGAGCGGATATTGTGGAGATCAATACCATCCGCAAGCGCCTGTCCGCGGTGAAGGGCGGCCGTTTCGCGGAATGCTGCAAACCGGCCAGGGTGTTTTCCATTGTGCTGTCGGATATTCTGGGGGATCCTCTGGACATGATTGCCTCCGGCCCTGCGGTGCCGGACACCACCACCTGCGCCCAGGCAGCGGCCATTGTGGAAAAATACAATCTTCGCCTGACCCCGGAGGCCCGGGCCTGCCTGCAAACCGAGACACCCAAGCACCTTGACAATGTGACCACCCAGATTACCGGCTCCGTCCGGGAGCTGTGTGCCGCGGCGGCGGCGGAATGCGAGAAGCTGGGCTATACCCCGGTGCTGCTGACGGATCAGCTCTGCTGCCAGGCCAAGGAGGCGGGCAGCTTCCTGGGAACCATTGCCCGTACCCATTGCGGCCAGGGCAGGAAGCTGGCCTTCCTGGCAGGGGGCGAGACCGTTGTACAGCTCACCGGCCAGGGAAAAGGGGGCCGGAATCAGGAGCTGGCCCTGGCGGCTGCCCCCGCGCTGGACGGACTTCCCGGTGTGTGTGTATTCAGTGTGGGCAGCGACGGCACGGACGGTCCCACGGATGCCGCAGGCGGCTATGCGGACGGCACCACCAACGGGGCCCTTGCCGCGAAGGGCTTGTCCGTCTTCCAGGTTTTGAAGGAAAACGACGCCTATCATGCCCTACAGGCCGTAGGCGGCCTGATCATCACCGGCCCCACCGGCACCAATGTGAACGATGTAGCGGTTGTTCTGGTGGATGGCTGAAAAGCCGCAGGATAAATCCCCCGGGGCGGGAGGAGAATTCCTTCCCCCGACCCCCGGGGGGCGCAAATTGGGAGTTGCCGGGCGCAAATCGCTTCCCCCGGGGGGGAAGCTGTCAGCGAAGCTGACTGATGAGGAATGCGGGAAGTTTGCTTTCCTGACCAAGCGGGTTGGAACTTATTCTAACCTTTCAATGTGAATGCGAATCAAGAGTTGAAATACGGTAAACGCTGGAATCACAGAAACGTATGTCATCCTGAGCGGAGCGCGAAGCGCGCAGTCGAAGGATCTTTCCTGTGATTTGACCGTACTGCGGGGCGAAGGTAGAAGATCCTTCGACTCGCTGCGCTCGCTCAGGATGACAAATCCGTTCGTACTCCGGTTATTCGCAATACTTCAAACCTTGATTTGCATTTTCAGCTGAGAAAAAGTTCCAACCTTCCCCGAAATCGAGACGCAGCCGCCCGAGTTCCTCATCCGCCCCCTGCGGGGGCACCTTCCCCCCGGGGGAAGGTATTACCCCGACAAATCCCAATTTTTCGCTCAGCCTACCGGTCGAGGGGCCCAATGGCGGCTGTACGTTACGCCCAGGTTCGTAACGAACTGTCTCCAGGCACAGCCTGGTCGAGGGGCCCA
>JAGAQA010000066.1 GCA_017622995.1 Oscillospiraceae bacterium
ACCTCACAATGGAATTCTGCGTCTGGGAAAGGACATACAAATCGCCCGATAACCGGTCTAAAATGCGCCATGCAGGCCGTTTGAAGCCTTGGGGTGCAAGGCGCTGGCTCTTAAAGTCGTTGGTGTGAGGATAGCATTTTCTACACACCGGGCCGCGTAGGTGGCAAGTCTGGCACCCTTTGACAGATCAAAGGTGGTAATCCCTTTGATGAGTCCGATGGTACCGATGGAAATCAGGTCCTCCTGGTCAGCAGTTTGGGCATAATACTTTTTCATCACATGGGCCACCAGGCGAAGATTTCGTTCTACGAGGATATTTCTCGCCTCCAGGTCTCCCTGGGCGGAGAGCGCCAGATAATGGCGCTCTTCTTCCTCCGTCAAAGGTTTTGGGAAGCTGCCGGATCGGAGCTGGAGGGTGTAAAACAGACTGCCAAGCAGCAGCCAAACACTTGCGTTCATTGTCTTCACCTCAGCACTACCCTATTCCCCATTTCCCCCGGCTATTCCGACGGGACAGGCTGATTTTCTCCGGGCAAAGAAAGAACAAAAAGGGATTCGACTGTACACACAAGTCATACGGATTCTCTTTTGAAAGCGGACAATCGCTTGCGAGAGGCTACTTTCAATTGAAACATAGTATCAAATTCCTTTTTTACCAGCTTACGGAGGAGCGCTGTATTGTGCTCGGGCTGCATCGAGGTGAACACCAAAGCGTCTATCTGTCCGGTGGCTTTCGCAAATCGTCCATAGCAGGGTTATTGAGCCGCTTTCCATCCGCGTCAAACCGGGAACCATGACACGGACAATCCCAGGAATGCTCTGCTTCATTCCAACACAGAGCGCAGCCAAGATGCGGACATCTGGGCCTTGTAGGCCGAATCAAATGGAATGCCGCATCCAGGCCGTTGATCAGAAGCTGTTTATGCAGCATACTGCGGGAGGATGAAAACAGGGCGGCATAGGGATTCTCTTTGCCCTGGATCAGATCCGTTAGGATCATGGCCGCTGCCATGGATGTGCTCATGCCCCATTTTTGAAATCCGGTTGCCACATATAAATCAGGTGTCCCCTTGCTGTATTGCCCGATGTAGGGCATTCCATCCAGGGTCATGCAGTCCTGCGTGGCCCAGCGTGCCGCGATACGTGCCTGAGGGAAATAAGCTTCTGCCGTCTTTTCCGGAAAGCTCCAATCCTCCCCCTGTTTTCCGGTACGGTGGCCTCCGCCGCCCAGCAGCAGCCACCTACCGGCATTTCGGACAGACAATCCATTTTCCGCACAGTCCAGATACATGCCCTCCAGCGCTCCCGCGTTTTCCAATGCAATCACATAGGAACGCTGCTGATACAGCTTCAGGAAATAGGCGCCATGCTTATTGAGAATGGGAAAATGGGTTGCGACAATGATTTTCTTCGCCGTAATGGTCCCATTCGGTGTCAGAACCCGATTCCCCAGAAAGGAAACCGCTTTGGTATGCTCGAATATTCTCAGCCCCTTTGCGATATGCGCCGCCAGCTTGAGTGGATGAAGCTGTGCCTGATTGGGTACACAAATGGCACCGGAAACCGGGAACGGAAGGGGCAAAGCTGCTTCCCAACTGGCAGGAATCTTTAGCTTTTGGTACGCCGCCATCTCCGCTTTCAGTTTTTCTCCCCCATCCGTCGCATAAAGATAGCTGTTTTGGGATTCAAAATCGAAATCCGCTTCCCTGGCCAGTTCACGGAAAGCCGCCAATGCGTCCTCATTTGCCTGCCAATACAATCTGGCAGCTTCCGTTCCGAATTGGTCAAGCAGCTTTCCATAAACGCACCCATGCTGAGAAGTAACCTTTGCGGTGGTTCTGCCGCTGACACCGTGCATGATTCGGTTTTCTTCGATCAATGCGCAGGGCACCCCGGCACGGGTCAATTTCCAGGCAGAAAGCAGCCCTGCCAGCCCGCCGCCGATGATCAGGACATCCGTGCACAGATTTCCCTCCAACTGTGGAAACCGGGGCAGCTGTACATTCTTCTCCCAGATGGAATCCATACCCTCTTCACCCGTCCTTTCCCTTGTGAATGGCATTCTTCATTGTTCCCAAAATGCAAAAACGCATACAAAGTAAAGGTGCCCGCCCTGTGGGCTGTTTTTCCTTCTTGGGATGGATCTTCCTAAAAGAAAACCAGGATCCCAATTTCGGGATCCTGGCAAAAGAATCAGCTTACTTCTTACTTCAGATTATTGAGAACCGCACCCAGAATCGGCGCGTTCACCGCCTCCAGCTTTGCTTTGCAGCTTTCTGCCTTACGCAGCTTTGTGGCCTCCGCATCCAGCAGCAGGACGGCGCCGTCTACGCTCTGACTCAGAACCACGGCATCCGTAAAGCGCTCCACATCCGGTGCAAAGACGATCACATAATCATATGCATCCCGGAGGGCACGCAGAGCAGCCCTCCCATCCTTACCGGAAAACAGCTGCGCAGGATCCGCGCACTTTTCTCCGCCGGGCAGCAGATCCAGATTCGGTGTTCCGGTGGGAACCACTGCCTGCTCCAGATTCTTTCCGCCTTCCAGCAGACCGGTCAAGCCGCTGCTTTCCTTGTCGGAACCAAGGAGTTTTGTCAGGGCGCCGGTCCGCAGGTCACCGTCAACCAACAGCACCTTCCGCTCGCCGCATGCCATGGTCACGCCCAGATTGGCAGCAAACTGGGCTGCCAGCTCATCCTTCTGGGGGCTGACCAGAAGGATCATCCGGCAGTCCTGCTCCTGGGCCGCAAACACCAGGTTGGTACGCAGCGCCTTGTACCCTTCCGCGCTGGGGGACTGTTTTTCCTTATCCATCTGAAATACAGCTTTAGCCATTGGTCTTCTTCTCCTTTCCGGCAGGGACGGTTCCCAGCAGCTTCAGTCCCAGCTGATTTTTCACCATCCATTCGGTGTGCACCTTGGGCATCAGAATAAAGTCCAGGACAACATATACAATGCTCAGAATCAGGCCAACCAGCACGGCAACCACGGCCTTTCTGGCCATTCCCTTGGAGACCGGGCTGCCGGGCAGCTGGGCAGCGGATACAATCTCAATGGAATCCGCGTCAACCGCGCTGGGAAGGTTTTCCGCCGCATAGGCAGACAGCGCGCCGCAAACATCCCGGGCGAGCTCCGGGCTCTTTGCCTGAACACGGATCTTTATCAAATCCGTATTGGCAACTGCCTCTACCAGTGTACCGTTTCTCAGTTCCGCCAGCGTCATTTCCGGTTCATGCCCGGTCATCGCAGCCTGAAGCGCCTCATCGCCGGTCAGAATGGAGCTGACAATGGGCGATAATTTATTAACCGCGTTAATCCGCTGGGACAGGCTCGTAGACGCATCGTCCATATTGATTCGCAAATCCGAATCCAACTGCTTTCCATCTTCCGAGGCATTCGAAATAGAAATCGCTCTTTTCGTCAGGTGGAAGGACAGCAGCGCCGAAGATTCATAGCTTGCAGGTCCATTGGAGCCAACGACCATTGCCATCACCACAGCCGCAACAACGACCGTGACCAAAGCCAGTAGCTTCCAGCGTTTCAGAATGGTTTTGCCCAGATCCACCAGATCCAGTTCGTATTCCTGATTGTTCATATTTCTATGTCCTTTCCACAACATCGGTCGCCCGGGGCCTGACAGCCTTCTGTTTTCTTCTGAACGGGCATCAGAACAGGGCACATGCTTGATTTATTATAGTAAAAAACGCGTTGAAAGTCAATTATTCTTTGGTCGGGCCCTTGGGGAAAAGAAAAACCGGAGCATTGCGCTCCGGTTTCACTGGAAATATCAATATGCCACGCCCCAGTAGATCATCTTATCTGCGGGCTTGCCGCAGCAGGCGCAGGTATCGCCCAGGTGCTCCTGCTTGAAGGGGATGCAGCGGGAGGACATGCCTGCCTGCTCCTTCATCTTCAGCTCGCACTCCAGGCTGCCGCACCACATGGTCTTGATGAAGCCGCCGTTGGCCTCCTGAAGCTGTTTTGCCTCTTCCACGGAGTGGGCTTCATAGATATGGTCTTCCAGATTCTTCTTTGCCCGGTCATACATACCCTGATGCACCAGCTCCAGCTGCTGCGCGACAGCGGTTTCCAGGTCCTCCAGCTTGACGGTGACCTTCTCCCGATCCGTCCGGCGAACCAGCACGCACTGGTCGTTTTCCAGATCCCGGGGGCCGCACTCCACCCGCAGGGGTACACCCTTCATTTCGTATTCGGCACACTTCCAGCCCATGGAGTTGTCGGAATCGTCCACCTTCACCCGGTATCCGGCCTTCTCCAGCCGCTGCTTCAAACCGGCGGCAGCTTCCAGCACACCGGGCTTGTGCTGGGCAACAGGCAGAATCACCACCTGGATGGGGGCAATCTTGGGAGGCAGCACCAGGCCGTTGTTGTCACCGTGGGTCATGATGATGCCGCCAATGAGACGGGTGGACACGCCCCAGGAGGTCTGGAAGGGGTTGACACGCTGGTTGTTCTGATCGGTAAAGGTGATGTCAAATGCCTTGGCGAAGCCATCGCCGAAGTAGTGGGAAGTACCTGCCTGCAGAGCCTTCTTATCATGCATCATGCACTCGATGGTGTAGGTGGCCTCGGCGCCGTTGAACTTTTCCTTGTCGGTCTTCTGGCCCCGGGTAACGGGCATGGCCAGCACGTTCTCGCAGAAGTCGGCATACAGGTTCAGCATCTGCTCAGTGAAAGCCTTGGCCTCCTCTGCGCTGGCGTGCATGGTATGACCCTCCTGCCACAGAAACTCCCGATGGCGCAGGAAGGGACGGCTGGTCTTCTCCCAACGCAGCACACTGCACCACTGGTTATACTTCATAGGCAGATCCCGATGAGACTGAATGACCTGTGCGAAATGATCGCAGAACAGCGTCTCAGAGGTGGGACGGATGCACATTCTCTCTTCCAGTTTTTCGTTGCCGCCCATGGTAACCCAGGCGCACTCGGGGGCGAAGCCTTCCACATGGTCCTTTTCCTTCTGCAGCAGGCTTTCCGGAATCAGCATGGGCATATAGACATTCTCCACGCCCACCTTTTTGAATTCGGCATCCATGATGCGCTGGATGTTCTCCCAGATCGCATAGCCATAGGGGCGGTAAATGAATATGCCCTTGACGGAGGAATAGTCAATGAGCTGCGCCTTTTTGCACACGTCGGTGTACCACTGGGCGAAGTCCACCTCCATGTCGGTGATCTGCTCAACTTTTTTATCCTTTGCCATGATTTTCATCCTCTCCGGTTGGTTTATCAAATGTATCTTATCTATTATAGCACCTTTGTCAATAGAATGCCGTTGTTTTTTCAGGGATTCTTTGCTATACTATAGAAAAAACACACGGAGGGCAGAACCATGAAATCCATTCGTGAAATCTATAAGATCGGCAAAGGCCCCAGTTCCTCCCACACCATGGGACCGGAGCGGGCGGCAAGGCTTTTCCGGCAGGAAAACCAACAGGCAGACGCTTTCCAGGTGATTCTTTACGGCTCCCTGAGCAAAACCGGTGTGGGCCACGGCACCGACCGGGTGCTGCGGGAAACACTGGCTCCCCTGCCCACCAGGATTCTCTTTTCCCAGGAGGAGCTTCCCGGTGCCCATCCAAACACCCTGGACTTCATCGCCCTGAAGGAGGGAAAGGAAATCGGCCGCCTGCGGGTGGAATCCATCGGCGGCGGTGACATCCGCATTCCCGGCCGGGAGGACAATCAGTCGGAGGAAGTCTACATTGAGCATTCCTTTGCGGAAATAGCCGATTTCTGCAAATGGCGCTATATTTCCACACTCAGCGAATATGTGGAGCTAAACGAAGGACCGGAGATCTGGGACTTCCTTCTGAACGTATGGCAGACCATGAAGCAGTCCATTGAAGACGGCCTGAATGCCACCGGAACCCTTCCCGGCGGCCTGAATGTGCAGCGCAAGGCCGGCTACCTTTACAGCAAAACCGGCGGCTGCGATGCCCCGGCCCTGCGGGAATTTCAGCTGATTGCGGCCTACGCCTACGCCGTGGCCGAGCAGAACGCCGACAACGGCACCATTGTCACCGCCCCCACCTGCGGCGCCTGCGGTGTACTGCCGGCGGTGCTGAAATACGTCCAGGACACCAAGGGCTATTCGGACGAAACCATCTGCCGGGGACTGGCCACTGCCGGAATCATCGGCAACCTGACCAAGAGCAACGCTTCCATCTCCGGTGCAGAATGCGGCTGTCAGGCGGAGATCGGCACTGCCTGCTCCATGGCCGCCGCAGCCCTGGCAGAGCTATACGGTCAGAACCTGGATCAGGTGGAGTATGCCGCGGAGGTGGCCATGGAGCACCACCTGGGGCTCACCTGCGACCCCATCTGCGGCCTGGTACAGATTCCCTGCATCGAACGCAACGCCGTGGCCGCCATGCGGGCCATGAACGCCTGCAACCTGAGCTATTTCCTCACCGGTTCCAGAAACATCAGCTATGACATGGTCTGCCGGGCCATGCACGAAACCGGGGTAAACCTCAACAAACGTTTCCGGGAAACCAGCGAGGGCGGCCTTGCCAAGCTCTACGGGCGACGGGGCCTCAAATAATATGCCGACGGGAGGGCGCCCAATGGGTGCTCTCCCGTTTTGTCAATGGAGAAATCCCCTGCGCTGAAGCTCCTGCTCGATGAGATCCAGCAGCTTCTCTGAAGGAGCGGCCACTGTGTGGTAGTGGCAGTCATCGGTCAGAACCTTCAGGGGGTTGTCTTTTGATTTTAACAGCTTGTCGTAAAACTCCCGGGCATCACGGGCAGATTCAATCAGCAGATCCACCCGGATCTGGCCATAAAGGGCATGCTCCACCACTACGTCCAGGATTTTGCCCCCCAGGTCCAGAATGATCATAAACTCTTCCAGAACCTGTTCGGTGGTATGCCGGACGGAAAAAACCCGCTTGGGGAGCGCATCCGCACTGTCGCCCCGGCGGAAAAGGTAGCCCCGGTTTGTGGAAAGAATATCGTGGTTTTCCGCACGCATCAGGGCGATGTCCTGAACAATCACCTGGCGGCTTACATGGAAGGCGGCTGCCAGAGCCGTCCCGGACAGGGGAACATTTTGGACTTTGAGCATTTGCAGGATCTCATTTCTCCGTTCTTCTCCGGTCATAACCAGCACCCCCTTAGAAAAAACTATATTCGTTGTATCATATTCTCTCAGCCTTGTCAAATCCTTCTTGACAAGGCTTCATATCTGTATATAATGGTGACTAGTTAACTGACAAGACAGTTAGAGGAGGATCACATATGGGTGCATTTCTGAAACGAAAAAACATTGTCTTCTCTGCCAGACGGTATGGGATTGATGCCATGGGCGCCATGGCCCAGGGTCTGTTCTGCTCTCTGCTCATCGGAACCATTGTAAAAACCCTTGGCCAGCAGCTGAACCTGCCCTTCCTGGTGGATGTGGGCGGATTTGCCGCTGCCATGAGCGGCCCGGCTATGGCTGTCGCCATCGGCTATGCCCTGCAGGCACCGCCGCTGGTGCTGTTTTCTCTGGCAACGGTGGGCTATGCGGCAAATAAGCTGGGCTCCGTCACCCTTTCCGGCGGTGCCGGTGCAGGCGGTCCCCTGGCGGTGCTTCTCATCGCCATTGTGGCGGCGGAATGCGGAAAAGCCGTTTCAAAGGAGACCAAGGTGGATATTCTGGTAACCCCTCTGGTGACGATTCTCACAGGTGTGGCCCTGTCCGCGCTGATTGCACCGGCCATTGGCACCGCCGCTTCCTCTGTGGGCACCTTTGTGGAATGGGCAACGGTTTTGCAGCCCTTCTGGATGGGCATTCTGGTATCCGTGGTGGTGGGCATGGCGCTGACGCTCCCCATTTCCTCTGCCGCCATCTGCGCGGCCCTGGGTCTCACCGGGCTGGCAGGGGGCGCGGCGGTGGCCGGCTGCTGCGCCCAGATGGTGGGGTTTGCCGTCATGTCCTTCCGTGAAAACCGCTGGGGCGGACTGGTCAGCCAGGGCTTGGGCACTTCCATGCTGCAAATGGGCAACATTGTGAAAAACCCGAAAATCTGGATTCCGCCTATTTTGACCTCCGCCATCACCGGCCCCATTGCCACCTGTTTGTTCCACTTTCAGATGAACGACCCTTCCGGCGGTGTGGCATCCGGCATGGGCACCTGCGGCATGGTGGGCCCCATCGGTGTGTATGCCGGTTGGGTCAATGACGTGGCCATCGGCGTAAAGGACGCCATTACCGGCATGGATTACCTGGGCATGGGACTGATTTGCCTGGTCCTGCCCGCCGTCCTTACCTGGCTTTTTGGACTTCTCTTCCGAAAGCAGGGCTGGATTGGGGAAAACGATCTAAAACTGGACTGATAACCGCAAAAAACAGACTTATTCTTCTGGGGAATAAGTCTGTTTTTTGTATCATTCCATGTCAAAGGTAGGAATACGAAATCGGTTTCTCCCTGCTATATGCCGGACCCGGAATCAGTTCCCGGGCTGCTGAGCCCCTTCCCGATTGCCGGTGGAAGGCTTACAACAGCATGGAAATCAGCGGAATCGTCACCACGGAAGCCAGGGTGGAGATCAGCAAGCCCTTGGCAATATAGTCTCCATCCCGGTTGAGCTCCGTACAGAGCATAACCGTGTTGGAAGCCACCGGCATGCCGCTGATGAGAATCAGGGCACCCGCCAGGAGCCGGTCCTGAACACCCAAAATCTGGCAAACGACCCAGGCCAGCAGCGGAAGACCCAGCAGCCGCAGAACGGTGAACAGGATCATGCTCTTTTCCGTGAACAGGTCCCGCACCTTCCCGTTGGCAAGGGACGCGCCGATCACCATCATCGCCAGAGGCGTGGTTGTATTCCCCATTGCGGTAATGGGTTCCAGCAGCAGTGTAGGAATGGAAATACTGCCGAGGTACAGCAAAACGGCGGCAACCGCGGAGACGGTGCCCGGATTGATCATTTTCTTAAATTGCAGCTTTCCGCCGCCGGTTCCCCCCAGCAGAATGATTCCATAGGAAAAAATGGAAATATTGAAAATGGCCATAAAAATGGAGATGTAGAGAATTGCCTCCTTCCCCAGCACTGCGTTGGCCACCGGGATTCCCATAAAGCCCAGGTTGGAATAGATCAGCATACAGGCATATTCCGACCGCCGGTTCCGGGGTCCGGCCAGCGCGCAGCCCTTGGCAAGAAAGGGAAGAATCAGATAATAGGCAATGGCCGCGCCAAAAATAATCAGCACCATCTGATTGTTTTCCAGCCGCTGGCTGGTGGTGACACTGCTGAGAATCAGGGCCGGACAGGTGATATTGATGATCAGCTTGGACATCCATTTCTGAGCGTCCCTTCCCAGGATTCCAAAACGGTTTGCAAAAAAGCCGGTAAGCATCAGCAGGGACAGGGTAATCATTTGTTTGACGACAGGAACAATACTCATAGGGCACTCACTTTCTATGCACAAAATGTGAGGACCATTCCGCCCTCACATCCGCGTATTACAGATTTTCCTGGAAGATACCCGCAGGATCTTAAAACCAAGCTCGGCAAACAGAACGCTTTTCGATTTTGTACGCCTCATGATTGGTTACAACAACAGGAGCCATTATATTGTAACCTGCTTTGCGGATATTGGCAACACCAAATTTCATCAAAAGCTGACCGGCTTTTACCTTCTGCCCAGTTTCAACCTGGGGCTCAACGGGCTTTCCCCCCAGCTTCACGGTATCCACACACAGTTGCGCATTCCGGGGAAAACTGCTATAATCGACGGAAATAGATCGTGAGGTGTTAAAAAGTGAAGCTGTTTTTTCTGGACATAGACGGAACCATTGCCATGCCGGGAACAAGCCCTTCCCCATTGCTGCGGCAAACCATTCGGCAGCTGCAGGCCCAGGGAGACAAGGTATTCCTGTGTACCGGCCGCACCTTTTCCTTCACTCCCGAGAGCGTCAAAGCACTGGGGTGTGATGGTGGCATTTACAGCGCCGGAGGCCGAATTCTTGCCGGCGTGCAGGAGCTTTTCCGCAGCTTCATGTCCGAAAGCATCAAGGATGCCATTGTGGCCCTGCTGGACAAGCTGGGGGCATACTATGTGCTGGAATGCGATTCAGCGAGCTACCGGGGAGGAACCGACCTACAGGAGCTTCTGGGGCATCCGGAGCCCGGCAGCGGCATGCACAGCGAATTGCGGCGGCTGCTGTCTGTTTTTCACCAATACCTCCCCATGGATCAATACAGCGGAGAACCGGTGTTCAAAATCGTCTTTCTGCTGCCTTCTCAGGAAGCGGCTGACAGTATTCAGGCGCTCCACCCTGCCGGAACCAATGTGGTGTTCTTTCAGGATAAGCTTGCCGCCGAACACATCTATCCGGGCGAGATTTCCGATGCACAGATCAACAAAGGTGCCGCCATGCACCGTGTTTGCCGGTTCTACGGATTGACCCCCGGAGACTGTGTGGCCTACGGGGACAGCATGAACGATGCCCAGGTCCTCCGGGCCGCGGGAGAAGGCGTTGCCATGGGAAACGCAAGCGAGGAAGTCAAAGGCCTGGCGAATCGGGTCTGCGGCGACTGTGAGGAGGACGGCTTGGCCATGGATCTTCGGCGCTATCTTTCCGGGAACCTTTGAATGAAATTTTCCTCCTCGCATCCCTTGGCCGCCGCAATTCCCATAATCGCCATGACCGCAAACGCCTTTGACGAAGACCGCAGGATCGCGGCAGAAAACGGAATGAACGGTTTTATCTCAAAACCCATCGATGTGAACCAGGTGATTGGGATTCTGAACAGCATTCTGGGACACTGACAGCATGGATGCCTCCCTGAACACGGCGGGAGGCATCCTTTTTTCTTTATTCAGGTACGCCGATTTCCGTGCCATCCGGCATAAGTATGGAAACCACCTGACTCAAATCAATTGTGGCTTCCGGCTTCAAAATCTGAATTCCCGCGCTTGCATAATCGCTGTACAATTTGATGTTGCTTCCATCTTTCATCATGACATAGACACAGCGTTCCCCAACCGTCAGAAAATCGGGTGCGGCATCCTCCAGGTCGCAGACAATGGCCCCACTCATCGGTCTCAGAACAAAAGATGTGATCCTGGTCTGCTGATATACATCGTTCCCTTTCAAATCCCAGCCGAAAGAGGCTTTTGCGGAAACAGGAGTCTGAATCAGTTCCAATTCTTCTGTAATCACATCATCAAATGCCACATCAATGGACCAGCTGCCACTTACCAGAGGGTATTCCTCCGGCTGATTGGTCTGCTCATTCAGGTAGCTTGCATAGATATCCTGCCAATAGATGTTCCATACCTTACCGGACGCGAAGGGCTGCTCCCCTTTTCTCATTTGCTCGGAGCTTGCGGTGTATTGCAGAACGACGTTTTGGGTGTTGGCTTTTCCATCGCCATCGTCCTCTACACCATATCCACCGGCAACATTTCCAGACCCCCCTGAAATATCCTCGAAGAACCCCCAGCGGTTGCTGGGCTTCAGAGCGACCGGGTATCCATTATGCTCAAGGAGGTTGACTCCCTCCGGTGCCGTAATACCCAATGTGATGGACGCTTTGTTTCCATCCGATTTTACGGACTTCAGGGTGATGGAGTAGCCTTCGATCCCTTCGCCGGAACCAGCAGCCTGATTTGTGAATTCCTCCCAGCCATCAATCAGCTGTGGTTCAATGGAAAAATCAATGGCATCCGCAAGCCGTTCAATTTGCTGATCTGTCATAAATTCCTGTTCGTGAACCGTTTTGCCTGTTATGTAGGTGGTGTACTGTTCGTCGATGAACGCAAACCGGAGTGTAACCGTGTAGTTCGGCATATCGCAGAAGATATACCCCCGCCAATCGGTAGGTGAGCGGAAAATCAACACATTCGCACCGGAAGCCGTTGTATAATTCCATTCCTTCCATGTCTCGATTTCTCGAAGAGAAATCACATCCTCTGTAAAAGCGTCCTTGTGCATGTAATAAATGTGGCATCTTGTTTTCAGATCATTTTCATCCGCAGCACCGGGGAGAATGAAACGAAAATCCATGTCCAGATTTCCGCACTCCTGATAAGCAGCGTAATCAAGCTCCATGGTTGCATCTGTTCCCGGAATCGCAATATCCTTCAGACCCAATGCTTTGAGCGTGCCTTCTTCGGTTTTGAACGGAACCGTTCTGCCAATCAGCTTCAGGTCATATTTTTCAATGATCTCATCCAGCTTATCCTTCATTTCCTGAGAGTAGAGATGATAGGCTGCATATTCCTGTGGGAATTCCGGCAGATTTTCCGAAACAGATGAACGAATCTCATGATTTGGGTCGTAGCTCTGCTTGAAATCAAACCACTCCTGAGCTGCCTGATAGTTTCGACTGCCTTTCAGACCCGCAAGTGTCAGGACCTCTTCCGTAACCGTTTCCTGTCCGAGATAGGCAACCGCCTGTCCCGATTCAGGATCATACGCAAACACATCCTGATAGGTCTGCTGCTGTCCAATGTTGATCTCCTTCATGCTGAGCATATATACCACAGCGCAGCCAACCAACAGCAAGGTCAGGGCAATGACAGCGGCAATCAACAGAGGACGGCGAAGGGATTTGTGCCCCTGGGGGGAAGCAATGGTATCATTTTCCGCTTCCTCGTAATATTGGGGGCTGATATTACCCAGCGCGATGAACAAGTCTTTCCCGGTCATAGGTCAATCCCCTCCTTTTCAAGGCAGGTGTGCAGTTTCTTGCGGGTGCGGTGGAGCTGGGTTTTGACCTTGCTTTCGCTGATGCCGTACCGCTGGGCAATCTCCGCCACAGACTCCACATACAGATACCGGCGCAGGAAAATCAGGCGGCTTTCTTTACTGAGGCCTTCCAGGAAACGCTCCAATATCCGCCGCAGCTCCCGGCAGTCCATTTCTGATTCCTGCCGCCGGTCCGGGATACAGCTTTCCATTTCCTGCGTCAGCGCCACCACCTCGGCGTTTCTCTTTGCCGCCATGCGCCAATCCAACCTGTTCAGAGACAGGTTGCGGCAGATGGATGCAAGAAATGCATAAAAGTAGGTTGGCTTCCTGGGAGGAATCGATTTCCAAGTTTCCATGTAGGTATCACTCACGCTTTCCTCCGCGTCCTCGCGGTTATTCAAAATGCGGTTGGACAGGCCGTAGAGCTTGCCGCCATAGGCGGCATCGGTCTCCTTGACTGCCTGCTCATTCCGCTCCCAGAACAAAGCGATGATCTTTGCGTCTTCCACACAGAACCACTCCTTTCTTTTTTGTTCCTCACCCTAGTAGTAAGAATCCAACAGGAAAAGGTTACACCTATCATAACATTTTTCGCGGATTTCTCTATAACCGCTTGCGAATCCAAAGGGGCTTCTCAGTTCCATCATCACTCAGTTCCTGCTGGCATCGGAAGGCGGCAGGTTGTGGATACTCCCAAACAAGAAGCTCCCATAGTTTTCTCCCATTTCCGGGAAGAAAACTATGGGATTCTTTTATTCCGATTCTTCCGTCAATTCCTCACCAAACAGGCAGGGCAGGTAATCTCTCCTGCCATAGAGAATCCGGTCTACCATGACTTCCTCATTGTAAACATGATAAAACGCCATATAGCTCCCGCAAACCAGATAGCGATAGGCAACAGGACTGCCGGGAATCAGAATCGGCGTTCCGGCTTCCGGAAACTGTTCCAACGTGTGCAAATGGGATGTGATTCGTTTCATCGTCTGTTTGGATGCACTTGGATTGGAGAGGACTGAGGAGATGTAGCGGCGGGTTTCCTGCAAATCTATCTTTGCGGCAGCTGACAACTTCACCTTAGTCATGGATTCCCAATTCCTTTTCTACGTCCTCCAGAGAGAAGTACCCCTGCTCCTGCCCGGAGCGGCGGCCCTTTTCCAGCTCGGTCATCAGCTTCTGCATAGCCATCAGCTTTTCATACTGGCGGTATTCCTCCATATCCAGAACCGCATAGCGGCCATGACCATTCTTGGTCAGAAACACCGGCTGTCCCACGGCGACGTCCCGCAGGACCTCGCCATAGTTGCGAAGATCGGACACAGGTTTAATGTTCGGCATAGCAATGCCCCCTTTCATAGGAATAGTATACGCTTTATTTTCTAAAAAATCAACGATGAATAATGCAGCAAACAGAATGGACGGCACGAAGAATAACCGATGTCCAGCCCTTTCTATCTAGTGTCTGCTGAATAACCCGCATTGCGGCTTATTCACGCACCATCAGATGCTTAATTCCATAAAAACGACTCTTTAAAACCGGTTTTATGGAATTCAGACAGAAATCAACGGGTATCCGAATTGCATGGCGCACCATGCAATTCGACACGCATTATCTATTGAAAAGGCAGAAATAGTATGCTATACTGTAAGCTAATGTATTGTGCTTTTTTCTTCCTGTTCCCATTTGTCGTAAACCGCTGGTTTTACCACAAAGAAAGCTCAAATGGAGCAGAAATGGTGCAGAACACACAATCAAAAGTGAAAAACCTAGAGAATAAAGGAGTTTTGAAATAAATGAAATTAGGTATCGTTGGTTAAATTCCTGTTTCATATCTCAATATTCCTCTATAAACCTCAATAAAACCCATATTTCCGAACTTTTCCGTTACATAAATCCATGTATCTACATATACTTTCATGGCGAATTGGTGCGGAATTGGTGCGGTGTATGGGAATCGACCATTCGGGAAACGGGGTTCATCACGACAGATTATTCAATAAAATCTGTAAGGAGATTAACACCGTGAACCAATTATTATCTTGCGAATTCAATATCGACACTGCTTGTGTCGAGTTGAGATATGCCGATGGCAGCATGATCGCCATTGATACCATCGCTGTAGAGAACGAGGTTGCCGATACTATGCATCAGCGGTCAGAACTGGATTGGCTGATCTACAATAGGCCTCTGGAATACGCACAGCTTGTACTCGACGGCGATTTGGAGCAGTATGTTCAGGGGACACCGGAACATCGGTTGATGGATTAACAGAATAAACGTGACACAGCCCACCGGTCAGCAATGATCGGTGGGCCGTGTATTTTACTGGAGAGCCTTATTAACCTTTTCGATAAGTTACGCTTCACTCCCTTATATTTTTTATTTGCTCATTGGTACAGGAAACGCATTCAATCGATTTTGTGCATCGATGTAAGACTTATAAATGTTCTTGATTCCAGCCTCTTTAGCCATACTCACAACAAGGTTTTCTTCAGCAGCATCCATCCGCAAGCCAAGAATAATACCACTGGGGATCCATTCCATCATAATCGGTGGATTCATTGGACACCCGGTGATCATTCTCCATTCTTCGTCATACTTATGACATTCTTTCTTAATCAGTGTCGTTTTTTCCTGCTCCCAGAGGCCAGTCCCCATTCCGGCATATAACTCTGGTGGAATCGGAGCTCCCGCCATTCCTCCTATTTTGCGAAGCATGACGAACTTCGCAAAATTAGTTGCATCATACGGCGTATCTGAATAGTAAATTGGATAGAGCGGCGTTCCAAAATTCTTTATTCCGCAGTTTGTACATTTCTCCTGTTTGCCGCACAAAAAGTTATCATTATTTTCCAGGTCATATATTTGTACAAAACCCTTATGCTGATCTGCGTATTTCAGCCACAGCACCTCATTAAAGCCGTTCTCAGAGAAGCAAACTGACCATGTATCTTTCTTTACTTCATCACGCAGTGCAAGCGCTGAACTTAAGAAACTTTCAGTAAGTCCATGAGAAAGAGCGTTTGTCACATTCTTCGCTGTCAGCTGCGCTGCTTGCTCCTCGGTGAGAATGCTACCAAGCAATGATCTGACTCCGTCCACAACTGTTTCTGTGCTCTCTGGAGTTTGGAACGCGCTTAAATACTCTTTCCGGATTGCTTCAATGTCGATATGCAGGAATGTATCAAACGGATCATCATAATAATTTGCAGAGGAAAAATGGAGCTTGTTTGTTCTCAGTGCTTCCAGACTGTTAATGCTGACGGGTCTGTAGCGATAAAGATATTTTGGATAATGAATAGTCGATATCAGTTTTTCAACATCTTGTCTTTTATCTATTCCGGATAAAGAACACAGCGTATCCCAAAAGCGTTTTCGTCCATCTGAATCCATATACTCACCCTCTCTATAGATATTTGCATGGATTTATGCAGCGATCATAACAGCATTCTCCCTGATTTGATTGATCGTTGCCATCAAGGCTGCCCTGGTCTTGGCATCAAACAGCTTTACAAAGCCAATCGGTTTGTCAAATGGTGGCTTCTGAAGCTCGGTCACGCTCTCCATATAGCCGTTCTGCTCTATGTGGTTAATTATTTTATGGACAAACGCGATCTGCTTCTGGTTGAGTGACTGGTCGTTGATAAACGCCGAAAACGCCTGCATGGCAGCATCATGATCCAGTTTGGCGATCTTCCGTACCAACAAGCCAAAGGGCGTATCACCAAATTCCCGCACATAGTCCTCGCGGCTTCCCAATTCACTGGTCAATACTCGTTCCAGCTCCTGATAATCGCCTATGGACAGCGGGATGTTGTGCGTAAGCTTGTGGATCGCCATCGTGTCACTATGCTCGTTGACATAACGGTTGACCTTTGCACGGTAGTCCTCAAAATCGTAGGCAGGATCAAGCTGAATACCCTCTTGCTGGTCGATGATGGGGTCCGTCAGATGAGTAATGATAGGGTTCTTTGGATTGCCACCTTCGTTCAAGAATTTAATTAGTTCACGGAGTTCTTTGCGCACCTTCTCAAACAGCAGTATGTCGTTGGTTTCCCAGAACGCATCAGTGTTGACCTCTTTGATGATAGTCAGCTTTGCCTTGACTTGGGGAATGCTAACTTTGCGCTCCAGAAGCGTTCCAATATCACGCAACTGCTTCTGCGCATATTTGAACGACGGCATTTGCTCCATGGCTGCGATCATAAGTCCGTACACGAAGTTGTCGAAGCGTTTGGCATATTCATCTGTGTCATCCAAATGGACAATGGGTGCGATCTGCTGAAGCAATTCACCTTTGTCACCCTCACTGATATAGTTGAAGGCACCGGGCTTTCTGAATTTTTCAACGCTCTGCAAGCGCAGTCGCACTGCAATCAAATCGGTGTTCAGCTCCTGCACCTGCGAGAAGCATGTACCGACCAATTTTGAGCGCCAAGCTTGGTAGCCATCGCCTGCGAATGCACTTTCTTGCAGCATGACGGCCAGCCTAACCTGTTTCCCGAAAATATTTTCCGACAACGATTTGGTATCTCTGGACGCAAAGCCTTCTTTATGTGTGCGGAAGTATTCAAAGTTACCACAGTAATCGAAGATTAGGAATCGCTTCTTGTCCGTGTATTCGCCGTCGATCTGGTCAATGCAGGTAAGTCCCTTGCACAGACGGGTGCCGCGTCCAATCATCTGCCAGAACTTTGCCTTGGAACGCACCTTTTTGAAGAATACAAGGTTGACGCATTGAGGCACATCGATACCAGTGTCCATCATGTCAACGGATACGGCAATAATTGGCTCCTTATCCGGCACCTTGAAATCGTCAATAATGGTCTGTGCATATGTGTCGTTACAGATAACACGCTGGGCAAATGTTCCGTGGTACTTGGGATACAGCTTATTGAATCGCTCCAAGATGAATTCTGCATGGCGCTTGTTCTGGGCGAAGATGATGGTCTTACCCAGTCGGTCGCCGCCAGCTACACGGATACCGCGTTCCATTAAATCCTGCAGCACCATATCTACAGTGATTTCATTGAACACAAATTTATTGAGTTGCGCAGAGGGAACGAAATCCGGCATCAGACCATCTTCAATAAAGTCATCCTCATACCGTTCCTTATCCTCATCGGAGAGGTCATCGTAGGTGATTCCTTCCTCCAAGAACTTGGTTTTTACTTCGTAATTGTAATACGGAACGAGAACATGATCCTGATATACAGCCGTTTCGTAGTCGTAGGCATATGTGGGGACGCCATGCTCCATTTCAAAGAAATCATAGGTGTTGCGATCCACATCTGTTTTGGGTGTCGCAGTCAGTCCAACCATGATGGCGTCAAAATACTCGAAGATGGCACGGTATTTCTTGAAAATGCTTCGATGGCTCTCGTCGATGATGATGAGATCAAAATGGGCCGGGGTAAATAGGCGCTGTCCACCCTTGTTTTTCGTATCATCAATGGCATTCAGCATCGTTGGATATGTAGAGAATACGATTCTGGCGCTGCGGTCATCTTTATTTGAGCACAGATTACACAGTGACATATCCGGCAGATAGTTTTTGAAGTCATCCTTGGCCTGTTTTACCAGTGCGGTACGGTCTGCCAGGAACAAAATATTTGTGACATGCTTACCACGGCTGAGTACATCAGTCAAGCTGGAGGCTGTTCTGGTCTTGCCGGTGCCGGTGGCCATGACCAACAGATGTTTCCGGAATCCCTGTCCAATCTGCTCGCACACGGCACGGATCGCTTCTTTCTGGTAATAGCGGTCAGTGATCTTATCATCGATAGGAATTGTCATGAGATCCAGACGCTCTGTCCGGCGATTCATGAGCTTCTGCAAATCGCTCTTGCTGAATATACCGCTGACTCTGCGCTGGGGGTTACTCTGATCGTCCCAGAAATAGGTTTCGAAACCATTGGTAGTAAACATCATGGGACGGCGGCCAAACTTCCGCTCTAAGCAATCCGCGTACAGCACAGCCTGTTTGCGGCCAATGTTGGGATCCTTGCTGGACCGCTTAGCCTCCACGACTGCCAGAGGCAGACCATCCTTGCCAAACAGGACATAGTCCACATATCCCATCTGACTGACCACACCTGCCATGCCCTCAACAGGGTATTCCTCCTGCACATCGGCATCTGCTCCGGTGAACTTCCAACCCATCTGCTTCATATCCACATCGATATAAATCTTGCGGGTTTTGAACTCGGAGAGGTCCGCCGCCACAAAGGTACGATCCTGCTGGTTCTGTTCTTTCGCTGCGGTGATCTGTTCGGACATCAACTCAATTTTCTTGCGCAGAGCTTCAATCTCGGCATCCTTCTCACCAAGCAGGCTTTCCTGTTCCTTGATTTTCTTTGTATCGACAACGACTTTTTCCTTGGGAATCAGCGTTTCATCAAACTTTCGTTCCTCATAGTCGGTGCCGTAACAGTAGTCCACCCACTGGATGAACTCAAACAAGCCCTGCAACGATGCAAGGGCGTCACCGGCCTGTACACTGCGCTCCGTATGTACAGCCAGATTACCAAGCTTGATGATGAACGGCAGCTTGCCCCATGTGTTATAGTCCACGGCAAACCGGAAGGAAGGCTCATGGATCAGAGATTGCAGGTTGTCCTTGTAGGGCATCTGCATGGTATTGTCCGCAGCATAGACCCACTTCACCGCCAGCTCCAATGCCTTCCGGCAGCCAACAGCACACATAGCCGGGCTGGAATGATACACCTTCTCTGCCTCCACCGCAGCAGAAGAGAATAGGGCGTATTCCGTTTGGGTGGTTAGAAATTTGAAGTTGGACATTATTGTCACCTCATAGCTTCAGTATCTTTGATGCTTTCTCAATGAACTCACTTTTGGTTTCCTCTATACTTCGCTTGATATTAGATTCTCTGTTGGGATCAGATGCTTCATGATAATATTTAATATGGCAAGAGAGGCATTCTTTCCCCTGTGATAGAATATTGCTTATATCCTCGCTAAAGAGAAATTTTGATTTTTCGATAATAAAATCAATTTTAATTTCTAATTCGATTAATTGATTTATGGATACAGATGCCCTATCATTCTTTTTAGTGTAATTATATGCACATTCAAAAAAATCAAGTGCATCACTATATATTTCATAGCGCTTTTCGAATAAAGCTATTTTGTTTTGCTTGCTGGCAACGCAAAGCGAAATACCAATAGCAATAATTGATGTTAGAATCGCCACCGCCGAAAGAATAATATCCCAAACTTCGCAATCCAATCTCTTCACCTCCAATCATTGGTAGAAGTGTTTCAATGCTTGATACATAGCAAGAACTTTCGCTGCCTCATACAGTTCTTTTGACAGATGTTCCTGCCACTGCGGCGAAAGATCAGAAAAAGACTTTGCAGCTTGCAGAATATCCTCTTTAGCCTTCAGATACTTCTTTTCTTCTTCGCTCATTAGTGCTTCTGCTATCGGGTTCATCTAATCCCTCCTTTGTTGGAACAACTTAACTGGCGAACAAAAGCCAATCATAGTAAGTTTAAGTAGTTGCGGCTGGTATTGCTTCCAAACCTTTTTCTCGAATCTCTTTAGAAAGGGCTAAGTATTCTTCAGCGGCATTCTTTGCAATATCGGCAAGTCCTTGGAATAGATTTACATTGGTAACATGGATTCTGGATTCTATTGCCAGCTTCTTTTGTTCATCCAGTTGTGAATACTGAGTTATTTTACGCCGTGCTTTTCGTTCCTCGATTTTGCGGTCTGTTTCAATAACCCCTGCCGCTGGCATTTCGTAAGAAAAGAAAATGATGTGACGGTCAGAATTCCCTGCAAGCCAAGTACAAACTCGCTCCCACCATAATTTATCAGTAGCGCCTATGGACATTCCGTATATGTACAGAATATGGCTTTCATCCAGAAGTTTTTTTGCTTTCGCATCGGCATTTTCTTGATACCCTTGATTTGCTTGCTTTTTAATCAAAAGTTCCTCGTACAAATCACCGTATTCACATTCAAAAATTTCTGGCTTGGCAATTTGCGACTTATCATTAACACCGAAGACCATTTGCGCATTTACCGTACCATGTACATGATGGATTGCGCCTACTGCATGATTATGGATGTTGCTATTGTATCTATGAGAGCCTAAGAGTCCTTGCTTTTTTCTAACTAATTCAAGACATTGGTCAAGTGTATCGGTGTAATTGTAGGTAATAAAATTGAAAACAACATTTTCGCTTTTGTGCTTAGCATAAATTTCATCCAACACAGCCTTTTCCTGCGTATGAAAAGGTGAAGTAAGAGCCTTTAACTGCGAAAAAGCATCTTCTATTTCTTTGAAAATTGCTTGATACTCAACCCTGCCTTGCTGACCTTTTAGGTACTCAGCGAGATGTTCACATATATCTTTATGGCACTCATAGAAAGCTGCACCTGCACCTGCATCAAATTTTGCAGTATATCTTCCTAATTCTTCCTCTGCTGCTGACCACAATTCCTCATTATCATTAATGTATTCTCGGAACTCTTTCAATGTTTCTGTTTTAGCAGGAGTTTCCTTATACCACTGAATGAAATCTGAATATGTTGTTTTAAGTCCAAGATTTCTATCAAAACCATTGCCAATCATAAAGGTAATGTTCATCGCTATCTACCTCTCTCGATAAACCTTTTATTAACCGAAGTATTGCTGCATAAGAGATTTCTTTAGTTCTTCCAGTTCAGCTATGCTCTGTTGTACTGCCAATTTTGATTTTTCGGTCTGTTCGACGAATTCAAGGAATTGTTTTTGTAATTCCAAGGGTGGCAGAATAATATCTGTTTTCAAAATACCATCCTGTCCAATCGTTGTCATAGTTGCGGTTTTTGACTGAGCAATTACTTGGTTTCTAAAGTAATCGGTGGTAGATAGAACCTGCATGAACTCTGGCACACATTTATTTAAGTCCAATGGCAACCGAATGACATGACACTCAAACAGCACATTATTGGGTGTACCACGTGGTACTATTGATGCTTTACCAATACCTGCTGCAACAAGGGATGAACGGCAGAAAAGCATATCACCATATTTTACCACGTACTTCTCAATGTCGGTATCTGTACCGTTGGTCTGTGGTAAGTTCTCTATGTTGGAATACATACGATTTACAATATTTGCAACACCTAAGACTTCCACGTTGCCATCATCACAGTAATCATCCCGCTTTGCAAAAAAACCGTTGCTTACTTTGCCACCTACAACAGTAGAAATATTAACCTTGTCCCATCCCATGGGATTAGTCATCGGATCACCAAACATCTCGGTAAAGCGGGATTTGACAAGTTCATCCAACTGCTCTAACTGTTGCTGCCTTAAATATATCAGCGCATCAATTTGATTGAATACAGAAACTATATAGTCTTCCTGTGCTTTTGCATATATGGGAACAACAATATCATCCAGCATTTTTCTTGTAATCTGGTTGATGGTTGTAGTGGCAGCACTACCTAATTGGTTTCTGAAAGCGTTGGAATTGAAAAAGTGGAGCAAGTAGGGGTTGTGTTGTGTTCTGATGATAGTCATAAATGCACCGAAAGTCATTTCTTCATCCAACTTTGGCAGGAGAGTGCATTTGCCAACCAGTTTTGCACTTCCGTTTCTGCTGCACATCAAAATATCATTAGGTTTTACAATAAGATTTTCTCGGACTTTACACTTTACACGAACAGTATCGGCAAAATCCAATCTGCCATTTTGAATATTGCTTGACCGTAGAACAACTGTTCCCTCATTTGATACATCATCGGGGCGATATGTCAAACCGATAAAAATATCTCCCAGAGTTCCAAGTTTAACATTATCTTTCATATCGGCACCTCTTATAATCCAAGCAAGGAATTAAGAGTATCTAATCCCTCTGAGAACTGCATCTGCAATTCGTACAGGTTGGTCATAATTTCCTGTGCAGAACGGTACTCAACAGCTTCATATACGGTCTTCTTATACTTATTGATGGACAGGTCGTAATCGTTAGCAACGATTTCAGACACGGGAACAAAGAAAGACTTGTCTGTTCTTTCTCTGCCAGTTTCATCAGGATTGTTGAAACGGGCGATGATATCGGGGATGTCGTTGTCCTTGATCTCGGTACGCTTATCGTCCAGACTGAAGCCGTCGGCCTGCATATCATAGAACCAGACCTTATCTGTGCCGCCTGCGCCAGTCTTAGTGAACACCAGCACGGCGGTAGACACGCCTGCGTAGGGCTTGAACACGCCGCTGGGCATGGAGATCACTGCCCGGAGCTGGTGATTCTCCACGATCTCCTTGCGGATAGACTGGTGTGCTTTGCTGGAGCCGAACAGCACACCGTCCGGGACGATGCAGGCGCACTGACCGCCCTTTTTCAGCATCCGCAGGAACAGGGCGAGGAACAGCAGCTCCGTTTTCTTGGTGTTGGTGACGGATTTCAGATTGTCGTGGATACTCTCGGTGTCCACGGTACCCTTAAAGGGCGGGTTCGCCAGAATCATAGTGAACTTTTCGGAAATTCCGTTCTGCTTGGACACGCTGTCCATATAGTCGATATTGGGATTCCCGATGGAGTGGAGCATCAGGTTCATGGCGGAGATACGCAGCATGGTCCGGTCGGTATCAAAGCCTGTGAACATGGGGCCTGCGTAATGCTCCCACTGCTCGGAAGTCATGGTATCCTCGTAATTTTGGCGGATATACTCGGCGGCGGACACCAGAAAGCCTGCCGTGCCGCAGGCGGGGTCGCAGATGGTATCGTCAGGAGTGGGATCTAAAAGCTGCACCATCATTTCCCGGATGTGCTTGGGTGTGCGGAACTGACCATTCTGCCCGGCTGTTGCCAGCTTGCCCAGCATGTACTCATACAGGTCGCCCTGCATATCCAGATCGTCTATGTCGTGTTCATAGAGGTCGTCCAGACCGGTGATGATCTTCTGCAGCACCTGCGGCGTGGGAATGAGGAACATGGCATCCCCCATATACCGGGCAAATGCGGTACTGCCCTCGCTGTCGGCCGCGGGTTCATCCTCGATCTCAACCATCTCGCCCTGCTCGGTAAAGTCAGGCAGACGCCCGTTTTTCATATTCTTGATCGCCGGGAATACCCGCTGGGAGATCACATCATAAATGTGCCGGGGATCGCCGTTCTTGAATTTGCTCCAGCGCATAGACTGTCCTTCCTCAGACTGAGGGAATATCTTGGGCATCTGTTCGCCGGTCATATTTTCGAATTCTTCGTTTTCCAATTCCTTTTCATCCAGTGAACGGATAAACATGAGGTAGGTAAGCTGCTCGATAACGGTCAAGGGGTTAGTAATACCGCCTGCCCAGATATCCGTCCAGATCTTGTCTACCTTATTTTTAATAGGACCCGTAATCATATCAAAATCCTCCGATTCATTCTTTCGCCCTTTCGCTGCCGCAGGAAAGGGGCTGTCACCGTACCGGACAGACCGCTTCCAGTGGGAGCAGAAGGGCGAATATTTGTAAGCACGGGATGCTTACGGATATTCGTTCTTCGGGTGTAGGTGGTACGGCAAAGCGAAGGTCGGTGACCGAAGCTGTGCTGCACCACCGGGGGGAGCAAGAGGTATATAAAACCCGCCGCAGCGACGCATCCCCGTATCCCCTAATACCACCACGGCAGTTCCAGCCACACATTATCCAAAGCCAGCGCTTCCGTAGACCTTGCTCGGCTTTCAGACAGGTGGAAATGCTTTGACTACCTGGGGATTCACCTTTTGGGTATATAAGTTTCTTGCCGCCTGTACCGACAACCCAAGTTCGGAAATATCATAATTCATGCGGCCTGGCACATCGACTTCGCCAAGCAGAAAATCCGTAGAGACATTAAACATACGGGCAATGCGGATGATATTTTCGTCGCCCAGCTTGTCCGTCTTGCCGCTGATGAAACGGCTCAGCATACTTTCCGAACAGCCGATGCGAGCAGCAAGCTCAGCCTGCGTGACCTTGTTGGCTTTCATCAGGTCCTGTATGCGGTCACGGATTTTACCGGGAAGATAAGTCTGTTCCATTGCGGCACCTCTTTTCTAATGGTAGTTTTATTGCTCAAAGAGAGAAGTAATAATTGCGGATCTTTTCGGCCATCAGCTTTCTGCGCATTTCAAGGAAATTGTTATAGTCCGATATTTCCATTTCTTCAAATCCAGCTGGAATGCAGTTTTGTTCCAGATTTCTGTGAAGTTCAACTTCATCAACAATGCCACCATAGATAGGCTTCTTGGTCTGGCACTGGTCAAAAACCTTTTTCATATAGGTGCAGGGAGCATCATCGCTGATCTTAATATTGATTTCCTGTTGAAGGAACACATAGTTTGCAACCTGGTTATACATCGACTGCGGAACGCCGTTTTTCGTAAGATAGTTCTTGGGGAAGAGATGGTGAATGTCGCCTCTGTTTTCCAACATAGATTCCACATCAACCTGCGTAGACAAAAATCCTCTGTCATGGCTCTTTACCTGTGCCACAAGAAACATATTGAAATACGGGCTGCTTGCAACAGATGTATTCAAGCGCTGCACAAGGTTAACATTCCAAAACGCATCTGACAATTCGCCCGCTTCTGTAAGTTTGAGATACTCCATGGGATCATCGTAGGAGAAGAATCGTTTAATGTCATAGTCGAAGGAAGATTCCGGGGAGCCGGAATAACGTCCCGTCAGAATCGTCAGTGCCAGCCAACGACGTACAATTTGTTCAATCTCATTACTGTCAATTTTTCTTTCACGCAATGCGAGATAAAGTGCATACCCGAAGTTCAGTACGTTTTGGGAACGAATCAAGGATTTGCGGACAATGCCAGCAGAGCGTACAATCATCAAGTACCGCTCATAATTGGTTTGATTAACAGCCTGCAGCACCGCCTCGTGAAGCTGCTTGAAAGAATCTTCCTCGATTTCAATCTTGAATTCTCTTGTTTCGAAATCACGACCCGACAGCAGGCTAACAAGGTCTGCCAAACGGCCACGCTTAAACTTGTAGGTAAATGCTACACGTAGAATGTCGTTGTAGGTAGTTTTGTATATGGGGTTACTCTTGGTAGCTGCCCACTTGATCGTGTCAAACTCCGGCAAGCTCGCAAATGCAGTATCGTTGTTTTTGATATCTTTCAGATCTTCGGGAGATTCAAGCAAGTGGCAGAAATAGTCGATTGTCTTTCGGGTGATGTTGCCGCCATAAGTTTCGTTGGACGAAATCTTCGACATGGCAAAATCTGCTTGTGAAAGCACAACGCCCTTAGAGTTGATGCGAATGAAAATCTCCGTAACGCTATCGATATCCAAATCTTCTGCCAAGGTAATAACACCAAGGCTATTATTCTGAATACCACGAAGCCGGTTAACGATATTGTTTACCTGCGACATCTGATCCGTAATCTCATTCTTCTGGCAATAATCCATTACGAAGGAGAATGTATCAAAAGCCGGCTCCAAAACAGGGGCAATGTCCGGAATCCATTTGCTACTCTTCAAAATAGCATTGTTGGCAACTTCAAATTTTTCTTCGAGGGGATTAAAGGCGATAGCAATGCGCTTCCACTTGTAGTGATCGTCCAATACCTCTTGCCCAACAATTGCGGCAGCCATTGCCGTAATACGTTGCTGGCCGTCAATAAGAACCTTTTTGCCAGAGGACTTTGTTCCGTCCTTCAGCTTAACATCAGGGTTTTGCCATACAATGATATATCCTACCGGAAATCCCTTATACAAAGAGTCAACCAAGTCTCTAACTTTGGAACTATCCCAAACAAAAGGACGCTGCATTTCTGGAATTGCAATACTTCCGGATTTTATATTAGAAAGCAATGTTTCGACTGTGTAATTATTAACGCTATAACGTGCCATACATTGTCCCTCACTTCAATTTATACTTCTTCGCCGCACCTCTGCCGATAATGTCAATCAACCCATTTTCGTTCATCTGACGGGCAAGCAGATAGGCTCTCGTCTTTTTGATGTTCAGCAGTTCCTGCAGATCTTCGTCGGTCATTTCTCCGTACTCTGCCAGATAATCCAGTACCGTTTTCATCTGCGGCGTGATTACAACAGGTGCTTTTTCAGCAGCTTCCGGTACTCTCTCGGCAACGGCGCCACAGGCATTCATGTTCGGCAGCACGATTTTGAATGCATTGGCCGTTACCTCGATAACGGGCTGAATGGGGCAGTTTTCGTACAGCTTGAAAATCCGGCGAATGCCGGTGCCGTAGCTTTCAATCAGGCGCAGGCGGTGGAATACTTCTGCCAGCTTTTTATTTCTCGGCTGAGAAACGCCAATGCGAATATCCTCGGTAGAAAGGCCGGGCAGGAGTCCGCCGAGGGAAATGAACTCCATTTTGCTGTCGTTCACATTAATAATAATACTGCCGCTGAAGCTGTAATCCCGATGCACAAGGGCGTTGAGCAGTGCTTCACGAATGGCTTCTTCAGGATAGTCCTTCTTATCCGTACGAACAACTCCTTTGATCGTTGAAGCAGTCCTGTTGCACAATGCGAGATAGGTTACAGAATCCTCAAACTGTTTGAAAACCGAGCCGCCGAACTCTTTACTATCCCGGAACTCCGTGCAGAACTCATCTTTGAACACGGCAATCTTGGTCGTATGAAGGCATTGGTCAGACAGAAGCAGGGCAAGGTTGGTGAAAATGTCGTTTTGTGTGATACCAAGGGTACGGTATTTTTCAATAGAGAACTCGACGCCATAGCGCTGAAATGCTGTTTCTGCGGCAGAAAAGGTTAAATCCTGATCAAGGCTACGAGAATCTTCGTAATTGTCACCGTCCGACTCTTTAATCATTCTACGGATCTGATCGGGAGATGCCTGCACACTGGAGGCACCCTGACGGACGTAAACGCCGGTAGGCTTTATTCCTTTCGCTTTTAGATAGTAAGGCTTATAGCTGCCTTCTCCAACTTCAATCCGAATAACCTTGTTATCCTGGAGGACATACCGCACGAACATAGTGACATCCGGAGCAATCGCATCACGGATGCCGTTGGTCAAACGAGTGTAGGTTTCATCCACATCATCAATACCAGTCAGATTGCCTTCGTTATCGATGCCGATATAGATAACGCCACCATCGGTATTTGCAAATGCGATGACCTCCTTGTAAAGGTCTTCAAGCATTTGAGATTTATATTCAATGCGCTCGCTTTCATACTGCATATACAGCACCTCCAATTCTTCTTAATTACATTATACTCAGATTTTCATAATTTTCAACAGCAGAAAGTGAAAATTCACTCTCATTCACTCTCCACAGAGTGAAAATCACTTCTTATCATTCTCCTCATTATTGTCACCGGCCGACAAGAATACGAATATAGGACGTTCAGCCCTTTTGCACTTGCATTTTTGCAAGATTATGGAAGGGCTTTCCTGACATAACAATAGTAGAGGAAAAAGGCAGCGCAGTTTACTTCCGCCTCTTTCGATTCCCTTTCCCATGCACCGGATACGGTACAGCTTTCCCACGCAGATTATTGGAGCTTTTCAGATGTTCGGACTTCTTCAGAATATTGATCTGTGTGACAAATTCCTCCGGGGTCAGCTTGTCATAATCAATGCCGAGAGTAGCCAGGAACAGCCGGGCTTTCTTTTCTTCCTCAGTTCCCTCGTAGTGCAAAGCGGCTTCCATCTGCTTTTGAATAGCGGCAACAGGAGAAGCGGTGTCAGCGGTAGTGGTGTCCTTCCTGTGGGCTTCCCGAATGTCCTGCATAATACCGTCAATATCCTTGTGAACCACATGGGCAAAATAATCTTCTTCCCTGACTTGCGCCAGCTCCAGAGTGCGCACATATAAATCATTTTCGCCCGGATTATGCTTTTCCATGATTTGCTTCCGGTTAGCTTCCAGAATTGCGTTCATGTCATGGATGCGCATATCCGCAATCCGGTCAACGAAGATTTCAATGTCCACCAGAAAGCGCTGGAAGTCCTTGTGCAGAGCCAGCTCAGACAGCAGCCGGTTGTTGAGCTTTCCACTTTTCAGCAATTCAATCATGTCATCGCTCAGATGCAGATCGTGCAGGTCTGCGTTTGGGTGATTTTTTGTTTCTGTCAGTCCAAGCAGATAGTCCGTGGACACGCCATAGTATTTGGCCAGCGTGACGATGCTGAACGGGCTAATATCCTTGAAGTCATCGGATTCATATTTGCCCAGTGCGGATTTGGAAATGCCGGTTTCCTCCGCCAGCTGCTCCAAAGTCAGGTGCCGTTCCACTCGCAGATCCTTCAGTTTCTCCTGTATGGTCAGTTTTGTATTCATAAAAGCAGTCTCCAAAACAGTTTTCTTCCATTATATCACGGCTGTCTATAACCATGGAAATATCAAATTTTTTGGGTCTTTTCCATCCTTTTGGATATCCGGGAAAGGCCCTTTTTTTGTTGTAGAATACGGACAGATTCGCCTGCATTTGAGGCTACGGGTGAACCTTGACAACTGAATGACCGTCCGAAAGGGATATGTCCTCCGGGGAAGCATCGCGATGACCATGAGCGTGCCAAGGGGGAGAAAACGCCGGGTGAAACGCCGGGCAGGAACTGGTTCGGGCAGAGCGGCAAATACATATGGGGGCTGTCCTGTTTTTTGAAATGGGCTTGTCCTGCGATTCGCCTGTTTTCTGAAAATTTCCCCATAACCATAGTGAGAGGGTAGGCCCGGCAACTTACGCTCCCCAAAAACGAAGAAAGGAGGATGACTGCCTATGGCAAAAACAGAACGGGAATTGACTGCACAGGAACGACTATCCATTCGGAAGCTGGTAACTGGAAGCTGCGCCAACTACGACAGGGAATACGGCTGCCTGCCGCTGGACTGTGAATGCCCCATGTTGGGCATCTGCTACACAAACAGCGCCATGTGCCGGTACTTCCGGGAAGCGGTTCTGCCCAACGCCCCGGAACTGGGAGCTGCCTTGCAGGCGATGCCCGCAAAACGCTGTAAGCACTGTGGGAGGCCCTTTCCGGTCAGTGGGCGGAGGGTGTACTGCTCCGACAAATGCGCAGATGCTGCCCGAAGAAAGCAGACCGCTGCCAGAGTGCGAAAGTACAGGAGCAAAGCGGCAGTGTAACGCATTGACCCCGAAAAAGCCTTGCGGCGCAAGGACTTTTGGGATTGGATTCAGAAAGGTAGTACAGATATATTCCCCAACCCAGAATTGCCCTGCAAATGGTTACAGGGCGCAAAACAAGAATCAGGAGATAAGAAAATGAACCAATTTGAAAGAGTAAAGGCAGCCGTCACTTTGCGGCAGGCTGCCGAAACCTACGGGCTGACGGTGAGCCGAAACGGCATGACCTGCTGCCCATTCCACGAGGACAAGCATCCCAGTTTGAAGCTGAATGAGGATTATTTCTTCTGCTTCGGCTGCGGGGCCAGCGGAGATGTCATCGACTTCACCGCACGACTGTTCGGCATCAGTCCCAAGGATGCCACAGAAAAACTTGTCGCTGATTTTGGCATCTCGGTGGACGCAAAGCCGGTTGCCGTCCGGCGGAATCCATCCCGGCTGGAAGAACTGCGTTGCCGCCGGGCGCTGACAGACTATCTGCATCTATTGAAGGAATGGAAAACCCAATATGCACCGAAAACGCCAGAGGACAGTCTGGATGACCGTTTTGTGGAAAGCTGCCAGCAGTACGACCGCATTGCGGGGCTTCTGGAAATGTTGGACGAAGCCAGCTCCACCCAGCGCAGCCATACTGTATCCGCTCTGACGGCAGACGGCAGCGTTGCTTTCTGGGAAGGTGTCGTGGCAGAGAATCGAAAGGAGGCAGGATACCGTGCAAAAGAACCCACAATCGCCTGAGAACCCCATCTGGTTTGATGGGAAGAACATCAACGAGGCTCTGTTCTGTCAGGAGTTTCTGCGTGAGCACAGAATCATCTTCACAAACAGAGCCTTTTTCACACCGGATGGTCGGTTAACAGACGATTTGCCCCTGCGAGGTGAGATTTATGAAAGCCTCAAATTCTGCGCAGTCAACAACATCCCCAAGAAGATCAGCAACATTCTGGAGGTACTGAAGCTGGAAGCGCAGGTGGACGATCTTTTCCCGGAGCCGGATCGCGTATACCTTGCCAACGGTACGCTGCTCCTGGATGGAACATTCACCGAGGGGAAACCAGAGATTGTCCGCAACCGTCTGCCGGTGGCATATAACCCCGATGCGCCCCAGCCGGTGCGGTGGTTCCGGTTTCTGGAGGAACTGCTCTACCCCGAGGACATTCCCACCCTGCAGGAATTTCTTGGCTACTGCCTGATTCCCAGCAACGCCGGGCAACGGATGTTGATTCTCAAGGGCAGCGGCGGGGAGGGCAAGTCTCAGATCGGCGCCATGCTGGGAAAGTTATTTGGGAGCAATATGAAGGACGGCAGCATCGGAAAAATCTCGGAAAACCGCTTTGCCCGGGCGGATTTGGAGCACACACTGCTGATGGTGGACGATGATATGCGGATGGAAGCTCTGCGGCAGACCAATTATGTCAAGTCCATCGTAACGGCTCAGGGGAAGATGGACTTGGAGCGCAAGGGACAGCAGAGCTATCAGGGTTGGATGTACGCCCGGCTGCTGGCGTTCAGTAACGGCGACCTGCAAGCCCTCTATGACCGCAGTGACGGCTTCTACCGGCGGCAGCTCATGCTCACCACCAAACCCAAGTCCACCGGACGGACAGATGATCCCTATCTGGGTGAAAAACTGAAAGCGGAAGTGGAGGGGATTTTCCTCTGGGCCTTTGCAGGCCTGCAGCGCCTGGCGCTTAACAACTTCCGCTTCACAGAGAGTGAACGCGCCAGAGAAAATCGGGAAGCGGTGAAACGGGATAATAACAACATCTTTTCTTTTTTGGAATCCGATGGATATATCCAGCTCAAAGCAGATGCTTCCATCAGCTCCAAAGACCTGTATTCCATTTACCGAATGTGGTGTGACGAGAATGGGCTCTCACCCCTGAAAGCCCGGAGCTTCAGCGATGCTTTGGTTGCCCTTGCAGGCAAATACAATCTGGAACACTGCAACAATGTGACCAATCCAGCCGGACGCAGGGTTTGGGGCTTCATGGGAATTGAGGCTGTGGCAAGACCTGATATAAACAGCTTTTGTGGTAATTCGCTGCGTACGTACGTACCGGACGAATGGAACAAGTAACATCCTGCCGTACGTATGTACGCAGCAAAAAGCGCAAATATCTCTCTTTTGAAGCAGATGACCGAATTGTCACCACTTGCAATACCGGATCAAGTAGCGATTGGCGGTAATATGGGGAAATCCCTTAGGAACTAAGGGCGCACTTCTATACGGGGTAATCCCCGTATGTGCGCTCTGCGAGACTGAATACCCCGGACACCTGAGTTGAAATGTCCGGGGCGTTTCGCGTCACTGCGTTCCGAACAAGGGGCTGCACCCCTTGCGCCGCGATGCGGCTATCCTTGCAGACTTAGTCAGCGGAAACGGTTTTACAAACCATTCCCGCTGACCAAGTTTTCATATCGTGAGTCTGACCGTCAGTAAATGCTGGCAGTCATTTTTTATCCAAATCTTTTAGGAGGTCATTCAAAAAATGTCAAAGCAAAAATCCCTATCCCAACTGGAAGCCGAACGGGCCGCCTGTGAGCAGCAGCTTGTCCAGCTCCAACACAAGGTACAGCAGTACGAAAACCGTATTGCCTATTGTGAGAAGGGCGAACGGCGAAAACGAACCCATCGGCTCATCACCCGTGGTGCCGCCGTGGAGAGCGTGGCTCCCACGGTAAAGACTCTGACCGAGGTGGAGTTCTACGCTTTTGCGGAATCCATCTTTGCTCTGCCGGAGGTTCAGCAGTTGCTCACAGACGCAATCTGCGCCCACGACCAAGGGAGGGTCTGAACATCGCACTATTTCATTTTCATGTCACCCAAATCAAACGCAGCGCCGGGCAGTCCGCCGTTGCCGCAGCCGCCTACCGTTCCGGCGAAAAGCTCCACAGCGACTATTACGGCGAGGACAGCGACTACACCCGCAAGGGCGGCGTGATCTGTTCGGAAATCCTGCTGCCCGCTCACGCTCCGCCGGAGTACGCAGACCGGGAAACTCTCTGGAACGCCGTGGAGAAAGTGGAGCGCGGAAAGAAAGCCCAGCTTGCATACAGCTTTGACATTGCCTTGCACAACGAGTTCTCCATGGAGGAGAACATCGCACTTGCAAGGCAGTTTTTGTTGGAGCAGTTTGTGAGCCGGGGCATAATCGTGGACTTCGCTGTTCATTGTCCCGACAAGGAGGATGGCGGCATCACCAATCCCCACTTCCATGTGATGTGTCCCATCCGTCCCATGGAGCCGAACGGCAAATGGGGCAACAAGCAGCGGCGGGAATATGTGCTGGACGAAAACGGAGAGCGCATCCCGGATGGAAAAGGAGACTATGTATTCAATGCCGTTCCCACCACCAACTGGGGCAGTCCCGAAACACTGGAGCACTGGCGGCAAACTTGGGCGGAATTGTGCAACGCCAAGTTTGCGGAAAAGGAACTGCCCAACCGCATCGACCACCGCAGCTATGAGCGGCAGGGTATTGATCTCTTGCCCACCGTTCACGAAGGCCCCACTGTCCGGGCAATGGAGCGCAAAGGCATCGCAACGGAAAAAGGCGATTTCAACCGCTGGATTAGAGCAACCAACGCTGCCATCCGGGATATCCGAAGGAAGATTGCCGCTCTGGTTGAATGGCTCAAAGAGGCAAAGGCAGAACTGTCCAAACCCAAAGCCCCGGATTTGGTTTCCCTGCTGCAAGCCTATTTTGACCGTCGGAACGTCGGAGCCTATTCCCAGAAAGCCCGAATCAACAATCTGAAGGAAATGAATGCTCTGTTCAACTACCTCGTGGAAAACGGGATTCATGATCTGGGCACGCTGGAAACTCGTGTGGATGCCCTCCGGGAATCTTCCGACGCTTTGAAGGAAACGCTGGACAGCCAGACCGCCCGCATGAAAGAAATCCGCAAGTTGCCGGACTATCTGGCTACCTACCACGAGATGAAGCCCGTATACGATGGTTTGCAGAAAATCAAGTTTACCCGTTCCAAAGAGAAGTACAAGGCAGACCATGCTGCTGAGCTGAAGCAGTTCTACGAAGCCCGCCGCAAACTGTCCGCCCAATTCCCGGACGGCAAATTTGACCGCCAGAAGCTGGATGCAGAGTACGTCAGACTGGAGCAGGAACACGCAGAAACCTATGCCCAGTTCCAATCCATCCGGGAGGATTCTCAGCAGCTCTGGAAAATCAAATCCCATGTGGACTCCGCCCGCAAGAATTTGGAGCAACTCCAGAAACACACATCCCACAAACAGGAGCAGGAAATCTGATTCCTGCATTTTGTCATTCCATATAGAAAGGACGAAGTTTATGAAAGAACAACACAATCGCCATGCACAGCAGTACGCCGAGTACATGGAAATCTGAGAAAGGATATTTCTGCCTATGACGAATCAAAACCAGCAGGTGACTTCCCTGCCCATCGACCGGAAAATGCTGCTTTCCATCCGGGAAGCAGCCGAATACAGCAATATCGGAATCAACAAGATTGATGAACTGTTGAAACAACCTAACTGCCCCTTTGTTCTCTATGTTGGCACCAAGAAACTGGTAAAACGCAAGGCATTTGAGGAGTTTATCGAAGGGCGGGTGGCAATTTGATTTTGAGGATTGCTTACTTTGGTGCGCACCAAAAAAGCCGAAAGATATTGAAAAATATGCGAAATTATGATAGAGTAAGGTGTCGTGATGAACTCGCGTTTCCGGCTCTACGGAAAGGAGTTCATTAAATGGGCAAAAATCTAAAAGGCAAAGAATGCGGCAAGGGTATCTGCCAGAGAAAAGACGGTAAGTTCTCCGCAAGATATTCAGCCAAGAACGGTGCCAGACGGGAGAAGCACTTTGATACCCTCCCGGAAGCCCGCAACTGGCTGGCAGACGCACAGTACGAAGACAAGCACGATGTTTATAACCCCTCCTCCGAAATGACGGTGGACGCCTGGTTCGAGTTTTGGATTACCAATCTCATCGCAGACCTGGCTCCCAACACAAGGAGGAATTACCGGGAACGGTACGAAAGGAACATCCAGCCTGTGATCGGAAGTATGCGCCTGTGCGATGTCAAACCCATGCATTGCAAAATCGTTCTGAATCGGATGGAGGCAACCTATGCAGGCTCCACCATTCGCCAGACCTATATTGCAATGGGCACCATGTTCCGTGCTGCGGTGACGAATGATATGCTCACAAAGCATCCGATGGACGGGGTTCGTTATACGAAACCCGTCCGCGCTGTGGATGACATAAAGTTCTTAACCGTAGAGGAGCAGGAGAAGTTTCTGGAAACCGCAAAACGCTCTCACAATTACAGGCAGTATGTGCTGCTGTTGGAGACCGGGCTGCGCACTTCGGAAATGATTGGCCTTACATGGGATTCCATCGACTGGAAGAAGCGGACACTGACTGTCAGCAAGACGCTGGAATACCGCCATAGCGAAGGTGTTTGGCGCGCCGGTCCTCCCAAATCGGCAAGCAGCTACCGAACCATTCCCCTGACGAACCGGGCATACGATGTGCTGAAATCCTGCTACGAGGAGCGGCACACCCGGAAGGAATCGGAGCTGCTTTCACAGATTCTGGAATATGTGGATCGCCGCACCGGTCAGACCAGATACCTTTGTATGCGGGATCTGGTGTTTGTCAACTACCGCACCGGCGAGCCGAACAAAAACAGCTCCTATGATACCCACCTGTACAAATTGTGCGATGAGGCGAAAATCAATCGGTTCTGTATGCACGCTCTGCGGCACACCTATGCCACTCGCGCGATTGAACGCGGGATCATGCCGAAAGTCCTGCAAAGGCTGCTCGGTCATTCGAGCATCAAAACCACCATGGATCGCTATGTCCATGTGACCGATGCCTCCCTTACCAATGCCGTAAAACAGTTTGAACAGAGCACTACCATGGCAAGCTAAAATGGTGCGCTGACGAAAAATTGGTGCGGAATTGGTGCGGAGCTCACCCCCCGAATCCAAAAAACCATTGCAAATAAAGGAGTTTTGAAATAAATGAAATTAGGTATCGTTGGTCTGCCCAATGTGGGCAAATCCACTCTGTTTAATGCCATCACCAATGCCGGTGTCCCTGCCGACAACTATGCATTCTGCACCATCGACCCCAACGTGGGTGTGGTTTCCGTTCCCGATGAGCGGCTGGACTGGCTGGCACAGCTTCATCAGCCCAAGAAGGTCACCCCCGCTGTGATAGAGTTTGTGGACATCGCCGGCCTTGTGAAGGGTGCTTCCAAGGGTGAGGGTCTGGGCAACAAATTTCTGAGCAACATCCGTACCACCGATGCCATTGTCCATGTGGTCCGTTGCTTTGAAGACAGCAACGTGACCCACGTGGAAGGCTCCACCGATCCCCTGCGGGACATTGACATCATCAATCTGGAGCTGGTCATGGCCGACATCGAAATGGTGGAGCGCCGCATCGATAAGTGTCAAAAAGCGGCCAAGGGCGGCGACAAGCGCTTTGTAAAGGAAGCGGAGCTCTTCACGGAGCTGCTGGCCCACCTGAACCAGGGCAAGCTGGCCCGCACCTTTGACTGCACCGAGGACGACATGGCCCTGATTGCCACCTCCGACCTGCTGACTCTGAAAAAGACCATCTATGTTGCCAATCTGGCCGAAAACGAGGTCAACGATCCGGAAAGCAGCCGTCACTACATGGCTGTGAAACAGCTGGCCCAGGAAGAGGGCAGTCAGCTGCTTCCCATCTGCGCCAAGCTGGAAGCCGATATTGCCGAGCTGGACGACCCCGAGGAAAAGGCCATGTTCATGGAAGAGTTGGGTGTTCAGGAATCCGGTCTGGACCGCCTGATCCGCAGCAGCTATACCCTGCTGGGCCTGATTTCCTTCCTCACCGCCGGTTCTGATGAGTGCCGGGCCTGGACCATCAAAAAGGGCACCAAGGCTCCCCAGGCTGCCGGTAAGATCCACACAGACTTTGAACGGGGCTTCATCCGCGCGGAAGTCATCGCCTTTGAGGACATGAAGGCCTGCGGGACCATGGCAAACGCCAAAGCAAAGGGTCTGGTCCGCAGCGAGGGCAAGGAATACGTCATGAAGGACGGCGACATCGTCAACTTCCTGTTCAATGTGTAACCAAGAACTTGTATATGAAAACACTCCGAAAGCAGATAAAACGCTTTCGGAGTGTTTTTATGCTATATTCCAAAGCACAATGCTCCGGTGATGCACTGGGCAATTCCCCACAACGCCAACAGATGCACGGGGTAAAACAGGTAAAATCCCCAGGAAACGACTTTGGAATAGGTCCTCTTTCTCCCGGAATACAGAAAAATGGGAATCAGCGCCAACTCCGAAAACAGCTGTACCGGAACATCCAGTCCAAAAACAGGGACCGCAAAGCTGCCCATCAGCCAATTGATCGCCAACAGGCCTGCCGCGAGAGCCCATTTCCCCTCAGGCACCTCCCGACAGAGGGCAAACAGCGCGATCATATATATTCCACTGCTTCCGTAGCTGGCTCGCATCAATTGTGCGGCCAGGGCGAACAAAAGCATCACAGCGAGTTTTCCAATCGGTTTGCGGATCATCGTCATACACCAGAGCATTGCACAGCCCAGCGCCAACGTCCACAACACATTCTGGTGCTGCCAGATCCCCACACCGGGATAAAGCACCAGATCATAGACCGGCTCTGAAATAATTGCCGCAAACAGCAAACGGGACAAATAGCGCCTTTTATCGCGGGTATGACGGATCCCCTCCGTCAGCAAAAAACAGTAAATCGGAAATGCCAGCCGCCCAATCACCCGCAGCCAGGGACTTCCGCCAAAAAGAAGCGCAGCGTGATCCACCAGCATGGTTACACAGGCAAGGATTTTGAGACCTTCCTGAGAGAGTCCTTTTTTCATCCCGCTCCCCTCCCCCCTGCGTATTATACCAGCCATCAAAAACAAACGCAAATGAAAATAGAATTAACGGTTGCTTTTTTTCCATGCTTCCTGTATAATACAGTGGTTATCCGGGTGTGGCCCAGTTGGTAGGGCGCCTGGTTTGGGACCAGGATGCCGCGAGTTCGAGTCTCGCCACTCGGACCAAATTAGCACGATGGTTTTGATACGAAACCATCGTGCTTTTTCTATATTGGTTGATATTTACACAGCAATTTGATACAATCTATTCGACAAACTTGAATTTACAAACATTGAAAGGAGTTATTATCATGTTGAAATTGTTTAAAAAATCTATTTGGATTCCTTATGAAGATAGTACTGTTTATCCTACTGTTGCAAAAGCACAGCAGGCAATTATCAAATATTGTGAAGATAACGGATTTTTATATGAATTTACTGCAGATGATGAAGTTGTTATAGATGGAATTAAACATGAAATATATCGTGGATATGAATCTGGAAGTCGAGGAAACTATGGCATTAAATGTAGAGAGAAGTAACTCTACAAATCATAATTTGACAAACTGATTAGCATAGCTTCAGTCCTAAAAGAGAGTTTCATTTCCCGCTTAATAGTTTCTTTTTTTGAGTGAAACCAAATGAAACCTTTTGAAACCATATCATTATTATCAAACTAATTCAAAACCGCCAGTTTTCAACGCGAAAACTGGCGGTTTTGACATTCTTTTGCTTCAACTGAATTAGGCTAAAACATGAGCAACAGTTGCATCCAAGCACAAGATGCCCTATAATACTATTGCCGAGTACCTCTTTCCTTTTGTCATTGTCTGATATATTTTTTTAACACGCATTATTTTCAAACGCTATTACGAGCGGCCTACGCACATTTTCAAAAGGATGGTCAGAACTATGGAACCCGAACCACATTTCTTCTACAGAAGAAGATCAAATCTATGTACATATTATTGATGGAACTGTCTACGAAGCAGGCGGAGTTTGGTGACGCTGTTCTTGATATGTTTCCGCAGTTACTGATCGCAAAAGCTGTAGAAGATGCTAAAAAGAAGATCAGCCTTAAGATTGAAAAGAACAAACTTCCCTCCGGTGTGTCGAAAAAACTGATTCGTATTGCGGTTACAGATACGGTCGGAATATACCATGACAAACTCGGAATTCTGGAAGACTTCAAGCTCTATTTGAGCAAAGGTACTATTGCTAGTGGCGGTCAGATTGCTGCGATCAAAACCAACATTGAAGGAGCCATGTCAAAACTGGAAAGAATTGATACTGATTTGACTGCCGCTGAAAAGAAAAAGGCGGAGTTACAGAACCTCTCGCGACAGGTTTCTGAACAAATTGGTGGACATAAGTCGAAGGCTGACTATGAACGTCAGAGAAAGATTCTTAAAGGGCAGCGTGATCTTTTTCTGCGTAATGCAACTGATGCCCAGGTGTGCGCCCTGTGCCGGGAACATGAGCGGTCGGGGTTTGTACATGGGGTGCAGATCGGGGTGCTGCTGGCGTGGGAGCTGGCGGAGTAAAAACTGACCAGAAGCCGTGTAGGCTTCTGGTCTTGCTTATTTCGTCAGGTGCCTATAGAGCCCCTCGGCAAAGGCACGGTGTCCTTCTTCCGTGAAATGGACACCATCGAATGCAAGGTCCACATTCCACTGCCCGGCATCCGCGAAGGCGATGCCCAGCTTTGGGGACAGGGCTTGATACGATTTTGCCAGTTTCACTGATTCCGCGATCAGGTTTTCTTCTGTGATCCATGCACCCCGTTTCATGGACGGCGGGGCAATCAGCAGAAGCTGTCCGCACCCCGGCTGGAGGTAGCGCAAAAACGTTTCCATACGGGAGCAGGTTTCCACGGCAGAATAGCCCCGGAGCAAATCGTTGGTTCCCAGCATGATTGCGAAAATATCCGGCGAACTCTGCGTCAGCAGCTCCCAGGCACGCTGATACTGAAACGGACGGCTGGGAATTTCTCTGCCGTTTTGTCCCTCATTCCGAATTTCCCACCCAGTGCGTTGCGCCAGAATATCCACCCAGCGGCCCTCCTTTGGGTATCGGTCACCGTAAAAGCCCCTCGGGTCATAGCCATAGGTGTTGGAGTCCCCGTAGCACAGCATTCGCATCACGTTACCTCAATTGTTTTTCTCGCACCACCGGGCAATGTCGGCAATCAGGTCCAGCGGCATGGGCCTACCCAGCGGCAGGCGGATGGTCCCCTTGCTGGTGGGGAAGGATGCCAGTCGGTCAGCAAACGCCGCCACCGCCTCCGGACCGGGATACAGCCCGATATGCTTTTGGGATGCCGCGAACTGGATGAGATTCCGTCCCTTCCAGAAGGTGGGCATGCTCCAGGAAATTTTCTCCTTTGCTTCGGGGATCGCCGCATGAATGGTTTCCTGACGCTGCCGCGAATTCCAGAGCTGCCGACGACACTGTCAGCAATACCAGAACTGTTACGGACACAGCTACTGTATTTACCTTTGGCATTGAAGTGACAAAGGTGCAAAAAGGAACAACCAATCCCTTGTCCGGAGCGCAGTTTGAACTGAAGGATGCGGCTGGGAATAAAATTAATTTCACAGGCACTGACGGTACTTATACCAAAGACGCCCAAGGCACAGCGGTTTTGACTACCGGTACGAACGGTAAGCTGACCATCAAAGGCCTTGCTCCCGGGCAGTACAAACTGAAGGAGACCAAGGCCCCCAGCAACTATGTGCTGTCGTCCAACGAAATCGCCATCACCATTAAGGACTATAAGGACGAAGACATAAACGGGATTCTTGACAGCAAAGAGTCGCAGTCTACTACGGAAGGCGATACCCAGGTACCCAGCACGGATAACGGTCTGCTTTCCATTACGGTTGAGAATACCAAGGGCTTTACCCTGCCCCGGACCGGCGGCATCGGAACGGTGCTGTTTACCATGGTCGGAATTGTCCTCATGGGCGGAGGTGTCCTGCTGATCGCGGTATTCCTGCGTAAACGCTTTGGAAAAGCGAAATAAGCCGATACTGTACTTTTGGGCGGGGAAACCCGCCCAAAATGCATATGACTGGAGGAGGTACGTCTGGAAAAGCAACTGGAAAAGCCCAAGCAGCAGCCACCGCTCTGGCCGCTGCTGCTGCTTGCACTGTTTCTGATTTTCGGCGGCGCGGCTGTATTCTTTTATCCAACCCTGGCGAATTTCATGGCGGAGCGGGATCAGGCTACTGTCATTGAAAACTATGTCCGTGTCAGCGAGGAAATCGATACAGAAGCCATGGAGACGGAGTGGGAGCGGGCAAGAACCTATAACAATCAGCTGTCCGGCAATCCGGTCCAATATCCCTTCCTGCCCGGAACCGGCTATGTACTTCCCAAAAACTATCTGGAAGTTCTGAATATCGCCGGCGATGACGTTATGGGGTATATCCGGATTCCAAAAATCTATGTGAATTTACCGATATTCCATGGCTGCGGTGATGAAGCTCTCCAAAAAGGCGCCGGACATATTGAGCAGACCCATCTTCCCATCGGCGGAACAGATACTCACTGTGTTATTTCCGGTCATCGGGGACTTCCCCACGCAGAAATGTTTACCCGTTTGGATGAATTGGAGCCGGGAGATGTGTTCTACATTTCTGTGCTCGATGAAACACTGGCCTATGAAGTCGATCAGATCAGCGTAGTCCTGCCCGAGGAGTTGGAAAACATTATGGTGGTTGAAGGTGAGGATCTGGTTACCCTTGTCACCTGCACGCCTTATGCGGTCAATACACACCGGCTTCTGGTTCGGGGGCACAGAACGGAATATTACCCGGAAACGGCGCCAAATTCTGCGGAACCCGCAATACATCTGGTATACCGCGGACTGGATCAGAATATGAGCCGAATCGGCATAGTCCTTGGCTGCGTATTGCTGGTTTTGATTGTAATTATCTTGTTTCCCGGAAAGAAAAGAGGAAAGCACAGTGCGTAATCAAGAGCAAAGGAAAGATAGCGGGATTCTGCCTCTGATACTGGGGCTTGCACTCATCCTGCTGGGCGCGGCGGTGTTTTTTTTACCGAAAGTGACAAATGCGCTTTATGAACACAAGGTTCATAATGATAAGGAAAGCTTTCTGGAGGAGAATCCAATTTCAAACCAGGATGGGGAAGTAGGCGAGGTTACAGAACCGGTCCTGGGGCCGAGACTGCAGGAACTCTTTGATTGGCTTCAGCAGGAGAATGAAAGACTGTTCAACAACCATCAGGATCAGTTGACGGATCCCTTTGCCTATGAGCAGGTAGCGATTGATCTGAGCCGATATGGGCTGAAGGACAATACGATCGGCTACATCACAATTGAAAAGATGAATGTTGTCTTACCAATCCTGCTTGGCGCAACCGATGAAAATATGCGCGTTGGGGCGGTTCACCTAACGGAAACCTCCTACCCAATTGGTGGAAAGAATACGAATTGTGTTCTGGCAGCCCACCGGGGTGCAAAAACACAGGATATGTTCCGCAATATCGAAGTCCTGGAGAAAGGAGACCAGGTCATCATTGAAAATTTTAAGGAAAAGTTGGTGTATCAGGTTACGGAGACAACGGTAATCGATCCATCGGATGTTGGCAGTCTGCTGATTCAGGAGGGAAGAGACCTGGTGACGCTGATTACCTGCCATCCACTGGGACGTAACGACCACAGATATGTAGTCTTCTGTGAGCGTGTTGACGAAGCTACTGGGTGAAGAGGATGCGGAATGAACAGGGCTGAACTGGAGCACTATATCGCGGAAGTCTACAGTACCCAGGGGGAAAACCCCTGGGCGCAGTCGCCGACAAATACCGTGTTCCGACATCGTCACAATCGGAAGTGGTTTGCCATTATCATGGACATTCCAAGGGAAAAGGTGGGGCTTTCCGGCGAGGAAATCATTTCCGTGGTGAATGTAAAATGCGATCCCCGGCTGATCGGTTCCTTCCGGGAAGAACCGGGAATTTTTCCCGCCTATCACATGAACAAAGCCCATTGGCTGACTATCGCGCTGGACGGCAACGCGGTAAGGGTGCAAGAGAGGGTTTCAAGGAAGAGTATATGAACGCAAAGAGAAACCATACAATACAGTTCTCCTTTTAAGTGAATAAACCTGAGGCATCCCAGAATACAAAACTCCGGGATGCCTCTTACTATATGCAGCGTGATTTGACGTTTCTCTTTCTTCATAGGGCAATATCAGTCATACTGCCGCCAGAATGCCGGGAAGCCGGAGAGAACGATAGTGAGCTGCTTTTTGGGTTTCGTTTTTCATGGGGAGTTTTCCTTTCTGGTTATAGGATTTCTTTCATAATACCGACGCCAAGAGCACCATCACCTGTGTGGCAGGATATGCTGATTGGCAGGGGATCCAGCCCGATGGACATTCCCGGAAATGCCGTCTGCAATTCTGCCTGCCAGATCGCACCGGCTTCCGCATCTCCGGAATAGGCTGCGCGAATGACCATTTTCTTTCCGGCAAAGCGATGAGCCTGATCATATTTCAGCCCATCAATCATCATCTGCATGGCCTGATGCATACCACGCGCTCTTTTGTAGGCATCCAGCTTGCCGCCCTGGATTTGAAGAACAGGTTTGATGTTCAGAATGGTTCCAACAGCGGCACCCGCAGCCGTAACCCGGCCGCTTTTCTTCAGATACTCAAGCGTGTTGACCGCAACATAAATGCTGGACTCCAATCCCTCCTGCTCCAGACGGGCCACGATTTCCTGGGGATTTTTTCCCCGGCAAGCCAGATACTTTGCTTCCAGAACCGACTGCCTCAGAGTAACCGATATTCTGCGGTTATCCACCACATGGATGCGTCCATCGTATTCCTCTGCCAGCATGGCAGCCGTATGGCAGCCGCCGGAAAGGCCGCTGGACATAGGGAGGTGAATGATATGGTCATAATGCTCCAGAAGACTGTCCCAGCAGTCTATTAGGATACCCGGGGCCGGTTGGGAGGTGCTGACCCGCGCGCCCTGGCGCAGGCGCTGAAAGAACTCCTCCTGAAAAATGGATTCATTCTCAAAATAGGTTTCATCATCAATGATCACCGGCATTGCCACCAGATGAACACCATACTTTGCTGCCTGCTCAGGGGTGATTCCGCTGTTCGTATCTGTCAAAATTGCAATCTGTTCGTCCATATTTGTCTCCTTTATCTGTCCGGGGTCACCCCGCATGCTCATCCCGTCCGTTTCATCTCAATCAGCAATGAACCATGATTATCCTGCGTCGATGATTTCCGGCCGTTGGTGGCGCATGATTTTTACCGCAGTAAGAATGGTGACAAAATTCAATACTCCCTCAGTGATGAGCGTCAGCCCAAGCAATACCATCATGATACGGGCGCTTTCTGAGGGGCGCAGCACCAGAAGGAAGCCAAAACCCCCCGTCAGAACTGCTGCTGCGAGAATCAGCCACCATTTTGCAATTCCAAAGGCTTTTGCATCAATGGCAATTTGTACTTTCAGCAGGGCGTCTGCCAGAACATAGATCCCCAGAATAATACAAATAATGCTGATCATCACATTTGCACGAAGCATCATGATGATGCCGAGGGCCATCAGTAAAATACCGGATGCCAGATCGAACTGAAATGCCAGCCGATACAAGTCCTTCGAGAAATAGCCGATCATTTTGATGAGCCCGAACAGGAGCATGATGATTCCCGAAATCCTGCAAAACAATTCGGCTGAAAAATCCGGGAGAGCAACCAGGAGTATCCCCAGCGCGCAAAGCAATGTTGAGATGATTAAGTATCCAATTTTTGCGGTTTGAATCCGTTTGTTCCAATACATAGCATATGCCTCCCAATTATTGGAATATATCGAAGATGCGATTCTATACGCAAGTATAGTCGGCATCCGTAATGTCGAAGATTGGTTCAGAGAGAATTGCGCTCTCACGAAATGAGGGTAGGATTGTCAAGACTGCCACAGCAACTACTGCGAGAAACCAAAATACAATCTGTAGTATCGTCTCCAATGTCCGTATTCCCTCCAATTCTTATAGTCTGATCAGCCGGATTGCCTACCTTCCTGTAAAGAAGCAATCCGGCTGATTCGTGTCTCTATGACATAGCCTTGTTATGCTTGCCGTAGGGCTAATAAATCTGTTTGCTCCCAGGGCAAATCCACCGTGTTGGAGCCAAAGTGTCCGTAGCTTGCGGTGTGCCGGTAAAACGGCGTCCGCAGGTTAAGCTTATCGATAATTGCGGAAGGACGCAGGTCAACGGTATCCCGAATCAACTTCTGAATGCTTTCATCCGAAGTCACACCTGTGCCAAAGGTATCCACCAGCAGAGATACCGGCTGGGCGACACCAATGGCGTAGCTGATCTGAATTTCGCACCGATCCGCCAGACCCGCCGCCACCACATTTTTCGCCAGATACCGGGCCATGTACGCGCCGCTCCGGTCCACCTTGGAGGGGTCCTTGCCGGAGAACGCCCCGCCGCCGTGACGGGCATAGCCGCCGTAGGTGTCCACAATCAGCTTTCTGCCGGTGAGGCCGCTGTCTCCGGCGGGGCCGCCGATGCAGAAACGGCCTGTGGGATTGATAAAGTATTTGGTGTCGGCATCCAGCATGGCTTCCGGAATCACCGGGCGGATGACATGAAGAAGGACATCTTCCCGGAGCGTATCCATGGATACATCCGCTCCGTGCTGGGAGGAAACCACCACTGTGTCCACCCGTGCAGGGATACCATCCCGGTATTCTACTGTGACCTGAGCTTTTCCGTCCGGCAGGAGATAGGGCAGGATCCCTTCCCGGCGCACATAGGCCAGACGCTTTGTCAGCTTATGGGCAAGCTCGATGGGCAGGGGCATCAGGCTGTCTGTTTCCCGGCAGGCATAGCCGAACATCATGCCCTGATCGCCCGCACCGTTTTCCATGGTGTCTGACCGTTCCACACCCATGTTGATGTCGGGAGACTGCTGGTGAACATCCACAGTGATCCGACAGGAATCCGCATCGAAGCCGTGTCCCGGCTTGGTATAGCCGATCTCCCGAATCACCTGCCGGGCAATGGCTTCATAATCCACCCGGGCGGCAGAGGTGATCTCGCCGAAAATATGGACTTCATCGGTGATGGCTGTGACCTCACAGGCCACATGGGAATGAGGATCCTTTTCCAGCAGGGCATCCAGAATTGCATCGGCAATCTGGTCGCAGACCTTGTCCGGATGCCCTTCCGTTACGCTTTCAGAAGTAAAGAAGGTAGTCATTTTGTTGCCGCCTCCTGCTTTTTACAGCAGCTGCACTGCCACAGGGTATCGGCAGTGGGCTTCCAATTTTTGGCGTAGGCTTCGCACTTATCGCACAGGTGGTCAACCGTCTCGGGAGACTGAAGGTCAGTAGAATGGGCACCGGTGGCCTTCACGATTTCCCGGAGCTTTTCCGGGTTCTCCAACATGGGGCAGGGGCGCAGATGATTGTCATTGAAAGGCTGACCGTCGTGATAGGCCATGAAGATGGGACTGCGCATCACATCCAGCAAGCTCATGTCCCGGATGTTGGCGTTGGAATAGTGGATAAACACGCAGGGGTCGCAGTCGCCGTTGGCATTGATATGTAGATACCGCCGTCCACCGGCAATGCAGCCGCCGACATATTCGCCGTCATTCTGGAAGTCCATGGCGAAGATGGGCTTGGTAGCACGGATGTCCCGGATGCGGTGATACATGAATTCCCGCTGTTCGGGATTGGGCAGCAGCTCCGGCGCGGCATCGTTGCCCACGGGCATATAGTGGAAGTACCACACGAACCGCGCGCCCCACTCCACCATCTGGTCAATGAACTCGTAGGAGCTGATGGAGTCCAGATTCTGGCTGGTGTAGCAGCAGGACAGACCGAAGGGCAGGTGCTTTTCCTTCAGGATTGCCATAGCCTTGATGACCTTCTGGTAAGTGCCGTTGCCACGGCGGCCGTCGGTGGCGGCTTCAAAGCCCTCGATGCTGATGGCTGGAATGAAGTTCTTCACCCGGAGCATCTCGTCTGCAAAGGCTTCGTCAATGAGAGTGGCATTGGTGAAGGAGAGGAACTGACAGTCGCTGTGCTTTTCGCAAAGGGCAATCAGATCCTTTTTACGCACCAGCGGTTCACCGCCGGTGTAGATGTACATATACACACCCATTTCCTTGCCCTGGGTGATAATGGAGTCAATTTCGTCGAAGGTCAGGTTCAGTTTATTACCATACTCCGCTGCCCAGCAGCCGGTACAGTGCAGGTTGCAGGCAGAGGTGGGGTCCAACAGGATTGCCCAGGGGATATTGCAGTTGTATTTCTTTCGATATTCCTCCTGCTTGGGCCAGCCGATGATGTTGGCGTTGAGGAAGAAGTTCTCAAAGGTCGCCTTCAGAACACCGGGATCGGTTTCTTTCAGAATGCTCATGACCAGCTGGTACATATTGTTCTGGGGATCTTCCAGAACATTTCGGACAGCGGCACGCTGAGTGGGAAAACTATCGGGACCCTCTCCTGCCAGCTTGTCCACCCAGCTCATGAGCTTCAGGGCATTTTCTTCGGGGTTCTTTTCCAGATAACCAAAGGCTGTGCGCAAAGATGCTTTTTTCAGCTGATTGGATAATGACATATTTATCTCTCCTTTTAGCGGCGGGGAGGTTTGCCCTCCCCGCATTCCATTATCACGCGATCACATGGTAGGTTTTCAGCAATTTCTCGATATCTGTGCCCTGAATCTTCTTCAGCAGCTTGTTCAGAACCATTTTCTCCTTGAAGCCCAGCTCCATATCCGTCAGGGGCTTGCCGTCCCGAAGCTGGATGGTAGCGTTCAGCAGATCACGAATGTCGTAAACGCTGCCCCAGACCTCAGGCACACCACGGTCGATGTCCAGCAGGGTGTAGACAGCCTCCATGCCGGTACGCATGGAATACTCGGTGGTGAAGATGGTATCCCGCTTGGTTTCGGCAAACTGGCCCAGGAACGCAAAGTTCACAGCACCCTCGGGCACCACATCAGGACGGTCACCGGCGGCACGGGGCATGAAGAAAGCGGTAATATAGGGCATCATCACCGGCACAGTGTTGGCGCTGTGCTCGGCCAGCTCCTCGATCTCCCCCACCGGCACACCGATGTGGTACAGCCACTCCATACAGATTTCCTTACCGGTGCACTCCCGCATGGGCTTCTTCACAAAGTCACCGGGTTTGTCGGAGAACAGACCGTAAACCCACACCAGGCACTGATCTTTGGGCTGATTCCGGAACTGGGGCTGACGGTTGATGGTCCAGCTCAGCAGCCACCCGGAATCCTTCACGGTCACGATGCCGCCGGTAACCACGCCGCCGGTAAAGGGGTCACGCTTGCAGATATTTTTGATATAGGGAATGATCTTCTGATCCAGCGTGGTGACGGTGGCGCTCATCCAGTTGGACTGCTCAGGATCATGGCAGAACTTGTCGGGATGACCGAAGGAAGGATCCTGCGCGGCAATTCTGCGCCACATATCCCAGCCGCCGCCGGGCTTGATTTCGGGGTTGAAGGGTGCCACGGTGTTCTGGGAACCCATGGTGGCGTTCTCCACGCAGCCGCCGTTGGTAATGAACACCAGATCGTTTTCCGTCAGGTCAACAAACTGACATTTGCCCTCAGACAGCAGCTCAATACGCTTTGCCTGCTTTTTACCGGGCTGGATGTGGAACTCCACATTGACAACCTTGGTGTTATAGTGGAACTGGACACCGAAGCCTTCCAGATATTTGACCATGGGCAGAATCATAGATTCGTACTGGTTATAACGGGTGAACCGCAGAGCCTTGAAGTCCGGCAGACCGCCCACATGGTGGATATAGCGCTTGAGATACAGCTTCATTTCCAAAGCGCTGTGCCAGTTCTCAAAGGCAAACATGGTGCGCCAGTAGAGCCAGAAATTGGAGTTCAGCACCTCCTCATCGAAGAAATCCGTGATGCGCTTATCGTACAGGTCTTCATCGGGGGTGAAGAACAGCTTCATGATCTCCATTGCAGCCTTGTCGGACAGACCGAACTTGCCGTCGGTGTGGGCATCCTGACCCTGGTTGACGGTTGCCCGGCAGAGGGAGTAGTTGGGGTCTTTCTTGTTCAGCCAGTAGTATTCGTCCAGGACACTGACCCCTTCTGTCTCGATGGAAGGAATGGAACGGAACAAATCCCACATGACCTCGAAATGGTTATCCATCTCCCGTCCGCCCCGCATGACATAGCCTACATCGGGGTACTGCCAGCCATCGCAGGCACCGCCGGGAATGGGGTCTTTCTCATAGATGTGGATGTTCTGACCCTGCATCTGTCCGTCACGAACCAGATAGCAGGCGGCAGTCAGAGCCGCAAGGCCGGTGCCGATGATGTGGGCGGACTTGTTGTCCACGCCCTCGGGCTTTCTGGGGCGGGCAAAGGCTTCATAGTTACCACTGGAATAATACATAATTTTTCCTCCTTGTTATATTGGCATCCTCTGCTTTAGAGGTGCTCTTGGTTTGTGCCCTCATTATATCGGGAAGATTCTTTCTTTCCTATGGACAAAGATACCCCCTGTGCCTGTAATTCAGACACAGGGGGTGGGTTTGCCTAGTTTTTATGAACGCATTTTCTCACAACGGTCAATGAGATGCTCCAGATCGCCGTGTTTTAATTCAAAAATCCTCCGAAACCGGTCCAGCGCAGCCGGATTCATTCCGGTTTCCAGCCAGCCCATAATCACGCCGAAGCTGACGCATTTCAGATAATCCACAATGGTGGTATGGTCCTCCGCAGTCAGCTTCCGATCGCCCAGAACGCCATCCACATACGCCGTGGCCACATATGTACAGACCCGCCACTGGTATTGCTCATAAATGTCCCGGTTGACGGAATGATAGATGTGCAGTACCGCTTTTCGGTTGGACAGCGCAAATTCCAATGCCGCATTGAGACAATCGTCCAGAGAATCGATGGTGGGATGCTCCCGGATAATCCGCTCCGCATCCTCGTTTACTATATTCTCCATCAGTTGGGGCAGATCCTGATAGTAGTAATAGAAGGTATTGCGGTTCACCCCGCAGTCCTCCACAATGTCCTTAACGGTAATTTGACTGATGGGTTTTTCGTTCAGCAGCTTCACAAAAGAATCCCGGATTGCCTTCTTCGTAAAATTTGCCATACAGTATTCTCCTTTTCGGTCAGCGTTCAGCATTGTCTATAACATAGCACGATTCTCCATCAAAAGCAACAAACACAACCGGGGGAGGAATTGCGCCGCAAACCATGAAATCGATTCACATAAAACCCAGAGTATCGCTGTCATAAGGAGTCCGCCGTGAGACCGGTACCGTTCATTCTAGGTTAAGCCTTTCGGCCCGCAATGGCTAGAGGGGTATTTTGCTGGCGTACTCACCGGCAATTTCCAGAAAAGCGTTTTCGTCGATGAAGGAATCATTCTGCATACAGCGAAAGAAGGTGTTGATGAGCCCCCCTGCATAGAACGCGGCCACGCCCTTGAGCTTGCTGGCGTCCTGAGCCAGCCCTGGGCAGGAGCGGCGCAGAACCATGATGATATCCTCTGTGATCTGATCCAGCAGGATGCTCAGCAGCAGCGGAAACATACTGCTGTTTTCAATGTTGCGCACCATTTTCTCGTGCATATGCCTGAATCGCAGCAATTCCTGACTCATTTGCAGGAAATACGCCGCTGCTTCTCCATCCATCACATCCGGCGGCAGCTGATCCCGGAAGGTGGAAACCATTTCCCGGATATAGAAAGCAAAATACTCATATTTATCCCCGAAGTGCTTATAAAACGTGGTGCGCCGGATCATGGCTCTGTCGCACAGCTCATTGACGGTCAGCTCATCAAACCGCTTTTCCTCCAGCAGCGCCACAAAGGCATTTTGCAGCGCAAGATAGGTTTTCTGAATGCGCAGATCTGTATTTTTCTCCATAGAGTCCTCCCAGTACGGAAACACTTTTGCCGTTTTGTCAGCTAACTGACAGAACGGCATGCCTGTCTCTTGCATTTTTGCTGAAAAGAGAATATCATCTTCCACTACAAATGTCAATTAACGATCATATGTTTTGGAGGCGTGATATGAAAAACCAGAACCGCACCTATGTGCTGGAAATGGAAACCCCTCTGGGAAAACGCAGGGGCGTTTTGAATTTGATCCTGTTGGGTGACAGCGTCAGCGGCGATCTGACCCTGTTTACCAGAACCGCTCCCATCCTGGAGGGACACCGCATCGGGGACAGTCTCGCGTTTCAGGGGGAAATGAAAACGCTGGTGGGGGCACTCCCCTATCAGGCCAACGGGACCCTGGGTGAGGACACCCTGGAAATGGAGATTTACACGGCTCGGGGGCATTACCCGGTCCGAGGCACCCGTAGGGAGAAAGGAGGGGCTTGACATTGGCACAGGAAAAGAATAACGGCGCAAACGCCATGATGAGGCTGGCGGCATTTATCGTTGACAAGCGCAACCTGTTTTTTCTGCTGCTGGCCATTGGTGTGATTTTTTCCATGTTCTCTACCAAATGGATTCAGGTGGAAAACGACCTGAAGGCCTATCTGCCGGCGCAGTGCGAAACCCGCCGGGGGCTGGACATCATGGATGCGCAGTTCATCACCTACGGAACAGCGCAAATTATGGTGGAGAATGTATCTCCGACCCGGGCCCAGACCCTTTCTGAGGAACTGAAAGCCATCACGGGGGTACAGAGCGTGGACTACGACGAGGGGGAGGATTACCGCAATGTTTCCGCCCTGTACAATATCACCTTTGACTACAGTGAAACCGATGACAAGTGTTTGCAGGCACTGGAGGCGGTGAAAGAAACCTTAAGCGGGGAAGACTGCTATGTTTCCACATCTCTGGGCAATTCCGCGGCGGAGATCATCGACCAGGAGGTCAGCGTCATTATGGTGCTGGTGGCGGTGATTGTGGTTGCGGTCCTGCTGCTGACCTCCCAGACCTACGCGGAGGTACCCGTGCTGCTGCTGACCTTTGTGTCCGCCATGATTCTCAATCAGGGCAGCCAGTTTCTCATGGGAAAGATTTCCTTTGTCTCCAACTCTGTGACCAGCATTTTGCAGCTGGCGCTGTCTCTGGACTACGCGGTGATTCTGTGCAACCGGTATAAGGAGGAACGGCAGCAGCTGCCCATCCGGGAGGCGGTCATTACCGCCCTGAGCAAGGGCATCCCGGAAATCGGCTCCAGCAGCCTGACCACCATCGGCGGTCTGGTTGCCATGATGTTTATGCAGTTCAAAATCGGCCCGGACATGGCCATCTGCCTGATTAAGGCGGTGCTGTTCGCGCTGCTGTCCGTATTCGTGTTCATGCCGGGCTTTCTCATGCTGTTCGGCCCCCTGATGGACAAGACCCGGCATAAGAATTTTGTGCCGAAAATTCCCTTTGTGGGAAAATTTGCCTATCTGACCCGGTTCGTGATTCCGCCGGTGTTTGTGGTGCTGATGCTGCTGGGCTACCACTACTCCAAGCAGTGCCCCTATGTCTACGGCTACGGTGAAATCGAGACGCCCAAGCTCAATACCGTCCAGATTGCCCAAAACAAAATTCGGGACAATTTTGGCGATACCAATTTTGTGGCGCTGGTCTATCCCAAAACGGATTACAGCGTGGAGAAGGCCATGCTGGCGGAGCTGGACACCTACGAGGAAGTGGACTACTCCATGGGCCTGTCCAATGTGGAAGCCATGGACGGCCATATGCTGGCGGATAAGCTGACGCCCCGACAGTTTGCGGAGCTTGCCGGGCTGGACTACGAGCTGGCGGAGGCGGTGTACGCCGCCTATGCCGCGGAGCAGGAGCAGTACGGTCAGATTATCGGCGGGCTGAGTACCTATAAGGTGCCGCTGATCGACATGATGCTCTTTGTCTGCGACAAAATCGACGAGGGGATCGTCACCCTGGAAGACGACCAGATGGATTCGCTGAAGGAAGCCCAGACAAAGATGGAATCGGCAAAGAAGCAGCTTCAGGGAGCGGACTACAACCGTGTGCTGATTTACCTGACTCTGCCGGAGGGTGGAGAAACCACCTACGCCTTTCTGGATACCCTCCGGGAAATTGCCAGGGGCTATTATCCGGAGGGAGAGGTATTCGTGGTTGGCAACTCCTCTGTGGAGCAGGACTTTAAGCTGTCCTTCGCCACAGACAATCTGGTGATTACCATTGTATCCATCCTCATTGTGCTGGTGGTGCTGCTGTTCACCTTCCAGTCTGCCGGTATGCCGCTATTGCTGATTCTGGTGATTCAGGGCGCCATCTGGATTAACTTCTCCATTCCTGCCTTTACCGGCGCGCCGCTGTTCTTCATGAGCTATCTGGTGGTCAGTTCCATTCAGATGGGCGCGAATATCGACTATGCCATCGTGATTTCCAGCCGGTATCAGGAGCTGAAAACCCAGATGTCCCATCGGGATGCCATTGTGGAAACCATGAACTTTGCCTTCCCCACCATTCTGACCTCCGGCAGCATCCTTGCCTGTGCAGGCACCCTTATCGGCATGATGACCTCCGAAGCGGCCATTGTGGGCATCGGCCAGAGCCTTGGCCGGGGCACGATTCTCTCCATTGGGCTGGTCATGTTTGTGCTGCCGCAAATCCTACTGATTGGCGGCGAGATCGTGGACAAAACCTCCTTCTCCATGCCCCATACCAATCTGCCCCGGATTTCCAGCAGCGGACATATCCGGGTGGATGGTCTGGTGCGGGGAGAAATCCACGGTTATGTCAACGGCATTGTCCGGGCAGACATCAACGGCGATGTGGAGCTGAATCTGCTGTCCGGAAAAACCACGGAGGAAGGAGAAAAGGACAATGAAACGTAAAATCTTGGCTGCGCTGCTGGCGTGCGTCCTGCTGGCGGGACTGGTTCTGCCTGCGGCGGGAGAAGAGGTGCAGGATGCTCCTTTGGATGTGGAAACCATCCGCATTGCCTCTGCTGAGGATTTTCTGACCTTTGCGGAAAACTGCGCGCTGGACAGCTGGTCACAGAATAAGCAGGTGCTGCTCACGGCGGATATTTCTCTGGAGGAAACGGATTTTGCCTCCATACCCACCTTCGGCGGCAGCTTCGACGGCGGCGGACATACCATCAGCGGTCTTTCTCTGACCCAGAACCTGTCGCCTGCCGGACTGTTTGGAATCCTACAGCCAACGGCGGTAGTCAAAAACCTGACGGTTCAGGGAATTGTCACCCCCGGCGGCGACGGACTGTCCGTGGGCGGTATTGTGGGCGAAAATTTTGGTACGGTTGAGAACTGTACGTTCATCGGAACCCTTTCCGGCAAGACCAATACCGGCGGCATCGCGGGTATAAATTACGGAACGCTCCGCGCCTGCCGCGCGGAAGGCAGCGTTACCGGTGACGACCGTACCGGCGGTATTGCGGGCTACAACTGCGGCAGCCTTACCTCCTGCCGCAGCAGCGCGTCTGTAAACACCGAAAGTGTGGACCCCACCATCAATCCCAAGGATATTCGGCTGGATTTCAGCATGGATTTTTCCAAAACCGCCAATCTGGATGCCTCGGACGCGGCCTCGGATACCGGCGGCATTGCGGGCTATTCCAGCGGAACCATAACCGACTGTATCAATACCGGCTCTGTGGGGTATCCCCACATTGGCTATAATCTGGGCGGTATCGCAGGCAGAAGCTGCGGCTTTGTGGAAGACTGCCGCAATGAAGGCTTCATTACCGGGCGCAAGGATGTAGGCGGTGTTGTGGGGCAGATCGAGCCCCACATCCAGACCATTCTTTCTCCGGACTATCTGGAAACCCTGAGTAAGCAGTTTGAAAATCTGGGTGGTCTGGTCAGCCGGGCGGGCAGCAACGGTGCGGATATGGGCGGCGATGTGCAGTCCTGCATCCAGACCCTTACCGGCTATCAGAGCAGCGCCCGTTCCGCACTGGAATCCCTGGTTTCCGGCGCTGCCAGCGGCGAGGTGAATGAGGAAGCCCTGTCCAGTCTGGGCAGCGCCGTGCAGGGGATGGCGCATACCTCCGGCAATCTGCGCAATGCCATCGGGCAGGGCGTAGATACCCTGACCAATGACATCAGCGCCATTTCCGGTCAGATCAGTGCCATTTCCCGCACCTTCGCGCTGGCCACGGAGGACGCGAAAAAGGAGACGGTAACGGATATTTCCGAGGTGGATCTGGATGCCATAACGGAAGGTCTTGTAGGCTCCTGCCAGAACAGCGCAGAGGTGGAGGGCGATCTGAACGTAGGCGGCATTACCGGCGTCATGGGGCTGGAATCCACCGCCGACCCGGAGGATGACACCCCCAGCGGAAATCTGACCCAGCGGCGGCGGTATGAGCTGAAGGCCATTGTGCGTGACTGTGAGAATACCGGCAGGATTACCGGCAAACGCAGCTATGTAGGTGGCATTTGCGGCAGAATGGAGCTGGGACTGATCTGCGAATCCCGGGGCTTTGGCACCATCACCAGCGAAAACGGCGATTATGTGGGCGGTATCGCGGGTCTTACCGGCGGAACCATCCGGAATTGTTTTGCCAAATGCACCCTGTCCGGCGGCAGCTATATCGGCGGCATTGTGGGCTCCGGCATTTCGGAGGATTACAGCGGCGATTCCAGCACTGTCAGCGGGTGCTATTCCATGGTGGAGATTCCGGAATCGGAACAGTATGTGGGCGCCATCGCCGGGGTCAATACCGGGGTATTTACGGGCAATTTTTTCGTGTCCGACACGCTGGCGGGCATCAACCGGGTCAGCTATTTCGGGCTGGCGGAGCCCATATCCTACGATGCGCTGCACAGCGAGGAATTGCTTCCCAGCTCCCTGAAAGCCTTCACCCTGTCCTTTGTATCGGATGGACAGACCCTCAAAACCGTTCCCTTCCATTACGGAGATTCCTTTGACGATTCAGTTTTCCCGGAGCTTCCTCAAAAGGAAGGGTGCTATGCACGATGGAGTACGACCGATTTGACGGATCTGCGGTTTGACACAGTAGTCGAAGCATCGTACCATCCATATACTACCTCCCTGAGTTCTGCACAGGCGCGTCCGGAGGGCAAGCCCATGCTCTTTGTCCAGGGCCAGTTCCAGGATGGGGACAGTCTTACCATCGTCCCCGGTACAACTTCGTTCCCGGAAACGGAGGAGCGTCCAGTGTTGGAGCAATGGCACATTTCCATCCCCGCCGACGGACTGGAAAGCCATACCATTCGTTACCTGCCCACGCAAGCGGATGCGGTGGTTTATCTTCTGAGAAACGGAAGCTGGAGCAAGGCTTCTACAGAGGAAATGGGCAGCTATCTTGCCTTTGAGGCGGCTGGCGCGGAGGTTGAAATTGCTGTCACTGCGGCCCCTGTCGCCAATATGCGATGGATACTTCTGGCGGCAGCGGCGGTTGTTCTGCTTCTGATTCTTGGGTTGCTTCTTTGGAAATGGAAAAAGCACAGAAAAACCGAAAAAACGATTTTCAAACGGCGCTGGTGGCTGCTGGCCCTGTTGCTGCTTGCCTGTGCCGGTGCAATCCTTCTGTATCGATACTTCCCCCAGACCCGGGCGGGACAGACAGTTCAGGCTTACGATTTGCTCAAAACCTATCTGGAACAACCGGAGCAGCAGATGCACCTGAGTGTGAAGACCCAGATTGAGAATCAGGATGTCGGCTTTACAGCGAATATCCGCAGAGTCCATACCGGAGATACCTACATTACCGAGATTTCTGAGGGGACACGAAAGCTGTATTATACCGAGGGTGTGGTATTCCTGGAAAACGGTGCGGCCTTCCGCCTAAACGAGGCAGCGCCGGACTATTCCGCCCTGCTGGAAAACACACTGGAGATTTGCAAGCAGGCAGATATCACCGCTGTCGATGGGATTTATACCATTACAGTGGAAGGCAGTCGGGCTACGGAAAGCCTTCGGCTGCTGATGCCGTCGGTACAGGCGCTTCTGCCGGAGGCAAACCGTCTGACAGTGGATCTCATCACGGATAACGGGACGCTTTCTCAGCTGCGGTTTACAGGAGCGGGCAATCTGACGGATTCCGTCAAAACGCCGTTCTCGCTGTCGGCAATTGTGGAGTTTCTCCCGGCTTCCGGCGATGTTACCATTCCCAAACCCGTTGCCCAGGCGGTCTCCACTGGCAATTATCAGGCCCAGGAATTGTATTCCGACGATCTGGTGCGGTTGATGGACGCATGGACCCGGCTTCGGAGCAAAAACCCGGTTGCGGCCGGAGTCACGCTGGAAGCAAGCTGCGGCGAGCTGGCGCTCAGCGATGCTTTTTCGTACTACCAGTGGCGCGCATCGGGCATCACCATCCGGGGCATGGAAAAGGATGGAAAAACCTGCTACTTTACCGACAATGCAGTCTGCGACAAAAACGGCAGGACGGTGTCTGCCTCCGCTGCGGGAAACCTTGATCTGGCAAACCTGCTGGACATTGCCCTGAAGAACATGGAGAACACGGAATTCAAGTGCCGCCAGGACGATACCGCCAGCGTCTATACCTTCACCCTGAACCGGGAGGGGATGGAACAGCTTGTTCACGGCGTTTTTCCCAAGGCGGAGAAGCTGGAGGTTACCGGTGAGGAAGGAAGCATCCAGCTCAGGATTTCGGATGGCAGCCTGCAAAGCGTTGAGATAACCTGTGACGGCAGCGGGAAACTGCTGACGGCGGCAGTGGATATCCGGCTCAGCCTAAAGGCTCAGCTCCAAAATGACAGCCTGGGACCCGTGCTGCCGGATGCGGTCAGGCAGGCGCTTGAGAAGTAAGATCGTCCAAGGAGGATTGTTTCGTCGAATGTACAAAGCCCCCGGTTCTGCGCAAGGCAAAACCGGGGGGCACAGGCTCAGTATGTAATGTCTTTGATGAAAAAAGGAATCCGAACCCGCTCCCATGGGAACAGGTTCGGATTTTTTGTATGGTGGACGATTTATTCCGAGTTTCCCAAAAACCGCCTGAATTCCGGAAGAACTCAGACGGTCTGTTTGTGAACACCGCCCTTTGCCTGCCGCCCAAAATATGCTTGCATTCATTGGCGTAAGCTTGGCGTAACATGGTGTTTTTTAGGATTTTCGTACAAGGGAACTTGCAACTTTTTAGTACATTTTCGCACCGGCTGGAATGTGGTTATCCAGCATGAGAAGATGCAGCTTTTCCTCGCCTTCCTCATGGTGGACGGCGGAGATCAGCATACCGCAGGATTCGATGCCCATCATGGGTCTGGGGGGCAGGTTGGTGATGGCGAGAAGGGTCTTGCCCACCAGCTCTTCCGGCTCATAATATGCGTGAATGCCGCTCAAAATGGTTCTTTCTGTGCCTGTTCCGTCATCCAAAGTGAACTTTAACAGCTTCTTGGACTTCTTCACCGCTTCACAGGCCAGCACCTTCACCGCCCGGAAATCGGACTTGGAGAAGGTCTCGAAGTCAACAAAATCGGCGAACAAGGGCTCAATCTCCACCTTGGAGAAGTCGATTTTTTCTTCCTTTTCAGCAGGAGCGGAAACGGGAGAATTCTCAACTTTTTCCGCTGCTTTCTCAGCCTTGGGCATATCCGTGGGCTTCATTGTGGGGATTATTGATGAGACCCCTTCACCATGCTTCGTGATGCGTCGCGGTGCTGTTTTTGCTGGGAATCCACCGATTCACCATGCTTCGTGACGCACCATTATCCTCGCGTATTTGATGTCAATTTTCTGTCCTTTGAAGAATTTTGCTGTCAGGCAAAACGGCTCATTGAGCCCTTCTTATATTGATATTCCATTAAAATGTTTCATTCATCAGAATGGAACATTTTAATATGAAGATCATAATGAGACGGGTATCTATGATTTTCTATTCCGAAAATCATAGATACGACAACGCCGTTAGGCGGTGTCTTCCCAATAGAATTGTACAATTCTATTGGGAAACAGTATTAAAATACGTTCAATGTTGCAGCCAGACGTTCAAATGATTCCTGTTTTTTCTCCTCGGTCGCTTCGGCATAAATGTCCATCGTTGTCTTGATGTCCTTATGCCCCATAATGGACTGGATGACCTTCAAGTTGGTCTCCTGTTCGCAAAGCCTTGTGCAGAATGTGTGACGCAGATGGTGCGCTGAAAAGTCAGGCAGCATGACTGCTTCCCGGTGTTCCTTCTTGGCGTTGACTTCCTCACTGGCATTGTAGTCGGCAACAATCCGCTTGATTGCCCGGTTTACAGATTGGGGATTCGGGACATTCCCGAAACGGTTGCAGAAGATAAATCCGTGCATACCGTCAATCTCCACATCGTTCCAGCTGTTCTCCTGCTGCTCTTCCCAAAGCATCTCAAAGGCATCCTTCACGGAGTCGAGCATCGGGATTGTGCGTTCACCGGCCTTTGTTTTTGGCTTCGAGATATGCTGCACAGAGGTACGGCTATCGCCTACAGGGTAATACACCAGACTATGATTGATGCTGATCACGCGGTTTTCATAGTCCAGGTCTTCCCAGCGAAGTCCCAGTGCTTCACCAATGCGGCAGCCTGTCCCCAAAAGGATGGTGAACAAAGCCCACCAGTGACAGTAAACCGGATGATTGGCAATATGCTCCATAAACGCCCGCTGCTGCGGAATGGTCAGCGCGTGTCGAACACCGGTGTTATGGTCGGAATTCTTCTTGATCTCTGCCATAACGCCATCGGTCGGATTGTTGCGGATGATGTCATCACGAACCGCCAGTTGAAAAGTCGGATGCAGAAGCGTGTGAATGCTTTCCAGCGTATTGATCTGGATTTCCTGTTCCTCTAACAGACAGTTATAGAATTGAAGCACATCCGAGAACTTGATATCCGCTATCTTCTTGTTGCCAAAGGTATCACGAACAAAGCGGTCATACATGTACAGGTAATTGCTTCTGGTGGTCTGTCTGAGATTGGTTTTCAGGCTCATATACCGGTCAAACACGAAATTCACCGTTGCTTTTCCGGCAACATAAATATCCAAACCATCCAACTGATTTTTGGTTAACTCTGCTTCCTTCTGCCTAAGGGTCACAAGGTCATTTGCATAGAGATACTTGCGCCGTCCAAGTGGGTCCGTATAGCTGTATACATACCGCTTGTCGGAGCTCCGCTGCATCTCTCCTTTTCGCAGGGCTCTTCCCCGCAAATCTTTTCTTGCCTTTGCCATATCAATTCCTCCTCCAAAAATGAAGAAGGGCTCGATACTATTCAGGTTTGGATAAGAATTTCTCCAATGCCTGCAAGACAACTTCTGTCACACTCGTATTGTGTTGTTCAGCGTAAGAACAAATCTGCTGATACAAGGAGTCCCCTACGCGAACACTCAGTATTTTTCTTTTTGAATGTTCTGACTTCGGTCTTCCCATATCTGCCATAGCTGTCCTCACACCTCCACGACAACATTATACTTATTGTATGACAAAAAGTCAACACTGTACCGAGCCCTTCGATGAAAATATCTGTAAAATTTTGTTCCGCAGATTATGCAACGCGGAATGTTTCAAGGTATTGATCCAAAATTTCGCAGTTTACAAGCACGACCTTGTCGATTTTATAAACCGCTTTCGCCTCCTTTGCCAGTTCCTGAAATTTTGTCAGCCCCAAGCTATACAGCTCGGCCCCCTCCTGATAACGGACAAATTTCTTTGCCATCTTCTTCGTTGCTTCTACATCTTTGCGGCTATATCCCATAGGCAAATCTCCTTTTTCCTCAATTATCGATTGTGTTTCTTTTCGTCTTTTTGCGGTTGAGGTCTGTTCATGTACTCCGCCAGCACCTCTTTCGGAATCCGGTCAAGCAGTGCCAGAGCATCCTCATAATCCCGATGCAGCTTGGCATCCGCCAGTTTTTTCAAAGTGCTTTCCTGAGTGGCTTCATCCAGAGACCGTTCCAACTGTTCATTCTCCTTTTTCAGCTTTTTGTTCTCAGCAGTCGTGGTTGTGAAGGCCACATTGTATTTTTTTAGTGTGGTATGCATCTGCTCCACAGCGGGAATATACTTGTCCAGCAGCACGCCAATCTCTGCCGCCTTACCCTTGGCGTTGAACGCATTTACGTCGGCAAGCAATTCCTCCAACTTGGCTTTCTGCTCGGTCAGACGGGTCATCTCCTTGAACACCCTGGGAGGAATATGATCACGCCCAGTCTCACTGGCGGATTCCCCACGCTCGAAATCCGGGTACTTTTTGACCATGTGCTTCCAGAACTCATCCTGCCATTGGGTCAGCTTTTTCCGGTTGCCGATGATGTCCTTTGCACTGAGCCGCTTATCCAGGGTTAACGGAACAAAGCAAAGGTGCATATGGGGTGTTTTCTCGTCCACATGCACCACGGCGGATATGATTGTTTCGGGAGATTGTTTCTCCTGGATGAAGGCAAGGGCATGTTCAAAGAACTCTTTGACCTCTCTGGGCTTTTTCCCTTGAAAAAACTCCGGGCTGGCGGTGATCAGGGTTTCCACCACCCGGACGCTGTCTTTCCGGGCACGGCATCCGGCTTCTGCGATCTGTTTTTCCGCTTCTGCCCGGTAGGAGCGGTGAGGCTTCACCAGATGGAAGTTGAGCCTGCTGCGGCTGGTGTCCACATCGGGATTGCTGGCGTATATTTCCTTGGTACGCTCGTCATGGGCTTCGATCCTGCCAATCTCTGGCCCCTTATACTTGGCGAAACGCAGAATTGCATACTGAGGTTTCTCCATCAGGAATCCCTCCGTTTCTGCCAGACGAGGTCATAGCCCAGCACATCGGCAAGCTCCAGCACCTCCTTGTAGCGGATGCTCTCCCGCTGGAGCTTGGCGGACAGGTTGGACACGCTGTCACTCCAACCGTACTCCTGAGAAAGCAGGTCAACCACTTCCTGCATGGTCATGCCGGTACGGATGATCTGTGCTTTTATCTCATTTCTTACATTCATTTCAAAATTTCCTCCTATTTTTTCTGTTGTCTGTTTCGGAAAACGGGTGTTCGGGCAAGTGAATCCGCTTTCCGATTTCGTGAATATCGGTTTCCTTTGAAATCCGCTCCATTTTTCAGCCGTGATGCCCTGTACACAGGCGGCACCCTCCGTTTTCACGGTTCCGTGGGATTTAGGTGGGAACAGTGGAAAACCCCATAAAACCGTGAATCTGCTTCACGATTCCCACCATCTCGATTCAGTGAAAAAGAGATACCAATTTGGAAAGAACTTTGCGGATTTCAATGCCCTTGATTTTGAACCCGCTAAATCAAGGTGGCGCAGAGCAGTTTACATAAGAAAAGTGTATGGACTGAAAAACGTGTACCATGTGTACTGGTGTACCGGGTGGTACACTGGTACGGACGGTACACTTATTTTCGGTCTGTTTTCTTTTTTACCACCCCGGCCTTTGCAGCAGCTCAATCCCCATAAATCCTCTGGCATACCGCCCGCCTCCGATATGGACTTTGTTGGTGTATTCCAGATTGTAGGCTCTCTCGTTCTGCTTCAGGTAGGCGGTCAATGTTTTCTGGGCCAGCGGATTCAGGGCGTTATCCTCGCACCATTGCTGGTACACATCGTAGATGGCCTTGGAGCTGACCTCCGAATCTGCTTTCAGCCGGAAATAGCCCTCGGATTTCATAAACTCCACAATGTTGTTGCCGTCAGCCACCGCCGCCTCCATGTTGGCCCCGGCACGGTCGCTGATGGTGAACTGGTAATCATTGTGGACTAGCCGCCGCAGTCCTTCCAGCGCCCATTGGAAAATCCCTTCCTTTTCCTCGCAGAGTCGTTCAGCCAGATAGGGACTATCTTTCCGGGCAGGGTCACGCTCTCTGGCTTCCAGAATGATCTGCCTGCGGAAGAAGCCAAAGCTGCGGTCATGAAGGGCCTGTAGGGTTCCATTGCCGAAGGCGAGAAAGCGTACCCGCATATCCGCCTGGTAACTCTGCAAGCCTTTCTTCTCCAAATCCAGCGGCAGCTCCGCCGTGACGATGGACTTGATGTAGTTGGTCTGCTTCAGCGCCTCCATTTTCATATCGTCATCCAGCATCACCAACATATTCTGCAAGTCAGCCCGAGCGAAGGGACTGGTTTCCACTTTGGAAAGGCTGCCGGTTTTCATGTTGCTGCCCAGCAGGGATTGGAGGACAATGCCCACTCTGGATTTGCCCTCGCCGCCTTTTCCGGTGATCAGCAGCATTTTCTGAGCGCGAGTGGAGGGAATCAGGCAGTAGCCGAAGAACTCCTGCAAGGTGGGAATGTCCTCTGGATAGAGAAGCTGGGAAAGGAAGGCAAGCCATTGGGTCGGCTCTGGTGCATCCGAGCGGTAGGCCACCGGCAAGCGATTCCGGCAGAAGTCCTTTTCTTCCGAAAAGCTTCCGTCCAGAAACACTGTTCCGTTCGCCGCATGGATGCGATCTTCATACATAGGCAGTGCATCCACGCAGCACTCCATTCGCAGGACTTCTACAAGATTCGACACCTTTTTCCATAGTCCTGTGGTAATATGGTGTTTAATATCGTCGTATACTTCTTTCCTCAGACGGTTTTCATCAGCCACCAGCCCATCTTTGGTGAAGAATGCACCGCCCACGCTGACCATGGGATGGGTCTGCAAAAATTCCCGGCAGAACAGCACCTCATTGATGGTCTTGTCATCCACCCACTCAGGCGCAAGGCTGGTATTTTCCGGCATGGCCCGGTTCCTCCTTTTTTCTTTTTCCCACATAGGCTTGCAGTTCGTAGATGCTCCCATCTTTCACAAGCACCTCCAGAACCCGTTCCCTGGGTGCCGGGTCACCGACGATCAGGGCATCCAGAAAGAAATTGACGGTTGCCTCCATCTGGCAGCTCTCCGCAAAGCGGTCATCCATTGGCTCTCCCGGTTCAGCAGGCTCATAGCGAAGCCGCCATATCCGCAGCAGCCGGAGATAGTCCCGCAAAACACAAATGCAGAGCCGTTCCAAATCTGGACGCGGCTCTGCATGGCGTTTGGGGATATGGACTTCCGTTGGTGGTCTGGGATTGATGCCGAAATCCTCGGCAAGTTTTTGGACGGCTTCTCTGGGGCTGATGCCGAACAGCTTGGCGGTGAAGTCAATGACATCCCCGCTGGCTCCGCAGCCGAAGCAGTAGAACCGCTGGTCCAGTTTCAGACTGGGGTGGTGATCGTCGTGGAATGGGCACAGTGCCATTCCATGAACATCCACTTCCAGTCCATACGCTTTCGCGGCCTGTCTGGCTGTCACAGATTGTTTTACGGTTTCAAAAATTTTCAAGTTATCTCTCCTTCGTTGTTATTGCAATTTGTTCGATTCCGTGATAGAATATACGAACACTTGTTCTAAGATTGTAATCCTGCAATGGCTCCTTTCCGACACAGGTAATCGCCCTTTGGGGCATGTCTGGATTACCCCCTCACTAATAGGAGAAATCAGAGGGGGAAATCGGAACCACTAGCATAGAATTTTTCAAAAAAATTTTTGGAGGTGACCGGGGTGGAGAATCTGGAAACCGCGCTGGAACCGGAAGTCACACGAACGAAACTAAAGCGGGAGCTTCGCGCGGAAGCCATGACCCGTTTGGAAGAGGCAGCCCGCACAGAAGCAGACTTTGAAAATGTGGTGGCCTGCTGGGACAAGCTGGATGCAAACCGTGAGCGGAAAGAACGGTATCACGAACCGATTCAAGGAGATATGGCGATGGAGTACGAACTCAAGTACAACGGCAAGCTCTTCCCGGAGTGGATGTGCGGTGCCAATTACACCTCTGTCCGGCAGGGTCGGTATCTGGATGTGATTTTCAACTGTCCCCACGAGCTGTACGAGATGACAGGGCATCCAATACTGTCCAAAACGTTTCGAGAGCTGGATGCTGAATACAAATCGCTGCTCTACTTTATGGTCGTTCGCGATTGGACACCGCAGACCTATGCAGCGGCGGTGGAACAAACGGACAGGAATGTGCGGAAAAAGATGACCCGGCTGATGAACAGAATTCAAAAAGAGTTGTACACGGCGCTGTCTGGTAAGTCCAACCTGAGCCTGAGAGAAAAAGAATTTTTGGCTGAATATGAAAAAGCCGCCCAGGCGGGCGGTGAAGAAGTGAGGTGCACGGCATGAAAGATCTGTTCAAACACGCCAGCTCCAGCTGGGTAAAATACGATCGGTATGAATGGAAGAAAGATAAGAACAACAGATTCTATATCATCCCGGCACCCAACGCCATGCCAAAAATTTATGACCCTCTGAAAGAGTATCAGCAGATGGTGCTGGACGCGCTGAACGTGGGACTGATGATCCGCACCTCCTCCAAGCGAAAAATCCGGGAAGCCATTATGGGCTTTGTCAGCACATACGGGCTGCTGGGCCTGATGACCGCTCTGCCAACCACGCCATCCTTTATCGACTACAAAGCTGTCTACCTTCCTACAAACCATTTCATCCGGGAGGAAGTGATGGATACGCAGAAATATCTTTCTTATTTCTTTCCCTTCGAAAAGCCGGACTTCTTCAAAAATGGAAAAGACTCCCTGTGGAATATCAATGGAGATCGCACCATGATTGCGCTGGCAATGGCATTCCGCAAGGAGCCGGAGGCGCAGGTCATGTGCTTCATGCGTAACTACGCGGAACGCTACGACTGGTTGGAGCAGACCTTTCAGGACTGGTCCTTTACCTTCCTGAGCAGCTTCCTGTTCTACGAGGATGACGAGGAAATGGACGAAGACACCCGTAACATTTACCGGCAGGGTATGGCGGCGTTTGGAGGAATCGCACCGAACTACCACATCGAGTTATGGGAGCGGCCCACCATTGTGTGGGATTTTCATTCTCTGCTGCTGGCGATTCAGATGATGTTCAGCTTCATGCTGGCGGATGAAACTTCCAGTCTGAAGCTCTGCAAAAACTGCATGAAGGCATTCTTTGCCAAGGACAACGAGGAAGATTTTTGCTGCCCGAAGTGTGAAGCGGAATACGACGAGGACGGGGAGTAACGTCGCTGCGGCGGGACGGGGGATGATATCCCTTTGGCTCCCCCGGTGATGCTGCTGCGCTCCAAGAATTTCTTCCGAAATTCTTTCCGCTCCGCCGCACCACCTACACCCGAACAGGCGGATTTTGCCCCGGGGCAAATCCTGAATTTCAGCGCGTGGCGCGCCAAAATCCGCCTGTTCTGTGGCTGACCGAAAGCGCTTGTTCCTGCCCCGAACAACCCCTTTCCGCCACCCACGGTCGCCAAAGGTATAACACACTAGACTTTGCCAGCAAAGTCGTGTGCCACGAAACCGCCGGTTTCATTGGATTCTTCCTGCCACGGAGGGCCTGCCCTCCATTGGATTCCACCTGCCAAGGGAACGCTGTCCCCTTTGGAATCCTCAGCCAACAGGGCGCTCCCCGCCCCTATTGGATTACCCAAGGCCAAAGGAATTGCCGTCCCTTTGGAATCCCAGCTCGTTTTGAAATGAGTACCCACAAATGAAAAATGGTTTGTGGGCATTCATTCCAAAACGAAATAATCCCCAGAGCTTCATCCGATATGGAGATGAAGTTCTGGGGATTTACAATATAACATGGAATCGTATCTTCAGCAAGACCGTTTTGCCACAGGCGAGCGTCTTATTTCATGCGAAGAATGCGGACAGAGTTCAGCAGGCACAGCATGGATACGCCGGTATCGGCAAACACGGCAATCCACATATTTGCAAAACCGAACAGGCCCATGAGCATGACGACAAACTTCACCGCCAGAGCAAAATAAACATTCTGCCAGGAGATGCGGCTGGTGTGCCGGGCAATTTTGATGGCGTCAGGAATGGCGGACATCTCGGAGTTCATAAACACCACATCGGCAGCTTCAATAGCGGCATCCGCGCCGCTTCCCATGGCAGCGCCCACATCCGCGCCTGCCAGCACCGGCGCATCGTTAATGCCGTCGCCCACGAACATGACGCTGCCCCGCCCTTCCCGAATCTTTTTCAGCTCAGACAGCTTGTTTTCCGGCAGGAGCTTGGCGTGAACCTCGTCAATGCCGGTCTGCTTCGCCACATGCTCGGCGCTGTCCTGGGCGTCGCCGGTGAGCATGGCGGTGACAATACCCAGTTCCTTAATCCGGGAAACCGCTTCCACCGCATCATCCTTCAGGGTATCCGAGATCACGATGTGACCGATAAACCTTCCGTTTCTGGCAACCAGCACCTCGGTTCCAAAAGCAGTTTTTCGATAACCGGACAGGTCAACGTTGTTTGCGTCCATCAGCTTTCGGTTGCCGCACAGCAGCGTATCGGCAGCGGTTTTCGCCTGAATGCCATGGCCGGCAATTTCTTTTACATCCAAAGGACGTTCCACGAAAAGGTCCTGTTCCCCGGCAGCGTTTACGATGCTGACGGCGATGGGGTGGGTGGAGAACAGCTCGCAGCTGGCAGCCAGAGACAGCAGCTCCCCGGTGGAAACGGTATTGTCCGCAGGAATCGCTGCCTGCACCTGGAAATTGCCCTTGGTGATGGTGCCGGTCTTGTCCATGACCACAGCCTTAATGCCGGACAGCGCTTCGATGGCGCTGCCGCCCTTGAACAGGATGCCCTTCTTGGACGCGGCGCCGATGCCGGAGAAGAAGGCCAGCGGCACGCTGAGCACTAGCGCGCAGGGGCAGGAAATGACCAGGAAGGTCAGCGCGGTCAGAATCGAGGCTGTGCCTGAAGCGCCGCGAATCACGGTCTCTACGCCGGTATAATGATGATCCACAAAGAAGTGCCAGTTCGGAATCAGGAAGGGCAGAACCAGCGCCACTACCAGCGCCGCGATCACAACGGCAGGGGTATACACCCGGGCGAAGCGGGTGATGAACTTATCGATGGCTGGTTTGTTTGCCGCCGCATTTTCCACGGAGTCCAAAATCCGGGTGACCATGGATTCCTCCAGCAGCTTTTCCACCCGAATTTTCAGCTGACCCGAGGTGTTGACGCAGCCGGAGATCACGTTGTCGCCCACCGCTGCTTTCACGGGAATCGGCTCGCCGGTGACGGGAGAGGTATCGATGCGGCTTTCTCCTTCGATGATGACACCGTCCAGGGGAATTCGGTCGCCGGGGCGAACCAGCAGGATGTCGCCAACATTGGCTTCCTCCGCGCCGATGACCCGGATGTCCTCGCCAACTACCAGATTCACAACCTCGGGGCGGAGGTCAACGGCATCCATAATCTGCTTGCGGCTCTGATTCACAGCACGGTCTTCAAAAAATTCGCCGATGCGGTAGAACAGCATAACGCCTACGGCTTCGGGGTACTCGGCAATGGCAAAGGCCCCAAGAGTGGCAATGGACATCAGGAAGTTCTCGTCAAAGACCTGACCTTTTTTGATATTCTTTGCGGCTGTCATCAGAACCTTGCCGCCCAGAATCAGGTAAGCCACAATCAGCACACCCAGCAGCGCCGGCAGCGGCGCACCCATGTGCTCCATGACTTCGCCCACAATAAACAGCACTGCACCAATACCGATGCTGATGAGGGATTTCTTCTCCTCAGACATGCCCTTCTTTTCGGGTTCCGCGCTCTGAGGGGCATCCTTGGGAACCACAGTGACGCCGTCCTCCATGGAATTGATCAGCGCCTGAATCTGCGGAATCAGAGCGTCAGGATTCTTGGCGGACAGCTTCATCTGCTTTGTGGCGAAGGTAATGGACACATCGTCCACACCGTCCATTGTCTTGAGTTTTGCCTCGATTTTGGCGGCACAGTTGGCGCAGTCCAAACCTTCCAGAATGTAGGTTCTGGTGGCAGACACACCGCTGACTTTTCGCTTTCTGGGAATCAGGGTCACGCCGTCTTCCAGCGCGTCCACCACCGCCTGCATCTTGGGCAGCAGTTCGTCCTGATTGTTGGCAGATACTCGCAACTGTCTCGTGGTGAAGGACAGGGACGCAAAAGCAACCTCCGGCATGGAGCGAATCTTGGCTTCTATTTTCGCGGCGCAGTTGGCACAGTCCAGACCCTCCACCATGTAGACCCGCTTTTCCATGTCCTCGTCGGGCATCTTGCAGGTGCATTTGGCAAGGCTCTCGCCGCAGATATCGCAGTACTCCGCGTGGGGGTTGCACTGGGGACAGTCGCAGTCCTCGGGATGACCGGGGGTATGGTGATGCTCCACTACGAAATGGGTATGGGAACGGGTGGCCACATCCTCGGGTTCGTCGTGGCTGTGACCGCAGCCGCAGCCATCCCCGTGATCGTGGTGGTGGTCATGGTCATGATCGCAGCAGCCGTCATGGTCGTGGTCGTGATGATGCTCATGATCGTGATTATGACCGCAGCAGCCATCATGACCGTGCTCGTGATGATGCTCATGCTCATGGTCGTGACCGCAGCCGCACGCATTATGGTCGTGATGGTGGTGCTCGTGCTCATGGTCATGCCCACAGCAGCCATCATGACCGTGCTCGTGATGATGCTCATGCTCATGGTCGTGACCGCAGCCGCACGCATTATGGTCGTGATGGTGGTGCTCGTGCTCATGGTCATGCCCACAGCAGCCATCATGATC
>JAGAQA010000005.1 GCA_017622995.1 Oscillospiraceae bacterium
CCTTCGATGACTTCGCCAAACAGCTTGCTGTCAGGCAGAGACGCTATAACGCTTTCCCCATGAGACCCCTCAACTGGATGGCTCCCAAAGATGTTCTTTATTCTTTTCCTAATGTGTAACACATCATTGACAAACCTACAGATTTCCTTGTTTATCCGGCATGGCAGTATGACAATTTCTTCCGGGAAGCGCAAAAAAAGTATTGACTTTTTTTGAATGCCATGGTATTATGTCCAAGCACCGAAGGATGAGACCTCGGTGCTTGAGTCAAGAGATGGGCGAGTGGTGGAATTGGTAGACTCGCTAGATTCAGGTTCTAGTGTTCATTGCGGACGTGCGGGTTCAAGTCCCGCCTCGCCCACCAGCTTTTTTCTCACAAGATCATATGGGCGAGTGGTGGAATTGGTAGACTCGCTAGATTCAGGTTCTAGTGTTCACTGCGGACGTGCGGGTTCAAGTCCCGCCTCGCCCACCAAAAGCACGCTTCTCGGCGTGCTTTTTTCTTTTGATTGGAAGTGTTTTCCTCTTTGCGCAGTTGACTGAGGGGGAAAGATGCGTTTCCACCGAAAAAACCTGAAAAATCTTGTAAAAACCACTTGCATTTTTCCAGAGGCTGTGGTAAACTAAATCGGTCTGAAATCAAGGTGAGTCCTCTGCCGCGAAGCGCCGGCATGAACGCCTAATATTTAAGGAGGACATTTATAATGGATTTGGTGAAAGCTCTGAACAGCCAGTACATGAAGGAAGAGCTGCCCGAGATTCGGGTCGGCGATACCGTTCGTGTGCACGTTCGCATCAAGGAAGGCGCTCGTGAGCGTATCCAGGTGTTCGAAGGCGTTATCATTGCCCGCAAGCATGGCGGCATCGGTGAGACCATCACGGTTCGCCGGGTCTCCTACGGCGTAGGCTGCGAGAAGGTCTTCCCCCTGCATTCTCCCAATGTGGCTATGATCGAGACCGTCCGCAAGGGCCAGGTTCGTCGTGCCAAGCTGTACTACCTGCGTGACCGCGTGGGCAAGGCCGCTAAGATCAAGGAGAAGGTCTGAGAGACGATTCATAAAAAGAGAGGGCGTTGCCCTCTTTTTTTATGCCCAAAATTCCGTTTCAGCGGAAATTCAAAGTTTGTCTATGGAAAAATATTGAAAACCATGTTATAATAATTTGAAGTGCGTGAAATGGAGGATGACGCGATGGCCTCGTTTGAGAAAAAACAAAACGGTGAAGAAAAGCCCGGGTTTTCCAAGAGCCTTGTAATGTATCTGCATGACCTGTGCTGGATGCTGGCTGTGGTAATGATTCTGTTTTTGATATTCTTCCGGATTATTGTGGTTTCCGGCCCTTCCATGAAAATGACGCTGCTGGACGGGGACTATCTGCTTCTCATCAGCAATCTGTTTTATCGGGAACCGGAGAAGGGCGACGTGGTGGTTGTCAGCAAGCAAGATTACGACAACGGAAAACCCATTGTCAAGCGGGTAATTGCCACGGAGGGTCAGATCGTAGACATGGATTTTGCCAACGGAATCGTCTATGTAGATGGTTTGCCTTTGGAAGAGGATTATATCAACACCCCCACGAACCTGGATGAAGGTTCCGTATTTCCGCAAATTGTTGAAGAAGATCACGTTTTTGTTATGGGGGACAACCGGAATAATTCCAAAGACAGCCGGAGCCTGGAAATCGGCCAGGTTGACAAAAGAGAAGTATTGGGTAAGGTTGCACTGCTGATGGTTCCCGGAACGGACCATGGGGCGGAAGCCAGAGATGTACACAGAATCGGAACGGTGAAATAAATGGAAAACAGCATGAATATTCAGTGGTATCCCGGCCATATGACCAAAACCCGCCGTCAGATCGAGGCGGATCTCAAGCAGGTGGACGCGGTTTGTGAAATTGTGGATGCCCGAATCCCGGTTTCCAGCCGAAACCCGGATATAGACGCCATCTGCGGCAGTAAGCCCAGAATGATCGTACTGAACCGGATGGATCTTGCGGACCCTGCCGCCACCCAGAGGTGGCAGACTTACTTTAAGAAAAAAGGCATGGCGGTATTGGCGACTGACTGCAAGACCAAGCGGGGAATCAATGGTTTTACCCCTGCTGCCCGTATGGCCTGTGCGGAAAAGCTGGCCAGAGACGCGGCAAAGGGCATGAACCGCCCTCTGCGGGTGATGGTCGTTGGCATTCCCAATGTGGGGAAATCCACGCTCATCAACCAGATTTCCGGCAGAAAGGGCGCAAAGGCCGAAAACCGTCCCGGTGTGACCCGTGGCAAGCAGTGGGTGACCGTAGATGCCGGCTTGCAGCTGCTGGATACCCCGGGCATCCTCTGGCCCAAGTTTGAGGACCCGGAGGTCGGTATGATGCTGGCGTTTACCGGAGCGGTCAAAGACGGCGTCATTGATATGGAAGAGCTGGCCTGCCGGCTAATGGAGCTGCTGCTCCAATACTATCCCTCTACGCTGGAGGAACGCTACAGGGTGACGGCGCCTGCCGGAACACCGGGCTATGAACTGCTGGAAATGGCCGGCAGGAACCGGGGCTTCTTGCTGGCCAGAGGGGAGATTCATACAGAACGGATGGCAAAAGTGCTGCTGGATGAATTCCGCAGCGGAAAACTGGGAAAATTTACCCTGGAACAGCCCAAGGAGGAGACAATATGAGTACAGCAAATCTTTGGGAGATTGAGGACTGCTGCAAGGCAGAGGGCTATACCTGCATTTGCGGCGTGGATGAAGCGGGACGGGGCCCTTTGGCCGGGCCTGTGTGTGCTGCCGCTGTAATCCTGCCGGAGCATCAGGAGATCCCGGGGCTCAACGACAGCAAAAAGCTGACGGATAAGCGCCGCCGGGAGCTGTTCCCGATCATTCAGGAGCAGGCAATTGCCTATGGAATCGGCTTTGCCTCCCAGGAAGAAATTGACAGCATCAATATTTTGCAGGCTACGTTTCTGGCAATGGGCAGAGCGCTGGAGCAGCTGAAGGTGAAACCCGATCTGGCTCTGATTGACGGAAATCGTCAGACGGATTTTGGCGTTCCCTGCAAGACTGTGGTAAAAGGAGACAGTCTGAGTGCCAATATTGCCGCGGCTTCCGTTCTGGCCAAGGTAAGCCGGGATGATTGGATGCTTCGTGCGGCAGAGGAATACCCGGGCTACGGATTTGAAATTCACAAGGGCTACGGCACCAAGGCACACTATGCGGCGCTGGAGGAGCTGGGTCCCTGCGCCATCCATAGAAAGACGTTTCTGAGAAAATTCTATGAGCACAAGTAACCTTCTGGGCCCCTGGGGAGAGGCACTGGCAGCAGAGTATCTTCGAAAGAAGCGCTATACCATCGTAGCCTCCCAATTCCGATGCCGGTTTGGAGAAATCGATCTGATCGCGAAAAACAGGCAGTATTTGGTATTTGTGGAAGTAAAGCTGCGCAAAAACAGCAGCTTTGCCCAGGCAAGAGAGTTTGTAGACCTGAAGAAACAGGCAAGGCTTCGAAAAACGGCCATGCTCTATCTGAGCTGTCATCCAACGGACCTGCAGCCACGTTTTGATGTGATAGAAATCTATGCTCCCCAGGGTATGGAAACCCGGAAACCGGAGCTGAATCATTTGGAGGATGCGTTTACATGAAATTTCCGGTATTTGACCTGCATTGCGATACCGCCCTGGCGCTTTTGGGCGAGGATGTGAACCAGGCGGGCAGTCTGGCATCCAACAAGGGCCATATTGATCTGAACCGGGCAGAGAAGCTGGCCGGTTACTGCCAGTGCTTTGCCTGCTTTACAACGCCCTATATGGAACAGTGGCATCACATAACGCCTACTCTGGTTTTTGAGCGGGAGATTGCCACCATTCAACGTGAGATCGACAAGAACAAAAAACGGTTTTCCATAGCCTATACCCCGGAGGATGTGATTGCCAACCAGGAAAAGGGGAAGATGTCTGCCATTTTGACCATTGAAGGCCCGGCAGGCTTCGGATTTGACCCGGAACTGCTGGAAAGTATGTTCCTGGCAGGTTTCCGCATTTCCACGCTGGGCTGGAACGAAAGCAATCCGTTGACCGGCTCCAATCAGACGGGAGGCGGCTTGACCGAACTGGGCAAAGCGTATGTACGTCAGGCCCAGAGTCTGGGAATCCTGGTGGACGTGAGTCATATCAGCGACGAGGGCTTCTGGGATATTATGAAAATCACCCAGGCTCCGGTTATCGCGTCTCACTCCAACAGCCGTGCTCTGTGCAATCATAGCAGAAACCTGACGGACGATATGTTCCGCGCGATCCGGGACAGCGGCGGTGTTGCGGGAATCAATCAGTTTGCGGATTTCCTTGGCCAGAAGCCCACACTGGATACGGTTTGCGACCATATCTTCCACTTTATGGAGCTGGATCCGGAGGGAAAACATATTGCCCTGGGTGGGGATCTGGATGGCTGTGAAGCATTGGCAGAAGGATTTGAAGGCGTACAGAGCTACGATGCGTTGGCGGATCGGCTGATCGCCCGGGGCCTGGATGCGGCAACTGTACAAAACATCTACTGGAACAACGCTCTGGGGGTGATGGCAACTGCGTTACGCAACAACAAGGCAATCTGAGCCTTTGTATGAAAGCGCCGGGGCTTTTTCTGAGAACCGAAGCGCGGACGGCGGACTGTATGTGCCGGAAGGGATTCCGGCTTACAGCCGGGCGGATCTGGATCGACTGGGCAGCGGAAGTGTAAACGCCGCCATTTCGGAAATCTGGAATGCGTTCTTTGACGGGGAACTCACGCCCTGGGATCTGGATTTTTCTGTGGGCAGAAGCTGGGTGCGACTGCGCCCCATTGAGCGAAAGATGATCCTTGCGGAACCCTGGCATAATCCGGAAGGGGAAATGGCATATTTCCTCCGGTTTTTGTCGGAGAGAAGGAATGCGCCCTGGGCCTTTTGGGCGAAAACCGCCGCAAAAATCAGCGTTCTGGGTTCCTGTCTTGCTTTGGCCGGGAGGAATGGCGCCATCGGAAAGCAGGAAAAGGCGGATATTGCGTGCATTTCCGGGGATTTATCCGGCGTGCTGGCAGGCATCTATCTGAAAAGAATGGGCTTCCCGGTTGGGACGGTGGTATGCTGCTGCAATGAAAATAACAGCGTGTGGGAACTCATTCACCTGGGGACCCTGCGCACAGATGGGGTTTGCATTCCCACACGGACAAGGCTTGCGGATACGGTGCTCCCGGAAGGGCTGGAGCATTTTCTCTGGCTTCTGGGTGGAGAACGTTCCGCTGTGGACTATGCCAAGGCGGCTTATATGGGGCTGAGCTATACCCCGTCCGAAGAGCTGCTGAAGGTATTACAGCGGGAAGTTTATGTCAGCGTGGTCAGTGACAACCGGATGGCCTTTGCCGCAGCGGGGGTGCTTCAGACAACGGGATGTCTGGTTTCTCCCTATGATGCGCTTTGTTATGCGGGGGTGCAGGATTACCGGGCAAAGAGCGGGCAGAACCGGATGTGCCTGGTGCTCTCCCAGAGGGATCCCGCGCTGGATGCAACGGTTCTGGCGGACGCTCTGGGGATCCCCGGAAAACAGATAGAAGCCTATTTGAGGAGGTGACCGGATGGCACTCTACGCAATGGGAGACCTGCACCTGTGCCTGGGCGCGCCAAAGCCCATGGATGTTTTTGGCGGTGCCTGGGTTGGCTATATGGAAAAACTGAAACGGGGGCTGTCCGTGATCACCGGGGATGACACGCTGATCCTTATGGGAGATCTGAGCTGGGCCCTGGACCTTAACAGTGCCGTGGCAGACTTCGCCTGGATCAATGAGATCCCGGGAAGAAAGATTATTCTGAAGGGCAATCACGATTATTGGTGGAGCACCCAGGCAAAATTTACGAAGTTTTGTGTGGAAAATGGGTTTTCAGACCTGAATCTTCTGAATAATAACTGCTATTTTTATGATGACTGGGCCATTTGCGGCACCAGGGGCTGGTTTTTTGAGGAGGAACGGTCGGGAGACCATGACGAAAAGGTGTTTCGCCGGGAACTGATTCGTCTGGAAGCCTCCCTGAAGGCAGCGGGGGACCGGGAAAAAATGGTGTTTCTGCACTATCCGCCCCGATATAAGGGTTATACCTGCCGGGAGATTCTGGATCTGCTGAAAAGCTACGGGGTGCGGCGGTGCTTTTACGGGCACCTTCATGGTGCCAGCCATAAGCTGGCCATGGAAGGAACCTGGGACGGCATCGAATACCGACTTCTGTCGGCGGACTACCTGGATTTTCAGCCTTACATTGTAAAAAAATGAAAAGTTTTTTCAAGAAAAGAGTGGACAAGTCCGTATATTTTTGATAGAATATATCGGCTATGTATCGGCATTCCCAAAAAACTGCGGCTTTCATCTGCGAAAGTGGCTGTTTGTTTCGGTGAAAGCTTTGGAAAGTTCGGAATATACTCTTGTAGCTTTCCAGGTTGATCACCGGGACCCAGTATCCACAGCGGGTGGGGCAGGCTGCGGGGTGCCCAGACAATATAAAGAAAGGGTGCGTCCAGCGTACCTATCAGGAGGAATACACAAATGCAAGTAAAGAACATTGAGAAGAAGGGCAACCAGGCCACTGTTGTTGTTGAGGTCGACCACGAGCTGATGGAGTCCGGTGTGAACAAGGCTTACATGAAGGCCCGTAAGAACATCATGGTCCCCGGTTTCCGTAAGGGCAAGGCTCCCCGGAAGATGATCGAGGCTCTCTATGGCGCCCATGTTTTCTATGAAGACGGTCTGGAAGAGATCTTTGGCGAGGTCTATGATTTCGCTATTGCCAAGCAGGATTTCAAGGCCATTGGCCGTCCCAGCCTCACCGATATGCAGATTGCTGACGACAACACCGTCACCCTGACGCTGACCACCGATGTATACCCCGAGGTCACCCTGGGCCAGTACAAGGGCGTTGAGGTGGAGAAGGGTGAGGCCACTGTGACCGACGCTCAGATCCAGGCCGAGCTGGACAGCATGGCCCAGAACGTTGCTTCCACCGAGAATGTTGATCGTGCCGCCGAGATGGGCGATACTGCCAACATTGATTTTGAGGGCTTCGACAACGGTGTTCCCTTTGAAGGCGGCAAGGGCGAGAACTTCGACCTGAAGCTGGGCAGCGGTTCCTTCGTTCCCGGCTTTGAGGAGCAGATCGTTGGCATGAACGCCGGCGAGGAGAAGGACATCGACATCACCTTCCCCGAGGATTATCACAAGGACCTGGCAGGCAAGGCTGTTGTGTTCCATGTGAAGCTCAACAAGCTGACTGTGACCATCGTTCCCCAGCAGGACGATGAGTTTGCCAAGGATGTTTCCGAGTTCGATACCCTTGACGCTCTGAAGGCTGACATTCGGGCAAAGGCTCTGGAGAAGGCACAGAAGCAGATCGATTCCGCTTTTGAGAACGCCGCTGTTGAGAAGGCCGCTGAGAATACCACTGTGGATATGCCCAACGCTCTGATCGAGAAGGAACTGGACGTTCAGATGGAGCGCTTCGGTTACCAGCTGCAGATGAGTGGCTACTCCATGGAGCAGTACGCCAAGATGATGGGCGGCGACCTGAAGACCATGCGTGATGCGTTCCGGCCCACCGCTGAGAAGCAGGCCAAGATCTCCGTCACCCTGGAGAAGATCGCTGAGGTTGAGAACCTGACCGTGTCTGAGGAGGAGCTGGAGGAAGAGTTCCAGAGCATGGCAAAGCAGTACGAGATGGAGGCTGCCAAGATCAAGGAAATGGTTCCCGTGGAAGAGCTGACCGAGAGCCTGAAGACCCGCAAGGCAGTTAAGATCATCGTGGACAACGCCATTGCCGTTGCCCCCAAGGCAGAGGAGAAGACCGAGGAATAACCCCTTTCCCAAATGGTTAGAATGTTTCACGGCACAGCCAATTGAAAGGAGACATCACCATGAGTTTAGTACCCTATGTTGTTGAGCAGACCAGCCGCGGTGAGCGCAGCTATGATATTTTCTCCCGACTGCTGAACGACCGCATCATTTTCCTGTCTGAAGAGGTCAACGATACCTCTGCCAGCCTTGTGGTTGCGCAGCTGCTGTATCTGGAGGCCCAGGACCCGGATAAGGATATTCAGTTTTATATCAATTCCCCCGGCGGCAGCGTTACCGCGGGTATGGCAATCTACGACACCATGCAGTACATCAAGTGTGATGTTGCCACGATTTGTGTGGGCATGGCTGCCTCTATGGGTGCGTTCCTGCTCAGCGCCGGCACCAAGGGCAAGCGGATGGCGCTGCCCAACTCCGAGATCATGATCCACCAGCCCTCTGCCGGTACACAAGGTCAGATCACGGATATGGCAATCCATCTGAAGCGGTTGGAGATCATCAAGGCTCGGATGAACCGGATTCTGGCCGAAAACACGGGCAAGAGCGTTGAGGAAGTCACCGCTGCCTGTGAGCGCGATAACTTTATGAGTGCGGAAGAGGCAAAAGCCTTCGGCCTCATTGACCGCGTGCTGGATCATCATTGATTTTATAGAAACGAGGTACCTGGTTACATGGCAAGAACAAGTGAACCACCGGTTCGGTGCAGTTTCTGCGGCAAGCGGGAATCCCAGGCGGGCCGGTTGATTGCCGGTCCAGGCGTGTATATCTGCAGCGACTGTGTTCAGGCCTGCAGCGACCTGCTGAAGGGTGAAGTGGATTTGGAAGAGGGCGGCGTTCCCAAGATGGAAAGCCTGCCCACTCCCATGGAGATGAAAGCCTTCATGGACCACTACATCATCGGTCAGGAAGAAGCCAAGATTGCACTTTCCGTTGCGGTATACAACCATTATAAGCGGATCATTTTTTCGGAAAAATCCGATGTGGATCTGCAAAAAAGCAACATTCTGCTGATCGGACCCACCGGCTGCGGCAAGACGCTCTTTGCCCAGACCCTTGCAAAGATCCTGAATGTGCCCTTTGCCATTGCGGACGCGACCACGCTGACAGAGGCCGGATATGTGGGTGACGATGTGGAAAACATTCTGCTTCGTCTGCTGCAGGCCGCTGATTTCGATGTGGAGCTGGCCCAGCGCGGCATTATCTACATCGATGAGATGGATAAGATTGCCCGCAAGAGTGAAAATACATCCATCACCCGGGATGTTTCCGGAGAGGGTGTGCAGCAGGCCCTTCTAAAAATTCTGGAGGGTACGGTTGCCAATGTTCCGCCTCAGGGCGGCAGAAAGCATCCCCAGCAGGAAATGATTCAGGTGGATACCACCAACATCCTCTTTATCTGTGGTGGCGCCTTTGATGGGCTGGATAAGATCATCGAAGCCCGGACCGACCGCAGCAGCATCGGCTTTGACGCGCCTGTCGAGAGCCGGAAAAACCGGGATGTAGGCAAGCTCCTGGCTCAGGTAGAGCCCCACGATCTGATGAAATTTGGCATCATTCCCGAACTCATTGGCCGTATGCCCATGATTTCCTGTCTGGAGAGCCTGACGAAGGAAGATCTTGTGCGGATTATGGTGGAGCCCAAGAATGCCATCGCCCGGCAGTACCAGAAGCTGCTGGAAATGGACGGTGTGGCACTGGAAATCACGGAGGAGGCTCTGAACGCCATTGCGCAGAAGGCCATTGACCGTCAGATTGGCGCCCGCGGCCTCCGTGCGATTATGGAAAAGGTAATGACCGGAATTATGTTCCGCATTCCCTCTGACCTGACCATCCAAAAGGTGATTCTGACACCGGAGTGCATTGAGGGTGGGGAACCCACCATTCTTCGAGATCCTGCACACCCCAGGGAACCCCTGAACGGGAAATAACAACATTTCAAAGGGGGTAGATTTTTCTGCCCCCCTTTGTCTTTATAGAATGGACCAGATTTTTGGCCCTTTCAACACTCCAATGAGGAGGTTTTATGATGAACGAAACCATTTACGCCGGAAAAATGCCGGTGCTGGCCCTGCGGGGGCTCACCGTTTTTCCGGATCAGACGGTTCATTTTGATGTTGGACGGATGAAATCCGTCCTGGCTTTGGAAGCGGCCATGAAGGATAATCAGATTCTGTTTTTGGTGCCGCAGAAGGACATCCTGGTGGATGACCCCGGCCTGAAGGACCTGTATCCCTGCGGTACCATTGTGCAGGTAAAACAGGTGCTGAAAGCCCAGGATGAAAATCTTCGGGTACTGGTCACCGGTCTGCACCGTGCCCGGATTACTGAGCTGACCCAGTCTGCCCCTTACCTTGCGGGTTATGTAGAGTCCATTCAATGCCCGAAGAGTGCCGATTCACCCAGAAGTCAGGCCCTCCGGCGGGAGGCCAACGCACTGTATGCCGCATACACGGAGCTGACGGAGCATCCTGCCCAGATGGTGCAGCTGAAAATGCTGTCCAGTGAGGATAATGGCTATCTGGCAGATGCCATTGGTCAATATTCGGCTCTGGATTACCAGGATAAGGCAGCACTTCTTTGCCAGTTCAATCCCATGAAACGGTTGGAAATGGCGGTTTCCATGCTTCGCCAGGAAATTGAGGTGCTGAAGCTGGAAGGGGAGATTCAGGACAAGACCCGGGCCAACATGGACCAGAACCAGCGGGATTACTATCTGCGTGAGCAGATAAAGGCCATCCGGGAAGAGCTGGGCGAAGAGGACGAGGATGCGGAGCTGGAGGAAGACATTGCCCGGATTACGGCGCTCCATCTCGGGGAAGAGCAGGAAAAAAAGCTGCTGAAAGACGCTAATAAGCTGAAAAAGCAGCCCTTTGGCTCCTCGGAAGCTTCCGTTTTGCGGAATTATCTGGATACCGTGCTGGACCTGCCCTGGAACGAAAAGACCAAGGAGCGGGTGGATGTGGCCAGCGCCAGAAAAATCCTGGATCATGACCACTATGGAATGGAAAAGGTGAAGGAACGGATTCTGGAAGCCATGGCAGTGCGCCAGATGGCGCCGGACAGCCAGCACCAGATTCTGTGCCTGGTGGGCCCTCCCGGTGTGGGCAAGACATCCATCGCTTATTCCATCGCCCGGAGTCTCAACCGGAAGATGGTTCGTATTTCCCTGGGCGGTGTTCATGATGAGGCTGATATCCGCGGCCATCGGAAGACATATGTGGGGGCCATGCCCGGACGAATCATGACCGCAATGGCGCAGGCAGGAACCTCCAACCCGGTGATTCTGCTGGATGAAATTGATAAAATGGGTTCTGATTATCGGGGCGACCCCAGCGCGGCCCTGCTGGAAGTGCTGGACGGGGAGCAGAACAGTACCTATCGGGACCACTATATTGAGATCCCCTTTGACCTGTCCGATGTGCTGTTTATCACCACCGCCAATACTCTGGATACGGTTCCCCGGCCCTTGATAGACCGTATGGAGATCATTGAGCTGGGCTCTTATTCCGATGAAGAGAAGCTGATGATTGCAAAGAATCACCTGATTCCCAAGCAGCTGAAAAAGCACGGGCTAAAAAAGAGCCAGCTAAAGATCACCGATGATGCCATTCGGGAAACCATCTGCTGCTATACCCGGGAGTCCGGCGTTCGGAATCTGGAGCGCTGTCTGGCAGAACTGTGCCGCAAAGCGGATATGCAGCTTCTCACCCGAGAGGACGTAAAAAAAATCACCGTAACCGGCGGTAATCTGGAATCCTTCCTGGGTGTTCGCAAGTACCTGCCGGACCGTCTGCCCGGCAGCGATCAGGTGGGATTGGTTACCGGCCTTGCCTGGACCTCCGTTGGCGGCGAAACGCTGGAAGTGGAGGTCAATGTGATGGATGGCTCCGGCAAGCTGGAGCTTACCGGCAACCTGGGTGATGTGATGAAGGAATCCGCCCATGCGGCACTGAGCTACATTCGCGCCAATACGCAAAAGCTGGGCGTGGCACCGGATTTCTATAAAACCAAGGACATCCATGTGCATTTCCCGGAGGGCGCAGTTCCAAAGGACGGTCCTTCCGCAGGTGTGACGGTTTGCACGGCGATTGTATCTGCCCTGACCGGGATTTCTGTTCGCAGGGACGTGGCCATGACCGGTGAAATTTCCCTGCGCGGCAGGGTGATGCGCATTGGCGGCCTGAAGGAGAAAACGATGGCGGCCCTTCGCCATGGTATCCGCACGGTAATCATCCCCCAGGATAATGAACGTGATCTGGAAGAGATTGATCAGACTGTTCGCAAGCAGCTGAATTTTGTCAGCGCTTCTTCTGTGGATACGGTTCTGTCTGTGGCTCTGAACCGGAATACGGAGCCCGTACCCACCATCCTGGGTACAATTCCTGAGGATATGTCCGGAAAGGCCCGCCGCCAGGAGATTCGGCAGTAAGGAGAGAAGGATGAACTTTCAGAATGTAGAATTTCTTATTTCTGCCGCTGCTCCAAAGGATTTTCCCGGAAATCGGCTGCCGGAAATTGCTTTCGCGGGGAAATCCAATGTGGGAAAATCCTCTGTGATCAACCGGATTCTTCAGCGAAAGAATATGGCTAAAGTGGGGGACAGGCCCGGCAAAACCATCCATGTAAACTATTTTTTGCTGGACAAAACCTGCTATCTTGTGGATTTGCCCGGTTACGGCTTTGCCAAGGTTTCTCAGAGCGAGAAAGACCGCTGGGGAAAGCTGATGGAAGATTATTTCGCAGCCAACCGGATTCATCTTGGTGTGCTGATTGTTGACTACCGGCATCCGCCCACGAACAACGATATTACCATGGCAAAGTGGTTCCTGGATTCCGGCTGCCCCTTTGTTGTGGTAGCCAATAAAAAGGACAAGCTGAAAAAAAGTGAACTGGAGCCCAATTTGGAAGTGATCCGCCGGGATCTGGAGCTTCCCGATGACTGTCCGGTAATCCCCTTTTCCGCAGAAAAAGGCGACGGACGGGATGAGCTGGTGAAACGGATCCTACAGGCAGTGAACGAATAGAAAATCCCCCCATCGATTTAAGAATCGATGGGGGGTAACTGTTTCTTACACAAAGCGGCTTGCATAGCCGCAGCGGCGACACAGGGGCTCGGAAGCGGTTCCGTTGGTGAAGCCATTGTACAGAGCCTTTGCTCTGGGGGATTCCAGAATGGTATTCAGGTCCTCCTGAAACAGATTTCCAAGCGGAATATCACCATTGTGGTCCAGGCAGCAGGGAACCACCGTTCCGTCTGCCAGAATGCCAAGCTGGTCCCGCAGACCGTAACAGAAGAAACGTCCGGTTCGCTCCGGAGCTTCCAGGTCCGGCCAGTCAAACTGGTCTCCCGGTTCCAGAAACACCCGGTTCCCGATGGCCGTACCCTGTTTCCCGGGAACCCAGGGACCGGGAAATGCGGCATGAAGATACCCCATGATTTCCTGATTTTTCCGGTCAGCGCCGCCGTTGTTCCATAGCCTGTAGACCACAATTTTCTTCCCTTCGGCTGCCTGCCCAAAGGACAGACAGTCGTTCAGGTATTCCTCGAAGGGAACGGTCAAATCATTGGCTTCAAAGGCATGCAGTGAGATTTGGATTTTATGCAGGGCGGGTGAGGAAAGAAGCAGCTCCTGATTTCGGCGAATGAGGGTACCGTTGGTGGTGAGAATCACCCGAAAACCAAATGTCTGGGCCATTTTCAGAAAACTACCCAGCTTGGGATGGCACAAGGGTTCCCCCATCAAATGGAAGTAGAGATAATCCGTGTAGGGCTGCAGCTTGGGGAGCAATTGACAGAATGCAGCCTCGTCCATTGCTCTTGGCTCCCGGCGTGTGCCGGGGCAGAACCTGCAGGACAGATTACATTTATTGGAAATCTCTACGTAGATCTTACGAAACCGCTTCATTACAGCAGGGGAATACCGGCTTTCTCGCAGGCAGAAATGGTCTCATTGTCCCAAATGCTGGACTGGACCTCGCCAATGTGGGCGCAGCCCATCAGGAGCATGGCAAGTCTGGACTGGCCGATACCGCCGCCGATGGTCAGGGGCAGCTGGTCGTTCAGCAGCATCTGGTGGAAGGGGAGGGATCTGCGGTCATCACAGCCGGCAAGGCGCAGCTGACGATCCAGAGCTTCGGCATCCACACGAATGCCCATGGAGGAAATCTCCAGAGCACGGTTCAGCGCCGGATCCCAGAAGAAAATATCACAGTTCAGGTTCCAGTCATCATAGTCAGGGGCACGGCCGTCATGGGGTTTGCCGGAACGGAGCTTGCCGCCAATCTGCATAATGCAGGCGGTGGGGTGCTCCTTCACATAGGCATTTTCACGCTGAGAAGGTGTCAGATCCGGGTAAAGATCCTCCAGTTCCTGTGTTGTGATAAAGCTCACTTCCCGGCTCAGCGACAGGGTCAGCTGGGGGAAACGAACATGGAGCCGGTCGTTGGTGTCACAGATCGCCCGGACAATTGCCTGAACAATGAGCTTCAGGTAGTCCAGATTCCGGTTTTCCCGGGTAATGATTTTCTCCCAGTCCCACTGGTCAACATAGATGGAGTGAACATTGTCCAGCTCTTCATCTCTGCGGATGGCGTTCATGTCGGTGTACAGACCGTTGCCGATGGTGAAACCGTAGCGTTTCAGGGCCAGACGCTTCCATTTTGCCAGGGAATGCACAACCTGGGCATCCGCGCCGACAGCGGGAATATCAAAACTCACAGGGCGCTCATAGCCGTTCAGATTGTCGTTCAAACCGGAATTTTCCGTTACGAACAGAGGCGCGGAAACACGCTTCAGGTTCAGTGCATTGGAAAACTCCTGCTGAAAGGTCTGCTTGATGTAAGCAATGGCACGCTGGGTATCATAAGCGTCCAGCTTGGGGGAATAGTTTTCGGGAATGTAGATGGTGCGCATGGGTTTCGCCGCCTTTTCTAAAATTTCAGGAATCCATCCTTCACGTCCGCGGAGGATGGGACTGATTGAATATGGGTTAGAGGATGTCTTTTAGGTGTTCTTTGTATTCCGCCAGCAGATCGGCAATCCGGGAGCGCAGAGCAGCGCGCTGATCTTCCAGCCGGGCAAGTCCCTCCATCAGCTCACCGTTTGCCTTGAATACAGGCTCCATGCGTCTGCGGTAGGGGGCATAGGCACCGCTGTGGTAACGGTCAATGACCACTTGGTAGCGCTCCCGGGCTGCCTTAACCGCATCCTCCCAGGAAAGGTACAGTTCCTTCTGGGCGTAACTGCCAATAAGGGCCATGGCCTCTTTGGAGAGTCCACGAAGACATTGGGCAAGAGACTGGGCGTTTTCTTCGATCAGCAGGCCGTTGCGCTCGTTGGTGACGCCTTCGGCAGCACAGCTTCCGGCAATCAGCACGGAACCCAGGGCGCAGGCTGCGGCTTCCCGAACCACCAGACCATTGGTATCAAAGGTGGAGGGGAACAGGAAGAGATCTGCCCGGCAGTACCAGGCGCGAAGGAGCTCCCGCTGGTGAACGGGACCGGCAAAGAATACCTTTTGGGCCAGACCAAGCGTTTCGGAATAGGCCTTTACTTCTTCAAAGTCACCGCCGCCGCCTACAAAGACCATACGGAAATCCCGGTTTTCCTGATCCAGAGCCGCCAGAGCGTCCAGAATGATTCTAAGGCCCTTATACCACATGATCCGACCCACAAAGAGGTAAACAGGAACATGGGCGGGAAGATCAAAGCCTTCCGTTACGGCATCAATCTGTGTTTGGCTTACCCGACCCCGGGGCAGATCCACGCCGTTGTGCATGATCACGCATTCCCCTTCATAGCCCAGGGAGCGGAGATTTTCTGCGGCACCCCGGCTGACGGCCCAGACTTCATCGCAGGCGTTGATGTTTTCCAGAAGGGCGCGCTTGCTGACTTCCTGCAGGGCGCGGGAGTGCATGACGTTGGCAATGTCAATGTCAAACTTGGTGTGATAGGTCAGAATCAGCGGAACATCCAGCACCTGGCGCAGTTCACGGGCCAGCATGGTGGATACGATGGGGCAATGGCTGTGCAGGAGCTGTACATGATAAGGCTCCAAAGAACGCAGAATGTCCGGCGCAAAGGGGATACCAGCGGTATATCCGGTGCTTTTTCGAAGATCCAGGCTGGGGTAGCGCAGGACGGGATAGGGAAACCGGCTGTCGTCAGAACCGGGATAATCCGGAGTGATGACAACGCTGCTTTCTTCATCGGAAGAAAGGTTTTTGGCGTAGTTCATGACAGCGTTGGCAACGCCGTCAATTACCGGGGGAAAGGAATCGTTCAGTAAACAAATGGCATTTTCCATGAATACACCTGTTCCTTATACACAAAAGGGATCCTTCAGCGAACAAGGATAGAATAGCATATTGGAAACGGAAATGTCAATGCCCGTAAGCCGATACCAGGTACTCCATGGCTTCCCGATAACCGGCAAATCCATGGCCCTTAATGGTCTTTTCGCAGGCAAGGCCCGCATAGGAGATTTGCCGGAATGCCTCCCGGGAATCCACGTCGGAGATATGGACCTCCACAGCAGGGATCGACACGGCTTTCAGCGCATCCAGAATGGCCACGCTGGTATGGGTATAAGCTGCCGGATTGATGACAATGCCATCTATTCTACCATAGGCCCACTGGATCTTGTCCACCAGATCCCCTTCGTGGTTGGACTGGTAGCATTCCGCGTGGACGCCAAGCCGGTCGGCGGTTTCTTCAATGAGGGCAAGAAGATCCGCATAGGTGCTGCTGCCGTAAATCCCGGGTTCCCGGATGCCGAGCATATTGAGATTCGGTCCGTTCAGTACCAGAATGTTCATTTGTATTCCTCCAAAATGATTTCGGCGGTCTGCTCGGGAGCGCCGTGATTGTCAATGATGCGGTCTGCAAAGCGTTCATACAGGGGACTGCGGACAGCCAGCATTTCTTCCAGCTTTCCGGGTTTGGAAAGGGGACGTCCGGCAGTGGGAAGAAGGGTTGTATCCCGCCTGAGCCAGAAGATTTTCCCGTTTCTGTGAAGACACTGATAGTTTTCGGGACGGGTCACGCACCCGCCTCCGGTGGCGATGACGAGACCAGACTGCTTGCCCAAATCGTGGAGCACCTGACTTTCCATATCCCGGAAGGCCTTCTCACCGTCTTCCGGAATGATAGAGGTGATGGGACGACCGTAGGTTTCTTCCAGAACGCTGTCCGCATCCATAAAGGGGCGGTTCAGGCTTTTGGCGAGAAGCGCGCCTATGGTGGATTTCCCGCAGCCGGGCATGCCGATGAGAACGATATTCTCCATCTGGCTGCGAAGCTCCCGATAGATGGCATCAATTACGCTGTCGTCCAGTTTTTCTCCCGTGAACCATTCGGCACTTTCTTTGGCCTGGGCAACCAGCATTTTGAGACCATTTACGGCAGGCAGACCCAACTCTTCCGCTTTCAGGAGTATGGCGGTCCTGGCAGGATTGTAGGTCAGATCCAGGACTGCTTCCAGATTTGGAAATTGGGTCAGATCGTCGATGACCGAATCGTCCACGTTGGGATACATTCCCACCGGAGTGGCGTTGACGATCAGGGCGGCATCCGCGTGCCGGGAAAGATTGCGGTAGTTGTTTTCGCCGGAACGGGAGAGAACAACCACCTCTGAACCGGCTTCTTTCAAAACGGCACAGGCGGTATTGGAGGCGCCTCCGCTGCCGCAGACCAGCGCTTTCTTTCCGGATACAGAAACGCCGCTGGAAGCAAGCATGGTTTCAAAACCGAAGAAATCCGTATTATGTCCTACCAGGGTCCCATCCGGTTTTCTTACGATGGTATTGACGGCCCCCAGCGCCTGGGCACGGGGAGACAGGCTGTCCAGAAAGGGGATCACCGCTTTTTTGTAGGGAATGGTTACATTCAGGCCGGTGAAGCTGCCGGAATGCAGGAAGGCTTCCAGCTCCTCCGGTTCCTTTTCAAAAAGAAGATAGTCATAGCTTCCCAGCCGGGCATGGATTTGGGGGGAGTAGCTGTGGCCCAGCTTTCTGCCGAGTAGTCCGCATTGCATCAGACCACCTCCGTATAGCTGCCCAGGTACTTAAATTCCTCGCACAGGTCCTCCAGCTCGCACATAAGCTGCACAAACTGTTCGGAATAGATGGAGGTTTCCAGATCGAAATAGAACATAAACTCAAATTCCCTGTCCGGGATGGGACGGGATTCCAGCTTTGTCACGTTGATGCCCAGCGTGTAAATCCGGGCAAGGACCTTATAAAGGGCGCCGGGCCGATGGTTCAGCACCATCATAATGCTGGTTTTATCGGAACCGGGGTAAATCTCCATATTCTTGCTGATGCAGATGAACCGGGTCCGGTTGTTGCCCTTATCCTGGACGGAAGCTGCCAGACAGGAAAGATTGTAGAGCTCCGCGCAGGAACGGCTGCTGAGAGCTGCCACATCCTTCCGGCCGGAGGAGGCCACCATTTCAGAGGCCACGGCAGTATTGGCGACAGGCACCACGCTGACGCCCTTCAGACTGTGCAGGAAGCCGCTGCACTGGTTGATGGCCTGCTCGTGGGAATAGATTTCCTTGATGTCCTCCAGCTTCGTGCCGGGATTTGCCAGAAGATTGTGGTCGATCTTCAGCCGGAAGGTGCGCACAATGTAGAAATTGTGCTGGATCATCAGGTCATAAACCTTGGTAACAGAGCCGGCGGTGGAGTTTTCAATGGGCAAAATGCCATACTGGCAGAGCCCCTGGTCAATGGCCTGGAACACGCCGTCAAAGGTCTTGAAGTACAGGATCATGGGATTGGGAAAGATTTTTTCACAGGCCAGCTGAGAATAAGCACCCTCCACGCCCTGACAGGCCACCATGGCGGTTTGAGGGAAGAGGTTTGGGGTATCCTGAATGGACTGGGTAATTCTCTCATAGAGCTGCCGGGAGCCGCCGCTGAGCTTGCTCTGGTAGCTGCGACTCAGTTCAAAGAGCATGGCATACAGGGTTCGGGTGTAGTTTGCCATGTCAGGCCCGGCCTTTTCTGCTACATCCTTCAGTTTTTCCCGCTCCCGGGCGGGCATCAGAATGGGCAGGCCATTTGCTTTCTTATACTCTGCCACCTGGTCGCAGAGTTCCATCCGGCGGCAGAACAGCTGCACCAGCTGATCATCGATTCCGTCAATCTGGTTTCTGAGTTCCGTAAGATCCATGGGTCATTTCTCCTGTCTGTGAAGTAAACCTTCTCCGATCAGCAGATCGCAAAGGGCAATGGATGCGGCGGCTTCTACCACCGGAACGGCTCTGGGGACAATGCAGGGATCATGGCGGCCCTTGACTTCCAGCGTGCAGTTTTCCATTCTGGAAAGGCTGACGCTTTCCTGCGGACGGGAGATGGAAGGGGTAGGCTTGATGGCTGCCCGGAACAGCAAAGGCATACCGTTTGTGATGCCGCCCAGGATGCCGCCGCAGCGATTGGTTTCCGTAACAACGCTACCGTCTTTTACACGGAATGCGTCGTTGCTTTCGCTGCCGCGGAGTCCGGCCAGGGCAAAGCCCGCACCGAATTCCACACCCTTTACAGCGGGAATGCCGTAAAGAATCTGGGCAAGTTTTCCTTCCACACCGCCAAACATGGGCGCACCCAGTCCGGCAGGCAGGCCGGTGACCGCACACTCAATGATGCCGCCTACGCTGTCGCCGCTGAGACGGGCATCCTCAATGGCCTGCTTCATGGCAATGCCTTTCTGGACGTCCAGGACGGGGAAGAGGGCATCTACCTGACCGGTTTCCGGTACGATGGGATCAAAAGGAGTGTCTGCAATTCCGGCAATGGCTGCAATGTGGGCAGAGACAGAAATGCCCATGCGCTCCAGCCACTGTTTGCAGAGCCCGCCCGCAATGCACAGAGGGGCCGTCAGCCGCCCGGAGAAATGACCGCCGCCGGCTGTGTCCTGATAGCCGCCATGCTTGATCTGTGCGGTATAGTCCGCGTGACCGGGTCTGGGGCAATCAATCAGGTTGCTGTAATCACCGGAACGGGTATTGGTATTCCGGATAGCGGCGGCAATGGGAGCGCCGCAGGTGAACCCATCCAGAATGCCGGAAAGGAATTCCGGGGCATCCGCCTCCTTCCTGGGTGTGGAGTGGGTATTCTGACCCGGAGCACGCCGCTTCAGAAACGCGGAAAGGGCTGCTTCATCTACGGGAAGACCCGCAGGAATTCCATCCAGGGTCATGCCGATGGCAGCGCCGTGGGATTGACCGAAAATGGAGAGCTTTAGATTGTCACCGTAGGTACTGCTCATATTGACCTCCCAGAGATGTGTAGTCATGAAAGAATTTTGGGTAGGATTTCTCCACGCATTGCGCGCCCAAAAGGATTACAGGGGAATCACACACGGTTGCGGCAATGGCAGCGGACATGGCGATGCGGTGATCATTGCGGCAGTCAACGATGCCGCCATGAAGACCGGTCCCATAGACCATCAGTGTTGTATCATTGGCCTCCGCTCTTCCGCCCAGAGCCTGGAGCATCTCTATTACGGATGCAACCCGATCGGACTCTTTCAGACGTAGGCGGCCAATATCCGAAAAGACAGCACCCTGATTTGCCGCGGCGGTAACCGCCAGAATGGGAACCAGATCGGGAATATCCGCGGCGCTGATGGTTATTCTATTTTTCAGCATGGGAAGCAGCTGGGCACAGGCCCGGTCCCCTTGGGGAGAATCCGGATTCAGATTTCCAACCTGAATGGTGCTGCCAAGCGCACGAGCGGCCAGAAAGAAGGCGGCGTTGCTCCAATCGCCCTCTACGGTCACGGTTCCCGGACTGTGAAACCTGCCGTTTCCGGGGAAACAGTAGTCTTTGCAGGAAATTCCGAAATGCTCCATTGCAGCAAGGGTCATGGATACATAGGGAGCGGATTCCAGTTTCCCGAGAACCTGCAGATGGCTCTGGCCGGGAAGAAGGGAGAGGGCGAACAGAAGCCCTGTAATAAACTGACTGGAAACATTTCCGTCAATGGCGTAATCTCCGCTTTGAAGCTGGCCGGTGCACCGAATGGTATCCGCTGTGGGCCGGGTAAGGGCGCAACCCATTCGTTCCATTTCCTCCCAAAGGGGACTGAGCGGCCGCTGGGGCAGCCTTCCCGTCATCTGAAAGACGGTATCCACACCCAGGGCACCGGCAATGGGCAGCAGGAAACGAAGGGTGGAACCGCTGTCCTGACAGGAAAGGGCGGCACGGAAGGGGACTTCTCCTATGGGATTCACGCGATACCCATTGGAAAGACGGGTGATGCCGGCTCCAAGGGCAACAAGGCAATTGGCGGTGGCTTCAATATCCCGGTTGGTTTCCGGGCAGATCAGCGTTGTTGGCTGATCCGCAAAAGCGGCGCAAATGAGCATCCTGTGTGCCTGGGATTTGGAGGGGATGGCGTTGATATACCCATGCAGTTTCTTAGGGCTGATACAAATATCCATGGCTTACAGTCCTGCCTGAATGAAGTTTTCCAGTTCTTCTACCGGGGTTGTGAGAATTTCGCATCGGCCAATGGCTCTCGGGACCACAAGACTGACGGTATCGCCGGTGCGCTTTTTGTCGGACAGCGCGAAAGAAGCAAGCTCCTTGGCACTGTCCTGGGTTCTGACAGGCAGGCAAAATTCCCTTAAAAGATTCTCAATTTTTATTGCACATTCTTGCGATAGCAACTGATAGTTGACAGCGCTTCGCGCAATAATTGCAGTACCAATGGCAACAGATTTCCCGTGAGACAGGGTAAAATTGCTTTTTGCTTCCACACCATGACCAACTGTATGGCCCAGATTAAGGAGCCTGCGTTCGCCGGTGTCAAATTCATCCCGGGCGACCACATCCCGTTTCATGGTCACACAGCGCTCGATCACATAGGCTTTGTCAAAGCCGGGACCGGTGGATGCCAGGTAATGGAAGAAATCACCGTCATAGAGGATGGCGTATTTGATCACCTCTGCACAGCCGTCCAGAAAAATTTCCCGGGGAAGGGTATCCAGGGTATCCGTATCGCAGAGTACCAGACTGGGCTGCCAGAAAGCGCCGACCAGGTTTTTGCCCACCTCCAGATCAATGGCGGTTTTTCCACCCACAGAGGAATCAACGGCAGCCAGAAGGGTGGTGGGCACCTGGACAAACCGGATTCCCCGCAGGTAGGTAGCGGCGGCAAAGCCGGTGAGATCACCTACGACACCGCCGCCCAGAGCAACCAGCGCATCGGTTCGGGTCAGACGGTTTTTCGCCAGAAAGTTCACTAGTTCCAAATATACATGGGCGTTTTTGCTGGATTCGCCGGCGGGGAATACAAAACTGACAACATTCAGGCCTGCCCGACGCAGGGAGTCTTCAACCTGTTTTCCGTAAAGCGGATAAACGTTTGTTTCACTGACCAGGGCCACGGTCTGGATGTTTCCCAGAGCGGCCACCTGAGCTCCCAACTGGGGCAGCAATCCGGAATCGATGAGAATATTGTAATTCCTGGATGCGGTTACGGATACGGTTTTCATCCGTCTACCTCCTCTTTCCGCTTTTTACCCTCTTCCAGCAGAGCGGTTAGGGTTTCTGCGTCCCGGTTTTGGAGCGCGTCGCGGTACTGTGTCAGGCTGTCGATGTAAGTATTCAGCTCATACAACAGATTATCCCGGTTTTCCAGAAACAGCTCACTCCACATGGGCGCGTTCAGCCAGGCTACCCGGGTCAGATCCTTGTAGCTGCCGGCGGAAAAACCTTTGTGATCCCGGGCGGTGGGGGACTTGATAAAGGCATTGCTCAGCACATGGGGCATCTGAGAGGTGAACGCGATCATTTTATCGTGATCTTCCGCACTGGTCACGGAGAACATTCCGAACCCGCAGGGAGCCAGAGCATCCTTCACCCGCTGCAGCAGGTCAATATCATCGTATCGGGGCGGCACCAGCACCATGGGTGCACCCTTATAAAGGTCCGCCCGGCTGTATTTGAAGCCAGAGAACTGGGAACCGGCCATGGGATGACCGCCTACGAAGGTAAAGCCATATTGCTCCGCCACCGGGAAGCAGCGGGCGCAGACCTCTCGCTTGATGCCGCAGCAGTCCAGCACAAGCGCATCCTTTCGGACCAGACGGCCATTTTCCTCCAGCCATTGGGCACAGCCGCCGGGGTAGATGGCCAGCAGAATCAGGTCGCACTGGGGGATGGTTTCCGCATCCAGCTTGCCGTGAACGGCACCGGAGAGCATGGCAAAGGACAGAATGCTGTCACTTCGGTTTTTTGCGTAGACGGTATGTCCATGGAGCGCATAGGCCCGGGCCAGGGAACCGCCGATCAGGCCCAGACCGAGAATACCAACTTTCATCACAGAGCCTCCCGAATGGCCCGGACCCGGCGGCTCACATCGTCGAACTGGGCAGGGGTGAGGGACTGGGCACCGTCGCACAAAGCGTGTTCGGGATCATTATGGACTTCAATCATCAGACCATCGGCACCGGCGGCGACTGCGGCGCAGGCCATAGAGCTGACCAGTCGGGACTTGCCGGTAGCATGGCTGGGATCGGCAACTACGGGCAGATGGCTCAGCTCATGCAGTACAGGAATGGCGGAAAGATCCATGGTGTTGCGGGTGTAGGTCTCAAAGGTGCGGATACCCCGTTCACAGAGGATAATGTTCTCATTACCCTCACTCATAATGTACTCTGCGCTCATCAGAAGCTCTTGCAGGGTGTTGGCCAGGCCCCGTTTCAGAAGGATGGCTTTTTTGGTCTTACCCAGCTCTTTGAGCAGGTCGAAATTCTGCATATTCCGGGCGCCAACCTGAATAACATCCACGTTGTCAAACAGCTCCAGCGTGTTGATATTCATGATTTCCGTTACAATGGGCAGGCCGGTTTCCTGCTTAGCAAGCTCCAGCAGACGCAGACCCTCCGGGCCCATGCCCTGGAAGGCATAGGGAGAGGTTCGGGGCTTAAAAGCACCGCCGCGGAGCATGGTGGCACCGCTTTCCTTTACGGCCTTGGCAACGGCGACGATCTGCTCTTCCGATTCCACAGAGCAGGGTCCGGCAATCATGGCAAAATAGCCGCCGCCGATTCGGGCGGAGCCCGCCTCAACAATGGTATCCTTGGGGTGGAACTTCCGGTTTGCCTGTTTAAAGGGCTCGGATACCCGTTTTACGGATTCCACAATTTCCAGGCTGCACAGAAGTTCCATATCCACCCGGCTGGTGTCGCCAACCAGGCCCAGGATGGTAACCTGCTTGCCCTCCGAGACGTGGACATCCAGATTCTGCTTTTTCAGCCACTGGATCAGGTGATTCTTCTGTTCGGGGGTAGTGCCGTTTTTCAGTATAGCAATCATTTTTCTCCGCTCCTCTAATAAAAAAGCACCGCACGGAAATTCGTGCGGTGCCTGACTGACTTTTGGGACCCTGAAAGGATGACAGCACAAATTCCTATTACCTTTTTTCCTCAAAAAAGTAATAGTAATAAAAGCTGTTGGCGAAACCGAACTGCATGGCCGTTTCCTCCGGGTGTGTTTTCCTGAATTATACCACCGCTGAATGCGGTTTGCAAGAGGTTTTGAAAATTTTTGTACTCATGTGATGAAATTGTGTATTTTCAAAAAAGACAGTGGACATTTACAAACATATGGTTTATAATAAAAAACCGTGGAAGGAGAGGGAAATATGGAATATCTGCAGCAACTGAACCCGCAGCAGCGGGAAGCAGCCACCACCACCGAGGGCTGTATTCGGGTGGTTGCCGGCGCGGGCTCCGGAAAGACCAAGACCCTGACGGCCAGATACCTGTATCTTGTGGACGCGCTGGGCATTTCCACGGCCAATATTCTCTGCGTCACCTTTACCAACAAGGCTGCGGCGGAGATGAAAAAGCGGATTCGTACTCAGTTGCCTGACCGGGATCTGGCCAGAATTACCACATTCCATGGTTTCTGCGTAAGCCTTTTGAAAGAAGACTGCCATGTGGTAGGCTATCCAAAGACCTTTTTAGTGATGGATGAGGAGGACAAAAAGGCAATCCTTTCCACGGTATTTGAGGATTTGGGCATTACCGGACGGGACATCACCATTCAGGAGGCGGTGGATCATATCGGCTGGCGCAAGGGCGGCAGAGGGTATGTAAAAACCCTGATTGATGCCGACATGGACGGCCTGCTGGACCTGGTGCGCAGCGCCGCCACTCTGAAAGACAAGATCCTTTACCAGTATTTCTATGAGCAGCGCAAGTGCTTTGCCCTGGACTTTGATGACCTGGTCTATTTTGCGCTGTATATCCTGGAGCACAGTAAAGAAGTCCGGGAAAAGTGGCAGCAGCGACTTGAATACATTATGGTAGACGAATTCCAGGACATCGACAAGGATCAGTATGCCCTGGCAGACCTTTTAAGCGGCTATCACCATAACCTGTTTGTGGTGGGCGATCCGGACCAGACCATTTACACCTGGCGTGGAGCGGATGTAAAGTTCATTCTGGAATTTCCGACCAGGCATCCCGGGGCAAAAACCATCTACTTAAATCAGAATTACCGGTCGGCTCCCCAGATTTTGGCGGCTTCCAACGCACTGATTGATAAAAACCGGGACCGTCTGAAAAAGGAATTGACCCCCGTTCGGGGGGATAACCGGAAACCCCTGTATTTCCACGCCAAGACCAGCCAGCTGGAAGCGGACTGGATCACTGCAAATATGCGAGCGCTGCACGAAGGGGAAGATGGAATATCCTATTCGCAGATGGGGGTTCTCTATCGGGCGCATTATGTGTCCCGGGCGCTGGAAGAATCTCTGATCCGCAATAAAATCCCCTATGTTCTGTATTCCGGCGTGGAATTCTACAAGCGCAAGGAGATCAAGGATGTTCTGTGCTATCTGCGGATGATCTACAACCCGGATGACATCAGTTTCCTGCGCACCGTCAATGAGCCCCGCCGGGGCGTGGGCCGGACCCGGATTGCCGCTCTGAAAGCATATGCCGCCGCCAAAGGCTGCGGCCTTTACCAGGCGCTTCTTGACAACCTGGAAACGGATTCCTTCCGCAGGTGTAAAGCAAAGGACTATGTGCGGCTGATTGAAAAGTATCGGGCGATTTTTGAGAATATGGACCTGACGGATCTGTTGGCCGGGGTGCTCCACGAAAGTGGTTACGAAAACATGCTGCGTACTTCCGGCGAGGAGGAGCGTTTGGATAACCTGGCAGAGCTGAAGCAGGCCATCTTTGATTTTACCCGGAAGGCAGGGGAGACCGTGACCCTGGGGAACTATCTGGATCACGCGGCGCTCTTTACCAATATGGATACCCAGGAAAAAGCCCAGGCGGTGAAGCTGATGACCATTCATTCCGCCAAAGGCCTGGAATTTCCCATTGTGTTCCTCTGCGGCCTGTCCGAGGGGATATTCCCCGGGAAACGGGCCAACACCCGGGAAAAACTGGAGGAGGAGCGGCGGCTGTGCTATGTGGCCTTCACCCGGGCAAAGGACCGGCTGTTCCTGTCCGACGCGGCAGGGCAGAGCTATGACGGCTCCTTCCGCTATCCCAGCAGATTCCTGTTCAATGCGGAAAAGGAAAACGTGGACTATGTGGTCCCCCTGGATCCGGAACTGGAGGAAAAGACCATGGCATCCATCCGGGATTCGGAGGACCTGGCCCCCAACACACCGGTAAAAAGCGATCTGGTTGGCAAGCGGGTAAATCATGTAATCTTTGGGGAAGGATCCGTCATCGGTCTTCCCAGGGACAATCAAGGTGTGATTGTCCAGTTTGACGGCATGGTGACACCCAGAACCTTTTCAGACGCAGGAAAGCTGGAGTTTCTATAACAGAACAGAGCCGCTGGATGATGCTTCCAGCGGCTCAAAGCTTTCCTTACACTCTGTTTTTGACGGTTTCCCGAATGGCACCGGTCATGTAGAGACTGCCGAAAGCCAGTACAACACCGTCTTTTCCGGCAAGCTCCATGGCATCCAGCACGCCCTGCTCCACGGTGGGAGCGGCCTGAGCAGGTTTTCCAAACTGTTTCAGGAATTTGGCAAGCTCGGATGCCTGCATGGCTCTGGGATTGTCCGGCGTGACGGTGACAAAACGGGCAATAAGGGGCGCCATTTCGGCGTACATATCCGTATAGTCCTTATCTGCCATGACACCGGTGAGGGCGACGATTTCCCGGTCGGCCAGGTATTCCCGCACATTTTCCGCCAGGGCTTCCAGGCACTGGGGATTGTGGCCGCCGTCTACAATGAAGATGGGATCCCGGCGCAGCAGCTCAAACCGGCCGGGCCAGATTGTATCCCGGATGCCCTCATAAAGGTTTTCGTCGGAGATAACCCAGCCCTGCTGACGAAGGGCCTGGATGGTTTCCAACACCACAGCGCAGTTGCGCAGCTGGTGCCCGCCCAGCAGGGGAAGGTGAATATTCCGATAGGAACCATAGTCGAAGACCTGACCGGAAAAGTCCCGGCTGACGGAATAGATTTTACCAAAGTCCGCTATACGAAGGCCGACTCCCTTTTCCCGGCAGACGCGGCTTACCACGTCCTCCACATCTGGTCGGGAAGGGTAGAGCACCGCCTGACAGCCGGGCTTCACAATGCCGGATTTGGTTTCGGCAATCTGGGCAAAGGTGCTGCCCAGATACTCCGTGTGGTCCAGACCGATATTGGTGATCACGGCTGCCTCCGGTGCGGGAATCACGTTGGTGGAGTCCATAGCACCGCCCATACCGACCTCCAGCACCACAATATCACATTTATGCCGGGCGAAATAAGCAAACCCAATGGCCGTTACCAGCTCAAACTCCGTGGGATGCTCCCTCATGGATTCTGCCAGGGGCTTGATTTCGGCGGTGATTTCTGCCAGTTCCTCATCGGAAATGTCACAGCCATTCACATTCATCCGCTCGTTGAAACGCCACAGAAAGGGGGAGGTGTAGAGACCTGTTTGATATCCTGCTTTGCGGAGAATGGATGCGGTCATGGCGGCAGTGGACCCCTTGCCGTTGGTGCCGGTGATGTGCACATATTTCATGTTTTTCTCGGGATTGCCCATCTTGGCGAGCAGCTCCTGGGTTCGGCTCAGGCCGGGGATGCTGCCCTTCCAGCAGACACTGTGAATATAGGTCAGGGCTTCTTCATAGGTCATGATAAAATCAATCCTTTTTTTCTTGTTTTGCGCCGAGGAATGCCAAAATGGCGGCCAGAATAATGGGCAGCAGGGTCATCAGGCTTAGACCCAGTCTTGCGGGAAGTGCCAGCGCGCTGTTGGTCAGGGGCAGCTTGCCGGATACATCCAGAACCGCCAGCAGCGCGATCTGTCCGATCACCAGCAGGCCGGCAATCAGATTCATGGGCTTTACAGAAATATCTTCCTTTTTTGCAGGGGGGAACAGGTGCATCCGCTGGAAAACGCCGGTTTTCAGCAGCAGCATTACCACCAGGGTGTCCAGGACAAACTCCAGAAGGGCTTCTACAGCCCGGACGGACATCAGTGCGCCCAATCCCTTCTTGGTGAAGCCAAGCCAAACCAGGCACTGGCTGGTCCAGTAAACGCTGCCCAGAAGCTTTCCGGGCAAAATGGTCAATGCCACACGCCAGATGTCCAGAGGCTTATTCACCTTATAGACCAGGGGACGCAGGATTCCGGCGAAGGCACCCATCATCATGGGGCTGATGGAAATAATGGGATTCCAGCCATAGCCGCTGAAAAGGCAGCCGACGGTGTCACCCACGAAGCCAACCAGCATACCGGCAATGGGGCCGAAAAAGTATCCGGTCAGAATCAGGGGAACAGCCTCGATGGAGAATCGGGCTACAGCCGAAGGCATAACAGTCATAAATCGGGCCAGGATTACGTTCAGGGCGCACATCAGCGCGCAGGTGCTAAGGGTCCGGGTTTCCATCCGGGGCTTTTGCGTAAGCGTTGCTGCGTTTTTGGACATAAAAAAGTCCTCCTTAAAAATAATGGAGGAGGTTAAAGGGGATATGCAGTTGCGGATCCGGCGTCATGTCTTCCGTGCGAATACGCATGAGTAAAAGACATCTGGCTCAGGCGGTTGCGGCTGTCGTATCGCGGGATCACCCTTCGCCCGGCGGCAACCTCCCATCCAACCGGTACTTAACGCACGACATCCTACTCCCTGTGGCGCAAAACCTTCTGTTATTATATCAGGCATTTCCAGAAATTGCAACTTTTTTCTGCAAGCAAAAATCGCCCTGACAGTCCGTGCTGCCAGGGCGGATCCTATTATTTGCAAAGACTTTCCCATTCCGCGTTCACGGATGCCTCACAGCTGCGCATGGCGAGAATGGTCTTCTCCATGAGTTCTTCCAGAGACCAGCCCAGTCGCTCGGCACCTTGGGAGATGACATCCCGGGAGCAGCCGGCGGCAAACTTCTTGTCCTTAAATTTCTTCTTCAGGCTGGAAGCCTCCATATCGCATACACTTTTGGATGGCCTCATCCGGGCGGCAGCGCCGATCAGACCGGTGAGCTCGTCGGCGGCAAAGAGTACCTTTTCCAGGGGAAGAACCGGTTCCACATCGCAGCAGATTCCGTAACCGTGGGAGCAGATGGCGTGAACCAGGCTGTCCTCCGCGTTCACTTCAGCCAGCAGCCTGGGCGCTTCCAGACAGTGCCTGTCCGGATACTGCTCAAAATCCACATCGTGAAGCAGGCCGACAAGGCCCCAGAAATCCTCATTTTCGCCCATTTCCCTGGCATACCAGCGCATAACGCCCTCCACAGTAAGGCCATGAAGAATATGGAAGGGCTCCTGGTTGTATTTCTGCAGCAGAGCAAGGGCCTGCTGGCGGGTAATCGCAGTTTGCATGGTGTCAGTCCTCCTTAGATTTCCCTTATTCTACTTTTTGTCACGGAATTTGTCAAGGGAAGGGTACCCTCAAAAATCTTGAAAAGTTCATATTCTCCGGATAGAATACAAGCGAGGTGATACCGATGGCAAGCATGCTGGATTATATTGCATGGCGGGGCGATCTGAGCTTTTCCTTGGCGGGCCCCAATGAAGTGGATGCTCTGATTTTTTCGACTCTGAGCTACATTCCTTTCCAGGGAAGTGCGGAAAGAAACCCGGAAAAGCCCATCCTTTTGCGGCAGGCTGCCCGGGAGTTCTTCGATCATCCGGATCCCGAGGGCTATGTCCGGTCCCAGAATGACCTGGAACTTTTGAAGGCAGCGGGGGAGTCGGAACGTTTTGGAAGAATCTACATTACGGAATACCGGCAGATTTTCATCAAAGAGCGGGATACTCAGTTTGCCGCGGTGACGTTTTTATTGGACGACGGTAGTATTTTTGTTTCCTTCCGGGGTACAGACAATACTTTGGTCGGCTGGAAAGAGGATTTCAGTATGTGCTTCCGGCGGGAAATCCCATCCCAAAAGCTGGCAAAACAGTATTTACAGGATGTTCTCATGGACCACAGCGGTCCTGTTCGGGTCAGCGGACATTCCAAAGGCGGAAATGTGGCCGTGTATGCGGTTTCACAGAGTGTGCCGGTGATCAGAGAGCGGATTCTTGAGGTTTACAATCAGGATGGACCCGGTTTTTCCGAGGCGTTTCTGGATGATCCGGGATACCGGCAGATTCTGCCGATTCTGCACACCCAGGTGCCCCAGAGTTCGGTTATCGGCATGATTCTCAACCGGGCAGAACCCATTGCCATTGTAAAAAGCAATCAGTCCGGCATTATGCAGCATGACCCCTTCAGTTGGGAGGTTCAGGGAAAGAGCCTTGTCTCTGTGGAGTCGCTGTCAGGGAACTCCATCTTCCTCCAGTTGACCATCAAAAACTGGCTGCTGGGGATGGATATGGAAACAAGAGTTCGGATGGTGAATATGCTGTTTGACCTGCTGACCTCCGGAGATGTGGAGGTTACAGGAGATCTCTTCCAGCCGAAAAATCTGGTGGCGTGTGTATCCCGTCTGCGCAGTTCGGAAACGATCCGCAAATATCTGACGGAGGATCTGACAGGGCTGTTTCACGCCGCCAAAAAGGCAAGACTTCAGATGGGAAACAGGGAATAAGGAACGACGCACCCGGCAAACCGGGTGCGTTTCCGTTTTTCAGCCATATATACAAAAGCATTCCAAAGAATTGTTGTAATTTCCACAGATTTCGCCCTTGCTTTTTGGGCTGGGCTGGCTTACAATCAAGCTATTGTGGATGATATTTCCCCCGAAAATGATTTGAAAGGAATGTATCTGAAATATGTCCCAGATTCTGAATGTCCCGGAGCTTTTCGGCAGTGATGTGTTCAACGAGGCGGTAATGAAGCAGCGCCTGCCCGCCCATGTCTACAAGGCTTGGGAGAGCTGCATCCAAACCGGATCGACACTTCCGCTGGACGTGGCCAATGAAATCGCGGAAGCCATGAAAATCTGGGCTCTTGAGAAGGGTGCGACCCACTATACCCACTGGTTCCAGCCCATGACGGGCATTACTGCGGAAAAACACGATTCCTTCATTTCTCCCACCGGTGACGGCCGGGTGATTATGGAGTTTTCCGGAAAAGAGCTGGTCCGGGGTGAACCGGATGCCAGTTCTTTCCCCTCCGGTGGACTGCGGGCAACCTTTGAAGCCCGTGGCTACACCGCCTGGGATCCCACAGCCTGCGCATTTGTCAAAGACGGAAGTCTGTACATCCCGACCATGTTCTTCTCCTACACCGGAGACTCTCTCGATAAGAAAACGCCTCTGCTGCGTTCTCTGGAGGAGGTATCCCGGGAGGCAATCCGCATCCTGCGGCTGTTTGGCGACAACAAAACCCAACGAATTATCACCTGCGTTGGGGCTGAGCAGGAGTATTTCCTGCTTCCCAAGGATCTGTACGCCCAGCGGGAGGATCTGCGCCTGACCGGCCGGACTCTGTTTGGCGCGCCGGCTCCCAAGGGTCAGGAGTTGGATGACCACTATTTTGCGGCCATCCGTACCCGGGTTTCTGAGTTCATGCAGGATCTGGATGAGCAGCTCTGGCGGCTGGGCATCCTCTCGAAAACCAAGCACAACGAGGGGGCGCCCTGTCAGCATGAGCTGGCCCCCATCTATACCGATGCAAACAAGGCCTGCGACGACAATCAGCTGATCATGCGCACCATGAAAAAATGCGCTGCCAAGCACAATCTGGTGTGCCTGCTCCACGAAAAGCCCTTTGCAGGTGTCAACGGCAGCGGTAAGCACAACAACTGGTCGCTGTCCACCGATACCGGAAAGAATCTGTTCAGTCCCGGAAAAACCCCTCGGCAGAACGCCCAGTTTTTGGTCTTTCTGGCAGCCTTTATCCAGGGCGTTGATGAATACCAGGAATTCCTGCGCTGTACGGTGGCATCCGCCAGCAACGATACCCGCCTGGGTGCGAATGAAGCACCTCCTGCCATTGTTTCCATCTTCCTGGGAGATGAGCTGAACGGTGTGGTACAGTCCATTATCGACGGCACCAACTATACGGAACCGGAAAAGAGCCTGCTGCGCATTGGCGTGGATGTGATGCCCGCCATTCCCAAAGATACCACCGACCGGAACCGTACCAGCCCCCTGGCCTTCACCGGCAACAAGTTCGAGCTGAGAATGCTGGGCTCTTCCCAGTCCATTGCAGGCCCCAACATTGCGCTCAATACCATCATGGCGGAAGAGCTGGGCCGCTTCGCCGATGAGCTGGAAAAGGCTCCGGATTTTGACAAAGCTCTGCAAAAGCTGGTCTACAAGGCATTTACCGACCATAAGCGCATTATCTTCGACGGAAATGGCTATTCCGATGAGTGGAGACAGGAGGCAGCCCGCCGGGGTCTGAGCAATCTGGCTTCCACTGCGGAAGCCATGCGCACATACCTGAGCCAGAAGAACATTGACCTGGTTACCAGCCGCGGGGTCTTTACGGAAACGGAGTTCCGGGCTCGTCACTCCATCTATCTGGATGACTACCGGAAGAAAGTCAACATTGAGGCCCGCACCATGGTGGATATGGCTGTCCAGCAGATTTTGCCTGCGGCCATGCGCTACACCGATTCCCTCTGCGCCGGTGTTGCCTCCAAGAAGAGTCTGGGTGTCTGCTGCAGGGGAGAAATGGCACTGATCCAAAAACTGTCCGCAGCCTGTGATGCAGCCTATGACTGTATGGAACGTCTGAAGGATGCGCTGAATCGGATTCCCGAGGATGAGGAGGCTGCCGCGGATCACTGCCACAGTGTGATTGTTCCGCTGATGGCGGAGCTTCGGACCCAGGCGGATATTCTGGAACAGAATACGGCAAAGAGTTTCTGGCCCTATCCTACCTATTCCGACCTGCTCTTTTACTAAAAAACATAACCGTATTCCCGGGAAATTTGGGAATACGGTTTTTCTTGCATTTGATCGAATCCTCTGCTATGATGCAGAGAAAAAGGAAAGGGGAATCCATCATCATGAAACAGGGAAAGTACGAGATCCGTCCCATTCGGAAAACGGATGACAGTCAGATTGCGGCAATTGTCAGGCGAAATCTGGAAAACTATGGCCTGAATATTCCCGGAACGGCATACTTTGACAAGGAATTGGATCATCTGAGCCGGTATTATGCCGAAAAAGCGGAGGAACGAGCCTATTTTGTATTGACGGACAGTGCAGGGAAGGCAGTCGGCGGTGTAGGGTTCGCTGAATTTTCGGCTATCCCGGGATGCGCGGAGCTCCAAAAGCTGTATCTCGATGACAGCGTCAAGGGACTTGGCTTTGGAAAGGGACTTCTGGAAACGGCAGAAAGCTTTGCCGCCTGTATGGGATATACAAAGCTGTATCTGGAAACCCATTCGGTTCTGAAAGAAGCACGTCATTTGTATGAAAAAATGGGGTATCAGCAGATTCCCAGGCCGGACGGGGTCCTGCATTCCACAATGGATTGCTTCTATTTAAAGAATATTTGAGATATCCCCCATGGATAACCATGGGGGATTTTCCTCGATAATATGGCAAATTAATTATAAAAAGTCATATAAGCAACTGGCGGTTGCTAAATTATATGTCGATTGACGGGTTCATATAGTAGACATTTCGCTGGTCCAGTTTCTCACGAAGGTTTTGAATCGCTTCACCGAAGCGCTGGAAATGGACTATTTCCCGTTCCCGGAGGAAGCGAATGACATCGTTGACATCCGGATCGTCACTGAGCCGAAGAATATTATCGTAGGTGACCCGTGCTTTCTGCTCTGGTTCATTACATAAAAAGCGGGTATTTACCCAATAAAAACCGAGAACAAGCAACTATTTACGACAAGTTGCGATTCGATACATATATGAAGTTCTTCTCGAATTTTATGACCTAAGACTGATATCTGGGCATAAGAATAGGAGAAGGATAGAGGCATAAAGGTATAGGAAAAGGATAGAGACACAACTATATCATGATGTCGAAAATTTGCAATATGAGATATTGTAGACGCAATTTTCAACCATGAGTGATATAGATGATGTCAGCCGAAAGTTGCACCACGGTTATTCCGGGTGCTACTTTTTTATATGGTTTGGTTCGGAATGAAAGGATATTTGATGAGTCAGACGCATGGCTGGATCTTTGGTGCCACACGGTATACAAAGATTACGGCAATTCGTTTTCTTTTTTGGCTCCTGTGATCCAGTACGGCAAGTATGGCTGTGCTTTAACGTTGGAACAGCTGGGTCGCCGCTGGGGATGGGCAAGACAAGACGGACTACCGCTATATAATATGGAAATAGCAGTCGTGGCAAAATGAGCAAGGTTGTGCTATACTCACTAATAGGTAGTGTGTTTTCAAGGACTGAGTGAGCCGAAATATAATAGGGGGATAATTTATGTCGCAGCATCGGCAGATCCATACCATTATTGATGAAACACGGAGGTCGATCATTGATGCCATCCTTGCGTTGGGTTGCATGAAAGGCGACAAGCAATATCATGAATTTGCAAAGCCTGTGTGTACTACATTGAGCTTACGATATTGTTTTTTGACTAAATTACATACTATGACAGAAGGGTCCTTGTCGAATAGTGTTTTCAAATTGTTTGGACTGGTGAAAACAGGAAACTGTAGAAGATACTGCGGCATTGCAAAACACAAAAATCCCCACAGTCGATCCTCCGGTGAGGAGAGGAAAGACTGTGGGGATTTTCAATGCCGTATTGTAAAATGAGCCCATTTTTTCAAGTTACATATCTAAAAGGGCAAGTGTTTTGAAGTGTGACCTTTATTTTGCGGATTTACCAGAAAGAGGTCAACCTCAGCGGGCAGCTGCCTCCATGACGATACGGCCGGAGCCATTCACAGTGGAGTAGTCCAGCTGCATGCCGGGGAACTTGTCAGCCAGAGGAGAATTGGTGGCATCAATCATGCCGTTTTCGAAAGCAGCGATGTAGGTGGCCAGAACCATGTAGTCCTCCATGACATAGTCCAGCACGTTCACAGCACCGTCGAACATATTGAAGCCGTCGCCAAGATCCCGCAGGGTGTAGTTGTAGCCAGCCAGATTATAGGTAGCTGTCAGGTCCAGAGGCTCATAAGCGCCTGTCTCCTTATTGTAGACCTGCACATCGTGGACCCGGTAGCCGCCGGTGGGACCGCCGATCCACACGCCCTTGTCGTCCATCTGGACAGAAGCGGGCCACTCGCTGTCGATTTTATAGGTGATACCGGAAACCTGCAGGAAGCCGCCGCATTCCTCACCGGTACCGGCGCTGCGGGCACCCCATTCCAATGCATCCAGCAGCTGCTGACCGGTGATGGTCTGCAGGCAGGCGACATTGCCAAAGGTGTGGATAGACTTGGCAGTCAGGTAGCTCAGCTCACCGGTAACGGCCTTGTTGCGGACACCGCCGCCGTTCATGATGGCAGCATCAACGTCCAGACCCATGTTGTCGAACAGGTAGTACAGGGCATCAGCGCAGAAGTCACCGGTGTTGGTCTCCTGAGAGCGAACCAGACGGCTGCCGTCAGCGTCGTAGTTGTCGAAGACAACAGCGGCAGAGCCGATACTCTGGCCCAGCTGGGTGCTGATCTCCTCAATCCAGGCGGTCTGAATCGCGGCAACCTCTGCATCAGAGCACCAGGTGGTACCCAGTTCGAAATTGGAGGCGAACGTATAGCCAACGACTTCCGTCTCTTCCTCGCCGTCCTCATTCAGGACAACTTCGCCATTTTCGTCCTTTACGGTTTCCAGAATTTCTTCGTAGCCAATCAGGTCGGTGGTGATTTCGCCAGTCTCGCCGTCGATGCGCATCATGCCGATGGCGTTGAAATATTCACCGGTCTGGGTCAGCAGGGTGCCGTTCACATCCTTGCCGACAACGGTGGAGTGGGAGTGCCCATCGATGAACGCGGTCACCCCGGAGACATTGGCGATCACTTCCTCAGAGGTCCAGGGCTGGGAGGCAGGATCGTCGCCTAGATGACCCAGTGCGATGACCATATTGGCACCCTCCGCATGGGCAGCGTCCACGGCGGCCTGTACATCCGCATACAGGGCAGCACCGTCTTCGCCGCCGGAGATGCCATAAATATAATTGCCGGCTTCGTCCTGGAAGTAAGCGGGGGTAGACTTAGTGAAGGATTCGGGAGTGGTGATACCCACGAAAGCGATCTTCCGGCCGCCGATGTCAAACATCTGGTATGCAGGCAGGACGCTTTCACCCTTGACACCGTTCTCTTCATGGTAGAAGTTGCAGGAGACATAGGGGAATTCGGCCCATTCGATGGCGTTCATGCAGCCTTCCATGCCGTAGTCAAACTCGTGGTTACCCAGCGTGGCCAGGTCATAGCCTGCAGCGTTCATCAGCTTAACGATGGTCTCGCCCTTGTCCATGGAACCGTAAGCGGTGCCCTGGATTGCGTCGCCTGCGTCCACCAGCAGCACATTGCCGTACTGTTCTTCCAGCTCAGCCTTCAGACCGGCGATAACATCATAGCTCAGCGCTCCGTCGATGTAAGTATGGACATCGTTGGTGTAGAGGATGACAACATCCTCCGTTGCTGCAGCAGCTTCTGTTGCAGTCGTGGTTTCGGCAGGGACGGTGGTTTCTGCCTGCTGCGCCGCACCGCAGCCCATCAGGGAAACGCACATTGCCAGTGCCAGGATCAAAGATAGTAGTTTGCGCATAATTTTTTCTCCTTTTCTGTGATATCCACATTATACCATGTTATGGGAAAAAGAAAAGACAAAACTTACCCGCAGGCAAAAGTAAACACCATCAGAGAACAAGGGAATACCTTAACCAAGGCAGATCCTCCGCGGGGGGACGGGAAGCGCGGCTTGCAGTGCAGCTGCAAAGAGGATCCTCGCAGTTAGTTTTCATCTGCGGGAAGACCGAGCAGCTCATTCAGCGCCCGTTCAAATTCACACAGCATACTTCTTGCACTTTCCTCGCGGTAGCGGCTGCCTTGATAGGTTGCAATCAACGTCAGCGGCATGTCCGGCGTGCTTTCAAAGATAATGATCTGGAACAAGCCAAGCATTCCGGTAAAGTGGTCCGTGTCGGCTTCAATTTGAAACCACTCCGGGATGCTTTCAGGCACATGGATGCCGTGTTCATAGACGATTTTCAGACACTCGTTTTTTGCGGGAGACATATCCCGCAGCGCATAAGAATGTTCCGCATATCGCAGGCCCCACGCATTCTGCCGCCGTGCCTCATCCAGAATGGCATCCGTTTCAGCAAATATACCGAAGTCCATGGTGGCGGGAATGCCGCAGATGGTAATGCCGATCAGATGATTCTTCCACTGCTCATTCCTGCCGTTATAAATCCATTCGACAGCCACTTTTTTCTGCTGGTTAAAACGGCTCAAAGCCAGCTGACCGGCCGTTACCAAGGCAGTACCCAGAGAAATTCTCCTGCCGGAAGCCGCTGTCTGGTAGGCTTCCGAGGTGTGACTGCTCATGATGACGATGCGTCTGTTGCTGTTTTCGCGTACATCAAAATCCGGCTGAGGGAATTTGGACCAGTCTCCATCATACAGCTTTCGCACAGATTCCAGTTCAGCAAGACCCTCCGGCGTTTCCATAAACCGGGCATACCGCTGCAGGAACAGGTAGTAGTGATCCTTCTGAAGTTCTCTGCCATTGAGCGTCTCGAAAATCTGCTGGAAAGTGCGCATGGCCATGGTGCCGTCGGAAATGGCATGGTTGAAGTCCAGCATCAGATATACGTTCACTTCCGTTACCACGATCTGTCCGCGCCATAGGATACTGTTCAGCATCCGGAATGGTTTGAAAAACGCATTTTTCACATCGGCATGGAACGCCTCCTCACTGGACGCAACGATCTCGATTTCCGGGATCCGTTCCGGGCAATAGCGCTGAACCAGCTCGCTGGCCTCATTAAAGAGGAACACAGTACCGAATATGGCAAAGTGATGCGTTACTTTGTCCACCGCCTGTTTTAGCTTCTGGGCATCCAACTTTTCCCGTGGTGCACAGCACACAAAGGGCAGGTTGGTGACAACAAGCCGGGGTGAGTAGAGCTGATAATCCAGATAATAGGTCTGATACGGAATCAACGGCTGATCCATGGAAAGAGCCAACCGATTCAGCTCGTCCTCATCCTCGATCTCCTGAACGGCCATACCGGCTGCAATGGCGGCAGGCGTTCTGCCGGTGTAGATCAGCTTGGTTCCGATTCGCGGATCATCCATTTCCGCGATTACAGACATACATCCAATGGAATCTCCGCCGATCTGGAAAAAATCATCATGGATGCCCACCCGTTCGATGCCAAGCACATGGGCCATGACGCTGCACAGGCGCGCTTCCATATCATTGGTGGGGGCAGCATAATCCGATGCAAATTCCGCAGCATCCGGCGCAGCCAATGCCAGCCGATTCAGCTTGCCGTTGGCATTCAGGGGCATGGCATCCAGCTTGATGAAATAGGCAGGCATCATGTAGTGCGGAAGCCGCTTCGAAATTGCCAGCCGGATTTCACTCTCCTGGATATCTCCTTTTGTTACGTAATAAGCACAGAGGTAACTGTGATTGTTTGCGTTGGTAAAGCCCTTGACGGCAGCATTTGCAATTTGTGGGATCTCTCGGATGACCGCCTCAATTTCACCGGGTTCCACGCGCTGACCGTTGATTTTTATCATCCAGTCCTTGCGGTTGACGTAGATGATATTTCCGTTTTCATCCCGCCGCCCCAGGTCGCCGGTCCGGATCATGGTTTCATGCCCGTCCTTTGCAAAATAGGGATTCGTTACCTTGACCTCTGCGGTCTTTTCCGGCATTCCGATGTATCCGGTCATGAGGTGTCCTGCGACACAAATTTCGCCCTCGTCAGCCTCCTGGCCGTTTTCATCCAGCAGATAGACGGCGCACCCTTCCATCGCCCGTCCGATGGGCGTATTATGATAGGGTTTCTCAATGGGAAAAGCCGTAACAGCTGCGCAGGTTTCGGACATGCCGTAGAGATTATAAATTGAATAATCACACGAAGTCACATCGGATACCCGTTCAGAACCTGTCGTTACCAAGCGCAGGGAATTGCCAGCGGGTTTGAACAGCTTCAAAACGCTGGGAGGCATAAACAGCTGGGTGATGTGCATTTTGTCGATGAACGCCGCCAGGGCCAAAGGATTTCCAATCACTTCCCGGGGGATGACCGTCATGCTGGCACCTGCGCACAGGGGGTTTAGGAACACAATGCACCCTACGATGAACGTAAAGGGCGAAAGAATGCCCTCGGTATCCTCCGGAGCAGTTTTCAGCAGTGCCTGATAGCGCAAGATGGCACTGCCCAGGCTGGCCTGGTCGTGGGCAATGCCCTTGGGATTCCCAGTAGAACCGGAAGTGTAGATGACCACGGCAGGAAAATCTTCCGGAACCTGCTGATACTGCGCCCGGTGCGGATATGTAAGCATCTGCGCCATGAGGGAATCGTCTATGATCAGTTTCGCACCTGCGTTTCCGGCTGCATAGGCGATCCGTTCTTGCGGATAGGCGGCATCCATCAGTACCGCTCCATAGCCAAAGAGCAGGCAGGCTGTTTCTGCCACGATGTAGAGACTTGACCTGCTCAAAGCAATCGCGACGTAGTCTCCGGGCCGGATACCTTTGGCGTGAAGATATCCTGCCACTGCGGAAGCCTGATCGTATAAAGCAGAATATGTTATGATGCTCCCGTCATTGGGATCGATAATTGCCTTTCGGTTGGCGTGGGTTTGAAAGGCGCTGTAAAGCAAGCTCTGCACAGTTTTCACAAATAATCATCCCCTTCTGCGAATCCTATCCCAGGCTGGTCTCCAAGTTATGCTGTCAGCCTTGGTCAGACCATGACCGCATTGCCATTGAGCACCAGCTCGATCTGAGAACATTGTATTTGTAAGGTACTTCTTTTTTTCAAAACCGAGATGCAGTACGACAGCGTTTCTTTGACGACCCGGACGCAGTCTATAACACCCTGGGCAATTTCATCGCTCTCGGTATCTGCATAAACTCGGATTGCCTGCTCTGCAAAAACGATGGGACGGATCGCATCATGTCTTGAAAACTCGAACACGTCCTTCTCTGACAGTCCCTCCATGCTTTCCGTCTGATACAGAAGGTCAGGGTTTCGGTCATAGGCGATATCAAGCTCGTCCGCGAGACGAATCACCGCTGCAAGGGCAGCAAGGTTGGCTTTGCTGCCATCCCCAAGATCATAGTCTGTCGGATAAAGCGTTTCATCCAGAAGATCCGTCTTTCTGTGTCCGCGTCCAACCTCCGCAATCGCGTTCGCATAGCGTTCGTTTGGGATCTCAAGAAGCTGCCAGTATTTCCTGACAAATGCAGCGGAAAAATCATGGTGGAATTTTCGGATCAGCGTAGGCACGGACATTTCCGGGTGCGCACGCACATAGGTTCGTAGCCCCGCAGCGTCGATGAATGCTTCCATATCCCAGGCCGATACACCCATGCCGACATCATGGAGCGCAGCCGCCATCAGGTAAATGTATATCTCACTGGCACTCAGTTTGTTGATATCCTCACGAAGCAGCTGGTTTGTCAGGTTCGTCACACTCAGCGTGTGCAGAAGGGTATGATCGGTAAACGTCGGAAAGGTGGTAAGAAACTGATTCAGGGTCAGCTCAAAAAGGGACATACAGCAGGTATACCGGTATGCGAGATTACTGTTCAATTCTTTCAGTCTTCGCTCAAGCATAAAATTAAAATCCGGCATAGAATCCATAACACCCCCCATAAAATCAAAACACAAAAGCTACGTCTGCACTTCAAACTGGTTACAAATCTATTATATTCCTGGGTGTGAACAATGTCAATGTGCTTGCCATGGCGCAGGGGCGGCTGTCATGGGCTTGATGATGGATTCGGAGCCTTCTGTATGAAAGCTTTATATTGACATAAAATAGGACGTGCGCTAAAATAGGATACGACAAAAGAAGAAGGAGGGACCCCATGGCACGAAGACGCGTGAACACAACGAAGCTTGAGATCATACAGACAGCCACCAGAATGTTTTTGGAAAACGGCTATTCGGCCACCTCGATAAAGGCCATTGCCAATGCGCTGGATATGAGCACAGGCCATCTGACGTTTTATTTCCCCGCAAAGGAGCATCTGCTTGCGGAGCTGGTGGATATGCTCTGCAGCTTCCAGTGGGCGCTGATGAAGCAGTACGTGCAGGAAGGAGAAAGCCTGCTGATGGCGATTTGTCTGGAACTCACTTCCATGGCAGCGATCTGCGAGGAAAATGAGATCGCAAAGGATTTTTTTATTTCTGCCTACACCCATTCCCTCACACTGGAGATCATCCGAAAGAACGATGCCCAGCGGGCAAAACTTGTCTTTGCGGAATACTGTCCGGACTGGAGTGACAGACAGTTTGCAGAAGTGGAGACCCTGGTTTCCGGTGTTGAGTATGCCACGCTGATGACCACGGGGGATTCTGCTCCCATCGATATGCGGATCTCCGGGGCACTGAATAATATCATGATGCTCTATCAGGTGCCAGAGGAAATGCGCAGACAGAAAATACAAAGAGCGCTTTCGATGGACTACAGAGCAATTGGCCGTACCGTTTTACAGGAATTCATGGCCTATATTGAGGAAACCAATGAGCAGGCTTTTGAAGAGCTGCTCAGAAGAAAATAGTAAGAACAAGGGGAGATCGGTGTGATGAGAAAAAAGATAATTGCCTGGATTCTGGCCGTGCTGATGACCGTTTCCATGACTGCCTGCGGACAGAGGACTTCCGCACCCATCGGTGAAACGGAAGATGCAGTAGATCTGACCACAGAACTGGAACTGAATGCAGAAGAGAAGGACGCTACGGAATATACTGTTCAGGTCAACTCCGCTGTCTATTCCCTTCTGGATTTTGCCGATACCAGCGAATATGAAAATGCGACCCGGGGTCTGATCGATGCTCCGGAGGTGCTGGAACTGACTGACGCGGAGGGCAATGTGGTCTGGAGCCAGGAAGCCTACAGTTTTCTGGAGGACTATGAAAAAGCACCGGATACCGTAAATCCCAGTCTGTGGGAAAACACCAGAAACAATCATGCCTACGGCCTGTTTGAGGTCTGCGAGGGCATCTATCAGGTTCGTGGCTACGATATGTCCAACCTGACCGTGGTAAAGGGCGATACCGGCTGGATTTTGTTTGATCCCCTGATGAGTGTGGAATGTTCTCAGGCAGCGATGCAGCTGATCGAAAAGAATCTGGGAAGCTATCCTGTTAAGGCGGTTATCATTTCCCATCCCCATGCGGACCACTTTGGCGGCATTCTGGGGGTGATGACAGCGGAGGATGCAGCTGACAGCAGCCTTTCCATTCAGGAGCAGCTTGCAAGCGGTAAGATCCCTGTCATTGTTCCGGAGGGCTTTGCTGAGCACGCCATTGCGGAGAACGTATACGCCGGTAAGGCTATGACCCGCCGCGCTAACTATCAGTACGGCGTTCTGCTGGAGCCGGGTGTGACAGGTACACTGGCCCAGGGCATCGGCATGGGACAGTCCACCGGTACGGTTTCCTTTCTGATGCCTACCTATGAGATCACTGCCACCGGCGAAAGACTGACCATCGACGGTGTGGAGATGGAATTCCAGATGACGCCCGGTACCGAAGCACCTGCGGAAATGAACACCTGGTTCCCCCAGTTTTCTGCCCTTTGGCTGGCAGAAAACTGCACCGGCACGCTGCACAACCTCTACACCCTCCGCGGCGCACAGGTCCGGGATGGTGCGGCATGGGCAGGTTACATCACCGAGGCAATTACCCGCTACGGTGAGGAAGCGGAAGTGGTATTCCAGTCCCACAACTGGCCCCACTGGGGCAACGGGACCGTCACTGAGTATATGACCAACACGGCAGCGATCTATAAGTTTATCAATGACCAGACCCTGACCTACATCAATCAGGGTTATACCTCCAACGAGATATCCAACATGATTGAGTTGCCGGAGCCGTTGGAAAAGGTATGGTACACCCGCCAGTATTACGGAACCCTGTCCCACAATTCCAAGGCGGTGTATCAGAAGTACATGGGCTGGTATGATGCCAATCCCGTAAACCTCAATCCGCTTACCCCCAGTGAAAGCGCAAAGAAGTGGGTGGAATACCTTGGTGATGTGGACGAGGTGCTGCGTATGGCGAAGGCAGACTTTGATGCAGGGGAATACCAGTGGGTGGCGGAAGTGACCAACACCATTGTCTATGCGGATCCCACCAATGAGGCCGCCCGTCTGCTGTGCGCCGACGCATTGGAACAGCTGGGATACCAGTCAGAATCCGGCCCCTGGCGCAACGCCTATCTGACGGCTGCGCTGGAACTGCGCCACGGCAATCAGGCGATGAATGCGACGCAGACCAAGGGTGGTATCAGCGTTCTCATGCAGATGACTCCCACGATGTTCTTTGACTACATGGCAATTATGATGGATAAGTATGCTCTGGAAGAGTATGACTTTATGATCAATGTGACCTTGCCGGATGTGGGCCAGCAGCATGTGCTGCATATCAAAAACGGTGTTTTGCTGGTATATGAGAATACCCGCCGGGAGGATGCGGATGTGTCCCTGACCTGCCCGAAGAACGCCCTGTTCTACATTCTGCAGAACAATACCGAGGGCCTGTCGGCACTGCCCATGGAGGGAAATGCGGATCTGATTTTCCTGCTGGCAGAAAATATGAACCAGTTTGCGCTGGCAGGCATCAATCCCTTCAATATTGTGGAACCGTAACGATTTGAATTGAAAAGGAGTAAGGATTATGACGATCGAAAAAATGCTTGAAGAAAAGAAACTGACCATCGCGCTGGCTGGCCGCCTGGATACTACCACCGCTCCCAAGCTGGAGACGGAGCTGAAGCAGAACATTTCTGGAGTAGAGGAACTGGCGCTGGATCTGGCCGCACTGGAATATCTGTCCTCCGCAGGCCTGCGTGTGCTGCTGTCTGCACAGAAAGTGATGAACCGCCAGGGGCACATGGTGGTCAGAAATGTAAACGAAACCGTTATGGAGATTTTTGAAGTTACAGGATTCGTAGATGTACTGACCATCGAATAACATTTGGGAAAGGGGTGTTCTTATGAACACGGAAAAAAAGAAAATATCCCGTTCCTTCCAAAACTGGCTGCTGCTGCTGGTGGCTGCGGCATTTTTGACTACGACATCATTTTTGTGGGTATTCCAGACAAAGCTGGCCCAGGAAAATACCGTCCGCCTGCTGGAACTGAATATCGCCGATGTACGTCAGGATATTCAGGACGCTTCTGATGAAAATCTGCTGGCGCTGACAGCGGAGATCGCCGGAAAGCTGAACAATGCGCAGGCAATTACTGCCGATTTCCTTTTTGAATTATGTGATCAGTATGATGTCACGGAGATCAACTGCATTAACCCGGATGGATTGATTTATGTCAGTACATACCCCGATTTCCTGAACTATGATATGCGCAGCGGCGAACAGTCTGCGGAATTTATGGTATTGCTGGATGGGGAAACAGAATATGTTCAGCGCTATCAGCCGGTTTCCTATGATGCGTCCATCTCCCGGAAATATGCCGGTGTGGTGCTGGAAAACGGCGGTTTTGTTCAAGTGGGCTATGGCTTTGAACGCTTCCAGCGGGACATCAGGGAGTTTGTCATTGGTGTGACCCGAAACCGCCATGTGGGGGAAGGTGGCTGCATCCTTATTGCAGACGAAAGCTGGAATATTGTCAGTGACCGAAATGGCAATGAAGGCAGGAATCTGGATGTGACCGGCATCTGGATCGATACCCAGACCATGTCTCAGGGAGAGGTGTTCTCTTCGGAGGTTTATGGGGAGAGCTGCTACTGTATGTATAAGCAGCAGGAGGGCTATACCATTGTAGCAGTAATGCCCCAAAGCGAAGCCGCCCTGTCCCGGAATGTTGCGGTGGGTGTGACCACAGCTATGCAGATTGTGATTTTTTCCGCCCTGTTTATCATGATTTTTGTACTGGTGAAGAAGCTGGTGGTGGACAACATTCTCAAAATTAACGGTTCTCTGGCTGCCATTACCGAGGGCCACCTGGATACGGTGGTGGATGTCCGTTCCCACGCAGAGTTTGCAGCGCTGTCTGACGACATCAATTCCACCGTGGATACGCTGAAACGATACATATCTGATGCGGAAGCCAGGATCGATGCGGAACTGGCCTTCGCCAAAGCGATTCAGCATTCTGCAATTCCCACTGTGTTTCCACCTTATCCCAACCGGAAAGAGTTTGAGATCTGGGCCTGCATGTATACAGCAAAAGAAGTGGGCGGCGATTTCTACGATTTCTATTTCGTGGATGAAGATACGCTGGCGTTCTTGATTGCGGATGTGTCCGGCAAGGGTATTCCTGCTGCCATGTTTATGATGCAGGCCAAAACCCTGCTGAAAAGCTATGCTGAATCCGGCATGGCCGTGGCAGAAGTTCTGACCCAGGCCAACAACAAGCTCTGTGAGGGCAATGAGGCCGGAATGTTTGTTACGGTCTGGATGGGCTACCTGAATACCCGAACAGGCGAAGTGACGTATGCTAACGCAGGCCACAATCCACCCATCATTCGCCATGCTGACGGCAGTGTGGAAATAGTCAAATCCCGTCCCGGTCTTGTGCTGGCGGGGATGGAGGGCATCCGCTACCGGCCCAATACGGTGCAGCTGAAACCGGGCGACCTGCTGTATCTCTATACCGATGGTGTGACCGAGGCTACGGATGTGGCCAATAACCTCTATGGAGAAGCCCGTCTGCAGACCGTTCTGCAGCAGAAAAATGTTGGAGATGTTGAAACCGTTTGCCGGAAGGTGAAGGAAAATGTAGATAACTTTGTGGGAGATGCGCCCCAGTTTGATGACATCACCATGCTGGCACTGAAGTATACGCCTTCAGAGGAGGAAACGGTATGAAAGAACTGACCATTGCGGCAACGGTGGAAAATATCGGAACTGTGACGGAGTTTGTGAATGAACAGCTGGAAGCACTGGACTGTCCCATGAGGGCACAAATGCAGATTGATATTGCCATCGACGAGTTGTTTGGAAATATTGCCCATTACGCCTATAATCCCGATGTTGGAAATGCTACAGTTCGGGTAGAGGTAACGGAGGAACCGCTGGCAGTGATCATTACCTTTATTGACGGCGGCGTGCCCTACGACCCGCTGAAGGCTGCGGATCCGGATATTACCCTATCTGCAGAGGAACGGCAGATAGGCGGACTGGGGATCTACATGGTGAAAAAGTCCATGGACGAAATTACTTACGAATATAAGGATGGAAAAAACATCCTGTCCATTAAGAAAAAATTGTAAGGCAGTCAGCTTCGGGGGAGTGTATGAAATGAACGAACAATTATTCCGCAAAAAGAGCATTGAACGGGTATCTTCCCCGGAACAGCTGGATGCTTATATCCGGGTGGCAAACCCCGGAGTTTGGCTGGTACTGATTGCCATTATAGTGCTGCTGGTGGGAGTCTGCGTCTGGGGAATCCTGGGGCATTTGGATACCACGATAAGCGCTGTTGCGGTCTGTGAAAATGGTACCATGACACTGTATGTAAAAGATGAGGACGGAAAAAGTGCCCGGACAGGAATGGAAGTGCGGATTGGCGAGGATACCGCTTCTGTTACAGCCATTTCCCTGATGCCAATAAAAGCAGAGACAGAGTTAAGTGATTATATCCGTCATGTGGGCGGCTTCGGGGCAGAGGACTGGGTCTATGCTCTTCAGACTGACGCACAGCTGCCGGATGGTGTTTACAGCGCGAAAATCATTGTGGAAAGCGTGTCGCCCATGTCTTTTGTGGTGAATTGAGGTAGTGGTTATGGGTAAGACAAAACCGATTTCCCAGCCGTTGACCAAAGGCGTTGCCAAGGTTCCGGTGGTCATGCAGATGGAAGCCCTGGAATGCGGTGCGGCCTCCCTGACCATGGTCCTGGCCTATTACGGAAAATGGCTTCCGTTGGAGCAGGTCCGCGCAGACTGCGGTGTGTCCCGGGATGGCTCCAACGCAAAAAATGTGCTGCGGGCAGCAAGAAGCTACGGTCTCAGTGCCAAGGGCTACCGCTTTGAGCCGGAGGATCTGAAAACCTACGGCAAATTTCCCTGTATCATCCACTGGAATTTCAACCATTTTGTGGTGCTGAACGGTTTCAAAGGAGATAAGGCGGTACTGAACGACCCGGCCAAGGGCTGCTACAGTGTCCCAATGGAAACTTTTGACAAATCCTTTACAGGCATTTGTCTGATGTTTGAACCCACGGAAGACTTTGTGCCCGGCGGAACGCCCAGAAGTGTATGGGATTTTGCCATGGAGAAAGTGAAAGGTGCGGGAACCGCGGTTGCATTTACTGTGATTACCACGGTCATCGCCTCTTTGCTGGGGATCATCCAGCCGGCCTTCTCCCGAATTTTTCTGGACCGGCTGCTGACAGGAGTGAATCCCGGCTGGACAAATCCCTTCCTGTGGGCGCTGTCTGGTTTGGCGGTGGTCCAGATCATCCTTGCGTTTATCCGGGCTGTATTTTCTGCCCGGCTCCATGCCAAGATCGCGGCGGTGGGCAGCACCGCTTATTTGTGGAAGGTACTACATCTTCCTATGGAATTTTTCTCCCAGCGGATGGCTGGTGATATTCAGCAGCGAATGGGGTCCAATGCCTCCATTGCGGAAAAATTGGTGAATACCCTGTCTCCCTTGGTAATCCAGGCGGCCATGATGGTGTTCTATCTGGTGGTCATGGTGCGCTACAGTTTGCTGTTGACGCTGATCGGCGTGTTCTCCATCGTGATCAATCTGTTTGTGTCCCGGTATATCTCCCGGAAGCGGGTGAATCTGACCCGGGTGCAGATGCGCGACAGCGGTAAGCTTTCCGGCACCACGGTAGCGGGCATCGAAATGATCGAGACCATCAAAGCCAGCGGTGCGGAGAATGGTTTCTTTGAAAAGTGGTCCGGTTATCAGGCCAGCGTCAATGCTCAGAAGGTGGCCTTCTCCCGTTTAAATCAGTATGTGGGCCTGATCCCCCAGATCGTGTCCACCCTGACGGATACGGCGGTGCTGATCCTTGGGGTCTGGCTGGTGATGGAGGGGCAGTTTACCATTGGTATGGTCATGGCCTTTCAGGGCTTTTTGAGCAGCTTTACTGCCCCTGCTTCCCAGTTGATCGGGGCGGGGCAGACCATCCAGGAGCTGCGTACCGATATGGAGCGCATCGAGGACGTGATGCGCTATCCGGAGGATGCGGCCTGTGTGGATACACCGCTGGACGAAGATGCGGAATATGATAAGCTCTCCGGTGCGGTGGAACTGAAAAACGTCACCTTCGGATATTCCCGGCTGGCGGAGCCTCTGATCCGGGATTTCAGCATGACGCTGAAGCAGGGCAGCCGGGTGGCTTTCGTGGGTGCTTCCGGCTGCGGAAAATCCACTTTGGCCAAGCTGATCTCGGGACTCTATCAGCCCTGGAGCGGTGAGATCCTCTTTGACGGAAAGCCACAGACTGCCATTGACCGCAGTGTGTTCACCGGTTCTCTGGCGGTGGTGGATCAGGATATTATCCTGTTTGAAGATACCATTGCCAACAATATCAAAATGTGGGATTCCTCCATCGAGGATTTTGAAATGATCCTTGCGGCCCGGGATGCCCAGATCCACAGTGATATCATGCAGCGCGAAGGTGGCTACAACTATAAGCTCACCGAAGGCGGCAAGGACTTATCCGGCGGACAGCGGCAGCGGCTGGAAATTGCCCGGGTGCTGGCCCAAGATCCCACCATTATCATTCTGGACGAAGCCACCTCTGCTTTGGATGCAAAGACGGAATATGATGTGGTGAAATCCATCCAGGACCGGGGCATCACCTGCATCGTGGTGGCCCACCGGCTGTCCACGATCCGGGACTGCGACGAGATCATTGTGCTGGACCGGGGCAGGGTGGTGGAACGGGGTACCCACGAGGAACTGTATGCTCTGGGCGGTGCCTATACCAAACTGGTTACCAGTGATTGAGGAGGTGATGTCGTGGGCTGGTTTGATGAACAGATCAAGGAAAGAAAACGAAAGGATGATGAGATTTTCTCCGAGGCCTTTGTGGGCATCGCCGATGCGGTGCTGGGTTCCCGGCTGGCATCTGTTTATTCCACAGAGGAAGAAAAGGCAGAGGACGCCATCGGAGAGATTCTGAAATACTACCATGTAAAGCCCCGGGAGGTTCCCTCTTCCATAAAGGGACTGAACGACCGGCTGGAATTTCTGCTGCGGCCCTACGGCATCATGCACCGCAGAGTGAAGCTGGAAACAGGCTGGCACCGGGATGCCATTGGTGCCATGCTGGCAACCCGGAAGGACGACGGCACGGTGACAGCCCTGATCCCCAAAGGGCTTAGCGGCTATGTGTACTTTGACAATAAAAACGGAAAATGGGCGAAGATCAGTCAAAAGAATGAAACGCTGTTTGAGGAAGAAGGCATCTGCTTCTATAAGCCTTTCCCTTTGAAAAAGCTGACCATCCCATCCCTGATGCGCTATGTTTTGGATTGCCTGTCCCCGGCAGACCTGTCTCTGGTGGCCCTGGCCACCTTGGCAGTCTCCCTGGTGGGACTGCTGTCGCCGAAGCTGAACAGCCTGCTGTTCGGTACTGTAGTGGAAAGCGGTCAGCTGCGGCTGCTTGTTGGCATTGCGGTATTTCTGGTCAGTGCTGGAATCAGCCGCCTGCTGGTTAACGCGGTAAAGGCGTTGGTGGTGGAGCGGGCGAACACCAAAATCGACCTGTCCGTGCAGGCGGCCACCATGATGCGGATCCTGTCTCTGCCTGCGGACTTTTTCAAGAAATACAGCTCCGGCGATTTGGCATCCCGGACCGGGTATCTGCAGTCTCTGTGTAATATGCTGGTATCCGCGGTGCTGAATACGGGCCTGACTTCGGTGTTTTCTCTGCTGTACATTTCTCAAATCTTTGTGTATGCGCCGATGCTGGTGGTACCGGCTTTGAGCGTTACTCTGGTGACGCTGGTATTTACGCTGGTCACCACCTTCTGCCAGATGAAGTTGACCCGGCAGCAGATGGAGCTTGCCTCCAAAGAAAGCGGTATGAGCTATGCTCTCATCACCGGCATCCAGAAGATCAAACTTTCCGGTGCGGAGAAGCGGGCCTTTGCACGGTGGGCGGAAGTTTTCTCCCGGCGGCTGGCACTGACCGCCAATCCTCCCATGTTCCTGCGGGCCAATGCCGCCATTTCTGCGGCGATCTCTCTGACAGGAACAATTGTCATGTACTATTTCGCCTTGAAAAGCGGCATTTCCGTGGCGGAATACTACGCCTTTAACACGGCCTACGGCATGATGTCCGGTGCATTTCTATCTCTGGCAGGCATTGCCTCAACGATTGCCCGGCTAAAGCCGGTGCTGGATATGGCAAAGCCCCTGATGGATACGGTTCCCGAGGTTTCCGAAGGCAAGGTGGTCATCGACCGGCTGTCCGGCGGCATCGAGCTGAACAATGTTTCCTTCCGATATAACGAGTCCATGCCCATGGTCATTGACGATCTTTCTTTGAAGATCCGTCCGGGACAGTATGTGGCCATCGTGGGCAGCACCGGCTGCGGCAAGTCCACCCTGATGCGGCTGCTTCTGGGCTTTGAGAAACCCCAGAAGGGCGCTGTCTACTATGACGGCAAGGATCTGAATGCCATCGATCTGAAATCCCTACGGCAGAAAATCGGCGTGGTGATGCAGGACGGCAAGCTGTTCCAGGGAGATATCTTCTCCAATATCACCATTTCCGCACCTCAGCTGACTTTGAAAGAGGCCTGGGAGGCGGCGGAGATGGCAGGTGTTGCTGAGGATATCCGGGCCATGCCCATGGGGATGCACACCGTCATTTCCGAGGGCAGCGGCGGCATCTCCGGCGGCCAGCGGCAGCGGCTGATGATTGCCCGGGCCATTGCTCCCAAACCCAAGATACTGATGTTTGACGAGGCCACCTCGGCCCTGGACAATCTGACCCAGAAAACCGTGTCGGATTCTCTGGACAAGCTGAAATGCACGAGAATCGTCATCGCCCATCGTCTTTCCACCATCCGCCACTGTGACCGGATCCTCTATCTGGAAAAGGGGAAAATCCTGGAGGACGGCACCTATGAGGAGCTGATCGCCAGGGGCGGGAAGTTTGCTGATTTGGTGGAACGGCAGAGGTTGGACACATAAAAAATATTTTTGGGAAAGTATATACCTTTTTGGTACTTGCTTCGTATAAAGAGGCAAAGAAACAAAAACGAGGAGGATAACAATATGGAAAACAAGGAACTGAAGAAGCCCATCCCGGTGGAGCTGGATGATAATGCACTGGATACTGTCAGCGGCGGTACGGAACCTTCTCAGGACGAGGAATTCATAGGAGGGATGCCGATAGACCCGAGTAATCAGTATATTGAGTTTCAATTTTACTCTGAATATATAGAAGAAGCTGAGAAGCGTTCTAATTAAAAGTCCTATTGGTCATTGGCAAAACGGAGGAATCACAATATGGAAAACAAGAAACTGAAAAATCCTATGCTGAACGAGCTGGATGAGGATATGCTGGGCAATGTGTCCGGCGGTACGGAGGATGATGGCTGGTATTGGGGATTTGGATTTCCTCCGCATTATCTCAATGCCTGCCCCAAGTGTGGGGGTGGCGTATATTCCTGGCCCCTACCGGAATCCATGGGAGGTGGGATCGTCTTTGCTTGCGGTCCCTGCGACTGGGAAGGGCGTTCTGCCAGTGAATTGGCTCCCGGTTACATCTATAACGGGTGAGCAAGACCGGCAAATCCTGTGCTGCTGCATTATGATAAGGGCATGCCCCTGAAAGCTGTGGCGGATGAATTGGAAATGTCCTACATAAACGCGAAGGTGACCCACAAAAAAGCCCTGTCCGGCCTGCGGCTTGCCATGGGCGCATAAAAATCAAAAATTTACCGGAAGGAATATACCATCCGGGTATTTCCATCGTATCAATAGACAAAGAAATCAAGGAGGAAAACACCATGGAAAACAAGAAACTGAATAACCCCATGCTGGATGAGCTGGATGATGATGCGCTGAGTAATGTGTCCGGTGGTGCAGATCCCAACTATTATAGAAGCTGTACCGATTTTCTCTGCTTCTATTGCGGTTATCAAAGAACAGATTCGGGAGAAATGTCCCATGTGTGTCTAGGCAGGGGCTACCAAACGGCGCACCGCTGTGATAATTGTAAGCATCTTCTGCGCTGCGACCATGGGCTGGCGTTTAAGGAAAAGGATGATGCAATAATGGGTATTGGGGGATAACATATGGAAAACAAAAATCAATTTGAACTGAACGATGATGTGCTGAATGCAGTTTCCGGCGGTGCCTTTGGCGATTGGGAAACCTGCCCCGTGTGTGGCAAGCCCAAGCGCGAGGGATATATCTGCATCCATTGTGATATGGCAGATGGCGTAGTAACCTGCTTCCGCTGCCGCAGCCCGCTGACACGGGAAGCCGGATGTGCCCACTGCGGCACGACCTGGGATGAATATCTTCAGATTACAGCGCCATTGCGCAGTGAATGAGAAAAGAGGAAATGAACATGAACATGAAGAAGAGCTTGATTTGCATCCTGGCTGTATTTGCTCTGCTGCTTGCCGCCTGCGGACAGCAGGAAGCACCTGCAATGGAAACCGAACCGGATCGGGAGATCGATATCTGCCTGTCGGATTATTATGGCATGGTCGGCGTAATGAGAGCAGATATGGACGGCAATATGGAGTACTGCGAATTCAATGCCATCAGCGTCCTGGGCGCCCCCGGTGAGATCATTCTGGATCGTTTTACCAGCAATGGCTTTTCCGAAATTGTCCCCGTCCTGGAGGGCGACAGCCTTGAGGGCTGGATGGAGTGCCGCTATGATGACGAGCTGGGCCATTATGTCATCGTATCCGAGACCCTTTATACTACCGAGGAACTGATGGCAATGCCTGTTCCCGGAGAGTCTGTGGAATATGTGGCCAAGTGGGCAGGAATACCCGTGGAAGAATACTTCATAAGCGATCCTTTTGAAGGTGCCTCTTCCAGCGGCGTCTTCAACCTCAGCGCCAACGGGGGCAGCATGGGGTTCCGCACCTCTGACGGCAGTGAATATACCTCCGGCATCTACGGATACACTCTGGAAGAGGGTGAGTCCCTCAACGATGTGATGGGAACCGAGTTTAATGACACACTCGTTGATATCAGCAAGGAGGGTGCTGCATTTACCGGCTGGTCTGTGTACATGGCAGAGGATCTCTTCCTGAGCCATGAGATCGTGGAAGAAGAGGACATGCTGTGTCTGGTTTTCGATGAAAACGGCTATGAGGGTGTTGTGTATGCGCTTTTGAGAAATGCCGCCTTGGTAGATGAGAATATGTCCACCGAGGACCTGTGCGGCATCACCTGTAATGGTGAGAACTACCTGGCTATGGCAAACTGGGAAAGCAGCGCAGGGAATGCAGCCCATACTATTCCCTCTGTCTTCGCATTCAGTGCCAACGGCGGCAGCATTCACTTCCACAATTATGCTGACGAAGAATATAAGACCGTTGCTTATGCCTACGGTCTGGAGTATGGCCAGGCTCTCAATGATGTGATGGGTACGGAATACGGCGATGCCCTCATTGGAATGAGCAAGGACAGCGCGGAGTTTTTGGGCTGGACCCTTTATGTGGCAGACGAGATCACCTGGAGCAGGGACGAGGTATACGATACTGAGATCCTGTGCCTGCCCTATAATGACGCAGGCTCCCAGGGCATGAACTATGCACTTTTGAAGAACGGCTCCCTGGTGGGAGAATATATGCCCACGGAACAGCTGTGCGGCATGACCACCTACGGCGAGAACTACCTGGCCATCGCGATCTGGTCCGAATAAAGAAAAAAGAAGATACCGTTTGCTTATCTTCATCGTATAAAGGATTGAAGAGATAACAGGAGGAAAACAATATGAAAAACAAGAAACTGAAAAATCCTATTCTGAATGAGCTGGAGGAGGATGTGCTGAGCAATGTCTCCGGCGGTAACAGTGAGGATATTTATGCCACATGCCCGTATTGTTGCTGCTATATCTTTCTGACTATCAATAATGTGCCCGTTCCCAAAGAGGAAATAAAGTGTTCCTACTGCGGTTATAAGGACGGCGATCCCAGTACCATTCCAAACATGGAAGACATAATCGGTTGATCGAGATATGATAGAGGAATGATTCTGATAAGGTAAGGAGAGAAATCAATATGCAGAATAAGGAACTGAAAAATCCCATGCTCAATGAGCTGGATGAGGATATGCTGGGCAATGTGTCTGCTGGTACGGACGATGATGGCTGGTATTGGGGATATGGATATCCTCCAAACTATCTCAACGCCTGTCCGAAATGCGGCGGTGGTGTGTATTCCATGCCCGTACCGGAATCCCTGGGAGGCGGGGCCAGCTATACCTGCGGTCCCTGCGGCTGGAAAGGCCGTTCTACAGCGGAATTTGCTCCCGGATACACTTATAATGGCTAATTAGGTAAGCGGTGGAGCAAGCGATGCGGAAACAGCTCTGGAAAACGAATACATCAAGGATGAAATGATGATTATCATCCCCATTATTTGAGAGAGGGCAACTATGGAACAGAAACTGAAAAAATTGTTTGATTATCAGAAATTCCAGCGCAATTCCCGGCTGGACGCCATGCTGGCAGAAGCGGAAGGCCGCTGTGCAGAAGTGGACGAGGATGCCTTGGAGCTGGTCAACGCCGCAGGAGATGACTCTCTGATGGAACATGGAATTGTCGAAGGAGTAGATCCTGTGGGGGCTTTTATGGTGGAGGACCTGCTATGACTGCCGCAGCAGAGGTTATTTACCTTTCCTATCACGATAAAGTGTCCGCATACATCAAGGGAAAGGTAGAGAATCACTACGATGCGGAGGACTTGGTTTCCCAGGTCTTTGAGAAGGTTTATGGCAAGCTCCACACCTTCGACGAAACCAAAGCATCTCTGTCCACCTGGATCTATACCATCACCCGCAACACGGTGACGGACTACTACCGTACTCGCCGTATTCATGCGATCTACGATGAAGCTTGTGAACGGCCTGACCCGGAACAGGACCAGGATGTGCTGGATGCCCTGGCCGATGCTCTGATGACCCTGAAAGTGCAGGAACGGGACCTGATATTGCTGCACTACTACAAGGGCTTGACCCTGAAGGAAGTGGCGGACAAAATGGGAATGTCCTACATAAACGCGAAAGTGATCCACAAAAAGGCCCTCAGCGGACTGAAAACCTATTTTCAGGAGGATTAATATATGGAAAATAAGAAATTTGAACTGAATGATGAGGCATTGGATGCGGTTTCCGGTGGTTATTGGGGGGATGAATACGCACCTAATTGCCCCAATTGCAATATTAAAATGAGGACTATCTACATCAATACGTTCCCGGTTTATAACTGTGGTTCCTGCGGTCATATAATCGAGATACAGCCGTAACTGCAGACATCCAAACTCCCGGATTTTACTCAAAACAGAATAGGAGCGCGACTTATGGAGAACAAGAAATTTGAACTGAATGATGCGCAGCTTGACAATGTTTCCGGCGGCCTGTTGGATGGTCTTTTTGGTTATACGGAAGAACCTACCCCCGCAGCAGCAAAGCGTGGGCTGACAGCCGGCTTGGTCTTTGATACCCAGCGCAGCTGCATCAGCTGCGGTGAAACCCACTACCGCGTCAAGGATTTTCATAAAGACGACAGAAAACTTCGTGTAGTATGCAGTGGCTGCGGAAGCCCCGGCTACTGGGACTACGAAATTTATGACACCTGGAAGGTATAGATCGAAAGAGGTCAATATGGCAGGAATCAAAAAATGGATTCTGGAACTGGATGGCGGCATGCTGGACGCGGTTTCCGGTGGCGGCGGTAGTGTGGTGCAGTGGATAAACAATAGGTAATGGAGAAAAATGCAATGGCTGAAACAAATCCTAAAAAACTGAATACAAAGAAAACGGTGCTCTATTCTTCCGGACAGGTTCCTCCTGCCGGGCCGTTGTTCTTTTCATCCCTGCAGCATATGCTGCTGATCTTATCTCTGGGCATGGCTATGCCTGTGTCCATTGCCCGGACGGCGGGACTGGATATGCAGCTGTCCGGCTCTCTGCTGGCGGCATCGCTGTTCTGCATGGGCTTTTCCTGTATTTTGCAGACACTGAAAAACCGGTTCATCGGCTCCGGTTTCCAGTCCATGTCTGTGGCAGACTCTGCCGCCCTTTCCGCCTGCATTCTGGCAGCAGAACTGGGCGGTGTACCTCTGGTACTGGGTATGACGATCTTCTCCGGTCTTCTGCGGTTTGTACTGGGTTCCTTCACCTTTAAGCTGCGCCGCTTTTTCCCTGCGGAAGTGACCGGAACCATGATCTTTATTCTGGGCATCAACATGGTCCCTACTGCCCTGAAAAACTTCCTTGGCAGCCCGGTGAATGGCGTTTATGATCCCATGCATCTGGTGGTGGCAGTTTCCACGCTGCTGTTTATGCTCAGCTGTACATTGTTCCTAAAGCCGCTGAAACCCTATACCGCATTGCTTGGTATCGTATTCGGCTTTGTGCTTTCGGCGGTTACCGGAGTGTTCGATGTTTCTTCCCTTAGCAAAATTTCCGGACAGGCTGCCGTGGCTCTGCCGATTTACAGGGATCTTGCTTATGATTTTGATTTTGCGGTTCTGATCCCCTTTGTGGTGGTGACCATTGCCGGCGTGGTTGACAATATCGGTGACTTCTCTGCCTGCCAAAGTGCAGACGACCCCAATTTCAAAAAGCCCGACTGGCGTTCCATCGAAAGCGGTATCCGGGGCAATGCGCTGGGTACAGCCCTGTCCGGTCTGCTGGGCGGCCCCATCCAGTCCACTGCCACTACCAACATTGGTATCGCGAGTGCCAGCGGCATCACCAGCAGAGTGGTGGCCTATCTGGCCGGTATCATGCTGATGGCGGCTTCTTTCTTCCCGGGACTTACCAATCTGCTTTCCATGATCCCGACGCCCGTGTTGGGTGCGGTGCTGCTGTACAGCGGATGCTACATCATGTCCGGCGGATTCTCCGCACTTTCGGAGTGTGTTCTGGATGACCGTCGTATTTTCACAATCTTCCTGAGTGTCTTTTTTGCCATTAGCACCCTGATTCCCGGGCTGTATTCCTTCCTGCCGGAAAATGTATCCGTAGTTCTGGTATCTCCCATGGTTATGGGTGTATGCGTACTGCTGATCACAACACTGCTCAGCCGCATCGGCACTAAAAAGGTATTCTCTTTTGTCAGTGGAACAGGTCCGTTGGATATTATTGCACTGAATGAGACAATCGAAGATGTATGCCGCCAGCGTGGTGCAGAGCGGGCACTGATGCGGAAAATCCAGATATGCGTTGACAGCCTTTGTGAAGGCGTTTTTGAAGTTGTACCCCAAGCGCAGCTGCAGTTCACCATCGTTTACGATCCTCAGCAGGTGAAGCTGCATATCGAGACGGTTGAGGCTTCTTTCCCGGATAGACGAGCGGGTTTTGAAGACTCTGCAGCAGAGACACTTGAGGTAACCCGCATGATTCTGAATAATATGTTTGATTCTGTTTCTATAAAAACTGCCGACGGAAAACTGGTGGTAGATCTGGAAGCGGATCTGTAAGTGATAAATGGCCTTTGTATCATACCAATACAGAGGCGCCTGCCCCCACTCCATAATCTAAACAAGGAATGGAGATTCAGATTGAATGAAAATCTACGGGATTCAAATTCGGACGGTTGAAAAAATACCCTGCGGACATCTCATGAACCTGATGCCCAATCGATACACACGAGCGCTGAAATACTTGCGCAGGGAAGACCGCCTGCGCTGCCTGGGTGCAGGATTACTGATGCACCGCGTGCTGGGCATCGATGAGCGTGAGCTGAAATACGGTGCATATGGGAAACCCTATGCACCGGGTAAGGCCGAATTCAGTATTTCCCACGGCGGGAACTGGGCAATCCTTTCGGCGGATCGTCATCCGGTGGGCGTGGACATCGAACCCATGAACGATGCCAATCTTTCTGTTGCTCGAAGGGTGTTCACGGCGGAGGAATTGTTCTGGATGCAGCAGGATCCACTTCCTCGCTTTCATATCCTGTGGACGATCAAGGAAAGCATTATGAAGGCTACAGGCCTTGGCCTTCAGATGGATCCGGCGCGGTTTTCTGTTCTTCCTATAGATGGACCGAAATGTGTCCATGAACAAATATGGCATACAGCCTGGCTTCTGCACGAAGGCTGTGCGGTTGCCTGCGCGTCCGCAAACATCATCGATGGCCTGGAATTCGAAGAAATATTATATTGAGGAAGTGTCATATGGACTATTTGTCTGATCCTGTCGGAAAACTGTATAAAAAGCTGGTACCCTCCGCAATCGGCTCCATGCTGACTGCAACGGTGGCTTCGCTGATCGATACCATCATCCTCAGCTATTATCTTGGTCCGGTGATGCTCTCCTCGGTGAGTATCTGTATGCCGATCTACATGATCCTGAATGCGCTGGCACTGCTGATCGCATCCGGCGGAGCTACGCTCTGCGCCACCTATGTGGGAAAAGGCGACATTAAAGAATCCAACCGCTTTTTCACGGCAGCCACGGCCTGTATTGTAGCCGTGGGCCTGTTATTAATGGTTATCGGTCTGCTGTTTACAAAGGAAATTGTAATGCTGCTGGGTGCAAACGATTCGATTTGGGCTTCCACCTTTGCTTATGCCAGGGTGCTGATGGCCTTTATCCTTCCGCTGATGCTCTATTGCCTGATGCTGTTTTTTGTGCGTTTTGATTCGGATCCCGGCCTTGCGCTGGCGGCAACGGGAACCTGTGCGGTCACGAATCTTGTGCTGGATATCCTGTTTGTGGGTCCGCTGAACATGGGTGCTTCCGGTGCGGCGCTGGCTACCTGTCTGGCGTACACCTTTGCCACACTTCTGGGCTTTACCCATTTCCTGAAAAAGAAGAATACACTGCGTCTGGTTCGCGGAAGCCTGTCAGCAGGCAGAATCCTGCGCATCCTGCGTACCGGTGCACCGCTGTCCCTGTCCCAGTTTGGTATGGCGCTCACAACTTCGGTCTTCAATACGCAGATCATGCATATTGGCGGCGAGCTGCATGTAACGGCTTATGCCATCGTCACGCAGCTTTCCATGAGTGCTCTGGCGTTCTATGAGGGCGTAGCCCAGGCGGCACAGCCCATACTCGCGGCGAACTTTGGCGCAAAGAAGCCTGACCGCGTAAGAGAAACCATGCGCATCGGTTTATTGCTGGAGCTGATCTTTACCGGGGCGTGTCTGGCAGTTTTTGTGATTGGAGCAAAGACAGTAGCAGGCTTCTTTTCCATTTATGAAGGGGAACTGCTGCACATCAGCGTGAGGGCCATACGGCTGTTTTCCCTGTCCATCCCATTTACCGGCCTGAATATGCTGGGTACATACTTTTTCCAGGCCAGGGAACGCACAGCCCCGGCCACAGCAATTTCGCTGCTCAGCGGTACTGTTCTATTGATTGCAGCGCTGCTGGCTCTCACAGCATGCTTTGGGTCGGATGGCATCTGGTGGTCCTGGCTGCTGGCGCAGGCGCTGTGTCTGATTTATACGGTATTTGCGGCCAGCAGGGATGTTTCCGGGAGTATGACAGGATCGAAATAGAGCAGTCAGCTTGAAGGAGGAATAGTATGTACAATACAAATAAAGCACCCCTGAGTCAGACTCAGATGGGTATTTACGCAGAAAACATAGCTTTTCCGGAGTCCACCCAGTATAACATACCTCTTCTGGGAAAACTGGGGGAGGATATCTCCGTTGAAAGGCTGAAGTATGCCATCACAAAGGCGGGTCAGGCGCATCCCGGCCTGAATACCCGCATCTATATGGATGAAAACGGCGAGGTGCTGCAGCAGGTCTCCGATGATATCTGCATTGTGGATGTGATAGAAATGTCCGATGCGGAGTTTGCACAGCGCAGGGAAGAACTGGTGCGTCCCTTCAATCTGATGGGAGAGCGCCTGTATAGGTTCGAAATATATACCACGCCCTCGGGAAATTATTGGTTCCAGGATATCCACCATATCATTTTTGATGGAGCCGGTTTGAGTATCCTGTCCCGGGATATCCGCAGAGCCTATGACGGGGAAGAAATCGAAACGGAAAGCCATACCGGTATCGATATTGCCCTGGAGGAAATGCAGGCGCGGCAAGGGGAAGAATATATCCGTGCACGGGAATACTACGGCTGCCTGTTGAATGAATGCGAAACGGACTCTTTGCCGGTTCGGGATGTATTTGATAAAACACCCCGGCAAGGCTGGCTGAGCCACAAGTTCCAGATGGACGAGGCGGCGTTCAAGGCTTTCCGCAGGGAAGCAGGAGTTTCTACCACTGCTTTCTTTACCGGCGTGATGGGATTCCTGACTGCGAAATACAATTACCGCGACGACAGTGTGATTGCCACCATCTACAACGGCCGGAAAACCGAAAAAACGAAAAACACACTGTCCATGCTGGTCAAGACCCTGCCCTTTGTCACCGACCTCAGCGGCAATCCGGCCATTCGGGATGTGCTGAAGAAGGCGACGGAGCAACTGGCGGAAAGCCGGAAGAACGACTTGTATTCCTTTGCGGAAATCGCTGCGGAATACGGCGTGACTGCGGATATCAGCTTCGGCTACCAGGGCCGCATACTGAACTACCGGATGATGGATGGCGCGGGCATCCGGGCCGAGCGCATCTATGATAAACGGCATATTGAAAATACCGCCATCCTGATGGAACTGTCCGAGCTGGGCGAAGGCTGGTATGAAATCCATATGGGCTACCGCGGGGATATGTTCAGCCGCGGCTTTGCCGAAAATATGGCCCGCACATACGCAAAGGTCGCACAGGAATTCCTCACGAAGGAATCTATAAATGATGTGGATCTGGCCGATGAGGCCGCTGCTGATCAGATTGAAGCCTTCAATCGGACGGAATTCCCCTTCGACCAGGAAAAGACTGTGATTGATCTCTTCCGCGATCAGGCGCATCTCCGCCCGGATCACACTGCGCTGGTGTATCTGGACAAAAAATATACATACAGAGAGCTGGATGAAATCACTGACAGGCTCGCCATGCACCTGCGCAGCATTGGCATTGAGAAGGAAAAAATTGTGGGAGTATTGATTCCCCGGTGCGAATATATGGTGATCTGCTCCTTGGGCATTCTGAAGGCCGGCGGCGCATATCTGCCGCTGGATCCCACCTATCCGCCGGAGCGGCTGAACCTGCTGATGGAGGATACCAACGCCAAGGTTCTGATTACCACGCCTGAACTGAGCTCTATCATCGGCGAGGAACACGGCTGTGAGCGTATCATGGTCAGTGAAATCCCGGATATGCGCAATACCGGTGAGCCGTTACCGCCTCCTGTCAAGGAGGACCTGTTCGTCATGCTCTATACCTCCGGTTCCACCGGTCTTCCCAAGGGTGTGATGCTGGAGCACGGCAATGTTGCAGCGCTGTGCGACTGGACGCGGCGTTATTTCGGCGTGGATGAAAATACTGTCAGTGCGGAATACGCCAGCTATGGCTTTGACGCACACATGAACGATACCTATCCTGAACTGATCAGCGGCGGCACGGTGCACATTGTGGATGAAAGCATCCGTCTGGACTTGGTTCAGCTACAGAAATATTACAACGAACAGGGGATTACGCATACCACAATGACCACCCAGGTGGGCCGCCAGTTTGCACTGATGGATGGGACTGCCAGCCTGAAGCATCTCACTGTCGGTGGCGAAAAGCTGGTACCCTTTGACCCTCCGGCCTATCATTTCTATAATGCATATGGACCCACAGAGGGCTGCATGTGTGCAACGGTTCAGAGACTTGACAAAAAATACGAAGATGTACCCATCGGTCCGGCGATGGACAATTTGAAGCTCTATGTGGTGGACAAGCAGGGTAAGCTGCTGCCAGCAGGCGCAGCGGGTGAGCTCTGGATTTCCGGACGCCAGGTGGCGCGGGGCTATCTGAACCGTCCGGAACAGAGTGAGGCGGCCTTTACTGCCAACCCCTTCTGTGATCAGGAGGGCTACGAGCGCGTCTACCACACCGGTGATGTTGTGCGTTATATGGAGGATGGCCGACTGCAGTTCATCGGCAGACGGGACAGCCAGGTGAAGATCCGCGGCTTCCGCATCGAGCTGACCGAGGTGGAGGAGATTATTCGCCGCTTCCCGGGCATCAAGGATGCAACCGTTGCAGCCTTTGATGAGGCTTCCGGCGGTAAATATATCGCTGCCTATATTGTTTCAGATGAAACCATTTCCATCGATGCTCTGAATGATTTCATACTACAGGAAAAGCCGCCGTATATGGTTCCGGCAGTGACCATGCAGATCGAGGCCATTCCCATGACCCAAAATCAGAAGGTGAATAAGCGTGCACTGCCCAAGCCGGTGAAGCAGGCAGTGGAACTCGTTGCCCCTGAAACGCAGCTCCAGAAGCGAATCTTTGGCTGTCTGGCGGATGCGATCGGTCATCAGCAATTTGGCATTACCACGGACATTTACAATGCAGGTCTTACCTCGATCGGCGCGATTCGCCTGAATGTGTTACTCTCCAAGGAATTTGATATTGCCGTTAAGACCTCCGATTTGAAGAATCATCCCACAATCCTGCTGCTGGAGCAGTTCGTATTGCAGGCCAGCGGTACAAAGGAATATGAAATTCGGGAATTCTATCCCCTTACCAATGCCCAGCTGGGTGTGTTTGCTGATTCTGCGGCCAATCCCGCCTCCACGGTGTACAATATTCCGTCTCTCTTTGAACTGGATGCAAATGTGGATATCCATCGCCTGCAGCAGGCGGTGGTGACTGCCGTACAGGCCCATCCGTATCTGAAGATGCAGCTGTGCACCGGCGAAAACGGCGAGATCTTCCAGAAGCGCAATGATGATTATCCTGTGGATGTATCTGTTGTGGAAGGCATGGATCAGAGCGCGCTTGTGCGGCCGTTCAGCCTGTATAATGAACCGCTGTACCGCTTTGAGATTTACTGCACGCCACAGGCCAACTATTTCTTCATGGATGTGCACCACATCGCAGCCGACGGAACCTCCCTGGCGATACTGCTGGAGGATATCAACCGCGCTTATGCCGGGCAGACCCTTGAAAAGGAGCACTATTCCGGCTTTGAGGCTGCCCTGGACTACGAAGAAACCGTTCGCTCCGATGCCTATGCCCGGGCCGCTGAATTCTATGCAAAGGAATTCGGTGACTGTGAGGGCGATACCGGCTTCCATCCGGACAAGGCAGATGGGATTCCCGCTGTGAGCCGCCACCGCAGGGCAGATGAAAACATCACGCCGGAGCTGGTGCGCGCATTCTGTGAAAAGCATGGGATTACGGAGAATGTGTTCTTCATGGGCGTTTTCGGAACTGTGCTGGCCAAGTACAATTACACCGATGAGGCCGTGTTCACCACCATCTACCACGGCAGAAACGATTCCCGGCTGGAAAATACCGTGGCCATGTTGGTAAAAACCCTGCCTGTGCGCATGAAGCTGGAAGGCGATATAGCCGCTTACTTTACTTCCCTGCGCAATCTGCTGCTGGGCGCCATGGACAACGATTGCTATCCGTTTGCTGAAATCAGCCGAAATTACGATATTCAGCCCAATGCCCTGTTTGCCTACCAGGGCGACAGCTTCATCTTTGATGAAATTGGCGGTTGTAAGGCCAGTCGGATTCCTCTTGAACTGAGCGCCGCCAAGGAACCGGTTACCATGCAGGTGTTCATTGAGAATGACCGTTTCGTGTACGATGTGGAATACCGCGCAGATCTGTTCAGCCCGGAATTCATTGAAAATATGGCGGCCGCATATGCAAAGACGGTTCAGGAATTCATTATCCGGGAAAGTTTGAATGAAATCGAAATCGCCGGTGAAGCTGCCGTCCGACAGATTGAAGCCTTCAACCAGACAGAATTTGCCTATGACCGGAATCAGACAGTAATTGATCTTTTCCGCGATCAGGCGCAGCGCCATCCCGATCACACCGCTCTGGTGTACCTGGAGAAAAAATATACATATAAGGAACTGGACGAAATCACCGATCGCCTGGCCATGCATTTGCGTTCCTGCGGCATTGAACGGGAGAAGGTTGTAGGCGTACTGATTCCCAGATGTGAATATATGGTGATTTGCTCTTTGGGTATTCTGAAGGCTGGCGGCGCATATCTGCCGCTGGATCCCACTTATCCTCCGGAGCGGCTGAACCTGTTGATGGAAGATTCTGATGCGAAGGTGCTCATTACCACGCCGGAATTGAGCTCCATCATCGAAGAAAAGCATGGCTGTATGCGCATCATGACCAATGAAATTCCGTCCATGCAGGACAGCGGCGCAGCACTGCCTCCTCCGGAGCGAAATGATCTGTTCGTGATGCTGTACACCTCCGGCTCCACAGGTCTTCCCAAGGGTGTCATGCTGGAGCATGGCAACCTGTCCGCGTTCTGCGACTGGGCCAGACGCTATTACGAAATCGATGAAAACACCGTCAGCGCGGTGTACGCCAGCTATGGCTTCGATGCCCACATGACGGATATTTATCCTGCCCTCACAGGCGGCGGTACGGTGCATATTATCGATGAAAGCATCCGCCTGGATCTGATCCAGCTGCAGGCATACTTCAACGAAAATAAAATCACACATACCCTGATCACCACCCAGGTGGGTCGTCAGTTTGCCCAACTGGAGGGCACCAAAACCCTGAAACATCTCACCGTTGGCGGTGAAAAACTGGTGCCGCTGGACCCGCCGCCCTACAATTTCTATAATGCCTATGGCCCTACGGAATGCACCATCATGTCTAATATTGCAAAGGTGGACCGCTGGTATGATGATGTACCCATCGGTCCGGCGCTGAGCAACCTGAAGCTCTATGTGGTGGATAAGAATGGAAAGCTGCTGCCTGCGGGCGCATCGGGCGAGCTGTGGATCTCCGGCGACCAGGTGGCACGGTCCTATCTGAACCGCCCGGAGCAGACTGAGAAGGCCTTCGCCGCCAATCCCTTCTGCGATCAGCCGGGTTATGAGCGCATCTACCGCACCGGAGACGTGGTGCGCTTCATGCCCGATGGCGTGGTGCAGTTCATCGGAAGGCGGGACAGCCAGGTCAAAATCCGCGGCTTCCGCATTGAGCTGACTGAGGTGGAGGAGGTCATCCGCCGCTTCCCAGGCATTAAGGATGCCACCGTTGTGGCCAGGGATGCAGCGTCCGGCGGAAAAATGCTGGTCGCTTATGTGGTTTCTGATACGGAAGTGGATATCAAGGCTATGAACGCCTTCATCCTGCAGGAAAAGCCGCCGTACATGGTTCCGGCGGTGACCATGCAGATCGATGCGATTCCGCTGAATGCAAACAGCAAGGTGGATCGCCGCAAGCTGCCTGAACCTGTGTTCAACGAACCCTCCGGCGAAACCGATTCCAACCGTGCCCAGACCCAGCTGGAAATGGAGATTTCCGATGTTTTGGAAGCCGTGCTTGGGCACAGGGATTTCGGCGTGGAAACCGATTTTGCCTACGCAGGGCTCTCCTCTATATCTGCCATTCGTCTTGCGGCAGAGCTGAATAAACGCTTCGGTTTCAGCCCCAATGTGAAGGAGTTGCAGAACGGTGCGAATATCCTCACGGTGGAAAATGCCATCGTGGCAAATTGGCGCGCAGCCAGCTGCCGCAAGCCTGAAACGGTGAAAACCGTTCAGCGGGATTCCTATCCTCTCAGCCAGACCCAGCTGGGTATCTATCTGGAATGTATGATGGATGCCGAAAGTGATATGTACAATATTCCCATGCTGCTCAGGCTGGATCGATCCATCGATGAAGAAAAGCTGGATCATGCGATCCACGCGGCGGTGGAGGCCCATTCCTTCCTGAAATGCCGCATTGAGAGCCGCAGCGATGGCAGTGCCGTGATGATTCCCAGAGACGACTATACCTGGCAGGTTAAGCATAGTTGCTGCAGCGAAAGGGAAGTGGAAGCACAATACGCCGGCATTTCGAAAACCATCACCCTGGACGCTGAGACTTTGTTCGATTTTGAAATCGTGAGGACCGAAGAAAGCCTGTATCTGCGCATGAATTTCCACCACATTGTGATGGATGGAAGCTCTGTCAATGTTCTGCTGCGCGATATCGAGAGTGCATACATGGGCAAAACGCTGGAAGAGGAGGAGTACACATCCTTTGATCTGGTGCTGGACGAAGAAACCGCCCGTAAAAGTAAGGCCTACACACAGGCAAAAGCCTATTACGATTCCGTGTTTGATGGCGTGAGCGTGCGTTCTCTTCCTGCTGCGGATATTACAGATCTGACTGAGGGTGACGCACAGCTGAAGTTTGCCATGCCGAATCTGAATACCGCGGATGTGGAGGCCTTCTGTGCAAAGCACAATATCACGCCGAACGCACTGTTTATGGCGGGCTTTGGTGTGCTGCTGGGCAAGCTCACCGGACAGGAAGAGGCTGTGTTTGCCTCCATCTACAATGGCCGCACCGAGGCGCGTACCTTCCATATGCTGGGCATGCTGGTGAAAACCTATCCCATCTACATGCAGCTGGAAGGCACTCGCCGGGTGGATGATTTCCTTCAGACAGTCCGCGAAAGTATCTCCCAGCTCACGGCCAACGACCTGTACTCCTTTGCGGAAGCCAGCCGTGCTTACGGCGTGAATTCCGATATTCTGTTTGCCTACCAGGGCGACGAATTCATCGCCGATACGTTTGCGGGAAAGCCTGCGACCTTCCTGGAAACAAAGCTTGAGGGCGCAAAATCTCCGCTGAATGTGGATGTGCTGCGGGATGTTGGCGGATATGTGGTGAACATCGAATACCGTCGGGATATGTACGCAGCCGACAGCATCCGCTGGATGGCCGATGCCTATGCGAAGATCATGCAGGGCCTGCTGAACTGCGAAACCTTGGGCGAAATCGATCCTGCCAGCGAGGCCGCCCTTGCCTACATGGAGGAAATCAATGATACATTCTGGCCGGTAGAATTCCGCCCTGCCTGCAGACTGCTGGAACAGAGCGCGCAGAGGTCTCCGAATCATCTTGCTGTTGTCACAGTGGACGAAAAGCTCACCTATGCGCAGCTTAACACCGGTGCGAACCGGCTGGCAAATGGGCTGATTTCCTGTGGTACGCAGCCCGGTAACATTGTGGCTCTGATGCTGCCCCGCAGTGCGAGGGTGTATATTACCCGTCAGGGCATCCTGAAGGCCGGTGCTGCGTTCCTGCCCATCGACCCAAAGTACCCTGATGAGCGTATCGCCTACATGCTGGAGGATTCCGGCGCGGCGGCGCTGATTGTGGATCGGGATACCCTCCGGGAGCGGGCTGCATTCCTGCAGAAGCTCAGCTGCCGCGTATATGCGGTGGAGGATCTGCTGGCAAACGAACAGGAAAATAACCCCGGCATTGCACGGTCTGCCGATGACCTGTGCTACTGCATCTATACCTCTGGCTCCACCGGTAAGCCCAAGGGCGTGATGCTCAGCCAAAGGAACCTTGTGAATTTCGTGGATGCCAACCCCAAGAACCACGAAATCCTGGGATACACCCAGCGTGCCCATGTGTCCCTTGCCCAGGCGGCATTTACTTTCGACGTATCTGTCATGGAGGAGTTCATTCCGCTTGCCAATGGCATGACCATCTCCATGGCAGGGGAGGAGGAAATTCACAATCCTATGGCGCTGGCTGCGCTCATGCAGACAAACCATGTGGATATGATGAGCTGCACCCCCTCTTTCCTGGCAAATATGATCGATCTGAAGGTGATGCGTGAGCCCCTCGCAAACGTTGTATCTTACGACTTTGGCGCTGAGGCATTTCCGCCGTCGCTGCTGAATAAGATTCGCGCGATCAACCCGGATGCCTATATCATGAACGGCTATGGCCCCACCGAGGCAACCATCAGCTGCACTATGGATGTGGTGACAGATCCGCGCAGGATCACCATTGGCAGACCGAACGCCAATGTAAAAGCTTATGTGGTGGATGAAAAACTGCGGATCCTGCCGCCACGCATGTGCGGCGAATTGGTGATCTGTGGCGATGGCGTGGGCATTGGCTACATTGGCCGCGATGACCTCACCCGCGAAAAGTTCATCACGATCAACGGAATGCGTGCCTACCGCACCGGCGACCTTGCGGAATATACCCATGACGGTATGCTATTGTTCCATGGTCGTACCGATAATCAGGTGAAGCTGCGGGGCCTGCGTGTGGAACTGGGGGAAATCGAAAACGCTGTCAATGCCTATCCGGGTGTGATTACCAGCATTGTACGGGTATGCGGCGAAGGTACGCATCAGTTCCTGGCGGCATGGTTCACCGCGTCCTGTGAGATCAATACGAATGATCTGCAGGCTGAAATCGGCAAGAGCCTTACCCATTACATGGTGCCCAGCGTGCTGATGCAGCTGGATGCAATGCCGCTGACTGCCAACGGCAAAATCGATAAAGCCAAATTGCCTAAGCCTGAGTACTCTCAGCCTGACCGGCATTATACGGCTCCGGCCAATGCTGTTGAACGGGATTTCTGCGATTTGTTTGCAGAAGTCCTGCAGCTGGAGCGTGTTGGCGCTGAAGACAATTTCTTCGAACTGGGCGGCACCTCATTGGCAGCATCCCGCATTGCAATTTTTGCCATGGAAAAGGAATATGCCGTGGTGTATGCGGATGTGTTCAAACATCCTACCCCCAGAGGCCTTGCATCGCTGATATTGGGAGAAAACACCAATGTCCCCCAGAATATGCCCGATATCATCGGATATGATTATACTCAGCTGGAGCCGGTGCTGGCGGCGAATGTCCTGCAGAACCTGGATGAGATCCGGAGAAATATGCCCGGAAATGTGCTGATCACGGGAGCCACCGGCTTTTTGGGTATCCACGTGCTGTGGCGCTATCTGGAAAGCTGCAACGGTACAGCCTACTGCCTGCTTCGCAGAGGACGCACCTCCTCCGTGGAAAAGAGGCTTCGCAGTATGCTGGTGTATTATTTCTCCAATGATTATGAGGAATGCTTTGCCACTGGCCGCATCCGCTGCATAGAGGGCGATATCACAGATCCTGAATCCCTACGCCAACTGGATGAGGTGGACATTGGCACGGTGATCAACTGTGCCGCACTGGTGAAGCACTTTGATGCCAGTGGTGCGCTGGAACGGGTGAATGTGCAGGGTGTTCAGAATCTGATTGATTGCTGTATGGGCCGAAACCGCCGCTTGATCCAGATATCCACAGTAAGTGTAGCGGGCGAATCCATCAACGACATCCCCGATGCAGGCAGACAACTGCACGAGAACGAACTGTTCTTTGGTCAGCTTCTGGAAAATGACTATGTACGCAGCAAGTTCTGTGCAGAGCGGGCAATTTTGGAAGCCATCCCGAAGGGGCTGGATGCCAAGATCATGCGCGTGGGCAATCTGATGGCACGTCACAGTGACGGCGAATTCCAAATCAATTTCCGTTCCAGCGGCTTTATGCGCCAGCTGCGCGGATACAAGGTATTGGGGGCTTTCCCGATGTCTATGATGAACAGCCCTGTGGAATTTTCTGAAATTGGTATGACAGCTGAGGCCATCCTGCGCCTCTCCGGTACGGACAGCAAATTTACAGTCTTCCACCCCTGTAACAACCACCTGGTTACCATGGCGGATGTGATTTATATCATGCAGGAGCACGGCTTCCAAATAGAAGTTGTATCCGATGCTGTTTTCCAGCAAAAGCTGAATGCAGCTGCAGAGGATCCTGCGCTATCCGATGCAGTCGGAGGCCTGATTGCCTACATGAGCAGCGATACTTCTGTTACGCGCTGTATGTTGGATGCGTCTATCCGCTATACCACGGAAGCGCTTTTCCGCCTGGGATTCAAGTGGCCGATCACCAGCCCGAATTACCTGCACAATATGATCTCGGCATTGGATGAACTTGGTATGTTCTGATTCTTTGATGCATCCTCCCGTTTTGGCGATCTTTCTACCTTCAAGGGAGAAGAAGTCTTCCACAGAAGACAAGTGAAGCAATATCCGTATAGCCCCCAGCATGGCAATCCACATGCTGGGGGGTATCCTAGTAAACGCTAAATAATCCGTACCCTAGCGACTTCATTGTCATTGTGAGAAAATAGACCTCACATAGAAAAACTTGAATTCCAGTTTTTCAAGGAAATGTAAGTGGGGTGTTGTCAGTGAAGATCAGCGAAGTAAAGCAGGAGTACCAGTTACAGGAATGGAGCGGGATGCTCCGGGAGCAGAAAGAAAGTGGTCTGTCCGTCAAGGCGTGGTGCCAGGAGCAAGGTATGGCAGAGCATATCTATTATTACCGGCTCCGGAAACTCCGCCAGGCAGCTTGCACAGCGCTGGAACAGGCACAGCCATTGCAACTGGCAGAAGTTCCTCTGGCTCCAAAACCAGAAGCAAACCACGCCAAACTCCGGCTGACCACCAAGAATGGTACCCTGGAAATCATGGATGCAGACCGCTCTGTGATGGACCAGATATTGCAGGCAATGCTCCATGCTGAATAATGCCACCGGCTTCGACCGTATCTATATCGCCTGCGGCTACACAGATCTTCGCCAGGGTATCGATGGTTTGTGTGCAGTCATTCGCCGCCAGCTGGATATTGACCCATTTCAGAAGAATGTCCTTTTCATGTTCTGTGCAGGAAACCGGATAAAATCAAGTGCCTCATATGGGAAGGTGACGGATTCCTGCTGCTCTATAAGCGGCTTCTGGATGGCAAATACCAATGGCCCCGGACAAAACAGGAGGTCATGGAAATGACCCAGGAACAGTTCGAGTGGCTCATGTCCGGGCAAAGTATTACCCCCACTATCCGAAAAGGAAAACCCAAGAAAATGTTATAAACAGGTGCAATAATTCCGGTAAATTAAAAGAATATAGTAGAAAAGAAAGCTGTTTTGTGGTATAATTCAGGTAAGAAAACTTACCTGGAGGAACACCATGAAGCAGCTTTCTTCTTCTGAACTGAATAACATGAGCAAAGAAGATCTGGCTGCCATGGTGCTCCAGATGCAGCAGCAAATCAATACCCTCAATGAGAAAGTAGCTATTCTCAATGCCCGGCATTTTGGCCGTTCTACGGAGAAGCTGGAGACTCTGCCCGGTCAGATGAATATCTTCAATGAAACAGAAGTGGCCGCAGTTGAGGCCATTGCGGAGCCTGCCATTGAGCAGGTGGTAGTCCGCAGAAAAAAGAAAAAGGGTCAGCGTAAGGAAGACCTGAGCAGACTGCCCAAGCGCATTGAAAACCATGAGCTGACCAAGGAGCAGCTGAAAGTCATCTTTGGTGAAAACGGCTGGAAACGTCTTCCGGATGAAGTGTACAGCCGGGTGGAATACCAGCCTGCCGTTAAAGAAGTGGTGGAACACCATGTGGCAGTTTATGCTGCGAAGAAGAACGATGTGGATACCATTGTTCGTGCTGGCCGTCCTGTGGATTTGCTGAGAAACAGCATTGCTACACCTTCTCTGGTGGCCGCCATTATGAATGCCAAGTATACCAATGCCATTCCTCTGTACCGGATTGCCCAGGACTTTGAGCAGAGTGACATGATCCTGGGAAGGGCTACTATGGCGAACTGGGTCATCCGCTGTTCTGAGCGGTATCTGAGTCTGGTATATGACAGTTTGCAGAAACACCTACGCAGTCAAACAATTATCCAGGCGGATGAAACCACCTGCCAGGTGACAAAGGATGGCCGCCCCAGCGATGTCAAGTCCTATATGTTTGTCTACCGGACTTCTGAGCATTGAAGGGAAAAGCCGGTCATCCTGTACCAATATGAAAAAACCAGGAGCAAGAGCAATATCCAGAAGTTCTTGACTGGTTTCTCCGGTACACTGGTTTCGGATGCATTCAGTGGATACAAATCGCTGGACAAGAATGATGAGAATATCCGCTCTGCGTTCTGCTGGGCTCATGCCCGGAGAGACTATGCCGATGCACTGAAAGCATTAAAGGGCGAAGACAAAAATTATGCCCATGAGACTGTTGCCCACAAAGCATTGGTGCAAATCGCCGCGATTTACAAAGCGGAAGAAGCACTGAAGAACCTGACAGCAGAAGAACGATATTCTCGCCGCCAGAGAGAGGTAAAGCCTCTTGTGGAGGCTTACTTTGTATGGGTTCACGAACAGGATCCAGCAACCATCCTCAGCCAGAAGACCCGGGATGGCTTGAACTACAGCATGAACCAGGAGAAGTATCTGAAGGTATTCCTGGAGGATGGGAATATCCCGATCGACAATTCCGCAACAGAGCGTGCCATCCGACCCTTTACCATTGGCAGAGCCAACTGGCATATCATTGACACCATCTACGGTGCCGAAGCCAGTGCAACGATCTACAGTCTGGTTGAAACCGCCAAGGCGAATAAGTTAAAGATCTACGAATACCTGAAGCATCTGCTGACAGAAATCCCGAAGCATATAGATGACACCAGCATGGACTTCCTGGAAGACCTGCTCCCCTGGTCGGAGAAGCTGCCGGAGGAATGCCACAAAAAGATTTGAATATGACCAACGGGGCTCCATCCGGAGCCCCGCATTTTATTCGGTCAAGGTACTTATGGTTGAACGTTTACGTATCCTAGCGGAGCAAGGTTTATTAGTCGAATGTGCCCAAAAACAAAAACGCCCCGGTTCATGGCGAACCGGGACGCGATATTAAGACATATTTGTTTATCGAATATTAGTCCGATATGGACATTTCATTTGTTGCAAAATGATATATACAAGAACCCGGAGGTCGTAGGTTCGAGTCATGCCTCCGCAACCATTAAAAGTCCTGAAATCGCAAGATTTCAGGACTTTGTCTCGTTTTAGAGAGGGGCCCCTCAGAGAATTTTGTGTAAGCGATTTTCGACAAAATCAAGAATATCACGTTATCAATGTGCAGGATGAGGGCTTATTCCCCTTGTCTACTTTTCTCCCGGAAGGATGGGACGGTATGCGCGCCGGTACGGCGTGAATGCCGTCTCAGCCTTCCGGGAATCCTATTTCAAGGGGATCAGCCCGCTTTGCGGTCGGCGAACATGATCTCCAATTGGTTGAGCACCATGCCCCAATTCTGGCACCGGGCGTGCCAATGCTTCACGATCCGCTGGGATGCCAGGTACAGCATCCAGCGCAGCGAATCATCATTGGTGAACGACGGCTTGTTCTTGGTGATCTGCCGGAACTGCCGGTTCAGCCCCTCAATGATGTTCGTCGTGTATATGATTTTCCGAATCTCTGGAGGGTATTCAAAGAAGGTGCTCAAAACTTCCCAATTATCCTCCCAGCTCTTGACGCAGGAGGGGTACTGTTTCCGCCATTCATCGCCGAATGTGCGGAGGTTCTCTTCTGCTTCCTGCAGCGTTACGGCGGTATAGATCTTCTTCAGATCCGCAGTAACCTTCTTAATGTCCTTGTAGCTGACGTACTTGGTGGAGCTGCGGATCTGGTGGACGATACACCGCTGCAGGCGGCTCTTGGGATACACTGCCTGGATCGCCTGCATCATGCCGCACAGGCCGTCGGTGCAGAACAGATAAACATCCAAAACGCCCCGACTTTTGAGGTCATTCAGCACGCTCAGCCAAAATTTGCTGCTCTCGTGCTCGCCGATCCACACGCCCAGGATGTCTTTCCGACCGTCCATGGTGATGCCCAGAACCACGTAGGCGGCCTTGGTCACATAGCGATGGTCCTCCTTGACCTTGTAGTGGATGGCATCCATGAAGATGAAGGGATACACGCTTTCCAAAGGCCGGTTCTGCCAGGCGTTTACCTCAGGCATGATTTTCTCGCTGATTTTACTGACCAACTCCGGGGAGATCTCAACATCGTAAAGACTCTTGATCTGCTCAGAGATATCCCGCTGGCTCATGCCGCAGGCATACAGAGACAGGATCTTGTCCTCCATGCCTTCGGCATTGCGGTCGTACTTACTGATGATCTTGGGTTCGTAATTGCCTTTACGGTCTCGAGGGACCTTGATGTCGCTCTCGCCCAGCTGGGTCTTGACCGTTTTCTGAGAGTAGCCATTGCGGTAGTTGGGAGAGGTGTTTTCGGGATCCGCAGCCCGCTGGCATCGCTCTCGGCCCAGCTCCTCATCCATCTCCACTTCCATGACCTGCTGGATGACATCCCGGAACATTTCCTTCATGGCGGCCATGATGTCGGCGGTACTGGTGAAGTGCTGGCTCTGAACATACTGCTTCAATAATTCCTGTGGTGCGCTCATAATACTGACTCCTTTGTCGTGAATGTTTGGTATCATTCTTGACTTTGTCGTCAGTTTCTATACTGTCATACTTTGTCGATTACACAGAATTTTCTGCGGTCTCTTTTAAACTGACCAAAACAATACCATTATACATGTTTAGTGTTTTGATTTTCGTTTATTTGTGTTATTTTGCCTTTTCTAATTAAATAGCTTTCACCATAGATTGTTGTTTGATTGTCCTTAATTACAATATAACTACCGTTATTTAATGCAATAATATCAATTTTATGGCTATCTGGAACAACAATATCGTCAATATATCTTTTGCCACAAATAACCATTTTTTGATATTCTTCAAAGTGTGGCATTATATTGATATTAGTTAGTCCTAACCCTTTCAAATATCTATTAAAGTTATCATCTAACACTTCTTCTTCAAGTTCTGGCGGACAATACACCACATCAGCACAATTCATACTTCCTGCACTTCCACCTACAATCAAGGCATTAGTGTTTTTTAATAATTCTTTTAATCCAATATCGTTAAAGAACTTGTTTTGTGTAGGCAAATGACCACCACAAAGGAATATAAAATCTGCCTTTTCAATCATTTCCTTTGCTCTGTTTTTAGTGCTAGGACATAGAAATTCATAGTTATTAAATGGTAAAGTCAACTCAAATGAGTTGCAAGCCAACTTAAAATATGCTTCAGCTTTTTCCCCTTCCATTCCATTGGCAACAAATACAAAGTTGTCATATTTTTTTATGTTAGATTTTAAACAATCTAAAATTCCGTTATCATTTCCAAAGTTGTGAGCAATCTTGTTTCCTTGTTCATCTTTTTCATAGAAATCCAAATAACTTGTTAAGATTATTGTGTTCATATTGTTTAATCCTTTTCAAGTTTGTTTAATTCTATTATATTTCGGGTGTTGCGAAAAATCAACACCGATCAGCCAGTATACATTTGGGTATGACAAACTTTACCTTGATTTTTTCTGTTCCTGTCTTATAATAGGATGTATCGTAGCAGATCAAGTATAAGTCGGTCTGTGACCGGCTTATACTTGATCACTCTCCTATCTTTCTATAATTTTTCTAAAATCGTATAAATTCGTATATTATAAACTATGTATAATCAAAATATTGTTTATTTACAACGCTTTTTGAGCTTTATTGCTATTCCCACAATGAAGCCCATGGATAACTAAAGTTGTTGCGTTGTAACGGCTTTTCGGGTTTCAAATTCGTATAATACTACGATTTACTAAAAGTTTACTAAAATTAATTAGACTCGAAACAGCAGTATAGCAAATAATTAAGGCACTACAGCATGAAGGTTGTAGTGCCTTTTATTTTATGAGAATCCACCGCCACAAGGTTGACTTTCCTAGTGCGGTGGTGATTTATTCTTTTGAGGTTTCTTCCATATTGGCAAGTGCAAACAACCGAAGGGTTGAAGTTTTTAATATGAAGATCAATATGAGACGGGATTCAGTGATTTTCTATTCCGAAAATCACTGAATCGACAGCGCCGTTCGGCGGTGTCTTTCAAATTGAAATTTAAGATTTCAATTTGAAAATAGTATCATATCCCTTTTTTATCACAATATATTTTTGCCTTAACAGCCCTTAGGAACCTCTCCTAAGGGCTGTTTTTTATACCCTGATACCAGGGAATAGGGGAGTGACCTATAGAGAATAAACCTGTGTCACCCTGCTGCACGCGAAAGATAGAAACCGCTTTCGCATATCATTCAATAAACTTTGAAAAGGAGATTACCTTATGGAAGAAAAGAATGTTCCTTCTGGATCCGTAACAAACGTGTTCAAGAACGGTAGAATGCCGACAAAAGAAGAATATACGAAGATTTGGATCGATATGATCAACCACATTGAAAGACTCAAAGCAAATCAGGACGAATAGACTTTGCAAATTGCGACGAAAAATCGTGTAATAGAATGAATCCATCAGACTAAGGAGGAATAAACATGAACGTTGCAATATACTGCAGGCTATCAGACGAGGATCGAGACAAACTTTCTGAGCATGATGACAGCGCCAGTATTCAAAACCAGAAGGCCATGCTCATCAAGTATGCAAGCCATAACGGTTGGACAATACATGACATCTATAGTGACGATGATTATGCCGGCACAGATAGAAATCGGCCGGAATTTAACCGTCTTATCCTGGATGCCAGAGCCAGAAAATTCAATATCGTCCTTTGTAAAAGCCAATCCCGATTTACCCGTGAGCTGGAACTGGTAGAGAAGTACATCAATGGACTGTTTCCCAGACTGGGAATACGATTTGTCAGTCTGGTAGACAGCGCCGATACCGACAACAAGGGTAACAAAAAAGCCCGCCAGATCAACGGACTTGTCAATGAGTGGTTCCTGGAAGAGCTGTCCGATAATATCAGATCCGTATTGACCAGCCGCCGTGAGCAGGGATACCACATCGGTTCCTTCGCGCCCTATGGATATATGAAAGATCCCGCCAAGAAAGGGCACCTGATAATTGATCCGGATGCAGCTGCCGTCGTTCGGGAAATCCATGCTCTGTTTTTAGCAGGAACCGGAAAGCAAGGGATTTGCAGAATCCTCAATGAAAGGGGAGTCCCAAATCCCACCGAATACAAGCGGCTTCATGGGATGGTCAGGAACAAACATGTCCAAAGCAGCCCATTATGGTCGTATTTTACGATTACTAACATTCTTACCAATGAAGTATACATCGGTAATATGATCCAAGGAAAATCAGGAGTAGTTTCCTACAAAAACCAGGAGAAAATATCTTATCCCCAGGAACAATGGATCGTTGTGAAGGGGACCCACGAGCCAATCATTGATCAGGAAACATGGGATCGTGTTCAGGCTCTGATTGCAGAAAAAGCTACCCCTGCACCTAAGGAACCAGAAGGAATGTTTGCACGGAAGGTACGTTGTTTTTATTGTGGCTCTAGATTGCGTTCTGTAAAAAGTGGAAATAAGCGCGGATTCAAATGTGAGCGCCACTCCTTATCTCACGATGCATGTATTGGTGCATATATATCTCTCAGAAAGCTTGAACGCATTGTCGCTGCTCAGCTTCAAATACTATCCGAGGAATTACTCGACGAAGAATTGCTGGAAAACGGAGTAGACCCCTTTGCTGATCTTCACGTACAGGAAGAAGAAATGGAGACTACGATAAAAAGACTCAATCGAAGTATAGAGCAAGACAATTTTGCGATGAGATCCATGTATATGGATAAGGTAAAAGGTATCATTAGCGAATCTGAATACATTGAGCAATCAGTAAAAGTAACTGAAGAGAAAATTGCATTTGAAAAGCAGGTCACCGAATTGTCCGAACAGCTTACCCAAATTCAAACAACGATAGCGATTCATGAAAATAAAAAGCTTATTACTAGCCAGTACGTAGGTACAAGAAAGCTGTCTAAAGAAATGGTTTCAGTCTTAATCGATTATATTCTGTTAGGGAGGACGGATACTCTTACAAAAGAGACTCCCGTTGAGATTCATTGGAACTTTTAATACCGGCAGATAATACTCCGACATTTACAGCAGAGGTTAGCGTAGATAGAGAAAGTCTAATACCTCATATTTTTTCGAAGGTGAGGAACTATGCCATTCTCTGGTAACGAATCAAAACAAAGTCGTAAAAATTGCTTGTTTCATCACAAAGGAGATGGAACAATGAAAGTAGCAATATATTGCCGCCTGTCCGAAGAAGATCGGAACAAGGTAAACAAAGAAGATGACAGTAACAGCATTAAAAATCAGAAGGCCATGCTTATACAGTATGCCCTCAGCCAGGATTGGGATATCTATGATATATATAGCGATGATGACTATGCCGGTTCCGATCGGAACAGACCACAGTTTAAGAGACTGTTGGCAGATGCAGAGTCCCGTAAATTTAACATCATTCTATGTAAAACGCAGTCAAGATTTACACGTGAGCTGGAGCTGGTAGAGAAATACATCCATGGTCTGTTTCCAATTTGGGGTATCCGCTTTGTCAGCATTGTTGATAATGCGGATACTGCCAATAAGGGAAATAAAAAATCCAGACAGATCAACGGCCTGGTCAATGAATGGTATCTGGAGGACATGTCTGAGAATATCCGCAGCGTACTAACCAACCGCAGAGAAAACGGGTTCCATATCGGAGCTTTTGCACCCTATGGATATGAAAAGGATCCTTCCTTAAAAGGACATCTAATCGTTGATAAAGAGGCTGCCGATATCGTTAAAGAGATATTTTCTCTCTTTGCCGATGGGTATGGTAAGTCATCTATCGCAAAGATTCTCAATAACCGTGGTGTCCCGAATCCAACTGAGTATAAAAGGAAAAAGGGGATCCGGTATTCTCAGCCTAAAAAGACAGCCAGTACGCTATGGAAATATCATACCATTGCTGCGATTTTACACAATGAGGTCTACATAGGTAACCTTGTCCAAGGCAAATATGGAAGCATTTCTTACAAAACAAGGCAATGTGCGCCAAAGCCTAAAGAACAGTGGATCCGAGTAGAAGGCACGCATGAGCCTATCATCGATAAGGCGCTGTGGAACAGAGTTCAGAAGAAGATAAGTACCCACGCAAGGCCTCTTACGCCCACCGGTATGGTACACCCATTTTCTGGTATTGTTGTATGTAGATACTGCGGTTATGCGGTAAGGCCCCATAAGACTCATGGTCATTATTATCTGATGTGCAACACAAAGCAGATTTCAGAGGATGCGTGTCCTGGCGCCTTTATCCCTGCTGAAGAGTTAGAACAAATTGTTATTTCTGAACTGCGCAAGCTCAATACACGCTTACTCGATCTTGGTAAGCTGGAGCGACAAATCGAATTCGAAAAAACGTTGAATACCAGAAAAAACAAGATCCAATCTGAGCAAAAAGGCTATCAGGAAAAAATAGATGAGTATACGACTGCTCTACAGACATTGTACGTAGATAAATCCAAGGGCTTGATTAGCATCCGGGATTATCATGAAATGGCGGAAGCATTTCAAAATGAGAAAAAGCGGTTTGAAAGATTAGTCAAGGCGTGTCAAGAACAGATTGCTGAAATGAATGCTAGTATTCAAACTGGAGATCATCGAACAGAGTTGCTGAGCAAATACATTCACATGGATCATTTGACCAGAAGCATGACAGAAATTCTGATTGATCACATTGAAATCGGAAAGCGCAATAAAGAAACTGGCGAAGTTCCGGTTTCTATTTTTTGGAATTTCTAATGTCACTCTATTCTTATTTCTTCAGAAATTCCGCTTCATCCACTCTGAAATCGGTTCAACCCAGGCTGATATAGGGTCACCCACGTAAAACCCGTAAAGTTATTGCGCTGCAACGGTTTTTCGGTTTTCTCAAAAATGACATAATTCGCCAAAAAGTCAATGTTGTACTAAGTGAAACGTAGCCTCGGCTGCCAGGTCCTCCGTCAGATCGGCTATTGGGTCGCCTTTCACGGCAATGGAGCCCGCATCCCAGGGGAATCCTGCCGCCGCGCTGGGATATACACCTGTGGTGTGGTCAACGAAATAGGGGGCAAAGGCCGGGTCTTTATACTGATTGTCCTTCAGATTCCGGGTTAGCTGGTGCACAATGGCGCCTACCATTTCCAGATGCCCCAATTCCTCGGTGCCGATGTCCGTCAACAAGCCTTTTTGCTCATCAAACGGCATGGAATACCGCTGGGAGAGATAGCGCAGACTGGCGCCCAGCTCTCCGTCGGGACCGCCATACTGGGTCAGAATGATTTTCGCAAGAGCAGGGTTGGGACGGCGGATTCTTACCGGATATTGCAGTTTTTTTGAATATGAAAACACGATTATTCCCCCTTATTTGCGGCAAATTCCCAGGGCCACGGATCGTCCAGCCAATCATAGCTGTCGCCATCGGTTGGCATCTGATGATTCATAGGAGGAAGAACGCCTTCGTTTTGGGCCAAACAGTCGGCATACCGCTGCTGGTACTGCTGGTAAAGCTCCAGCGCTTCCCGATCCTCCCGGTGAGTATCCAGATACAGCGCCAGCTCCTGAACGGCAAAACCCAGGGCCTGAAGCTCAGACAGGGGAGTTACCGGCAGCAGATTCTTATTGACGATGCCCATCAGGGGCAGGTCCAGACCGGGATACAGTGTACCCCGGATCAGGCCCTTTCTCGCTTCGTAACGGACGGGATTCTCCAGTTGGAAGGGTACGTAAGGATTGGCCAGAGGGGCCATGGAAGGCAGCCTGCCTTCTCCAGGATTCGGAATGGCTTTTGGCGAAATCAATTGGATTCCTCCTTTAATGAGATTGGAAGGTGTTTCCGGGTCATTCTATGCCGGATTTCGCCGCAGGTGCATGGAAAGTCAATTGGAGCATATATCCATAGGGGGGTGGTGACGATGAAAACCAGGGACCTTGTCCGCTTTCTTGCATGCTGCTGCCTGATACTTGGGCTGACGTTTGTGGGTATTTATGGTGCGCATCAGGCAGTGGAGGTGCTGAGAGAGGGAATACCGGTTCCCCGGTACCACACCATTGTGATTGATGCCGGACACGGCGGAGAGGATGGAGGCGCCACCTCCTGTACAGGGCGATTGGAAAGCGAATATAACCTGGAAATCGCGCTGCGGCTGGAGGCGCTCATGCAGCTTCTCGGTTATCGGACGCAGATGATTCGGCGAACGGACACAGCCGTTTACACGAAAGGGGATACGATTTCCCAAAAAAAGGTGGATGATCTCAGGCAACGGGTACGCATTGTCAACCAATCGGAGGGAAATATTCTGCTCAGTATTCATCAGAACTACTTCTCCCAGGGACGGTTCAGCGGAGCCCAGGTGTTTTACGCGGACAATGACACAAGCAAAGAACTGGCATCCGTTATTCAAAAAAGCCTGGTTGATACACTGAATCCCGGTAGCAAACGAAAAACGAAGCCGGGGAAGGGAATCTATCTTTTGGAAAAGTGCCGGGGGCAGGGGGTACTTGTGGAATGCGGCTTTCTGTCCAACCCGCAGGAGGAGTTTTTGCTTCGGCAGGAGGATTATCAGAAAAAGCTGGTATGCGTAATCGGCGCGGCGACGGCATCGAATCTGTCTTGACCCAGGGAGCCTCCGTTGATATAATGGGAACAAATGAACGCCTCTTCGGCGAAGAAACAGAGGTCCCGACATGGCAAAAACGAAAACCGTTTTTTTCTGTACCAATTGCGGTAATGAAAGTCCCAAATGGCAGGGAAGGTGCCCGGCCTGCGGCGCCTGGAATACCATGGAAGAGCATATTGAAAAACCTGCGGCAACGGGAAAGGCGAAAGCCAGCCCGGTGGGCCAGAGCCGGAAGCCCCAACGCATCCGGGAAGTGGACACAGATGGGGAGATCCGTTTTTCTACCGGAATGGGAGAGCTGGACCGTGTTCTGGGCGGTGGTGCCGTGGCAGGCTCACTGGTGCTGGTGGGCGGCGCACCCGGTATCGGAAAATCGACCCTGCTGCTTCAGATATGCAGCAGTCTGTGTGCAGGAAGAAGCGTACTGTATGTATCCGGCGAGGAAAGCGAGCGTCAATTGAAGCTGCGGGCCCAGCGGCTGGGCGTCGCGCCGGAAAGCCTGTATATTCTCTCCGAAACCCGGCTGTCGGACATTCTGGAAGCGGTGGAGGCGTTGAAGCCGGATATTCTGATGATTGATTCCATCCAGACCCTCTATCGGGAGGAAAACGAGTCCTCTCCGGGCAGTGTTTCCCAGGTGAAGGACTGCACCATGACCATGATGCAGCTGAGCAAGTCCCAGGGAATTACGGTATTTGTGGTTGGGCACATCAACAAAGACGGCAATATTGCCGGGCCCAAGGTGCTGGAGCATATGGTGGACTGTGTGCTTTATTTTGAGGGAGATTCCAATTCTTCCTATCGAATGCTTCGGGCGGCAAAGAACCGTTTTGGTTCCACCAATGAGATTGGTGTATTTGAAATGATGGAACGGGGATTGGAAGAGGTTCCAAATCCATCCCAGATGCTGCTGGAAGGACGTCCGGAGGGAGCCAGCGGTACATGTGTGGCCTGCGTGATGGAAGGCACACGGCCGGTTCTGGCGGAAGTGCAGGCTCTGGTTGCCAAAACCATGGCAAATGTGCCAAGAAGAGCCTCGGATGGGTTTGATTTCAACCGAATGATGCTCCTTTTGGCTGTGGCAGAGAAACGAGCAGGACTAAGGCTGGGGGCCTTTGATGCTTACATCAATGTAATCGGCGGCCTGCGATTGGATGAGCCCGGAGCCGACCTGCCGGTGGCTCTGGCAGTGGCTTCCTCTTATCGGGATCAACCCATTGCCGATGACCTGACTGCCATCGGAGAGATTGGTCTGACAGGGGAGATCCGAGCAGTTTCCCACATGAATCAGAGACTGGGAGAAGTTGCCCGTCTGGGATTTAAAAAGTGTATGATTCCCAAAGGCGGTTCGGAAAAACTGGATATTCCAAAGGAATTGACCGTTTATCGTGTCCGAAATCTTCGGGAAGCAATTGAAGTGGCGTTATAAAAATACCGTCCGGTTTATTGAGAGCCGGACGGTATTCTAATGTTCTTTTCAGAGTATCAGATCAGCAAACCGATTACAATTCCGATGATCAGACCCAATAGAGCGGTCAGAAGCAGCGCCAGGGGATTACTCCGGTAGCGGACACGAACAACCTTTTTCACAACAGGCTTTTCCACGATCCGTTCCACAATCCGGTCTACAGGTACTTCTTTTGTAACGGTAACAACTTTTTCCTCAACCGGTAATGGGGACTTCTCCAAATAAACGGGCTTTTCAACTACTTTTTCGACATAAACCGGTTTTTCTACCACCTGGTGAATGACAATGGGTTCAGACGGTGCTTTGATGGCCGCGTGTCTGCCGGTGGCCAGGTATTCTACGTCCGTATTCAGTGCGTCGGCCAGCTGGATCAGTCGCAGCGGGTCCGGACAGGAGAGGTCATTTTCCCATTTGCTGACGGCCTGACGGGATACACCCATGCGTTCCGCAAGCTGGCCCTGGGAGAGGGAAGAGGCGGTGCGAAGAGAAATAATGCGTTCGCCTACGGACATAGCAGTTCACTCACAATTCAAAAAAGTCGTCAACAATCGGTTGCAAATACCATTTTACAGGATTATTTTGAAAAGTCAAGTTTGGAAAGGGGATTGGCTTCAGCCGCAATTTTCAGTTCTGTGTTTTCAATGTGGGTGTAGATCTGTGTGGTATTCAGGTTTTCGTGGCCCAAGACTTCCTGCACGGTTTTTACATCCACACCCCCGGAAAGCATCATGGTTGCAGCTGTGTGGCGCAGCTTATGGGCGGAAAACTGGGTAGAGTCCAGTCCTGCCTGCAAAAGTGCTTTTTTCACCAGCCGATGGACGGCAGTAACGCTGATGCGGTTATTGTCCCTGGAGCCAAACAGAGCGCGGTTATCTGTTAATTCCCGCTGTTTTCGTTCTTCCAAATAGTCATCCAAAGCTTTTCTGCAGGCGGAGCCAAAGTAGACAAAGCGTTCCTTGTTGCCTTTGCCAACCACACGAATCCTGTCTTCGTATACATCTGTCAGATTCAGACCAACCAATTCACTGCGGCGAATGCCGCAGTTCAGAAACAGCATCAGAATTGCATAGTCTCTTTTTGCGTTTGGACCGGAAACGGACTGTAAAAGTGCGGATGATTCCTCTAAAGTAAGGTATTTTGGCAAACTTTTGCGTAGTTTTGGATAGTCCAGATCTGCAACCGGATTTTCGTTCAATTGTTTGGTTCTGACGGTCAGGTACTTATAAAAGGACTTAATCGCAGATAGTTTCCGCGCTCTGGAGGCCGCTTCAATCCCATGCTCGGGAGCAGCCATATCCGGTCTTGCCACACGGTCATTGGCCAGGTAAGAGAGGAAGTCAAAGATTTCCGATGTGGTGATGCTGGCAATAAAGTCCAGATCAATAGAACGAATGTCTATGGTCTCCAGGTCTGTGTCAATGGGCATCTCCGCGCGCATGAGCTTCATAAAGCGCAAAAACATCCGAAGATCCAGATAATACTCCCGGATCGTCAGCGGAGACTGACCTTTGACGGTTTCGTGATAGCTTAAGAAATCCCGCAAAACCTGCGGGCAATCCCGATATTGCTGCATAGCATGTAGGAAATATTATGGAAATCACAATAATGCTTGAAAGTGAACCATGAACGCAACAAAATTTTTATTTTGTTGCGTTCAATTTATTATCAACAGGTGCTTTTCAGCTGCTCCTCCCTAACACCTTTTGCGTGATTCCCACTTATTATACCTTTTCCTTTCTAAAGTTTGGTTACAGCATAGCTGAAAAATTCCATGATGTCAATATCATCGAAATACTCATGCTATAATATAAAATCAGGTGGTTCCCATTGAATGCCCAGCGGTTGGAATGCTACTTTTCTTCTAGAACTGTCGATGGTTGGTTGTTTTCAATGGATTTTGGCAGCTTCATTATGATTGATCCTTTTGGACTCGATTGGTGCGCCTTATTGCAAAGACCAGTAGAGCTGCAAATATTACCGCAATCGCCTGATTCTTCAATTGTTGCCTCAAAAAAATGTCATCAATGCATCGGATTTCGGGAGCCACAGGAACAAAGAGTCTCTCCCCTTTCGATATCTCTGTACGCTTCCGGAAGAATGTCGGCCAGATTATGGATCAGTGTATCCAGAATGCCCGGAACGGACTGTGGCGCACCAAACAGACTGGCAAACAGCGCGTTCAGTGTTTCTTCAAAATCCTGCGGGAGAATGTCTGCCTGAGCCTTCAGGAACGTCATCATCCGCTTTTCTCCTGGGTGTGTCATTCGGTTCAAGGCAAACAAAATGTCGAAATAAGACTCCAGAAATGCTGCTGTACGGTGATTCACACTGACCAGATCCCCACGGGCGACCGCTTTTTTGATCTGAACGTCATAAGACGGCAGGTTCTTTGTCAGCAGTCGGAGGTTATTGCGAATGATATTTGCACGAAGCTGCTCCGGATACGGCAGGTCAAAGCGCTCTTGGGCAGCCCGGTATGCGCCGTTCCGGTCAAAAAGCACCTTACTGTGCAGAAGATTGTGCCACATACAGGTGGTGTAGCCGTTGTGGGCCCAGTGCCCTTCCACCACAGAGGCAACGTCCCGGGTGAAATCCGAAAGGCTGCGGTAGAGAATGTCGATGGGAATCCCATTTCGCAGGACGCAGTCATCTTCCAGCTCCCAGAAGCGATTTCCGAGCTCCATATAGCTGCAGCTTTCGGCCAGAATCTGACGACAGACAGTTTCCTGCGGAACCTCGGTGCAGTATACATACAGGTCATAGTCCGATTTTTCATCATACTGCTCCCCTGCCCGTGAACCTCCCAAAGCCAGAGCTTCTACCTGGGGCAGGCGCGCAAAAGCCGCGCAAAGAGAATCAAAATACATATTGCCGCCTCCTTTTTTTCTATTATAGTTGTCTCTACGAAAATATGCAAGAGGCATGAAATTTCTCTTTACTTTGAACGAGTTTTTCTGTAAGATATAGACATAGAAAAAACCCTGAGGAGGTCTTATCATGGGTGTAAAAAGAATTGGCGTTCTGACCAGCGGCGGCGACGCTCCCGGCATGAATCCCTGTGTCCGGGCGGTTGTTCGTACCGCACTGTATCATGGTTTGGAGTGCTATGGTATTCGCAGAGGCTGGAACGGCCTGATCACCGGAGATATTGTCAAACTGGATGAAAAGAGTGTGGCCCACACCATCAACCGGGGCGGCACCATCCTCTACACCGCCAGAAGCAAGGAGTTTATGACCGAGGAAGGCCAGCGCAAGGCGGTTTCCACCTGCAAGTTCCTGGGCCTGGACAGCATCATTGCCATCGGCGGCGACGGCACCTTCCGGGGCGCCATGGCGCTGAGTAAGTACGGCATCAATGTGATCGGCATTCCGGGCACCATTGACAACGACATCAGCTGCACCAACTACTGCATTGGTTTTGATACGGCGGCCAATACAGCCATTGAGTGCATCGATAAGCTGCGGGATACCATGCAGTCCCACGAGCGCTGCTCTGTGGTAGAGGTCATGGGCCGCAATGCCGGATACCTGGCGATGTATGTGGGTCTGGCCTGCGGCGCCACCGCAGTTCTGGTTCCGGAAGAACCCATCGATTTTGAACGGGATGTTATTGAAAAGATCCGTCAGGCCCGGTTTAACGGTTTTACCCACTACATGATCGTTGTGGCAGAGGGCGCCGGAAAGGCTACCGATATTGCTGCAAGAATCAAGGAAGCCATTGATCTGGATCCCCGTGTGACCGTTCTGGGCCACATTCAGAGAGGCGGCTCCCCTTCCGGCCGGGACAGAGTAAACGCCACCAAGATGGGCTACATGGCCGTTGAACTGCTGCTGCAGGGCAAGACCAACCGGATTGTATGCACCCGTGACGGCAGCTACACCGATGTAGACATCAGTGAAGGCCTGGCCATGCGCAAGAGCATCCAGCAGATGGAAGTGGATGTGCTGGCCGCCATGACCGGAATCTGAGCAAACAGCATAAAAGAAGCACCTGCTTGTTGGCAGGTGCTTCTTTTATGCCTTGGGATGGCACTTTTGATATACATTTTTGATCTTTTGATTAATCATATGCGCATACATCTGGGTGGAGGAAATATCGCTGTGGCCCATAAGCTCCTGCAAAGAACCCAGGTCCGCCCCGTTTTCCAGCAGGTGTACCGCAAAGCTGTGGCGCAGGGTATGGGGGGTGATCTCTTTTTCAATACCGGCCTTTGCCTGGTAAAATTTGAGGATCTTCCAAAAGCCCTGGCGGCTCATGCGGGTGCCGCCAATATTTACAAACAGCGCCTGCTCGGAAACATCGGAAATCATGGCAGAACGCACATCCGACAGGTACACGGAAAGCGCCTTCTGGGCGGCGGGATACAGGGGAATTACACGGGATTTCTTTCCACTGTGGCACTTGACGATGCCAAGCTCCAGGTTGACGTCCTCAACATTCAAGCTGATCAGCTCGGTCACCCGCATACCGGTGGCATACATCACCTCCAGCATGGCCTTATCCCGATAGCCCTTGGGATCTACACAGGAGGGCTGCGCCAGCAGAAGCTCTACCTCTTTGCCGGATAGAATCTGCGGGAGCTTCTTCTCCCCCCGCTGAACGTGAATGTCCGCCGAAACGGGGGAAACCTCCAGAAATCCGCTGGACACGGCATAGGCATAGAAGTTTTTCAGACTTGCCAGGCAGCGGGAGACAGTGGCACCGGATTTGCCTTGTGCCTGCAAATCCGCCAAATAGTCCCGGATATTCACTTGTGTGGCATTGACAATGTCGGAACTACCACCCACTTGCATCCATTCGGAAAACTGCCGAATATCACGCATATACGACGAGATGGTATTTTCCGATGCTTGCTTAACCTTTACGAGATAGTTCTCGTACGCTTGAATAATGTCCAGCATGTACCGAAATACCCTATCCTTATAAATTTTGGCATTTTCAGGAGGAAAGGCCCCCAAAAGTACCATCTATCAGAAATGCCGAAGCCGGCATAACCAAACAATAGCTCATAAAGCCCACTGCCGCGGCACAGCTGAGACACAGAAGCAGCACATAAACCGCGCGTCCACATGACCCGGGCAGCAGCCGAAGCCAAAGAAAGAAAAGAATCGGAGTCATCAGAAGCTCCGCCAGCAGCAGAATCGGACAGAAAACCCATCCCGCCGGCTGGAAAACTCCGCACAGCACACACCAAACAAACGTCAATGCGGCACCCCGCACAAAGGCGATCCACAAAAGGATCTGCCAGGGAAAAACCAGAACCAGGAGAAAGGAAACCAAGGGACCGAACACAAGAGGGGCTATGGTTGAAAACATGTTTCCCTGCTCTGGAACAAAAACCTCGGGAAGCGGAAACACCTGACACAGGCGGCCTACCGCATATCCAAAACACAGTCCGGCAATCCAGAAGAAATCGAGCCAACAGCGCCGGTAAAAGAGTCCATGGGAGACCGGACTTTGCAAAGACTTCATGGCACCGCCCTCCGTGAAGAGAAAAGGTGCAGGATACAGACAGCTCCACTGCGTTCCAATACAGACATACTATACTCCGTTTTTTACAAAAATTCAAGTATTATTAGCCAAAATAGATTTTTTTGTAGATTCTGACAATTTTTATGTTAATTTTGTTATGTAAACAACATTTATAAGCAAACGAATGTTTTTACCAATATGCTGTTTTTAGGCTTTTTGTGGCCATAAACGCCATATTTTGTGTCAAAAAGAATCGTTGCACGAAAACGTGCAAAATGATTTGAGGGGTAAATATTCATTACCCCTCCCCCTCTTTTGTGCAATTTAACGAAAATGCTTTCCCATTTTCCGGTGTTTCTCCCCTGTTCCCTTCCGTGCCGACAGGAGAAAAGCGGTCCCGCTCCCACCGATTATCAGCATTGCCGTAGGGAAAATCCCATCGTATTGTCCACCGAAAAACAGCGCCGTTAATGCCGTCAGACTGACCAGAAATGCGGCTGCCGACAGGGCAAAAACCAGAAGTCTGCGGCGCTTGACGCGCCTGTATGAAGCCGAAAATGCCAGGGCTCCGCTTAGGAACAAAATGGCCATTACACCATAGCCCAGATTTTCCTGCTTCACCACTTCCCTGCTGATGAAGAATGCCAGCACGGCACTCAAAACCGCCGTCAGCGCCATTGCGCAGGCTGTCCCCCAGGCAATGCCCCCGACCATTGTGGACGCGGTGCCCGTTGGCTTCTGATTGACCAGCATATCCCCTCTCCCCTTTCCTTGCTGAGTTAGTCTATTCTTCGGAAAGGCAAAAAAGAAGCCGCCGGACTCAAAATGTCTGACGACTCAATGGCATATGAAAATCCCGGAAGGTTTTGTTCCTTCCGGGAGAAAATTACATCTCTACGTCCACGTTGGGCGCAGCCTTGCGTTGGGGCTGCTGGGCCTGCTGCTCCTGTGCTTCGGTGACGGTGCGGAACCGCATACGGGTATCCCGAACATCGCTGAGTGCCTGGGCAATGGTTTCCTCGGTCTGACGCAGGGCATCATCCATGTAGTCGTTGCCGGCCTTCCGAAGCTGGAGAATACGGTTCTGGGTCTGGGCAATCAGCTCCTCACTGCGCTTTCTGGCTTCCTCATAGACTGCCTCCTTGGTGACAAGGGCCTGTGCCTGCTCCTGAGCCTGACGGAGGATCCCCTCTGCCTCCCGGCGGGCCTGGTTGATCAGCTCGTTGCGGGATTCCACAATGGTGCGGGACTGCTTCAGTTCGCCGGGCATCTGGGCGATGACTTCGTCCAACATATCCAGCACCCGATCCCGCTCCAGAATACATTTATCTGCCGCCAGGGGCATGGTGCGGGCATCCTGCACCATATCGTACAGGGAACCGATGATATCTTCAATATTGCTGCTCATATCGTTATCCTCCTAAGTTCATTTGTGTCGTTGGTTCCGCTCTTCCAGCCGTCTGCGGAAGTCGGGGATAATGGGTTCGGGAATGAAATCCTTCAGATCCGCATCGTAGGAGCCCAGCTCCTTGACCAGGCTGGAGCTCAGATACATATACTGGCTGTTGGCAGTCAGAAACATGGTATCCAGCTCGGGATTGATTTTGCGGTTGATCAGTGCCATCTGGAATTCGTTTTCAAAATCGGAGCCGGCCCGCAGTCCCTTAACGACTACACAGCTGCCCCGGCGCCGGGCGTATTCGGCCAAAAGCTCGCTGGAGCCGTCAACCTCCACATTGGAAAGGTCCGCTGTGACACGCCGGATCAGATCCACACGCTCTTCCAGAGAAAACATGGGGTGCTTTCCCGCGTTTACCATAACACAGACGATGAGCCGGTCAAAGATATTGGCTGCCCGGCGGATAATATCCAGGTGGCCGCTGGTAACCGGGTCAAAGGAACCCGGATAAATGGCAGTTTTCATAGATTACTCTTCCAGCGCTTCATCCTTTGTGTAGATGGAAAGAAGCGTTTTTCCGTATTTGTAGTCTTTGGAACGGCTGTAACCCGGGAATACCTGATGGAGTTCCTTACCCAGGGGACGTTCCGTGACTATTATACCACCCGAACGCAAAATGTCAATTTCCGTTATCCGGTTCAGGGCGTTTTCCAGAAAATCTTCTGCATAAGGGGGGTCCAGGAAGATCACATCAAAGCATTCCCTGCATCGGCGCAGGTACTCCATGTAATCGCAGCGCAGGACGCTGGCCTGCTTTTCCAGATGGGTCCGTTTCAGGTTTTCCCGGATCAGACCGCAAGCATCCTCCCGGGCATCCACAAACACCGCGTACTCCGCTCCCTGGCTCAGCGCCTCAATTCCCAGCTGGCCTGTGCCGCCGAAAAGGTCCAGCACCCTGGCCCCGGGCACATGAAAGCGGATGATGCTGAACAGAGCCTCTTTCACCCGATCCGCCGTGGGACGGGTACGCATACCCTGAGGGGTTTTCAGAGAAATCCCTTTGGCTTTTCCTGTAATTACGCGCATAATCTTTTCTCCCAATTCTTTCCTGTTTTCCGGAATTTATACGGTGCGTTGGTTCCGGGGGCCGGTACGCGCACCGGTGACACTGCTTACTTTTCCGATTTCTTGTCCTGAAAATGCCGGTATACGGCGTTTGCCGCGTCTTTTGGCAGCAGCCGTTCCAATTCCGGAAGGGAAGCCTCGGACATGGCGGTGAGAGAGCCGAAGGTTTTCAGCAGCTCCTGCTTCCGTTTGGGGCCGATGCCGGGAATGCTGTCCAGCTCGGAATACCGCAGCCGCTTGCTGCGCAGCTGTCGGTGGTAGGTGATGGCAAAGCGGTGGGTCTCCTCCTGAATGGAACCAATCAGGGAAAAGATGGCCTGATTGTTGTCAATTCGGATTTCCATTCCGTCAGGGGTCACCAGCGCCCGGGTACGGTGCCGATCATCCTTGACCATGCCGAACACCGGAAAGGACAGATCCAGCGCTCTGAGGGCTTCCAGGGCCACATTCGCGTGATTCACGCCGCCATCAATGAGCAGAAGATCCGGGGGCGAGTCAAAGCCTTTGTCCCCTGCCTTGTAATGGACAAACCGCCGGGTTACCACCTGGCGCATGGAGGCATAGTCATCCTGGCCGGGCAGGTCTTCTATTTTAAATCGCTTGTAGTCGCTCTTTCTGGGCTTTCCGTCCTGGAAAACCACCATGCTTGCCACAATGTCCGTGCCGGAGATGTTGGAAATATCAAAGGATTCCATTCGGCTGGGCGTGGGAATGGCCAGCATTTTGCCCAGAGTAACCAGGGTGGCATTCATGCGCTCGTCCTTATCCGTCAGACGCTGGGCCTCCTCAAAGGCGTTTTTGTTTGCAAGCTCCACCAGGCGCATATTGTCCCCCTTCTGGGGGATTCGGATTCTGCTCTTCCTGCCGAACTGCTGCTCCATGAGCTGGGAGAACAGGTCGCTGTCATCGATCTCAAAGGGCAGCAGAACGATTTTCGGTGCCAGACCTCTGCTGAGATAATACTGCTTTATCAGGCTGGAAACGGCCTCCTGGGGGTTGTCCGGCCTGGGGAACACATCGTAATCCTTGTCCAGCAGGTTTCCGCCGCTGAAATGGAGCACCGCAAAGCAGGCCTTGGCTTCCGTCTCGCCATAGCCCACCACATCGGTATCCGCCAGGCTTCCGGCGGTGACCAGCTGCTTCTGGCCCAGGGCTTCCACGGCGGTAAGCCGGTCCCGCAGGGCCGCGGCCACCTCGAAATCCAGGTTTTCCGCGGCGGCAAGCATTTCCCCACGGATGGATTCCGCCACCGATTTATAGTTGCCCTTCAAAAGCTGCCGGGCCAGTTCCATACGTTCCCGGTACCGGACGGCGCTCTGATTCTCCTGGCACCAGCCTTCGCACTGATTCATGTGATAGTTGAGACAGGGCCGGTCCCTGCCCACATCCCGGGGGAACTGCTTGGCGCATCGCGGAAGCTTCAGGGTCATCAGGACCGCTTCCAGCAGGCTGTTGGTCACGCCTCTGCTGCCGTAGGGGCCGAAATACTCCGCCCCGTCGTCGGCAATTTTGGAGACGATGGTCAGGCGGGGATAAATCTGCTTCCGGTCCAGACGCAGGTAGGGATAGCCCTTGTCATCCTTCAGCAAAATGTTGTATTTTGGCAGATAGCGCTTGATGAGGGAGCATTCCAGTACCAGGGCTTCAAATTCGCTGGCAGCCACGATGGTATCAAAATGGTCGATTTTGCTGACCATCATCCTTGTTTTGGGTGTATGGGCCGCCGTGTCCTGAAAATACTGGCTGACCCGGTTTTTCAGCTTTTTCGCCTTGCCCACATAGATGACCTTATCCGTTTTATCCCGCATAATATACACGCCGGGCGCATAGGGCAGCGACAGGGCCTTTTCCTTTAATTCGTCAAATGTCATGTGATCACCAAAAAAGTGCCGCCTCTTTCGCGTTTGGCAAAGAGGCGGCATGCATCGTTCCAATCAATAAACGTCCCGCTGGAGCAGGGCTTCCAGAGCGGTGACCGCGGCTTCCTCATCGGAACCGACGGCACTCAGCGTAACAGCGGAGCCGGAAATAATGCCTAGGGACATGATGCCCAGCAGACTTTTCGCGTTCATTTTCCGGTTGCCGGATTCCAGCCAGATGCTGCTTTCAAACTCATTCGCCTTCTGAACAAAGTATGTAGCCTGCTTGTTGTGCAGACCGGACTCACAGCGAACAACAACTTCTTTGCTAAACATAACATACACTCCTTTTCATCACATCCCTGGGAAGTGACGGGTCTGTATAAATAATAACCTTTTTCTTATGAATTGTCAACCAATTACTTTTGGAGCTTTGTCGAATTGATCAAAAAATAGTCGATTTAGATAAATTCTGCAATGGTTACGCCGTCTTCACCCTCACCATATTGTCCTAATCGGAATTTTTTGATAAATTTGTTGCGTTTCAGGTCCTGCTGGACGGCGTTGCGCAGCACACCGGTGCCTTTTCCGTGTATAATTCGGACGGAACTGAGCTTCGCCCGCATGGCTTCATCCAGGTATCGGTCCAGCACACAGATGGCCTCCACCGCGTCCATGCCCCGAAGGTCCACTTCCGCGGGCATGGCGGTCATCTTCATTTCCCTGCCGGAGTGGGCAGGGCGGCCGCCCTTGACCGCATAGGGATTTTCATGCTCCAGCAGGTAAATCTCATCTGCTTTGGCGGTCATTTTCAGGATGCCGGCCTGGAGCTCGTAGGTGCCGTCCTTGTTGATGGCCAGGACACTTGCTTTGGTGCCCAGCTTGAGAAGCTCCACGGTATCCCCCACCAGGATGCCCCGGGTGGCCTTGGGCCGCTCCTTTTTGGGTGCCTGGGCACGGATTTTATCCTCGGTCTCGTTCAGCACCCGGCGCAGTTCCGCCTGGCGCTGGTTGACGCCGGTGGCATCGGCGCCGGTTGTAAGCTGCTTGCGCAGGGCCTTCAGCTCCTCGGAGGCGGCGTTGGCGGCGGCCCGCGCTTCCTCAATGATGGCCTGGGCTTCCCTTCTGGCCGACTCCATGGCCTTATCCTTCTCTTTTTGCAGCTGGGCGCTGTATGCCTCGCTCTGCTGCTTGATTCGGGCAGTCTCCTGTTTCAGGCGTTCCGCTTCCATCCGGGCAGCTTCCATCTGCTGGCGCTGCTGCTCCAGCTGGGTCAGCACATCCTCGAAATCCTTGTCGCTCTTGCCTACCAAGTCGCCGGCTTCCTTCAGAATATCCTCGGAAAGGCCCAGCTTCCGGCAGATGGCAAAGGCGTTGGATTTGCCGGGAATGCCGATCAGCAGCCGGTAGGTGGGCTGCAGGGTCTCCACGTCAAACTCGCAGGAGGCATTGATGACCCCCTTGGTCCGCATGGCGTACAGCTTCAGCTCCGCGTAGTGGGTGGTGGCCACCACACGGGAGCCCATTTTCCGGCTAAACTCGATAAGGGCAATGGCCAGGGCCGCGCCCTCAGCAGGATCAGTGCCGGCCCCCAGCTCGTCGTAGAGCACCAGGGTTCTGCCGTCGCACTGGGCCACCACATCCACAATGGTGCGCATATGGCCGGAGAAGGTGGAAAGGCTCTGTGCGATGGACTGCTCGTCACCGATGTCGGCAAGAATGGCGTCAAAGGTGGAAAGGGTGCTGCCGTCTCCTGCAGGCACATGGAGGCCGCACTCTGCCATCAGGGTCAGCAGGCCGATGGTTTTCAGGGTTACGGTTTTACCGCCGGTATTGGGGCCGGTGATGATCATGGTATCAAAGTCCGACCCCAGCCGAAGAGAAATGGGGACCACCTTTTTGGGGTCGATCAGCGGATGCCGGGCCTTGCGCAGCTCGACCCTGCCCTGGTCATTCATAATGGGAGCCCAGGCGTTCATCCGGTAGGCGAGCTTTGCCTTGGCGAAGATCACGTCCAGCTGAATGAGCATGGCGGTGTCCAGCCGGATGGCTTCGGCATAGCCTGCTGCCTCGGCAGATAGCTCGGCAAGAATCCGCTCGATCTCCTTCTTTTCCTTCAGCTCCAGCTCCCGCAGGGCATTGTTGGCGTTTACCGCGGACATGGGTTCCACAAAATAGGTGGAGCCGGTGGCCGATACATCGTGGACAAGGCCGGGAACATCATTTTTGCACTCGGACTTGACGGGAACCACATACCGGCCCTGGCGGATGGTGATGATGGGCTCCCGAAGGAACTTGGAGTAGGCCGGGGAAGAGATTACCTTTTGCAGGCTGTCCCGGATTTTGGCTGCCTGGATGCGCATATGCCGACGGATGTCCGAAAGCTCCGGGGAGGCGTTGTCCGCGATCTCATCCTCCGAGAGGATGGCACCGTAGATTTTATCTTCCAGGTATTTATTGGGGGTCAGGGCGTCAAACAGGCTGTCCAGAACCGTTTTTGGATCGTCCTCGGATACAAAGCCCTTGATGTTCCGGGCGCAGCGCAGGATGCCAGCAATGCGCAGAAGCTCCACAGGCTGGAGGCTGCCGCCCCGGTCTGCCCGTTCCAGGCTGGCGGAAACATCGGTCACATCGCCAAAGGTGGGATTCCCCTTCCGGGCGCAGAGGTCAGAGGCGGCAGTGGTTTGATCCAGCAGCTCCCTGACGGTATCCAGATCGGATTCCGGCTTGAGCTCCAGGCAGGCTGCTTTGCCGCCTTCACTGCCGGCACACTGGGAAAGCATCTGTAAAACCTGGCCAAGCTCCAGCTTTGCCAGGGATTTTTGGTATAATTCAGTCATATATGTTCTCCTTTGGACTGTTTGCGCAGAAATCCGGCGCATACAAAGAGCGGTAAAAATCCAGGGTGGAGAAGCCGTGCTCCAGCTGGGTGGATAAGTACCCCTCCGTAACGGAACCAAGGCAGTTCAGGGCATCGGAACTTAATCGGAAGGAAAAGAGCCTTTTCGGGCTGCACAAACAGATATAGCGCATGGCCTCCAGCGCTTCCGGGGTTACGGGGATGCGGATGCCCTGACTGCCCTGATCCCGGCAGGCCCGGCACTCCAGACATCCCTGGCTCAGATCGAACCGGTCCGGGGTCTGATTCCCGCAGACATGGCAGCCGAAAAGCTCGGGGGTGTAGCCCGCCAGGCAGGCGCTGCGCAGTTCAAAAACAGCTTTTACCAGAGCTTCCGGTTTTTTGAGTTCCGAAAGGGCGTACAGACTGTTGAGCAGCAGGGACTGGAGCTCAGGGTTGGGCATATCTTCCTGGGAGATAAGCTCCGTTACCTGGGCAAAATAACTGCCCAGGGACAGCAGAGTCAGCTCCCTGCGCAGCCCCTGGAAAAGCTCCAGAGCACGGGCCTCGTTGATGGTGTACTTCCCCTGATATTCGAAGAGCGTAAATTCCCCGTAGGCCAGCAGCTGACAGGGCGCAATCAGAGGACTGTTTTTCCGCCGAAGGCCCCGGGCCCTGATGGTGAGCTTCCCGTAATTCTGGGTCAGCACCGTCAGCAGGGCGTCCCGGTCATTGTAATCCGATACCCTCAGGACGATGGCCCGAACTGTCAAATACATGGTCTTTCTCCATTCTGCGTGTGGTCAAATAGGATAGATAGGCTTCCGGCGCGCCGGTTTCCAGAAATAAAGTCCAGTAATCGCTGGCATTCATGGTCATCCCTCCCGGAATCAGTGTTTGCTCCGGAGGGAAAAGCTAGTCTGGGAAATAATGTTAGGGAAGCTCTGAATCAGTCGGCAAGCGCTGACAGCGAGAGATTTTGATTTGACAGAAGGTTTGGAAAACAGAGGAATACTGTATGTATTTCCTGTTTTTCAAACTGCACTGTCAGAGCAAAAGATCCGCTGCTCAGCCG
>JAGAQA010000006.1 GCA_017622995.1 Oscillospiraceae bacterium
CCTTCTCCTGGGAGAAGGTGGCTCGCCCGTAAGGGCGAGACGGATGTGGGGCGGTAGCAGCTGGAAACTCAGATAACGCCCTTGCCTCTCCCATAAGAAGCGGTGCAGAAGTAGCGCGCACTGGGGCGGAGAGGGGGCCGCACCCGGGATCTCCTCCCAGTCACGGCAGATGCCGTACCAGCTCTCCCAGGGGGAGAGCCAAGGGCGCATTGCGCCCAAAGTACTCAAATGCTCAACCGGATACCGCCCCACACCCGCCCCCTTCGGGGGCACCCTCTCCCAGGAGAGGGCTTCGTTCGCGAAAGCATCTTTTACCTGCCGAAAATCTTCTCCATTGCTTCTTCCGCTCCCGCTGTCTTGCCCAGCAGGCCGTACTCCTTGGAGAACATGGCGCATTCTATCTGAAAATCCTCCCCGGCACGGCTGCGCAGGTGGAAGTGGATTCTGTCCAGCAGCCGGTTCAAAACCGCCTCCCGCTTTCCCGTGGGCTCCAACAGATGCAGGCATTCGTCACAGCTGACGCAATCCAGCATCCGGGAAATAACGGCCGCCTCCACCCCCTCGGCCCCAGCCATGGCGCTGAGAATCTCCGTCCGGCAGTCGCCGTATTTGGAGTGGGTGTTCATCATACCGCCCCCCAGCTTTACCAGCTTGCCGATGTGACCGATGAGCACCGCTCCCCGGAAATCCAGCTCTTTGCACATATCCAGAGCGTCTCCGATGAAGTTACTCACCTGTACCGCGTTCCTGGGGTCAATCCCCAGGCTGTCCCGAATGAAGTCGGAGCCGTAGTTGCCGGGGGTCAGCAGCACGAAATCGGATTGGGTCCGCTTCTGCCGTAGCTCCACCCGGATGGTATCCAGCAGCGCCTGCTCGCTCATGGGTTCCACAATTCCCGTGGTGCCCAGAATGGAGATGCCGCCCACAATGCCCAGTCTTGGGTTGAAGGTTTTCTTCGCCAGCTCTTCCCCCAGGGGCACGGAAATCTCCACCCGGAAGCCCCCGGTGTAATCCAGAGCGGCGGCAACCTCCAATAGATTTTCCCGGATCATCTTCCTGGGCACGGAATTGATGGCCGCCTGCCCCGGCTTCTGGTCCAGGCCGGGCTTGGTCACACGGCCTACGCCAAAGCCGCCGTCAATCTCCACATCCCGTTCCGGGATTCGGCTCACCCTGGCATAAATCAGCGCCCCGGCGGTAATATCCGGGTCGTCTCCCCCGTCCTTCACAATGGCGCAGGAAACGGCACCTTCCTCCCGGCGAATGTCCTGAACGGAAAGGCTCAGGTCCATTCCCTTGGGGGTATGCAGGGTAACAGCGGTCTTTTCCCGGCCCGTCAGCAGCATCCAGGCCGCTGCCTTGGCCGCCGCCGCGGCACAGGAGCCGGTGGTGTAGCCCAGTCGGAGCCGTTTCCCCTCTTTTACAACAAATTCTTCCATATCAGCGGGTGATCTGGTAGAGCATGGCATTGCAGATGGCCGCGGCCACGTTGCTGCCGCCCTTTCTGCCCCGGGCAACAATGTAGGGCGCCCTGTCCGATTCCATGATCAGCTCCTTGCTCTCCACCACGTTGACAAAGCCCACCGGCACACCCACAATGAGGGCCGGCTTCAGCTTGCCCGCGTCCATCAGCTCCCGGATGCAGATCAGCGCCGTGGGGGCGTTGCCGATGGCAAAGATGCAGGGCTTCGGAAGCTGAGCTGCCCGCTCCATGGATACCATGGCCCGGGTCACGCCCCGTTCCTTTGCCTCCTGGGCCACGCTTTCATCGGACATAAAGCAGTGCACCTGACCCCCCAGCTTGCCCAGAATGGTTTTGTTGATACCTGCCTTGGCCATCTGGGTATCGGTGACGATGTCGCAGCCCAGACGCAGGGCCTCGATGCCCTTCCCGACGGCGCCTTCGGAGAAGACCAGGTTTTTCGCGTAATCAAAGTCCGCGGAGGTGTGGATCACCCGCTTTACCACCAGTTCGTTTTCCGGGGCAATGGGGGTGTCCCCCAGAATCTGGGTAATGATTTCAAAGCTGCGCTTTTCAATATCCATGGGTTTTACAATTTCAAGCATGGCGTTACTCCTTCCTGCAGGCATCCAGGAACCTTGCGGCCATGGATATATGCCCATAAAAATGAAAATGCGGAAACCCCGCGTACAGGGTGGGACTTGCGATGCCGCAGCGCCAGCTCCGGCCGTCGGCCTTTTGGGCCTGGAACGCCTCCCCGTTGCAGGTGGTATCGTAGTAGTGGAATTCGTGGGCGGGGATGCTTTCCCCCGGGGCGCACAGAAGGTTTTCCTCCCGGGCCGTCATGGTCACATAGCCAAAGCGCACCAGTTTTCCAGCATTGCCTGCCTTGCCCGGCAGGAAGCCCACCATTTGCCGTCCCTCCAGCTGGGATTGCAGATACAAAAAACCGCCGCACTCGGCAATACAGGGAAGGCCCCTTGTCAGCGCCTCCCGGATGGAGGCCCGCATGGAGCCGTTGGCTTCCAGCCTGTCCGCGTACAGCTCCGGGTAGCCGCCGCCCAGATAGAGACCCTGGATGTCTTCCGGAAGGGCCGGGTCCTCCAGCGGGGAGAAGGGCACAATTTCCGCCCCCAGGTCACGAAGCAGGTCCAGATTGTCCTGATAATAGAAGCAGAAAACCTTGTCCATTGCCACCGCCACCCGGACCGGGCTGCCCCTTTGGGGAAGCGCCGGCGTTTCCCAGCGCAGCTTTGGTGCCTGGGCGGCAAGGCGGAGCAGGCCGTCCATATCCACGCTTTTCTCCACCTGATCCGCCAGAAGCCGCAGCTTTCCCTGAAGATCCTCCATCTCCTGGGCGGTGATGAGCCCCAAATGGCGGCTTTCCAGGGTCGCCTCCGGCAGATCGGGCAGATAGCCCAGGGGCTGAATCGCCCCATGGAAATGTTCCAGAATCGCTTCTTTCAGCTTCGGATACAGCATGGGGGCGCACCGGTTCAGCACCACGCCCTTTACATTGCTGTCCGGGTACAGGTTCGCAAAGCCGGAAATGGTGGCCAGCACCGAATGGGCCGCCCCCCGGACATTTACCGCCAGCACCACCGGTGTTGCCGTGGTCACCGCCACCCGGTAGGAGCTTGCTCTGTTGGTGAGCCCCACGCCGTCATAATAGCCCATGACCCCTTCTGTCACCGCCAGATCAAAGCCCTCGCTTCCCATGGCCATCCGATAGCGCAGCATATTTTCATCCAGAAATTGCAGGTCCAGGTTCCGGCAGGGGGTATGCAGGGCCGAAGCATGAAACATGGGGTCGATGTAATCCGGTCCGCACTTGAAGGAGCAGACCTTTTCTCCCCGAAGGGACAGTGCCGTCAGCAGGCCCGAAACCAGGGTGGTTTTTCCGCAGCCGCTGTTGGTGCCGGCAATCAGAAGGCGGTTCAGTGTTTTTTCCATACCATACCCAAAAAACCGCCGCAGCCAAGCTGACCGCCGCGGTTTGCTTTCCAAAAAAATTTGGGGGAAGTGGTCACTCCCCCCAAGGAAACGTATACACGCAGACTTCTTCTTTGGCGGGCAATCTGTCAGGTGGGTAAGGGGGGAACCACAAAAACAGCACCAAAGCAGAAAAAACGCGGCAGCACACAGGCTGCCGCAGCCGTATTTCTGCGTCAAAAGCCGCCGGACGCCCGTACTTGCGGGGTGCGGCGATCAAACCGTTTCAGCAGGTATCCTGACTTGCGGATCGTCAGCCAACCCAGGTCTTCTCGGTATCTGCCGGGAACCTGATCGCCTACAATCAGGACCCTGGTCCTTACCAATGACCGGCTTTCGCCTTCCGGGCGGCCTCCACGCTTACAGTGGCGGTACCGTTCGGGAGTTTCACCCGATTCCCTATTCTCCCTCCCCACCCACGCGGCGGGGAAAGCACTGAAACTGTTATTCACTTTCACCAATGATTTTAGCACAGGCCCATGCCGATGTCAACAAAAGAAACAGGCCCCGCCATGGTTTTTTCCGGGTTTCCGGGCAGAAGAAGCACGGCAGGGCAAACCCTTTCTCCCCACGACAGCAAACCCTTTCTCCCCACGACTTTCCTTTTGACATTTCCCCTGTCTTTCTGTATAATAAGGTGTTAAATTTTGGGTAAGCCCACCTTTTGGAGGACAAGATATGAGAATGCGCAGAATGAAAAACCTGGAGCCCCGGATGGAGAAGTGCGCCGGGCTGCGGGTTATGGATCCCCAGGCCCAGCTGGGCCGCTGGCGGGAACGGATGCCGGACTGCACCGCACTGTGGGTGGAAGTGGGCTGCGGCAAGGGTAAATTCACCGCCGAAACCGCCCAGGCAAACCCCACGGTTCTGCTGGTTGCCGTGGAGCGCTGCCGGGAAGCCATGGTGGTGGCCATGGAAAAGGCCCAGAGCATGGGCCTCAAAAATGTGCTGTTCATCGACATGGATGTGGCGGAAATCGAAAGTGTTTTCGCCCCCGGTGAAATTGACCGGCTGTTCATCAACTTCCCCGATCCCTGGCCCCGGAAGAAAAACGCCAAGCGGCGGCTCACCCATCGGGGCTTCCTGGACAAATACTGCCGTGTGGTGAAGCAGGGCGGGGAGTTCCACTTCAAAACCGACAACGCTCCCCTGTTTGCCTTCTCCCTGGAGGAGTTTGCCGCCTGCGGCCTCACCGTCAAAAACGTCACCGACGATCTGCACAAGGACGGCGTCACTGGTATTATGACGGGCTATGAAGAGAAGTTCCACGCCCTGGGCACCCCCATCCACCGGTGCGAGGTGGTCTGCAAGCCCTTTGTCCTTCCCCGGGAGGAAAAGAAAACATCGGAGGAGGCCTGACCATGGCCTATTTTGCGGGCAAGTGTGAGGTTGCCGTCATCGGCGCGGGCCACGCCGGTATTGAAGCCGCTCTGGCCAGCGCCCGGCTGGGACTGCACACCATTCTCTTTACCATCAATCTGGACGCTGTTGGCAATATGCCCTGCAACCCCGCCATCGGCGGCACCGGAAAGGGCCACCTGGTCCGGGAGCTGGATGCCCTGGGGGGCGAAATGGGCGTTGCCGCGGACCACAGCTGCATCCAGTACCGGATGCTGAACCGGGGCAAGGGCCCCGCCGTTCACTCCCTGCGGGCCCAGGCGGACCGGCGGCGCTACCAGGAATATATGAAGCACACCCTGGAGAAGCAGCCCGGTCTGGAGCTGAAACAGGCCCAGATTGTGGAAATTCTCACGGAAAACGGTGCCGTTTCCGGCCTGCGCACCAACCTGGGCGGGGAATACGCCGCCAAAGCCGTGATTCTTGCCACCGGCACCTATCTGGACTCCACGGTGATCATCGGCTCCAACGTACTCTCCTCCGGCCCGGACGGCATGCACCCCAGCATCGGTCTTTCCGACAGTCTGCGATCCCTGGGTCTTCCCCTGCGCCGGTTCAAAACCGGCACCCCGCCCAGAGTCAACCGACGCAGCATCGATTTTTCCAAAATGGAGCTGCAGCCGGGAGATACCCGGGTGGAGCCCTTCTCCTTCCGTACGGAAGGGGCCGTCAACAATTCCGCCGTATGCTACCTGACCTACACCAACGAGGAAACCCACCGGATCATCCGGGAAAACCTGGACCGGAGCCCCATGTACGACGGCACCATTTCCGGTGTGGGTCCCCGTTACTGCCCCAGCATCGAAACCAAGATTGTCCGGTTCCCGGAGAAGACCCGCCACCAGCTCTTTATCGAGCCCTGCGGCCTGGATACCGAGGAAATGTATATCCAGGGCTTCTCCTCCAGCATGCCGGAGGATGTGCAGATCCGGATGCTGCGGACCGTAGCCGGTTTGGAGCAGGCCGAGATCATGCGTCCGGCCTATGCCATCGAATACGAGTGCGTGGACCCCACCTCCCTGCTGCCCACCCTGGAAACCAAGCGCGTCTCCGGTCTTTACGGCGCGGGCCAGTTCAACGGCACCTCCGGCTATGAGGAAGCCGCCGTTCAGGGCCTGGTGGCCGGCATCAACGCCGCCCTGAAAATCAAAGGGCAGCCCCCCATGATTCTCACCCGGGACACCAGCTACATCGGCACCCTCATTGACGACCTGGTGACCAAGGGCACCCAGGAGCCCTACCGCATTATGACCAGCCGTTCGGAATACCGGCTCCTCCACCGGCAGGACAACGCCGACCAGCGGCTCACCGCCATCGGAGCCAAGGTGGGCCTGGTTTCCCAGGAGCGGCTCCGGGCCGTGGAAGAAAAGTACGAAAAGGTTCGCCGGGAAATTGCCCGGCTGGAGAGCAGCGGCATTCCCGGAAGCATGGAACTCAACCAAATGCTTGCCGCCCGGGATACCGCCCCTGTGGAAAACTCCGCCCGGCTTGCGGATCTTCTGCGCCGCCCCCAGGTCAGCTACGAGGATCTGGCCCCCTTTGACAAAGAGCGGCCCCTGCTGCCGCCTTCCGTCACGGAAGAGGTGGAAATTCAGCTGAAATACGCCGGATACCTGGCCCGTCAGGAAAAACAGGTGGCCGAATTCAAAAAAGAGGAGGCCCGGCTGCTGCCGGGTAATCTCGACTACAACGCCATCTCCGGCCTGCGGCTGGAGGCCCGGCAGAAGCTCTCCGACATCCGGCCCCTGTCCCTGGGGCAGGCAGGCCGCATCTCCGGCGTCAGCCCCGCGGACATCGCCGTGCTGATGATCTTTCTGGAGCAGGCAGGGCTGTAGCGTGTGTCGCCCCGCAGGGGAATCGACATAAGGATGCTTTAGCGAATTGACAATGGACAGTGAACAATTGACAATTCAAATACGTTTCTCCTGCTGCCGCACAAGGGGAAGAAACCGATGCACCATCCCGTCCTTCCCCGCATATCCTGATGAGAGAATCCATCAGGAGGTGCCCCATGCCTATTGTCAAAACAGACCTGCCCATGACCTACCGTCTGTGCCGGGATACCATTGCGGAAATCACCGAAGCCTACCCGGTGTGCAGCAGCAGGAGCCTTACCACCACCGCCTTCGGCCGGGAGGTGCTGGCCCTGGGCATCGGTTCCGGCGGACGGACGGTGCTCTTTTCCGCCGCTCACCACGCCAATGAATGGATCACCGCCACGGTGCTCCTGAAATTTGCCGAGGAGCTGTCCAGGGCCATTACCGAGGGCGGCAGCATCTACGGCATCCCCGGCAATCTCTTTGAGCGCTATTGCAGTATTTTCCTGGTGCCCATGGTGGACCCGGACGGCGTGGACCTGGTTACCGGGGCGATTCCGGAAGGGAGCCTGCAATGGGAACAGGCCGCCGGTCTGGCAGACAACTATCCGAACATCCCCTTCCCGGAGGGCTGGAAGGCCAACCTTCTGGGCGTGGACCTGAACCTGCAATACCCCGCCGGATGGCTCCAGGCAAGGGAAATCAAATTCTCCCAGGGCTACACCCGTCCCGGCCCCCGGGACTATGTGGGGCGCGCGCCCCTGACCCAGCGGGAAAGCATCGCCATGGCCGACTTTACCCGGTATCTGGACCCGGCCCTGACACTGGCCTTCCACACCCAGGGGGAAACCATCTACTGGAAATATGATGACATTGAGGTGCCCGGCGCCCGGGAGCTGGGAGAAGAATTCGCCCGACTCTCCGGCTACACCCTGGAAGACACCCCCTACGAATCCGGCTTTGCGGGCTACAAGGATTGGTTTATCAAGACCTGGCGCCGCCCCGGTTTTACCATCGAGGCAGGCACCGGCATGAACCCCCTGCCCCTGAGCCAGTTTGACTCCATCTACAATGCCTGTCTCGGCATTCTCACCACCGCCGCCTTGGGTCTTCCCGGAGGGGCGTAATACTATGTTTCAATTGAAAGTAGTCTTTCAATTGAAACGGCATCGCTTGATCGCGATGCCGAATCTGTGATTTTTGGGAAGAAAAATCACAGATTCCCGTCTCATTATGATTCTCTAATGAAAGTGGCCTCTCGCAAGCGATTGTCCGCTTTCAAAAGAGAATCAGTATAAAAAAACACACAAAGGAGATCTGTATATGCCCTGTACAACCATTCTTGTGGGCAAGTCCGCCAGCTACGACGGCTCCACCATCATTGCCCGGAACGACGACGCGGGCTCTTTCCACTACACCGCGAAAAAGGTCCAGTGCATTCCCGCCCGGAAGGAACCCACCGTATACAAAAGCGTCCTCTCCCAGGTGGAGATTCCGCTGCCCGGCAATGCCATGGCCCACACCGCGGCCCCCAACGCCCTGGAAGGGGAAGGTATTTGGGCCGCCACCGGTGTGAATGAGCGGAACGTTTCCATGACCGCCACCGAGACCATCACCTCCAATCCCCGGGTGCTGGGCGCGGACCCCCTGGCTAAGGGAAGGATCGGGGAAGAGGACATTGTGATGCTGGTGCTGCCCTATGCCCACTCTGCCCGGGAAGGCGTCACCCTCCTGGGTTCCCTGCTGGAAACCTACGGCACCTACGAAATGAACGGCATTGCCTTCCAGGACGAAAACGAGATCTGGTTCCTGGAAACCATCGGCGGCCACCACTGGATGGCCCGGCGGGTGCCGGACGACGGCGTGGTGGTGATGCCCAATCAGCTGGGCATTGACCGGCTGGACCTGGACGACACCGAAGGGAAGGAGAACCTGTTTTCCAAAGATCTGCCGGAATTCATCCAAAAGCATCACCTGGATCTGACCATGGAGGGTCCCTTCGACCCCCGGGCCGCCTTTGGCTCCCATGAGGATTCGGACCATGCCTACAATACCCCCCGGGCCTGGTTCATGCTGCGCTATCTGCTTCCCCACTCCTTTGTCTGGGACGGCGCGGAGGCGGATTACCGCCCCACCGATGACGATCTGCCCTGGTGCGTCCGGCCCGAGCGGAAGGTCACCGTTGAGGATGTGAAATATCTGCTGTCCTCCCACTACCAGGGCACCCCCTATGATCCCTACGCCACCTACGGCGACAGCAAAATGCGGGGCGCCTACCGTTCCATCGGCATCAACCGGACGGACCTGTTGTCCATCAACCAGCTGCGGCCCGGTATGTACCCCGACTGCGCCGCCGTGCAGTGGATCAGCTTTGCCTCCAACGCCTTCAATGTGAGCCTGCCCATCTATTCCCGGGTTCCGGAGGTCCCGGAATACCTGTCGAACACCGGCAAGCACGCCACCACCGACAGTTTCTACTGGGTCAGCCGGATGATTGCCGCCCTGGCCGATGCCTCCTATAAGACCTGCCTTGCCCACATTGAGCGTTATCAGCTTCATGCCGCCTCCAAGGCCCATGAGATTCTGAACCGGTATGATGCCCGGATGCTTTCCCAGCCGGAGGAAGAAAAGCGCCTGGCCCTGCGGCTGGAAGCCAACCGGGAGCTGGCGGATATGATCCGGGAGCTCTCCCAGGACACCCTGGACAAGGTGCTCTACGAGCGCAGCAACGGCATGAAGAACGCCTACGCAAGAGCAGACGCATAACCATACAGAGAGGGCCCCCAAAAAATGGTAGTTTTCTTCGACATCGACGGCACCCTGGTAGACGATGACTCCCAGGTGATTCCCGCCTCCGCGGTGGAGGCCGTGAAACAGCTGCGCCTCAACGGTCACACGCCGGTAGTCAATACCGGCAGGCCCTATTCCCATATCGACCCCCGGGTACGGGCTATGGATTTTGCCGCCTGGGTATGTGCCTGCGGTATGGAAATCCGGCTGGACGCCCAGTGGCTCAGCCGCAGCGCCCCGGACGAAAGTCTTTGCCGCTATGTCTGCGCCCAGGCAAGGCGGTTCCATGTGCTGCCCTTGTACGAGGCCGGTGACGGCTCCATTGTGTATGACCCCCAGCTTCTGGGCCACCCCAGGCAGAACCTGGAAATGGCCCAAATGCTGCAAAAGGGCTTTCCCATCTGCAGTATTGACGTGCACCCCGATTTTCTGAAGTTCGTCACCTGGGAGGGAGCTCCCGGAGGCACGCCGCCCTTTCACGAAGCCATTGCCCCCTATTTTGAAATCATCCACCGGGGCTCCGGCGGCTTTACGGAGTATGTTCTCAAGGGCCACTCCAAGGCAAAGGGTATGCAGGCCCTCCTTACCCATCTGGGCATCTCCCGGGAGGACACCATGGCCATCGGCGACAGCACCAACGACCTGCCCATGTTCCGGCTGGCCCGGCACAGCGTGTGCATGGGAAACGGCATGGAGGAGCTGAAGGCCCAGGCAGAGTTCGTCACCGATTCGGTGCTGGAAGACGGCGTGGCCAAGGCCCTTGCCCGCTTCGGCCTGATCTGACCGAAGCGGCAGTCTCTTCCCCTTGTCATTACGCGCAAAGCCACACCTTCCCAGTTTGCGGGAAGGTGTGGCTTTCTCATTGCAGTTTTCGCAGATACCCCACCGTTTGCTTCAGGGCATCGGCCTTCTCCACCCCTGCCAGGCGGAGCTTGTGGGCATAGGCAAGGGCCTGGGAAAAGCGGGCATCCGGCGCAAAGCCCATTTCCAGCAGATCCCGGCCCATGACGTAGGGCTTTTCCATGGTTTCCCGGTAGCTTTCCAGCCGGGAACGGAGCCAGGCTTCTTCCCGGGCGGGGTCCTTTCTCTGGCCCAGCCGGTCCGCTTTGGCCAGCAGAATCAGATCCTCCGGGCACAGGGCGCTGTCAAACAGCTTGTTGGTGCTCTTCACGCCGGCATCGCAGCCGGCCAGGGCATTGGGGCGCATATGCAGCAGAACCATATTCTGCACATACTTTTTTCCTTCCTTGGGCACCCCCAGCCGGTCCAGAAGCCTTTGCGCAATGGTCACCCCCGCTTCTTCATGGCCGATGGAACGGACCCGGTTCTCCCGGATGACGGTTGTTTCCGCCTTTCCCAGATCATGGCACAGGGCGGCCGTCAGCAGCCACCGGGGGTGCTCTGCCGCTTCCCGCAGTCCGGCGGCGGCATCCAGAACCGCCATGGTGTGCTTCCAGGCATCCCCCTCCGGGTGGTGCACCGGGTCCTGGGGGACCCCGATGAGGGCCTGCGCCTCCGGAAACCAGACGGCAAGCTGCTCCATTTGCCGCAGTACCTCAAAAAATACCGAGGGCCTGGGGGCTTTTTCCAGGGCTTTTTGCAGCTCTCCCAGCACCCGTTCCCGGGGCAGGGCGGAAAGCTCCATGGTTTTGCAGAGGCGAACCGTTTCCTCCGCCACCCGGAACCCGAACCGGGCGGCAAACTGCGCGCCCCGGAGTACCCGCAGGGGGTCCTCCGGGAAGCTGTCGTCGCTGACATGGCGCAAAATCCCCTTTTCCAGATCCTGTCTTCCCCCAAAGGGGTCCACAATTTCCCCGGTAAGCACATCCTCCATTAGGGCGTTTACGGTAAAATCCCGCCTTTTGGCCGCTTTTTCCGGCCCCAGGAAGGGATCCGTGTACACGGCGAAATCCCGGTGGCCCCGGCCGGTGGCCTGCTCCTTCCGGGGCATGGCAATGTCCAGGCTACAGTGCTTCAGACCGTAGACTCCGAAGGACAGCCCCATTTGGGTGCGCTGCCCCAGGGTGTCCAGGATCTCCTCCAGAGTCCGGGCCGCGATTCCGTGGACCTCCACGTCCACATCCTTGCTTTGAATGCCCAGGAGCCTGTCCCGGACGAAGCCTCCTACAAAATAGGTTCTGCCCCCTGCCGCGGCGACCTTTTGGGCCAGGCGCCGGGCGGTTTCCATGCTGTCTTCCATGCGCTCACCTGCTTTCCGATGGAATCTATCTTACACGCAAATCCGCCCGCCGTCAATTCCCCCCGGGAAAAGCGGCGGGGCTGCCGGTCCCAGCCCCACTATTTTTGCGTTTTTCGAAAGAAACCGGCAAAAAAGCGGCGGATTTTATGACGCTTTCTCCGTTTTTGTGCATTTCACGGGGTCGTGTACAATTGACATTGTTTCCGCCATCGTGTATAGTTATGAGAGAAAAGTGGACTTTCTTCCGTAAAACAGAGGATTGCCTGCCAGACAAAGGAGGATTCCATGGACCCATACCGTGTCATTGAAGTAAAGCAGAGTGTCTTTGCGGACAACAACAAGGATGCTGATGCTTTGCGTCGGGAGCTGAAAGCGCAGGGCACATTTCTTGTGAACCTGATGTCCTCCCCCGGCTCCGGAAAAACCACCACCCTGACAAAGCTCCTGGCCGCCCTGCCCCCGGAAATCAAAACCGGCATTATGGAGGCAGACATTGACTCCGATGTGGACGCAGGCACCATTGCCGCCACCGGAACCCGGGTCATCCAGCTCCACACCGGCGGAATGTGCCACCTGGATGCGGACATGACCCGCCAGGGTGTGCGTCAGCTGGGTACAGAGGACCTGGATCTGGTGATTCTGGAGAATGTGGGCAATCTGGTCTGCCCTGCCGAGTTCGATACCGGCGCCGCCCTGAATATGATGATTCTCTCCGTGCCGGAGGGCCATGACAAGCCTCTCAAATACCCGCTGATCTTTCAGGTGTGCGATGCCATGATCATCAACAAAATCGATGTGCTGCCCTACTTTGACTTCGATATGGAAAAGGTGGAGCAGTACGCAAGGATGCGCAACCCCAATATCCGCATTTTCCCCATCAGCGCCAAAACCGGCGAGGGCGTCCAGGCCCTGGCCCACTGGCTCGCCGAACAGACCCGCGGCTGGAAAGAGAAGGAGCCTCTGTAAGCGGTAAATTGGGATTTGTCGGGCCGAAGCCCTCTCCTGGGAGAGGGTGGCTCGCGCAGCGAGACGGGTGTGGGGCGGTACAACTTACCTGGTTCCGCCCCTCATCCGCCCCAGTGTGCGCACTGGGGCACCTTCCCCCAGGGGAA
>JAGAQA010000007.1 GCA_017622995.1 Oscillospiraceae bacterium
ATTGATCTGATTGCTGTTCTTCATAGTGGTTTCTCTCCTTTTCCATTACTTTGCGGTTTTGTGTCCGCAGTCATAGTATCACCGGATATTGCGGGGAAATGCGGAGTTTTTTGTGGAAAAGGTGGAGATGGATGGAAATGATTTTGCTTTTAAAAAGCCGCTTGGCGACATCCCTGTGCCAGCCCTCTTTGGCTCACCAATGGGCTTTTCGTGGCTTGCCTGTTTTTTGGGGGAAAAGGGCGGAATGAAGAGAAAGCCGGAATGGCGGAAAGGAAAGCCACGGGAAATGACACGTCACGGAAATGCTCCTTCAGGGCTTACGGCAGGCCTGGTTTTTATGGCGTTATTTCAGCAGCTCCAGAAAACTCTCGCCGCTCTGGGGGGCGGCAACACCAAAGAAGTCACAGACCGTGGCACCCACATCGGAGAGGGTTCTGCGCAGCCCCAGATTGACTCCCTGAACGCCCTTGCGGTAAACAAGCAGGGGAACATTTTCACGGGTGTGCTTATTGTGGCCAATGTTGGGGTCGTTGCCGTGGTCGGCCATGACCAGCAAGATATCCTCATCTCCCAGCAGCTGCAGCATCTTCTCAATTTTCTCGTCGGCAATTTGCAGCAGCTTGCTATACCAGGTGGAGTCCTGACTATGTCCCGCCAGATCCGTTTCCTGGACATTGGTGCAGATAAAGCCGTAGTCCAGGGTCTTCAGCTCCTCAATGGTCAAATCCAGCACCTCAGCGGTGGGAACGCAGGAGACGCTCTTCCCGCCATCGTTCTGAACCACATCCGCCACTTTCCCCATCAGGGTTACGGGGATTCCCGCAGTGGTAAGAATGGTGGGGGCCTGAACCGTTTTGTCTACGCCGTAGCCCAGGTGCAGGCACTGGTAGCCCTGACGATAGGACTTGGATTTAACAGCGTGGATGCCGATGTATTTCCCCTCCCGGGTTTCCTCTGCCGCCAGAACATCCGCAATGGTGTTACCGGTGCCGCCAAAGGGGATGACCCGGTTGACCGTGGCCACTTCCCGAACCAGCTTGCCGATCTCCAGTTCCTTCTCAAAGGAAATGAAGTCCAGGGGCGCGGTGCAGTTGTAGGCCATGCCAAAATCCGCGTCAATGTTGTCTCCGACACACACATAGTCATCCACCAGCAGATAGCGCAGGCCGTCGGTTTCCCGAACCACCACCTTGTGGCCGTTGGCCTCCAGGTGGTCCTTGATCGCGTCCACTTTCATCTGGAAGGGCTGAGCGATGGGGCGCTTGGGCCGGGTGCCCATGATTTCCTGGTGCCCCATAAAGGTGTCGGCTCCCCAGTGCATCAGTTCGGCCTTCCCCGCGTTGGCGGTGGGGCAGAATTTCATGCGGCGGCTTTCCCGGCCGAAGGCGTTCATCAGACCCAGGCGCTCCAGGGTGGGCAGCTCCAGATCGGGGTAGTCCTCAAGAATGCTGCCCAATGTGGAGGCAGCCTCGTCACCGGGACGGGCTGTGGCCGCGTCGGCCATGGCGCCCATACCGAAACCATCCAATACAATTACTACAAATCTTTTCATTTTTTATTCCCCAAAGAATCCCAGACACCGCTGACTACCGGGCTGCCGGAGGAAATTCCCTCGATCAGCACCATGTCGCTGCGGGTTACAAATACCTGAAAACGGAATGCCATGATGACGGTTTCTCCAACGGCACAGCTTTGGCTGAGGCCAAAATGGTAATCGATGGCCTCAAGGCTGGGTGGGATAACCTTCATGGGGCGAAGCGTGGCGAAGCTGCGGCCCACCAAAGCGTTTTCCACATGGCTGCGGCGATAGTAGCCGCCTCCGTAGCAATAGCCCAGACCGTCAAAATTATGGCTGACCTCACTGACATAGGCGATGCAGCTCCGCTCCGGCTGCGCATGGGCCACATGGTATGGGGTAGTGCCGGTGAGGCCGTGCCCCGGCTCGCCACAGTTGCAGCCGTATTCCGCCATCAGCTCCAGGGTTCGGCAGCAGGTGGTGGAGGGCGTATTGATGATCTCCGGCTCGATGCCGCAGTCCATGAGGATTTGTTTTGCCTTCAGGACTGTCCCCAGATTGGCGGTGGGAGCGATATCCTCCTTCTTTTCATCATACAGGAAGCAGGGGAAGGAGGTGATGCCGGCAATCTGAATGCCGGGCAGATCCCGAACCTCGCGGATGAACGCCTTCAGATCCTTCAGGTGTACGCCGGCGGTCTGGCCGGGATAGATCATATCCCCATCGCCAAAGACCCGGATCAGAATTTTCTGAACCTTGCCCAGCTCCCCGGCGGCGCGGCTGATGGACCGGACCTTTTCCGCGGTGTAGACGGTAATGACCTCCGGGCCGTATGCCACCACATCCCGGATCATGCTCTGGGGGATCTGAACCAGATGTCCCACATTGCCGATGGGGATGTTGTGGCGCATCATGACCTGGGCTTCCTTGAAGTCCACCACCACGGCACCGGCGTAGCCCAGCTTCACCAGCTCCTGGGCCAGCACCGGATTGCGGCCCAGCTGCTTGAGCATGAAGTAAAGCCGGATTCCCTTGGCATTGGCGGAATCCACGATGGCTTTGGCGTTGGCACGGAACTGCTCCATATCCACCGCATAGGAATCCGGCAGGAGCTTACCGGACTGCTGGAGGGAAACCATGGCATCGATAAATTGGGGATTGTCTTTTTGCAGTCTTTCTACAAACATTATTTCACCTTCTCCAAGGCTTCTTTCAGAATGCGGATGACCGTATCATCACCGCTGCGCATGGGATTGATGCGAATCATTCGCTTGGTAATGGTGGGATCGGTGGCCCGGAAGGTTCCGGAGACCCGGTAGAACATGGGAACCAACTCATAGCGGGACTCCGCGCCAATGGGGTTGGGCGCCGCGCCCAGCTTCTCGGCCTCCACCAGAACAGCCTCGGCGATGGGCTCCTGGAATTCCACCAGCAGAACCTTGGACTGGGCGTTGGCCAGGAAGGCGTCCTTGATGCCCGGGATTTCGCCGCCCAGCAGACGCTCCACCAGACGGTCATTGACCTGGGCCTGAATGGCCAGGGCCACAGGGGCGTAGACCATGCCCCGCAGGACCTCCAGTGCCTCATGTCCCTGGGTCTGGCTGCCGCCGGAGTAGTTCAGCTTGACCAGAAAGTCGATATATTTCTTCTTTCCCACGATGCAGCCAATGCCCTCGGGGCCCTGCAGCTTGAAGGTAGAGAAGCAGGCCAGGTCGGCACCGCACTGGGAGCCGTTCTTGGCGGTCTTCATAACGGCGTAGTTGTCATCGGTGACAACGGGGATATCCCGGCAAGCCTTGATGGTATGGATGACCGCTTCCATGTCGTAGGAGTCCGTCATGCTCTGGCGGGTGTACTGAACCAGAGCGGCCTTGATCTCGGGATGCTCCCCCATGACGCGGCGGATATCCTCCAGGTCGTTGAAGTCGGCAGCCACGGTCTTCAGGCCCTGGCGGTCGATGGTGGTCTTGGTAGTGGAATAGATGGGGCTGGTATGGACCAGCAGGGTCTGGCCAGCCTTGATACAGGCATACAGCGCGTCGGCGATGGCATCGGTACCCGCGCCGCGGACCAGCATGGCGGCCTCCGCGTCAAAAACACGGGCAATGACCTTTTCAGCCTTCATGGTAGTGACGGGCTTGTTCAGACCGGGAACCACACCCAGATCGCCTCGGGTCAGGATTTCGTGGCCGGGGAACTCCCGGGTGATGCAGTCAACAACCTTGAACTGCAGCTGCATAGCCTCTTCCACGGTGATGGAGTTCAGGGGATAGGTTACCATGATAATTCCTCTCCTTATGTTCAGATCAGCTGCCCAGAATCCGGGCAGGGTTATGAATGAGCATCTTGTCCAGGCTCTCCTGCTTCAGACCGGCCTCCTTCAGCATGGGCACGAAGGTCTCAAACAGGTAGCTGTAGCCGATGCCGCCTTTGAACTTCAGATGGGATTTCCGGGTAAGGTCTTCCGACAGGACGATCTGATCCAGACGGCCCTCCGCCTCCAATGCCAGCAGGTATTCCACCCGCTTTGCGTCGGGGAAATAATTGTTTTTGCCCACGGTGTCAAAGCCGACGGTAATGCCGTAGTCCAGGACTCTGCGGATATAGTCCAGGTCACCGCTCAGATCGATGTGGCCCAGGACAATCCGGTCCATGGGCAGGCCGGTGGCCTTGAAGTACTCCGCCTGCTCCAGGGCGTAGGTGCCCAGGGTGGTGTGCGTGTAAATGGGCATTCCGGTCTCGTGGGCAGCGAGCACAGCCGCGTCGAAGACCTTCTTCTCCGTGGGCGTCATGGTGTTCTTGCTGGTGCCGATCTCGCCGATCATCCGGGCCTTCACGCCGCCCTCTATTCCGGTTTTAATCTCGCCGATCATCCAGTCGGCCATTTCCCGAATGGTCTGGCCGTAGACCCGCTCCGGCAGGAAGGGCTCTTTATAAAAACCGGTGGACTGAATGATCCGGATTCCGGTCTCTTTTTCAACATTCAAAACATAGGGTACATTACGGCCCATGCCGTCGTTGGTTACGTCCACGATGGTGCGGACGCCGTATTCATAGAGCTTTTTGAACTCCTTTACAGTCTCTTCATAACAGTCCAGCTGACAGTCGGTATCCTTTTTTACGCCGGACAGATCAATGGTAATGTGCTCATGCATCAAAGTATAGCCGTTCATTTGATACTCCTTTGGTTGGATGACAGAGTCATCGGGGAACAAGGGGATCCTTCCGGATCCCCCAGCCGCTTCGGAAAATTACATGGTGCGTAGAATCAGGCAGGCAGAGCCACCAGGCCAATGATCAGAAGCACATTGACCAGCAGGCCGAAGAGGATACAGGCCACGGGGCCGATTGCCATCTCCACAATGGGCTTCTTGGAGCGACGGTTCAGCAGAACGCAGGCAATGACGAACATAGCGCCGACACCGGACAGACCCACAGCGGCAGCGGTCTTCTCAGCGCCAACAACGGCGCCGACCATCAGGGTGAGCTCAATGACCTTATTCATGGAGGTACGGATGTGCTCGCCCATGTCCTTGACACCGGGCAGCTTATCCATGACATTCGCGAAGACATTGATCAGCAGCAGTTCCACAATCATCACACCGGCACCCAGCAGCAAAGCCACGATAGGATTGCCAAACAGGAACATACCAATAACGAAGACGAAGGTACAGCCGGCAGGCGCGTAAACACCGGTAACAACGGAAGTGGTGAACACCAGGGGAACAAAGCCGATGGCACGGGCCAGGGCAATCATGCCGCCTTCCACATTCTGGCCGTTGCTCAGAGCCGCCAGAGAAGCGGGGTCGCCGGCAACGATTCCCAGGGAGGTGCCGGCAGCGATCAGACCGCCCATAATAGCCAGCAGGAACCAGTTCTTGCGGATTCTCTCCAGCTTGGCGGAAAAGACTTTGGTCAAGGAGGCGTTGGCTTCGCCCTCGCCCTTGACCTGGGCGGCGAAGAGCAGCATCACGATGACACCCACCAGCATGGCCATACCGTCAGCATTCAGGGTGAAGCTGCGGTCGCCGATGGGGAAGGTACCGAACTTCTTGATCAGGAACCATGCCACCACAGTGACAACCGCGGTAATGGCGCCCTTGTTGAAGCCGTGCTGGTAAGCGACCGCCACCGCGGGGAAGATGGCGAAGGCGATGGTCATGTAAGTGGATACAGCGCCCAGATCGCCGAGGAAGTTGTAGGGCAGCATACCAAACAGAGTCACCACAAACTCCAGGCCGACCAGCAGGAGCAGGCCGTAAACACCGCCGATAACGCCGGACAGGATCAGACCCAGCTTGCTGTCGGGGCACCAGGTACCGATGATGTCGGTGGTCAGCAGCAGGCAGTGAATCAGAATGATGGTGGCGGCAATGGAGGTGGGCAGGCCGAAGCCGATAACCAGACCAAAGCTAATGGCAAAGCTCATGGCACCCAGTTCCTTGCGGGAGATCTGGCCGTCATAGTACTGGGGAACGATTGCGCGGAAGCCGTCATTAAACACGGCAATACCACGGTTTGCCAGCATGGAAGCCAGCGCGCCGATGGCAATAACGACGATATACTTAAGAATACCCATGATTTCTCTCTCCTTATTTCCTTAGTTTTCCAGAATTGCTTTCAGCAGTACGGGCAGAACCTGCTCGGCGTGCTGGGCGGTGAAGCCAAAGGCCTTCTTACCCGCCTTGACAGCCGCGATGATCTCTTCATCGGAGCTGATTCTGCCGGGCATGGAGATGGTCTGGCAGAGGGGGGCGCCCAGCAGGGCCATGGCCAGAGCCAGCGCTCCGCCGCCGCCGGTGTTGCAGGCACCGATGTAGTAGTCATACTGACCGGCCTTCATCGCCATTGCGGCATCCAGGTCGTTCTTGACTTCTACAGTGGCGGCACTGCCCACGAACTTTTTGGTGAATTCACAGATTTCCTGTTTGTTGATCTGTCCACCAACGACAATACGAACCATGTAATTCTCCTCCTGAATAAAATGATTGTATCTGTAAACCGTTAAAACCCGGTATTACATTTGAATTTCAGCCTGCAAGCATATTGCAGATGTGCATAAGGATGAACTGGGCCTCGCTCTCGGGGAAGGCCACGGGGCAGAAGGCAAGCATTTTGTCCCGGAATTCCACAGCCATGGGATATTCGGGGCAGCACTGGACCTCTTCGAAAAGCTCCGAATCCAGGGCATCCACAATTTCATTCTTCTTGATCCGTTCCACAGCCATGGCCAGATGGGTGGTGAACATGGCGGCGGGGTCCATACCAATCTGCGGATAGTCGGACGCCATCATATCGATGACCTTGTTCATGAATTCGGAGACATCCTCAGCGATGACGCCGCCCATCCTCAGAATTTCAATTCTCTGCTTAAGCATAATTTCCTCCTGAAATTTATTCTTTAATGCGGGTATGGAAAGACAAAGGGATTATGGGGGCCTGACCGGTTAATATTCCGCAGGTATCCGCTTCTCCCGAACGGCACACTGGATTCTGACAATCTCATCGGGACGCACATGGCGCTGCAGAAGCTGGCGGATATTTTCGTCTCCCCGGCGGATTACCAGCACCGCGCTGGTATAGACATTGGTACTGGAAGAATTGCGGATGGGGCATACATTCAGATCCGAATAGCCCGATTCCAGGATGTCGTCCAGGTTCCACACACCGGCGTCGATCTTACCGTCCCGGATGGCGCGGACGATCTGATGGGCTTTCATATCCACATAGGCCACACCCTTAACCCCGGCAGTGACCTCCTCCGTCAGATGCCGGTGGTCCAGAGAGCTGCGGTCATAAGCCACCCGCATACCTGCGGAGATTTGCTTTTGCTCCGGATCCCGGAACAGCAGCACATGGCGGGTCAGGTAGGTCCCCGGCCCCAGATCCACGGCGATCTCGATGTCGCTGCCCAGGCGGATGGCTTCTTCCGCCGCGTGGAGGCTGCACACAGTGAACTGGCACACCCCCGAGGAGAGAAGCTTCAGACGGCCCTCGGAGCCGCGGACAAAGACCAGGTTGAACGCGTAGGGCGACAGCGCCTGATACAGAGCGGTGGCCATGCCCTGGTAGCTGATGGAATAGGGCAGGGGCATGGAGCCCAGCATCTCCTTGTTAAAACAGCACTCCTGGAGGCGGTGGTAGTCTATGGCCTCAATGAAGGTTCCCAGGTGCCCCCTGCTGACCAGCCGGATAGCGCCGCTATCCTTCAGAAATGAGAAGCCGTTCTGGATGGTGCCCCTGGATACCTGGAACCGCTCCTGGTATTCCGAAATGGGCAGGATGCGTTCGCCCTCTTTTCGGGTCAGCAGATCCTGGGCAAGGCGATCCACCGTGATGCCGATCTTTTGATACAGTACCTCACTCATATTTCCTGCCTCCTCTTTAATATACAAAATTTTGTATATTGATTTTCTTTTATTCTACAGCAAGCAACATATTCTGTCAAGGTGCTGCAATTATTTTTGGAGACAATCACAATTTCACTTGAAATGAATTGTGGAAAATCACAATCATTATGCTAGAACATCTGGAGCACCCGGGTGCTGGAGACGGTAGCTGCAATTTTCAGCGGTGAAAAGTTCGGGATATAGCAAAAAATCCGGGGGATTGCCACACCAGTCTAGCGCCGCAGCGCTGTACATAGAGCAACCTGCAAAGTCGACTCTTAGCGCAGAGTAGTGCGCACTGGCCCGCAATGACACAGGCAAATGAATAGAAACAATTCAGAAACATAATGGGTACGCGGTTGTCCGTAAGGCGCCCCCCCGCGGGTTGCCCTGCCGGGGGCAGCATTGCGTTTGTGAGGAAAATCAGATACCCAGGGAGTCCTTTACGATCTGGTTCATGTTCCAGGACACCCAGGAATTTGTGTTGTAGTAGTTGCTGACATCTTCCTCGGCACCATTGGTTGTGGACTTGCGGAAGCCGCACTGCATCTTATTGGTAAGGCAAACAAAGATATAGTCGTTGTCGGGATCAGCAAAGACAGTGGTACCGGTAAAGCCATCGTGACCAAAAACGTTCTCGGTAGCGGAAGCGCCCATCCAGCTCTGGTCCAGTTTGAAGCCGTAACCAAATTCCTCAGACAGAGCAGGGTTGCCGTCCTTGTCGGTGTGGTGTTCCTGATAGGTAGTGTGCTTGGTGGTGAACAGCTTTACAGTTTCAGCACTGTACAACTGCTTCTCGACACCGTCCGCGTCGGTGTATTTGCCGCCGTTCAGCATGCACTGCAGCAGGATGGCCAGATCGGAAGCGGTGGAAAACAGGCCGGCGTGACCGGCGACACCGCCGCCGCCCATACCGCAGTTGCCGTCATTGGCCTCGCCGATCAGGGTGTAGTTTCTCCAGCCTTTGAAGGCAGCCAGGGCGTCAGCATCCTTGGTGCAGTCATAGCCAACGGCCCAGTTGGCCTCATCGACCATGCGGTACTCATAGGGATTTCCAAGAGAGGTAGCGGCGATTTGATCCTTGGTAAAGCCATTGTCCAGGGGACAGTAGGTGGTGGAGTTCATACCCAGGGGCTTGTAGACATTTTCTTTGACATAGTCCTCCATGGGCACGCCGGTGATTTTCTCAACCAGGAAGCCCAGGGTCATGAAGGAAAAGTCGGAATACTTGGGCTCGGAGCCATCGGTAGCATACTCGGGAACGATTTTTAGGTTCTCAATGTACTTCATCTGTTCCTCATGGGTGTTGCAGTACAGGTAGGTGGCTTCCCACTGGGGCAGGCCGGAGGAGTGGGTCAGCAACTGCGCGACCGTGATGTTTTCCTTGCCATCACCCGTAAATTCAGGCCAGTACTTGTTAACGGTATCATCCACAGACAGCAGGCCCTGATCGACCAGCAGCATGATAGACTGAGTGGTAGCCATGACCTTGGTGACGGAAGCCAGGTCAAACAGGGTGTCGACTGTCATCATACGGGGTTCGGCAGTCTTCTCGTATACAGGGTTCTCGTAAGCGGAGCCTTCGGCCGCATCGTAGTAGTGTGCATAGCCATAGGCCTTTTCAGTGACGACTTTGCCGTCCTTGATTGCCAGAATGACAGCGCCAATACCCTCGGAGCCGTGGGGATACCCAGCCTGCTCCTTGATCATGGTGTCCAGACCGGCCCAGTAGGCATCCAGCTGATCTTCCAGAGAGGGCTGCGCGACCGTGGTTTCGGAGACTGTGGTTTCGGAGACTGTGGTTACGGGGACTGTGGTTTCGGCGGGGGTGGTCTCATTGGGCTTGCTGTTTGCGCATGCTGCTATGGACATCACCATGGTCAGCGCCAGCATCAGGCAAATTAGCTTTTTCGTGTGGGTCATTTCTAGAGTTCCTCCTACAATCTTTTTGTTTATGCTAGACCGTCCGGCGCTGTAGCCGCCAGAGGCTTAACAACATAATTGTGTTGGCTTACGGTTCCGGCATGCTGCAGCGGTCATAAGCCACCCGCATACCTGCACGATCCAACGTGATTCCGACCTTTTGATACAGCACCTCGCTCATGGTCGCTTCCTCCTTACACAATGTACAAAATTTTGTATATTGATTTGATTTTATTTTAAAACGAATAACACATTCTGTCAATATACCTCTTTCGATTTTGGAGATAATCACAATTTTGTCAAAGGCGAATTGTGAAAAATCACAATTCATGGACCCCATTGACAATTTCTTTGCTATGGGCTATGCTAAGAAAGTTCTGAGGAAAATGTATGCGTCTGCAGCGGGAGTTCTCTTCCGGCTAAGGCAAATTGTTCCGAGTTTTTCTACAACAGATCAAAGGGGGCAACCTTATGACCATCACCGAATTTATGGACCGGCATCATGCCGCCGGAGAATGTCTGGACGCGCCCGGATGCCTGAACCGTCTGTTGGCGGATATGGACCGGGGCCTGAGGGGCCAGGGCCCTATTCCGATGATCCCCTCCTACCTGAAGGGAGGCACCAGGCCCTCTCCCGGCTCCGCGTGCTGTGTGCTGGATGCCGGCGGCACCAATCTGCGGACCGCCCGGGCGGTGTTTGGCCCGGATGGTGTCTGCCGTTTGGAGGAGCTGGAGCAGACCGTAATGCCCGGCACCACCCGGGAGCTGAATTTCGAAGAATTCTATAGCGCCCTGGCCCGGTCTGTGGAGCGGCTTGGAAGCTATGAGCGGGTGGGCTTCTGCTTTTCCTACAATGTGACCCTGGACCGGACTCTGGACGGGCCTCTGGATTTCTGGTGTAAGGAAGTCCGGGTGCCGGAGGCGGTGGGACAGCCCGTCGGTGCTTCTCTCCGTGCCGCCCTGGGAAAATCCTGTCGGAGTGTCCATGTGCTGAACGACTCCGTTGCCGCCATGCTTGGAGCGGGGGATGTTCAGGTAGGCGTGATCCTGGGCACCGGCATCAATGCCTGTTATTCGGAGCCGTGCCGGCGGATTCCCAAAGTCCCGGCGGACCTGAAGGCGGAATCCATGATTATCAGCACCGAGGTAGGTGAGTTCGACGGTTTTCCCAGAAGCGATTTCGAGGAGACCGTCATCGCCGCCTCCGCCACCCCCGACGCCGCTCCGGCAGAGAAACAGTGCTCCGGAGGGTACCTGGGAGATGTGATCGCCGCCGCCTGGCACGCCGCCAAAAGGGAAGGACTTCTGGAGCAGTGTCCCCCGGCGGATCTGGGCTCCGTCAGCCGCCTGCTGAGGGATTGCCCCGGAACCCCTGCGGCGAAAATCGCCGCCATCGCCATCCAGCGGGCGGCAAAGATCGCCGCGGTTCTGTGCGCAGGCCCCATGCTCCGGGCTGCCGGGAAAAATTCCTCGGTGCGGGTTGCGGTGGAGGGCTCCCAATACTGGCGCCTCACCGGCTTCCGGGAGGCTTTCCATCAGGAGCTGGACAACCTGCTTCCCCAGCTTTCCTATGAAATCGTCCATGCAGAAAATGCCTGTCTCATCGGCGCGGCCATTGCCGCCTGGGCCGATCCCATGTGAAAAACAGTTACGTTCTAAAAGGAGCCCGGGAGCAAAAAGGAAATTGCGGAATACTGCGGATATAGAGATCTGAAAAGCTTTGCGTCCGGTAATTTGCGCCCGCTGCTGGATGAGGGAAAGCTAAAAATGACGATCCCGGGAAAACCCACATCCAGCAGGCAGAAGTATGTTGCTGGGAGATAGAATACAGCAAACCACAGCCCCGGCAGGCAACACACCCGCCGGGGCCTTTCTAAACCGTGAGCTCCGCTATGTAGCACACGTTTACCTGATGTCCAACAGCTACCCGGCTGTTTCTTGCATAACGCGCTGTTCGCATGGGACACACCTTCTTTGACCATCTGGCCGCCCAGGTCGCCTGATTCCCGGGAGGTCAGGTCGCCGTTGTAGCCCTGCTTCAGGTTGACGCCCATCTCCTGGGCAGATAAGCATTTTGAACTTGTCCATTGCTTCACGAGCCTGGGGAACATTGATCTGATTGCTGTTCTTCATAGTGGTTTCTCTCCTTTTTCATTACTTTGCGGTTTTGTGTCCGCAGTCATAGTATTACCGGATATTGCGGGGAAATGCGGAGTTTTTTGTGGAAAAGGTGGAGATGGATGGAAATGCTCTTGGATAATCTGCCTGTTCATGCTATGATGCGCTCTGAATATTATACCAAGCTATGCTCTTTTCTCGCTTGGGACAAATAACAACGGAGTTATTCGATTATGTGGGAAAATGAAGGAAAAAGAACCTGATCCGTAACATTTGGGCCATGGTAAAGCAGGCCTACTGCGAATAATGGAAATCCCAAAGCCGGCAGAGCCTGGACGCGCCTTTCCCGATAACATGACAATCCCTCTCAATTCAAATGAACCGAGAGGGATTTACTTATATGCTTTTCCGGAGTAAGGGTCGAAACCAGCGGCGGCCTGCAACGGGTCCGGCGGTATGAAACAATACGCCCGTAAAAACGCGGATGGTTGAATGGAAGCTCTACAGGAGCTTCTTATAATCTCGTCGAGCATACAGAATTCTGCGAATCTGCACAGTATTTCCGGCAACAACATAGAAAAGCAGATAATTCCCCACAACCAAATACCGATACCCCTTTGCTGCCAACGCCAAGTCCCTCGGACGAGGGCAACGCTCCGGCATGGTGGAAAGACTGGCAATTTCGCTTACAAGGCGGTCGTAGCATTTTAGAGCAGAATCCCGAGAGAGTGTGTTGAGGTAATCAATCACATCGAGCAGATCCTGCTTTGCTGTTGGAAAGATGCGGATTTCATATTGTTCCATGGATACGCTCCCGCAGATCGCTTGCAATTGACAAAAAATCTTCTCCCGTTGCGCCGGAAGAGATCTCCTCCTCGGCAACTGCAAGCTTTCCATATAGATCAATGAGAGCCATCTGGCGTTCGTATTCGTCAATATTCAGAACGACCATGTCACCTGAGCCGTTTCTGGTGATAAAGACCGGCTCTCTTGTTTGACGGCAAAAGTCCGAAATGTCATTTGCGCTGTTTCTCAAGTCAGAAATTGGACGGATACTGGGCATCATCATCACTCCTTCATGGGAACAGTATAGCATAATATTGAGTAAATATCAATAGGAATAATGCTAGATTTGCGGCGGTTGACCCTGAGGGAGTATCATTACAGAAGCGGTTAGGCCATTATTGCGGCTATGTACCTGACCGTCTGCGTATGTCCCGGCAAAATGCGGCTGTTTCTTGCTCACGCTGTTCGCATGGGACACACCTTCTTTGACCATCTGGCCGCTCAGGTCGCCTGATTCCCGGAAGGTCAGGTCGCCGTTGTAGCCCTGCTTCAGGTTGACGCCCATCTCCTGGGCAGATAAGCATTTTGAACTTGTCCATTGCTTCACGAGCCTGGGGAACATTGATCTGATTGCTGTTCTTCATAGTGGTTTCTCTCCTTTTCCATTACTTTGCGGTTTTGTGTCCGCAGTCATAGTATCACCGGATATTGCGGGGAAATGCGGAGTTTTTTGTGGAAAAG
>JAGAQA010000008.1 GCA_017622995.1 Oscillospiraceae bacterium
AATGCGGCTTATTCACACACCGAAGGTGTGTAATTTCAAAAAATGGCTCTTTTTAACCATTTTTTGAAATTCAGACAGCAATCAATGCGTAGCTTTTCCTGCATGGCGAACCATGCAGGAAAAGCAGGTGCAAGGGTTTTGCGGCCAAAGCCGCAAAATCTTTGCACCCGAATAACGCAAAGATTTCCGGAAAGCCTTGGCTTTCAAGACTTTTTGCGTTATTCAGTACGCATTATATAGAACGGCAGCAGGAGGAATTGCATATGAAAACCACATCCAACCATGTCAGACGTCTGACCAAGCTGGCGCTGCTCATTGCCATTGAGCTGGTCATGCGGGCAATCGGCCTGGGAGCCGTGCCGGTAGGACCCCTCAACATGAGCTTTCTGACCCTACCCATTGCCATGGGCGCCATTCTCTGCGGCCCCCTGGAGGGCATGATCATGGGCGGCATTTTCGGCATCCTCAGCCTTACCGATGCCATTTCCGGCCGGTCGGTGATGACGGGCACCTTCTTCTCCATCAGCCCCCTGCACACGGTGATTCTGTGCGTGGGAATGCGGATGCTCATGGGCCTTTGCTGCGGCTATGTATATAAGCTCTGCGCCAAGGCGGATCACAAGGGCACCTGGAGCTATTTTGTGGGCGCCGTCAGCGCGCCGCTGCTGAACACCCTGTTCTTTATGAGCTACATTGTGCTGGTGTTCTACCGGTGCGATTTTGTTCAGGGCCTGGTAACAAAGCTGGGCGCGGCAAATCCCTTTATGTTTGTGGTGCTGCTGGTAGGGGTCCAGGGCCTGGCGGAAGCCGCCGCCTGCGGCATCCTGGGCGGCATCCTGGCAAAGACCGTAGACGCGGTTGTAAAGAAATAAGACAAAAGCTCCTGCCACCCGGCGGGAGCTTTTTCAGTTGACAATTGACAATTGACATTTGACAGTTGAGGAATCCCCTCCGGGGATGAATAACAGTATTGTGAAACTGGAAGTTTTCTGGGTATTTCCCGTACTTACCTAACCATTTTTTTGAATTATCCCGAAGGGATACCATAATTGTCAATTGTCAATTCGCTTAAGCACCTTTTTGTCCATTTCCGCTTCCGTCAGCTGGCTCCGGGGGCCGCCTTTATTCCCCCTTTTCATAGGTGGCGGCGCTGCCCACCGTCATAATGTCGTAAGGCGTGGTCTGGTAGACGAAGTAGTTCAGCCAGTTGGAAAACAGCAGGTTGGCGTGGCCCCGCCAGGTGACCAGGGGCTCCCGGGTGTCGTCGTCATCCGGATAGTAGTGGGCAGGCACCGAAATGGGCAGGCCCAGGGCCTTGTCCCGCCGGTATTCCCGATCCAGGGTGTCCGGGTCGTATTCCCCGTGGCCCATGACGAAAATCTGCTTGCCGTGCTTGGTCATTACGGCATACACCCCGGCTTCCTGGGAGGAGGCCAGAATCCGCAGCTCCGGGCATTTTTCAATATCCGCCCGCAGAACGGTGGTGTGCCGGGAGTGGGGGGCGTAGAAGGTATCGTCAAAGCCCCGCAGCAGAATGGAGCGCTTGTAGTCCGCGTGGTGGGGGAATACGCCGAAGAGCTTTTTGTCCAGATCGTATTTGGGAATGCCGTAGTGGTAGTAAAGCCCCGCCTGGGCGCCCCAGCAGATGTGCAGGGTAGAGTGGACGTTGGTTTTGCTCCACTCCATAATCTGGCACAGCTCCTGCCAGTAGTCCACCTCTTCAAAGGGCAGCTGCTCCACAGGTGCGCCGGTAATGACCATGCCGTCAAACTTCCGGTGCTTCAGCTCATCAAAATCCTTGTAGAAGGACAGCAGGTGGTCCTGGGGGGTGTTTTTGGACTGGTGGGAGGTGGTGTGCATGAGAGACAGATTCACCTGCAAGGGGGTATTGCCCAGGAGCCTGCTCAGCTGGGTTTCCGTCACCACCTTGGTGGGCATCAGGTTTAAAAGCACAATTTCCAAAGGCCGGATATCCTGGGAACCGGCCCGGTTCTGATTCATAACAAAGATGTTTTCCTGCTGCAGCACATCCGCCGCGGGCAGATCGTTGGGAATCCGAATGGGCATAATCTACCTCCAAAGGTATGATTGGATTATTATAGCAGATTGCGTCGAAAAAATCCAGATGAGATCCATAGGTATTTCCTTATGCCTGCATAAAATCAATGGTTTTGTATTTATTCCGATGTGTATTGCATCAAAAATCAGAATATGCTATAATGCTGTGGTATTCGAAAATCTATGGAAAGTGAGAGATGTTTATGCGGAAAACCAAGATTATCTGCACCATTGGCCCCGCCTCCGAGAACGAGGAGACTCTGAAAAAAATGTGCCTGGCCGGTATGAATGTGGCCCGGCTGAATTTTTCCCACGGCACCCATGAGGAGCAGCAGAAGAAGATTGACCTCATCAAAAAGGTCCGTCAGGAGCTGGATCTGCCCATTGCCGTCCTGCTGGATACCAAGGGCCCCGAGTACCGGATCCGCACCTTCAAAAACGGCAAGGTCCATGTAAACGCCGGTGACAAATTTACCTTCACCGTGGATGAGGTGGAGGGCGACGAGACCAGGGTCTCCGTCAATTACAAGGGCCTGGTTCAGGATCTGTCCGTAGGCGACCGGGTGCTGGTCAACAACGGCCTGGTGGTTTTTGAGGTGGAGGAGCTGAAGGGCAGCAACGCCAACTGCGTATGCCTGGTAGGCGGGGACCTCAGCAACCGCAAGAGCATGTCCTTCCCCAATAAGGTGATGTCCGGTCCCTTCCTGTCCGAGGCGGATAAGAAGGATCTGCTGTGGGGCATCCAAAACGATGTGGACTTTGTGGCCGCTTCCTTTGTGTCCACCAAGCAGGACGTGCTGGATATGCGGAACTTCCTGAATGAAAACGGCGGCGAGGGCATCGAGATCATCGCCAAGATCGAGAACCAGTCCGGTGTGGACAATATTGAGAGAATTTGTGAGGCCTGCGAGGGCATCATGGTGGCCAGAGGCGACCTGGGTGTGGAAATCCCCTTTGTGGAGCTGCCCGCCATCCAGAAGCGGCTGATTCACAAGTGCCGCCTGCTGGGCAAGCGGGTCATTACCGCTACCGAGATGCTGGAATCCATGATTCAGAATCCCCGGCCCACCCGCGCGGAGATTTCCGACGTGGCCAACGCCGTGTATGACGGCACCTCCGCCATCATGCTCTCCGGCGAGTCCGCTGCCGGTAAGTACCCTGTGGAGGCGGTGGCCACCATGGCCCAGATCGCCGAGTATACCGAGCAGCACACCAGCTACCGTGACCGGTTCTACAAGGCCAGCTTCCGCATTCAGAATAATCTGGACGCCATTTCCCACGCCACCTGCGCCATGGCCATTGATGTGGACGCCAAGGCCATCGTTGTGTGCTCCGTCTCCGGCAAGACTGCCCGGATGGTCAGCCGGTTCCGCTGCCCCACCGATATTCTGGGCATGACCACCGATCCCAAGGTCTGGAGAAAGCTGAACCTCAGCTGGGGCGTTACCCCTGTGCTGGCGGACGAGTACAACTCCATGGATGTGATGTTCTACCACGGCATGTACAATGCAAAGAAATACCTGAGCCTTCAGAGCGGAGACAGCGTGGTGCTCACCGGCGGCCCCATCAACGGCCAGACCGGCAATACCAACACCATAAAGGTTGAAACGGTTTAGAGAATCCAATCCCGCACCGGTGCTGCCAAGCCTTGCCTCCCACGACACGCTGGCACCGGTGCTTTTGTCCGCCTTTCAGGAATATCTGCCTGCTGTGGAAGGACAACTGTGGAATGTCCGCATGGTAAAAACAATCCGGCAAGGCTTTTTGCAGATTTCACCAACTTTTTTGCAGAATTTTTTAGAAGGAAAAGCAGAGAAAACTTCCAAAAACAGCGGAAAACTATGAACAAATAATGGATGATTTGTGAATAATGCAAAATTAACCGCTGCTTATTTGTGTAGAATGCCTGTTGATTTTCGCCGTCAATAGGAGGATAATGGCACCATGCGAAAAGCGGCTTACCGCTTCGTAAAACTTTTCTATATGTGTAGGAGGAGTACAAATGTTTAGCTTTTTGCTCTGCCTGGTTATCCTGATCCTGGGTTACTTCCTCTACGGCAAGGTCGTAGAGAATACCTTCGGTCCCGACGACCGCGAGACCCCCGCTGTTCGGATCAACGACGGCGTGGACTATGTGGTTCTGCCTCAGTGGAAGCTGTTCATGATCCAGCTGCTGAATATCGCGGGCCTTGGCCCCATCTTCGGCGCTTTGAGCGGCGCTCTGTGGGGCCCCATGGTATTCCTGTGGATCACCTTTGGTACCATTTTCGCCGGCGGTGTTCACGACTATTTCTCCGGTATGCTGTCCGCTCGTAACGATGGCGTGTCCATCTCCGAGATTTCCGGCATCTACCTGGGCGGCGCCATGAAGAACGTGATGCGTGTCTTCTCCGTGGTCCTGCTGGTCATGGTCGGTACTGTCTTCGCGGTTGGCCCCGCCGGCCTGCTGCAGCTGCTGTGCAAGAACAACGGTGCTGCTGGCCTGCTGTCCAACAAGATGTTCTGGCTGATTCTCATCCTGGTCTACTACTTCATCGCAACCTTCCTGTCTATTGACAAGATCATCGGTAAGATCTACCCCGTCTTCGGCATCTGCCTGATCATCATGGCTGTGGGCGTTGCAATGGGTATCTTCACCAAGGGCTACCAGATCCCCGAGATCTGGAACAACCTGAGCAACATTCATCCTCAGGGCACCCCCATCTGGAGCTTCATGTTCATCACCGTTGCCTGCGGCGCAATCTCCGGCTTCCATGCCACTCAGAGCCCTCTGATGGCCCGCTGCCTGAAGAGCGAGAAGCAGGGCCACATGGTGTTCTACGGCGCCATGATTTCCGAAGGCATCATCGCCCTGATCTGGGCTGCTGCCGGCTGCTCCATCTACACCGGCAAGGAGCTGCTTGAGCTGGGTGCCGGCGGCCCCACCGCTGTTTACGACATCTGCTCCAAGACCATGGGCGGCCTGGGCATCGCGCTGGCCATGCTGGGCGTTATTGCCTGCCCCATCACCTCCGGCGATACCGCTTTCCGTTCCGCCCGTCTGGTGCTGGCTGACTGGCTGCACCTGGATCAGAAGTCTTGGAAGAACCGGCTGCTGCTCTGCATCCCCGTTCTGGGCATCGGTGCCGTTCTGGGCATCGGCAACGCTCTGGGCAAGATCGACTACAATATCATTTGGCGTTACTTCAGCTGGACCAACCAGACTCTGGCTATGATCGTTCTGTGGGCCGCTTCCATGTTCCTGTTCTACGAGAAGAAGAACTACTGGATCACCGCTGCTCCCGCAACCTTCATGACCGCTGTTTCCATTACTTACTTCATGCTGGGCAACGAGTGCCTGGGCCAGTTCCTGAACAAGGACGGCTACAACACCGCTCTGGCTTATCCTGTGGGCATCATTGCTGCCGCTCTGTTCCTGGGTATCTTCCTGTACTCCATTAAGAAGCGCGATGTGAAGCCTCAGTACGAGACGCTGGGCAACTAATCCTGTAATCTGCAAGGTGGGGGAGGCTCCTTCCCCACCTTATTCTGTTTTTCGAGGTATCCCATGATTTTTACGCCAAAAAAGCTGGGCTCCAAGACTTTGGAACGGCCCATCCTTTCCGTTGACAAAAAGTTCAGCAAGCGTTTCGGACCCTGCGCGGTGGGTGACGAGGCCCTGTTTTTAAACAGCTTTTACATCGATTGCTATTACTATGTGGCCCTGTCCTGCGTGAAGCGGATCTTCAAGCGGGTGGCCATGAGCAAGGGCGGTTTTACGGGCAAAGGCATCTTCGGCTCCATTCCCTACCTTGTGGTGGAGCTGGATGACGGAACCGTCAAGCAGTGCAATTTCAAATACGAAAACGACGTGGATATGCTGATTGCCCACGTTTCAAAGCTTCTTCCCAATATCCCCACCCACAGCGTGGAGGCGGAGCGCCGTCTGAAGGAAAAAAAGGCCCGGGAGGAAGCCCGGTATCTGAAGGAGCTGACTCCCAAGGCCCAGGCCAGCCGGGACACGCTGGAAAGCGCCCGGCGGCTGCTGGATTCCTACCCGGAGGAAACCACCCGGCTTTCCGCCTGTGCCAAGGCAAAGAGAGTCAATGAGCGCACCAATCCCGCCTACCGCTGGGTGGCGCTGGCCATTATCGCGGCGGGTATTGTTGCCCTGGGTTACGGCATCAACGTGCTGATCAAAGGGGACAAAACGGGCCTTTACTTTGTTCTGCTGGGCTTTGGTGTGGCGTTCCTGTTCTCCGGAACCCAGGTTCTGCCCACTGCCCGGAACAATAAGAAGATCATTGAGGCAGAGTGGGTTTCTTCCATTGAAGCAATGCAGTCGCTGATTCCCGAGGATTTCCCGGTGCCTGCCAGGTATGCCCATCCCATCGTTTTGGACCGCATGATTCGGGTCATTCGGGAGGGCCGTGCCCAGAGCGTTAAAGAAGCGCTGGCTGTTGTAAAGGAAGACCTGAAGAAGCTGGATTCCTCCGTTCAGGTTGAGCAGGAGGAATACGACGAGGTGGTGGCCGTCAAGCCCATGTTCCTGTGCCAGGAGTACAAGTAAAACAAGAGCCGTTCCGCTGTCCCGGAACGGCTCTAAGCTTGTCATAAATCCTGTCATTGCGAGGCAGTGCGCACACTCCCGTGGCAATCCCCCGGATTTTCTGAACCTTTTCGTTCCGAGACGATCCGCTTTTCCTTCAAACCGGGGCATTCCACTCAAGCGTATTCCCTTCGGTCACAAAACCGGCCGCGGACCGGTTTGCAATATCATTTCCGCTGGACCGAAGCCCAATAAAAATGCCACGACAAAAGTCGTGGCATTTTTTTGGTGGACCCGAGGAGATTCGAACTCCCGACCCCTACAATGCGAATGTAATGCGCTCCCAGCTGCGCTACGGGCCCATGGGGTTTTCTGTTTGCCTGAGTATTATATCTCGTTCAGGCCGGAAAGTCAAGAAAAGAAATGGAAAAATCCGCTCCGCCCAAATGAGCGGAGCGGACTGGGTTTACATGGTAAACTGAATGGCACAGAAGGCAGCGTAGAGGATCAGCAGCACAACGCCCTGATACCGGGAGAGCTTCCGTTTGGCCAGGGCGGGCAGGGTCAGGAAGGCCATGACGAACAGCATCAGCGGAATGTCCAGAACCAGAGAGGCGTTGATGCCCCTGATGGTGCTGGACTGGGGAATCCGGAAGGGGGCCAGGGTCATGGATACGCCGCATACCAGAACCAGATTGAAGATGTTGGCGCCGATCACGTTGCCCAGAGAAAGGGCGCCGTGGCCCTTGGCAAGGGAGGTGATGGCGGTGACCAGCTCCGGCAGGCTGGTGCCCAGAGCTACAAAGGTCAGGGCAATGACGGATTCGGGCACGCCCAGAGCCTTGGCAATCAGGGTTCCGTTATCCACCAGCAGGTCCGCGCCCACCGCAACCAGGGCGGCGCCTACCACCAGCAGAAGGATGTCTTTGCCCATGGAGTTGCCCTTGCTGTTTTCCGGTTCCCCGGCTGCTGCTTCCTCTGGAGGAGCGGGGTTCCGGAAGCCCTGGCGGATGGTCAGATACATATAGAGGGCAAACAACAGCAGCATCACAACGCCCAGCACCCGGCTGAAGTAGCCGGTGAGGTAGGCATTGAGACAGTAAATTGCGGCGGAAACAAAGAAGAAAAGCACCGGGGTTTTCAGGGAATCCCGATCCACGGGGCAGGGCCGGACGGCCACGGTAATGGCGGCAATCAGGGCCGTATTGCAGATGATGGAGCCGATGGCGTTGCCGTAGGCAATCTCGCCGTGGCCCGTCAGGGCAGAGGTGGCGGAAACCATGACCTCCGGCAGCGTGGTGCCGATGGAAACCACCGTGGCGCCGATGATCAGATCCGGCACATGGAACCGCTGGGCGATGCCTGTGGCGCCGTCAACAAACCAGTCGCCGCCCTTGATCAGCAGCACAAGACCCAATGCGAACAACAGTACAGGAACAAGCATTTTTTGAAACAACTCCTAAGATGGTTTAGCGCCGGATTGTGTATTCCACCGGGGTGTCGGCGGGGGCTTCCAGCAGTTCGGGATTTTCCAGCAGTTTTCTGACCAATGCCACGGTGCCGGAATAGTAGTAGCCGTCGGCGATCCGCTCGTCCAGGGTAATGCCCAGGGGAACCACTTCTTTCAGCTCTTCCGTGCCGTCGGGGTGGTGGATCATTTTCATATGTTTCTTGCCGATGACGATAAAGCAGGAATTGGTGCCCCAGTTCACCAGATGGTGATAGCCCACCTCCAGACCGATGGAGCCCAGGTTGGACAGGAAGATGGAGGCGTGGTTGGGGTCGGAACCCACGATGGACTGGGGAACCCAGCCCCGCTTATCCAGCCACAGGATAAAGTCAACAATCCGGTTCAGCAGCCACTGGGGCAGCTTGCACAGAAGATCCATGGCGCCTGTGGAGGTATCCACCTGGGTATCGCTTTTGGTGGAATGGATGACCTTCACAATTTTCTCGTGGAAGGAGTCCAGGGTTTCCTTTTCACCGTATTCAAAGAAGGCCAGGGCTTCCTCCGCTTTGTCGCTGAATTGCTTCTTCACGGTAAAGCCCATGGTGATTTTGTCCCGCTGATACATTCTGCGGTTGCAGACAAACCGGTTCATCCGGGGCCGCAGTACAAAGGCCTTGCCGATGGCGGCGGCGATCAGGTGGAAGAAGGTGTACTTGTCAGCGGGATCACAGTCCCCGTTCTTTTTGTCAACATATGCTTTCAGCGGCGCGTAATCCACATCCACGCTGATAAAGGCTTCGTTGTCCGCCCGGTTGGGCATAATGCCCGGCATAATCCGGTTCATGGAGGGAATGTCCTTCAGCCACACGGCATCCGGCCGATCTCCCCATTTTTTCTTTTTCTGAGCCATGGTCATTCCTCCAGAATGTCGATAGATGACCCTATTTTACCAGAATGCAAATGCAATTGCAATTCTTTTTTCGCGGCCCCGTTTCTGTGGTTTGTTCCGCCACGCAATCGACAAAAATTGACAATTATTTCCAATTCCCTATGGAAGGATCCGTGCCTTGGTGCTATGATAGAGGAAGAAAATACTGGGGGAGGGGAATGCGATGCGCAGGCTGGCGTTTGCGGCCTTGGGCTTTGCCGGGGCCATGTTTGCCCTGACGGGGGTTCTGTGGGAGTATTCCGGGTATTTCTGCGGGCTTGCCGGGGCGGCCTTAGTGCTGACGGCTTTGCTGAGCCTGCGGTTTCAAAAGCTTCGTGTTCCGGCGGCGGTATTCCTGGGGGCGGTGCTGGCAAGTTCCTGGCTGCTGGTTCTGCAGCGGTGCTATTATGCCCCCTTTTATGAGCTGGATGACCGGACCGTTTCCGGGGAAGTCCTGCTGACGGAAAAGCCGGTCTCTTCCGATTACGGCTTTCAGGCAACGGGGAGCCTCAACTGGCAGGGAAAACAGTATCCGGTGCTGGTTTATTTGAAAGAGGCTTCCCAGGAGCCGGGGAATATTCTGAAAGGCAGCTTCCGGGTCCGGCTGACCCTTCCTGGCGGCAGCAAGGAGGACAGCTACCATCCCGGCAATCGGGTCCTGGCGCTGGTGACACCCAAGGGGGAGATCCAGACCCTGCCCGGTGAGGCCGGTTCCATCCGGTTCTTTCCCGGTCGGCTCGCGGGACGGATGAAGGAAATTCTCCGAAACTGTGCGCCGGAGGACGCGGCTGCCTTTGCCCAGTCTCTTTTGCTGGGGGATACCTCCGGGCTGGACTACGAGACAAAAACCAGCCTGTCGGTCAGCGGCATCCGGCACATTGTGGCGGTATCCGGCCTCCATGTGGGGGTGCTCTGCGCCGGGATCTGGTTCCTGACGAGAAAGCGGCGGTGGCTAACGGTGCTTGTGGGCCTTCCGGTGCTGGCGCTGTTTGCCGCCATGGTGGGCTTCACCCCCTCTGTGTGCCGGGCCTGCCTGATGGCGGGGCTGATGATGGTATCCGGCGCTGTGCGGCGGGAATATGACGGCCTGACGGAGCTGTCCTTCGCGGTGCTTGTGCTGCTGTTTCTCAATCCTTTCGGGGTGCAGGGAGTGGGCTTTCAGCTTTCGGTGCTCAGTGTGCTGGGAATCCTGCTGTTTGGAAGCAGGCTGTCCCGCCGGTTTCGGCAGCGCTTTCCGGGGCTGTACGCAAACAGGCTGCTGCGCTGGGCCCCGGAATCTCTGAGCGTGACCCTCAGCGCCATGAGCCTGTCCACCCCGGCGGCGGTATACTACTTTGGCGTGCTGAGCCTGGTGTCGCCCATTGCGAACCTGCTGTGCCTGCCGCTGGTATCCGTCTGCTTCTACGGTCTGGGGCTGACCTGTGGATTGGGCAGCCTCTGCCTGCCTGCCGGGGTGCTGCTTGGGCACCTGACGGCCCTGCCCATCCGGCTGATTCTCCGGCTTGCACGGGCTCTCAGCCGCCTTCCTTTGGCGGCGCTGTACACGGCAAGCAGGTTTACGGTGCCCTTCCTGGTGTTTCTCTATCTCCTGGTGCTGGCACGGCTGCTGACAAGACGGGGAAAGCTGCGCCTGTATCTCGCCTTTGCCCTGGCCGGACTGGCAGTGTGCACGGTGCTGTCTTCTCTGGGGCCCCGACTGGATGAATGCCGCCTGACGGTGCTGGATGTGGGCCAGGGTCAGTGCCTGCTGCTTCAAAGCAGGGGCCGGACCCTGGTGGTGGACTGCGGCGGCTGGTCGGAGGAGGGCGCTGCCGATACCGCGGCGGAAATGCTGCTGAGCCAGAACTGTTCCAGGGTTCAGGCCCTGGCCCTGACCCATTATGACAGGGACCACAGCGGCGGGGTCCGGAACCTGCTCACCCGGGTGGAGCCCGGGAGCCTGATTCTCCCCGGGGAAGCGGGGGAATTTGCTTTGGAAACGCCATCCAGGCCCCTGACCTTCCTTTCGGAGCCCGCTTCTATGTCCCTTGGGGCGGGAACGGTTTGGTTTTATCCCTACTATGGGGCCAATTCCGCCCATGAAAACAGCATGGCAATCTTGTTTGAAACGGAAAACTGTGTTATACTGATTACCGGCGACTGGGATGCCGCAGGGGAGCGGGCGCTGCTGGAAAATGTCCGGATCCCCCATGTGGACATTCTGGTGGTGGGGCACCATGGCTCGAAGAATTCCGCAAGCCCGGAGCTTCTGGAAGCAGCGGCACCCAGGGCGGCGGTGATTTCCGTAGGCGCAAACAATTCCTACGGCCACCCCAGCCCCCAGACCCTGGACCGGCTGCGGGCAGCAGGCTGCGCCGTCTACCGCACCGATCAGCAGGGAACCATCATTTTCAGGAGGTAACACCGTGGCAAGAACCGCCCCAAAAGAGGATGCACTCAATAAACTGAAGCTGGAAATTCGGAATAAGGATTTGGGACGGCTGTACGTGTTCTACGGAGAGGAGCTGTTCCTGCTGGAGCACTACCTGGGCCAGGTGAAAAAGCTGCTCCTGGACCCGCTGACGGAATCCTTTAACTTCCATCGGTTCCATACCGAAAACTTTGACGCCCCGGCCTTTGCCGACGCGGTGGAGGGGCTTCCCATGATGGCGGAGCACACCCTGATTCAGGTGGAGGACATTGACCTGTTCAAGCTGCCGGAAAACGACCGGGACCGGGTGGCCGCCGCCCTTTCGGACATTCCCGATTACTGCACCGTGGTATTCACCTATACCGCGGCATCCTGGAAGCCGGACAAGCGGATGAAAAAGCTGTGGGAGGCCATCGATCACCACGGCCTGATCGTGGAATTTCCCAAGCAGGATCAGAACCATCTGATCGCCTGGATCACCCGGCATTTCGCCGCCCGGGACAAGAGAATCTCCCCGGAGCTGTGCGCCTACCTGATTGAGATTACCGACGGCACCATGACCTCCCTAATGGGAGAAATCGACAAGATTGCCGCTTTTTCCGGGGCGGATGCCATCTGTAAGGCAGACATTGACGCGGTGACGGAGCCGGTGCTGGACGCGGTTGTGTTCCAGATGACAGATCTGATGAGCGCCGGACGGTATGACGAGGCCCTTCTGAAGCTGCGCCAGCTGCTTAAAATGCAGCAGGAGCCCATCCAGATTTTGGGTGCCATCGGCGCCCACTTCCGCCGGCTGGGCACCGCCCGGACCCTGCTGGACAATGGCAGGAACAGCACGGATTTGCAAAAGCTCTGCGGCCTGCCGGACTACCCGGCCCGGAAAACCATGGAGGCGGCCCGGCGGTTTTCCGCCCCCTTCTGCAAAAAGGCGGCCTGCCTGATTCTGGAAACAGACTACAAGCTGAAAACCTCCTATGACGACAGCCAGCGGCTTCTGGAATTGCTGATTCTGGACCTGGCACGGGAGGCGGCCAATGGTTAAAATCCAAGAGGCCATTCTGGTAGAGGGCCGCTATGACAGCAATACCCTGCGGCAGATTGTGGATGCCCCCATTCTGGAAACCTCCGGCTTTGGCATTTTCAAAGACAAAAGGCAGCTGGCCCTTCTGCGCCGGGTGGCGGAAAAGCGGGGGCTCATCGTCTTTACGGATTCCGATGGGGCGGGCTTTGTGATCCGCAACCATATCAAAAGCGCCATTCCCGGCAAATATCTGAAGCACGCCTACATCCCCGATATTCCCGGCAAGGAAAAGCGAAAGTCCGCCCCGGGGAAGGAGGGCAAGCTGGGGGTGGAGGGTATGACCAGGGAGGTGATCCTGTCCGCGCTCCGGGCCGCCGGTGCCACCATAGACGGAGAAACAGCGAAGGCCGAAGCCCCAATCACAAAGCAGGACTTTATGGAGCTTGGCCTTTCCGGGGGAGCGGGCAGCAGTGAAAAACGGCGGTGCCTGCAAAAAAAGCTGGACCTTCCGGAACACATGAGCAGCAACGCACTGCTGCAGGCAGTGAATTTACTATACTCGAAAGAAGAGCTCTGGGCCATTTTGTCAGAGCTGTAAAGGAAAGAAAATGGTTGATATATCCGTAAAAAACGTAAATAAATTCTTTGTCATCGGAGAAAACCTGCTGGAGGACCTGTCCTTTGACATTCAGGAAGGGGAGCGGGTGGCCATTCTGGGCCGCAACGGCTGCGGCAAAACCACCCTTTTCAAAATCCTCACCGGCGAAATGGACTATGACGGCGGGGAGGTCTACGTCAACCCCAATAAAAAACTGGGTCTCATCTCTCAGATTCCCCATTTCCCGGCGGGGTACACCGTGGAGGATGTGCTGCGCTCCGCTTTTACGGAGCTGACCTCCGCAAAACGGAAGATGGAGGCCCTGGAGCAGGCCATGACCCAGGGGGCCACGGCCGAGCAGCTCCGGGAATACGATGCCCTGGTGAACCGCTTCCAGTCCGGCGGCGGCTACGAGATGGACGTGGATGTGGACAAGATCTGCAACGGTCTGGGCATCACAGCTGCCCAGCGGCCCCAGGAATTCGACAGCCTGTCCGGCGGCGAAAAGACCCGGATCAATCTTGCCCGGCTTCTGCTGGAAAAGACGGACATTCTGCTGCTGGACGAGCCCACCAACCACCTGGATCTGAACAGTGTGGAGTGGCTGGAGAGCTACATCAAGAGCTTTAAGGGCACGGTGCTGATCATCTCCCACGACCGGTATTTCATCGATCAGGTGGCCCAGCGGGTCATCGAGATCACCGACGGTCACGCGGAATTCTACACCGGCAACTATTCCTTCTACATGGAAGAAAAGCAGGCCCGGTTTGATTTGCAGCTGAAGCAGTACGAGCAGGAGCAGGCCAAGCTCAAGCAGCTGGGCTATACCGTGGAGCGGATGAAGGGCTGGGGCATCAACAACCGGACCCTCTACCGCCGGGCCATGTCCATTCAGCACCGGATGGAGCGGATTCAGAAAACCAAGCGGCCCAAAACGGAAAAAACCATGAAGGCCTCCTTTGGGGAAAAGGATTTTTCCGGCGACGTAGTCTTCAAAATGAAAAATGTGTCCAAGTCCTATGGGGACCGGGTGCTGTTTTCCGATGTGAACCTCAACGTGGAGGGCGGCGAGCGCATTGCCCTTCTGGGTGACAACGGCACCGGAAAGTCCACCTTCCTCAAGTGCCTGCTGGGGGAGGAGGACTGCGGCGGCAGGATCCAGTTCGGGCCCACCGTCAAGTGGGGCTACCTGCCCCAGATCATCCGCTTTGACCATCCGGAGCGGAGCCTGTACGACACCATGCTCTACGAAAAGAACCTGACGCCCCAAATGGCCCGGGACCGGCTGGGGGCCTTCCTGTTCCAGGGGGAGGATGTGTTCAAAACCGTGGGCACCCTCTCCGGCGGCGAGCAATCCAGACTGCGGCTGTGTATGCTGATGGATGAAAAGATTAACCTTCTGATCCTGGACGAGCCCACCAACCACCTGGACATTGCCTCCCGGGAATGGGTGGAGGCCGCCATTGAGGAGTTTGAGGGGGTGCTGCTCTTCGTCTCCCACGACCGGTATTTCATTGAAAAGTTTGCCGAGCGGATCTGGCTGCTGGAAAACGGCGCCATTCGGGATTTCCCCTGCGGGTATCAGAAATACCGATCCATTCTGGACCACGAGGCCCAGGCCAGGACCCTGCCGAAATCGGAGCCCAAGGTCAAAAAGGAGCGGCCCCGGACGGGAACCAAGGACGGGGAAAAGCTGGTCCGCCGCCTGGAGCGGGAGATCGAAAAGCAGGAAGGGCTGATTTCTGAGCTGGACGGCAAAATCGAAGCCGCTGCCGCGGACTATCAGGAGCTGACCCGGCTGCTGGGGGAGAAGGAGCAGGCGGAGGAAGTGCTTCTGGAGCTTATGGAGCAGTGGGAGCAGGCCCAAAGCTGACTTGCTGCACCGCCGGAAAACCGGAAAGAGCATTGACAGTCCCGGTGCGGGGCATTATAATAACCATTGAAATAAAAAGCGCCTATTGCGCGTTTAAGGAGAGAATCAAATGAGTTCCTGTAACGGAAATTGTTCCAGCTGCAGCTCCGACTGCGGCGACCGCAAGGCAGAAAGCCTGCTGGCCCAGCTGAACCCCAGAGCCAGCGTCAAAAAGGTCATTGCCGTTGTGTCCGGCAAGGGCGGCGTGGGCAAGTCCACCGTCACCTCCATGCTGGCCGTAGCCATGGCCCGGAAGGGCAAGCGTGTGGGCGTTCTGGACGCGGACATCACCGGCCCCTCCGCCCCCACTGCCTTTGGTGTCAACGAGTGCCAGGGCGCCAATGAAGACGGCCTCTATCCCGCCCTGTCCAGAACCGGCATCCAGGTGATGTCCATCAACCTGCTGCTGGACAACCCCGGTGATCCCGTTGTGTGGCGGGGCCCCGTCATCGCCGGGGCGGTGAAACAGTTCTGGACCGACGTGATCTGGGAAGACGTGGATTACCTGTTTGTGGATATGCCTCCCGGAACCGGCGATGTGCCCCTGACCGTGTTCCAGAGCCTGCCGGTGGACGGCATTGTGATTGTCACCAGCCCCCAGGATCTGGTGTCCATGATTGTGACCAAGGCCGTCCGGATGGCCGAGATGATGCACATTCCCGTGCTGGGCTTTGTGGAAAACTACGCCTATCTGGAATGCCCGGACTGCGGTAAGAAAATCAATGTCTTTGGAGAAAGCCACCTGGACCGGGTTGCCGAAAAACTGGGCCTGCCGGTGCTGGCAAGGCTTCCCATTGATCCCAAGGTTGCCGAGGCCTACGACAACGGCCAGATGGAGTCCGTGAACACGGAGCTCCTGTCCGGTGTGCTGGATGCCATCGAGAAGGCAGAATAACCCCTTATAGAAAAAACGTTATTGCGCGCCGTTCCCCGGCCGCAATAACGTTTTTTTCGATGCATCAATGCATTGCTTGACGCGTGTTTCATAAAATGGTATAATTTACGTCAAAAAGTGGGATGAATTTGCCCCGGTTTGGAAATCGCGGCATCCATGAAACAGAATACTGTACCACAGATGTTTCGGAAAACGTCATGCAGAGCAAATGGTGGATTTGTCTTTGCAAGATGAGGTAAGCGGCCAGATATGACCTCGGCTGATGAAAAGGGTATGCTGGGAAAATCGTATCAGGTTTCGGAAAGCGTTGTGCTGGCCCTGGTGTTGCTTACCTATGTCAGCGGAGCCATTTTCCGATATTCACATATCAGACAACATTGGGGATGTATGAAAAGATGCGTAACCCCAATATATTATCTGGTATCTTGAATATCATTCTATCCGTATTTCTTGGCGTGAGAATTGGCCTCCTCGGGATATATCTGGCGACTTCCACATCCAGGCTTTGTACATCTGAGGTAGCGGGAGGACGCTATTGAAAATGAAAACATTCTGCAATTCCAGAAATGTAAGTGAACAATTGGATAAAGTGCACAGGCTGGTAAATTGGCTGGAAATAGTTTGAGGAAGAGCATGATTTTCTGTGTTTCTCATAAGAAGTATGCCTAAATAATTACACAACAAAGAGTGAGAAAAGAGGATGGAAATGAAAAAACAAGAGTCAATTGTAACACATAAGCAACTCGTTGTTATTCTGATTACAGCGGTTGCTGCCATTACCATTTGTTCAAAATCCTCTCCTATTTACCCACTTAATGATTGGGTGGATTCCAACTGCTTTATGACCGTGGGGAAATCCATGCTCCGGGGTGTAGTTCCATATCGGGATTTGTATGAACAGAAAGGCCCACTGCTGTACATGCTCCATGCGTTGGCAGCTATGGTCTCTGAAACAACATTCATAGGGGCCTATTTCCTTGAAATTCTTGCAGCGGCAGTTTTCCTGTTCTATGGCTATAAGCTGATGAAGACATATCATCAGTCAGCCAGTGTTTTGCTTGTACCCATTCTTGCCGCAGTAGTGTACAGCTCAAAAAGCTTTTATTACGGAGACAGCGCAGAAGAGCTTTGCCTTCCCTTCCTTTCGTATGCGATTTATCTGGCGGCCAGATCAATCAAAAAAGGGAAGCTTCCAACCTGGCAGGAATATTTTGCGGTTGGGGTAACTTCCGCCTTTGTCCTTTGGATTAAATATTCCCTGTTGGGGTGCTACATTGGATGGTTTTTTGTTATCGCCTGGCAGTTAATACGGAACCGAGATACAAAAAAGCTGATATACGCAGCATTCTGGATTGGAGCTGGCGTTTGCACAACAACCATTCCAATCCTACTCTATTTTGGGATAAATCATGCACTTTCTGATTTGTGGACGGTATATTTCCACAACAATCTGTTTTTATACTCTACCGGATATGGTAAACCACTTCTTTTGGCACTTCCTTTCAATTTTGGGGCTGGAATAAGAAACATATTATTTCAAAGCCCATTACCCGCAGCAGTGCTTGGAATAGGTCTGCTGGATCTGGCAAAGTGCAAAGACAAGACAGACTTATTCGCTTATTTGCTTATGGGATTTTTTACCTTTCTGCTGGTGTATGGTGGGGGACGTCATTACCGCTATTATGCTTTTGTTTTCAGTTCATTTGTGCCAGTAGGCATTCTGTCGGTTTATAAAATACTGCGGTATCTTTTTTTTGCGGGATACAGAACGGCAAGTACGCATCCTATTTTCTGTAGATTTGTCCCATGGATGGTTTGCACAGGGAGTCTCATTTTCACCTTTTTTATGTGCAATAATACATACATGCTTCACTACAACAAATCAGATCTTCCACAGTATCAGTTTGCCGAGATCATCTCTCAGAAGGAAGATGCGACATTGCTGAATTACGGATTCCTTGATGGAGGATTTTATACAACAACAGGGATCATTCCGAACTGTAAATTCTTCTGTGAACTGAATATTGAGCTGGATGAAATGGTGGAAATGCAGGATGCGTATATTCAGGAGGGGCGGGTTGATTATGTTGTAACTACGCAGAAAGAACTGGGATCTGATCGGTACAAATGTATTGCCAGGGCAGATTATTACATGGAAAAAAAGAAATGTGAATATTTCCTTTTCCAACTGATTCCATAAGCGCTTAAACAAGAATCCATGCCATCATACGGAATACTGCACGGAATTGTCCCCGTATCCCAGTAGAGCAGTTCCGGTCTAGTTTCGAGGGCTTAAGCGCTGTGAAAAGTGATCGGCAGTTCCTCTGCCGTGGGAAATTTGACGTTATTGCTCTAAAACATAAAAATAGCCCCCGGTATTCTTTCGAATACCGGGGATTTTTGGCGGAGAAGGAGGGATTTGAACCCTCGATACCCTTTTGGGGTATACACGATTTCCAATCGTGCGCGCTCGGCCAGCTACGCGACTTCTCCATCTGCGTTACTCGCTTCGTGCTGCCTGTCAGAGCCAGCTTTGATATGATACAACGTTTGTACCAAAATGTCAAGAACTATTTTCCAAAATTCGAAATGTTTTTTGGATACTCAAACAGCAGGGTCACGGAGCGGGAGTCGGCGGAGCCGTCAATGTAGACGGCGCTGTCCTGGATTTTTTGAAAGCCGCAGGCACTGTGGGTCCGCAGGGAAGGGGTGTTGTGCTTTGCCACATGGGCGTAGAGCCGGACCGGGCCCTGGGAAAGGAGCATTTCCTGGACAGCCCGGATCAGGGCCCCGGCATAGCCCTTCCGGCGCTCCCCTGGGGCGGTGGCCAGGGCTTCCAGCAGCAGGCCGTCCCGGTAGGGCTCCAGCCGCAGGGCGCTGACACAGCGGTCCTCCCGCAGCCACAGGGCATACAGGGCGCCCTCCTGGCGGAAGAAGACCGTTTCCAGATATTCCCGGAAGTCCTCCTCTGCCAGGGCCAGCTGCCTTGGCTGAGGCTCCCGGGGCCAGCGCCTGCGCCCCAGGGCAAGGTTCTCCTCCGCATAAACCCTCATCAGGTCGGAAAAGGGGAGCTGTCCCATGTTACGGACAATTTTCAGCATGATTACAGCGCCTCACCCAGAATGGACTTGGTGGCGTAGGCGTTCAGGTGCATATCGGCGGTATTTCCGGCCAGATATTCGTAGTAGGCCTGAGCCCCGATCATGGCGCCGTTGTCTCCGCAGAGCGTCAAGGGGGGCATATACACCTGGGCCCCCAGCCTTTGGGCGGCGGCCAGAATATCCCGGCGGATCCGGGAGTTGGCGGCCACGCCGCCGGCCACGGCGATTTTCCGGCAGCCGGTTTCCTCCAGGGCCATGACCACCCTGGGAACCAGGGTGTCGGACACGGCGGCGGAAAAGCTTGCGCACAGGTCGGGGATGTTCAGCTCCTCGCCAATCTGCTCCGCGTGGTGAATCAGGTTCAGCGCGGCAGTCTTCAGGCCGGAGAAGCTCATATTGTAGGGGTTCTCTCCGGGCTTGCTCCGGGGCAAGCTATAGTGGGTCTCGTCGCCGGAGGCGGCCATCCGGTCCAGGGCAGCGCCGCCGGGGTAGGGCATACCCAGCACCCGGGCCACCTTGTCAAAGCATTCTCCCGCCGCATCGTCCAGGGAGGTGCCCAGAATTTCCATTTCCGTGTAGTCCTTAACGTTTACAATCATGGTGTGCCCGCCGGAGACCACCAGGCACAGGAAGGGGGGCTCCAGCTCCGGATAGGCCAGATAGTTGGCCGCGATGTGGCCCCGGATGTGGTGTACCGGGATCAGGGGCTTGCCCAGGGCATAGGCCGCTGCCTTGGCGAAGTTTACACCCACCAGCACGGCACCGATGAGGCCCGGGGCGTAGGTCACCGCTACGGCATCGAGCTGGGACCGTGTCAGTCCGGCTTCCGTCAGTGCCTGGTCCGCCAGGGCATAAATGGCCTCAATGTGCTTCCGGGAGGCAATCTCCGGCACCACCCCGCCGTAGAGCCGGTGCAGATCCACCTGGGAGGCAATGCAGTCCGTCAGCACCTCCCGTCCGTCCCGGACGATGGCTACGGCGGTTTCGTCGCAGGAGGATTCCACAGCCAGAATATTCATAGTGTCCACTCCTTTCGAAGAATCCGGGCGTCCTCTTTTGGATTCCGGTAGTAGCCTTTGCGCAGCCCCACCTGGGAAAAGCCCAGCTTTTCATACAGGGCGATGGCCGGCTCGTTGGAGTCCCGGACCTCCAGGGTCAGGCAGTGGCTGTCAAGGGCTTTCAGGGAGGCCACCAGGGCTTCCACAAGGCTCTGGGCAATGCCTCTGCGCCGGTAGTCCGGGGAGACGGCGATGTTCATCATGTCGGATTCTCCCAGTACCGTCTGAGAGCCCACATAACCGGCAAGCTGATCTCCATCCATGGCGACCAGCCAGCAGGACAGGGGATTTGCGAGTTCCGATGCAATGCTTCTTTCACTCCAGGGGTCGGAAAAGCACAGCTTTTCCAGCTGGGCGACGGAGGAAACATGGGATTCGTTCATGGGGAAATATTCAATCATTTTGCCGCGTACCAGCTCTTTCCGAATTTTGCTTCCGCAATCAGGGGCACCTTCAGCCGGGCAACCTGTTCCATCTCCCGGCTGACCAATGCCGCAACCTCCCGGGCCTGGTCCTCCGGACATTCCACAATCAGCTCGTCATGGACCTGCAGCAGAAGCTGGGCCTGGGGGAAGGCTTCATTCAAGGCTTTCTCCACCCGTACCATAGCCAGCTTGATGAGGTCCGCGGCAGTGCCCTGGATGGGGGTATTCAGCGCGATCCGTTCCGCCCCCTGGCGGATGTTGAAGTTGGTGCTGGAAAGCTCCGGGATATACCGGCGTCTGCCGTACAGGGTCTGGGTGTAGCCCTTTTCCCGGGCGGAGAGCACAATGTTTTTCATATAATCCCGGACGCCGTGGTAGTTGGCAAGGTAGCTGTCAATATATTCCTTGGCCTCATACCGGCTGACGCCGATGTCTCCGGCCAGGGAAAACTCGGAAATGCCGTAGACGATGCCGAAGTTGACCGCCTTGGCATTCCGCCGCTGCAGGGGGGTGACGCTTTCGGCGGGAACGCCGAAAACCTGACTGGCGGTGGCGGTGTGGATGTCCTGCCCTTCACAGAATGCCTTCTGCATGGCCTGGTCGTCGGCAATGTGGGCAAGAACCCGCAGCTCAATCTGGCTGTAGTCCGCGTCCACCAGCACGCAGCCCTCTTTGGGCACGAACATCTTCCGGATCTCGGCGCCCAGATCCGTGCGCACGGGAATGTTTTGCAGGTTGGGCTCCGTAGAGCTCAGCCGTCCGGTAGCGGTGACCAGATTCTGGAAGGTGGTGTGGATGCGTCCATCCTCCCGGATTTCCTTCATCAGACCCTCGGCATAGGTGGAGGAGAGCTTGGTGAGCATCCGGTAGTCCATGATGGCGGGGATAATGGGGTGCTTGTCCTTCAGCTTTTCCAGCACGTCCGCATTGGTGGAGTAGCCGGTTTTGGTTTTCTTCAGCGGAGGCAGGCCCAGCTTTTCAAAAAGGACCTCCCCCAGCTTCTTGGTGGAATTGATGTTGAAGGGGCCGCCGGCATAGTCGAAAATCAGGCCCTCGCAGTCCGCGATCCGCGCCTTCAGCATGGTGCCGAAGGCGGTGAGCTGGGCCCGGTCAATGGCAATGCCCCGGCGCTCCATCCGGTAGAGCACCCGGCACAGGGGCAGTTCAATCTCCCGGTAAAGGTCGGTCATGCCGTCCTTTTCCAGCTCCCGGGTGAGCACCGGGTACAGGTTCCACATGGCCTGGGCACAGAGCAGGGGATCCTCGTCTTCCACAGACTGGCCCAGAAAGGTGGTTGCCAGCTTGGAGATAGGATACTCGGACTGGGAAGGATTCAGGTCGTAGGCTGCCAGGGCCGTATCAAACAGAACGGGGACTTCGGAAAGCCCCAGTTCTTCCAGCCGGTGGAGGGAAGCCCGGGCATCGTGAAGAATCAGTCCCTCCGGCTTGGGCAGGGCAGCCATTTGCGCTTCCATAGGCGTCAGCATGCAGACACCCGCTTCCCAGGCAAAGCCCAGGCTGCCGTCACCGGCCAGATACAGGGCGCACTGCCCCAGGGTTTGGGGCAGCGTATCCGTTTCCGGAAGCCGGACAAAGGGCACCTCGGCAGCGGTCTGCCGCTGGATCCCGGCGCCGCGGAGCCCGTAGCGGTCAATGAGCTTAACAAATTCCAGCTTCTGGAACAGCTCGTAGAGAGCGGGCTTGTTGTAGGGCTTTTTCAGAGCGTCCATGGGGGCGAAGTCGATGGGAGCCTCGGGGACGATGGTAGCCAGCTCGTAAGAAAGGTAGGCGCTTTCTTTCCCGTTTTCCAGCTTCTCCCGGAGCTTGGGCCGGATGGAGCTGTCGGAAAGGTTTTGGTATACCCCGTCCAGGGTGCCGAATTTCAGCAAAAGGTCCGTGGCGGTTTTCTGCCCCACACCGGCCACCCCGGGGATATTGTCGGAGGAATCGCCCATCAGGGCCTTCAGGTCGATGAGGCGGCGGGGTTCAAAGCCGTATTCCTCCCGGAATTTCTCCTGGTCATAGAGGGTAGCGCCGGTCTGACCGGGCCTGGAGATCACCAGCTTCACATGGACGTTTTCGTCAATGAGCTGCAAACTGTCCCGGTCGCCGGTGACAATGACGCACTCCCAGCCATTGTTGGAGCAGATTTTGCCCACGGTGCCGATGACATCATCCGCCTCCCACCCTTCACAGGCATAGATGGGAATGTTCATGGCGGTGAGCACCTGCTTCATAACGGGCATTTGCTGGGCCAGCTCCTCCGGCATGCCGTGGCGGGTGGCCTTGTAGCCCTCATAGCGCTTATGGCGGAAGGTGGGCCCATGGAGGTCGAAGGCCACGCAGACCGCGTCCGGCTTCTCCTCCTTCTCCATCCGCTCCAAAATGTTCAGGAATCCATATATGGCATGGGTGAAGAGCCCCTCCCGGGTGGTCAGGGGTTTGACCCCGAAGTAGGCCCGGTTGATGACGCTGTTGCCGTCCAGGATCATTAATTTCATACTTTTCTCCACTTGGTACCCTGGGGCGTGTCGATGATTTCCACACCCATTTCCTTCAGCCGGTCCCGGATCCGGTCCGCCTCCGCGTAATTCTTCGCCTTCTTGGCTTCCGTCCGGGCGGCAACCAAAGCGTCGATTTCGGGATCGGCGCTGGCTGCGGCTTCCTCGGCCTGCTTCTTTTGCAGGGCCTGGGCGGCGGCCAGCAGGTTCAGGGACAGCACCTGGTCAAAGTCCTTCAGGGCATACAGCTTGGTGGCGTCGTTTACCTTGGCCTTCAGCACATCGTACAGGGCGGTGACCGCCAGAGAGGTGTTGAGGTCTGCGTTCAGAGCCCCCACAAACTTCTCCTTCAGCTGCCCGAAAGCCGCCATATCCACCTGGCCCTCGTCCTTCAGGGCGGCGATCTTGGCAATCAGCTTGTCGTAGGCACCGGCGGCGTTGTCCAGATTCTCCCAGGAGAAGACCAGATTCCGGCGGTAGTGGCTTTGCAGGCAGAAATAGCGGTAGGCCATGGGGTCGTAGCCCTTCTCCTGTAGCAGGGAAACGGTAAGGAATTCCCCTTTGGATTTGCTCATTTTGCCGCTGTCCGTATTCAGGTGGTGCACATGGAACCAGTATTTGCACCAGGGGTGGCCCAGGTAGCTTTCGGACTGGGCAATCTCGTTGGTGTGGTGGGGGAAGGCGTTGTCGATGCCGCCCGCGTGAATATCCAGGTATTCGCCCAGATGCTTCATGGAGATGCAGGAGCACTCAATATGCCAGCCGGGATAGCCCACACCCCAGGGAGAGTCCCACTTGAGGGCCTGATCCTCGAACTTGCTCTTGGTAAACCAGAGCACAAAGTCGTTTTTGTTGCGCTTGTTGGTGTCCTCCTCCACGCCCTCCCGGACGCCCACGGCCAGGTCTTCCTCGTCGTGGTCGTTGAAGACATAGTATTTGTCCAGTTTGGAGGTGTCGAAATACACGTTGCCCCCGGCCAGGTAGGCATACCCCTTTTCCAGCAGGGTTTCAACCATATGAATATATTCGTCAATGCAGTTGGTGGCAGGCTCCACCGCGTCGGGACGCTTGATGTTCAGCTTGTCGCAGTCGGCAAAGAAAGCATTGGTGTAGAATTCTGCCACCTGCATCACGGTCTTGTGCTCCCGGGCGGCGCCCTTGAGCATCTTGTCTTCGCCGGTGTCGGCATCGGAAGACAGGTGGCCCACATCGGTAATGTTCATCACCCGCTTTACGGGGTAGCCAAGGTAGCGCAGACTTTTCTCCAGCACATCCTCCATGATGTAGGTGCGCAGGTTGCCGATGTGGGCATAGTGATACACCGTGGGGCCGCAGGTATACATCCGGACCAGCTGGGGGTCTCTGGGAACGAACAGCTCCTTTTTGTGGGAAAGGGAATTATAAAGGTACATACGCGTTTCCTCCTATGGTGGCCGCAAAGAAAAAACGCCTCCTATAGCCTGCCGTGCAGGATACAAGAGGCGGTTAAACCGCGGTTCCACTCTCATTTATTGCTTATATGCAGTTGTCCGCTCCCGGGTGCACAGGCCCGCCCGTTCCCATCCGGCTTTCAGCCAGCGGCCGGAATTCTCTGGGGGAAAGGAGTGCGGGTTTCTTCCCGATCCATGCGGATTTTCCAGGCTATTTTACCATTTTTACTGCCCCAATGTCAAGGCCCAACCGGGGGAATCCGGGAAAACCTTTCTTAAGAAAAAGATGCCAAAAATTTGTTGTATCAGTGGTGCCAACCGGGAAGAATCCCGGAATTAATTGGGGAAACTGCCCAAAAATGGCGTGTATTGGATTTATTAATTAATTCTTATCCTATTGACAACCTCCCATGAAACAGGGTATAATGTCCTTGAAAAAACAAGAAAGGGAGGGAACATAATGAATAAACCCTTCAATATGACCCGTATCATCAGCCTGACCGCTGCTGCGGTTTTGTTTGGAACGATGTTCACCGGCTGCTTCAAAAAGGATCCGGCTCCTTCTACGGAACCCACCGGCGGCCCCAATCTGGTTGAGCCCACCACCGAAGGAACCGAGGCTCCCACCACTGAAACCACCACCGCTCCTACCGAAACCACCGAGGCGCCCAAGAAGAATGTGGCCACCGTCAAGGAAAAGGCAGGGGTCCGTTCCGCTCCCACCAATGACAGCAATGTGCTCAGCCAGCTGAATGCCGGCGACCAGGTGGACGTAAACCGTGTGGAAACCAACAACGGCACCCAGTGGGCCTACATCCCCCTGAAGGGCTGGGTGGATACCCAGTACCTGGATATGACCGGCGTTACCGTGGGCGGCTCCACTACCACTCCTGCGGGCACACCTGCTGTGCCGGATCCCACCACGGAAACCACCGCGCCTCCTGTCAACAATAACAACAATACCACAACCAACACCACCGGCAATGCCGTGATCAATGCCACCACCCTGAATATCCGCGACAGCGCCGATATGGACGGCAAGGTTGTGGGCGGCTACAAGAAGGGCGATAAGGTTACCATTCTGGAGACCAAGAATGGCTGGGGCCGTACCGACAAGGGCTGGATCAGCATGACCTACGTCACCCTGAACGGAACCGTTGCCAACAACAATACCACCACCAACAACAATACCGCCACGGACACCAACGCAAAGGTGATTGCCAGAGGCATTGTCAATACCAAGACCCTGAATGTCCGTTCCGGCGCAGGTACAAACAACGGTTCCGTTGGCGCCTACAGCTACCTGACCCGTGTGGAAATCACGGAGAAGAAGGATGTGGACGGCGCCACCTGGGGCCGCACGAAGGACGGCTGGATCTGCCTTACCTATGTGTACATGGACGGCGACAAGGGTGACAACGGCGGCACCGGCACGGTTACCGGCAGCGCTGTAAACCTCCGTCAGGGCCCGGGCACCAAGTATACCGTGGTTGGCTCCGTCAAGGAAGGCGACACCGTTGAGATTCTGGCCCAGTTCACCATCGACGAAAAGACCTGGGGCTGCACCAAGAACGGCTGGATCTCCATGGATTACGTGGGCATTGGCTAAAACACATAGTTCCCCCGGCTTTGCCGGGGGATTTTTTTACAGGTCCGAGAATTTGTCTGTCAGGCTGTCCGATACCTTCCAGGCCACATCCTCCACTTTGTTGGCTGCTTTTGCTGCCAGCCGCCGGGTGGGATTGTTCCGGGGCATCATCAGCACAGCCACCATTCCGGCGGCAGCGCCCAGCCCGGCAGAGATTGCCCATGCTTTTGCGCTCATAACGGTTTCTCCTTCCTCCTGGGTCTAAGGAACTTCTGAACAAATCGTCTGCGGGTGAGCAGCGGATCTTTTGCTCTGACAGTGCAGTTTGAAAAACAGGAAATACATACAGTATTCCTCTGTTTTCCAAACCTTCTGTCAAATCAAAATCTCCCGCTGTCTGCTCTTGCCGACTTATTCAGAGCTTCCCTAACTGTAGTATGCCCATTTTTCCGGCAATTTCGGCGAAAAAAATTCCGTTGCCCATTGCGGTTTTCCTCCAGATTATGGTATACTGAGCATAGAAAGAATCGGGAGGGAGCGCTATGTCCATTGACGCATTACAGGAAAAAATTCGCAAGCGGAAGTCCGGTCTTCTGCTGGATCTGACCCTTTTCCCCCGGGAGCTTCCGGAAGGGGAGGGGGACGAAGAATCCCGGTATGCTGCCTTTTGCCGCAGTCTGCTGGCGGAACTGAAGGGCGCCATTCCGGCCGTGCGCTTCCGGCTGTCCGTCTTTGCCCTTTGGGGGCCCGGGATGCTGGGGCTTCTGCCCGAACTCACAAAGGAAGCTGCCTCCCTGGGCTACTATGTGCTGCTGGACGCTCCGGAGGCAGACAGTCCGGAGCTGGCCGCTTTTGGCGCCGAAAGCCTTCTGGGCCCGGGCAGTCCCTATGCCTGCGATGGTGTGGTGCTTCCCATGTACGCGGGAAATGATGTTTTGCAGCAATATCTTCCCTACTGCAAAAAAGGGAAAAAGGATGTGTTCGCCCTGTGCCGCACGGCCAATAAGTCCGCGTCGGAGCTTCAGGACCTTCTGTCCGGTTCCAGACTTGCCCATATGGCTATTGCCGACCAGGTTTCCCGGTGCGCCGCCCCTCTCATGGGGAAGTACGGCTATGCCTGTCTGGGCCTGACCGCGGCAGCGGGGCAGAGCAGCAGCATCAAAACCCTGCGGGCCAAGTACCCCGGCCTCTTTCTGCTGGTGGACGGGGTGGATCTGCCCGGCGGCAATATGAAAAACGTTTCCCTTGCCTTTGATAAGCTGGGCAGGGGAGCGGTGTATTGCTCCGGAAGAGCCGTTACCTGTGCCTGGCGGCAGGCAGAGGGTGTGTCTGCCGTGGATGCCGCCGTGGCGGAGGCGGAGCGTCAGAAAAATGCCCTCCAGCGGTATGTCACATTCCTGTAAAGGCAAAACCCGGCACGTTCATTCCGTGCCGGGCTTGTGTTTGGTTACGGGTTGCCGGTTCCCATGCCGGTTCCGTTGCCGCCGTTTCCGGTGGTTCCGTTGCCGCCGTTTCCGGCAGTCCCATTGGTCCCGGATTCGGTGGTCGCCTGGTTGTTGTTCCCTTCCGATTCAAGGGGACCGTTTCCGTTGTCCGTGGTGGGTCTTGTGGTTTCCGAGGTGGACTCGGTGGCCTGAGTGGTGGGCATGGTGGTAGGCTGGGTTGCCGGGGCCACGGTTGTGGGTGTGGTCGTGGGGGTATTGCCGCCTCTGCAGGCACTCAGAGTAAATACGATTGCCAGCAGCGCAAGGGCAGTAGCAAGGTTCTTTTTCATGGTTCATTCCTCCAAATCAATTTGATTCGATCCTATTATTGCCGGAAAGTGTGGGTTTAAGCAGGAAAATCCCCCCACATCAGACTTTTTTTAATGGATTCTTAAAGAGTTGCGAGGGATTTTTCAAAAAAGTTTTCAAAATAATATTGCTATTTGCGGATAAACCATGTATAATGGACCTGCATTAAAAATACTGTGTGCCGGCAGCCGGCGCTTTTCCAGGCTCAGGGGATTTCCTTCCGGGCCCGGCGATTTTGTCTGTCTGCCTGCGTACAAAAGAAGGAGATTTCTGCCATGAAGAAGCTCACCGTCAAGAAGGACGTTTCGTGCATGGCCTGCCTGGAATGCGTCCGCGCCTGCTCCACCACCTTCTACAAGGAGTTCAACGAGGATTACAGCTGTATCCGGATCGTTGCCAAGGGTGACGGCGCAAAGCCCAATGTCTGCATCCAGTGCGGCAAGTGCGCGAAGGTTTGCGAGAACGAAGCCATCACCCAGAATCCCAAGACCGGCGTGTACATGATCAATCGGAAGAAGTGCGTCAGCTGCGGCAAGTGTGTGGAGGTCTGCCCCATGAAGGTCATGGTGCTGAAGCCCGAGAATCCTGCTTCCAAGTGCATTGCCTGCGGCGCCTGCGCAAGAGTCTGCCCCATGGGTGTGCTGGAAGTCGTCGAAAAGTAATTGTCATTTGCAATTGGGCGGCCGAATGGCGGCCCAATTGTATTTTCTGGAGGAATGTCAATGCGCAAGGGAGGACGCTTTTTAGCACCTCAGCCCGATAAAAAGGGAAAGACCTGGCTGACCGTTCTGGTCATTCTTCTGGCGGTTGTTCTGCTGGTGGGTGCCATCGGCGCCGGGTTCGTGGTTTCCAAGCTGAACCGGATTCAGCGGGCCCAGCGGGGAGACAACAATCTGTCCGCCGACGATCTTTCCGGCCTGCTGGTGGACGACCCTACCCAGGAGCCCGAAACAACAGCTACCACGGAGCCCAAGCCCACAGACCCGGATTACGGGAAAACGGGCAAGGTCATCAATGTGCTGCTGATCGGTCAGGATGCCCGGGAAGGGGAGGACAGCAAAAACGCCGACACCATGATTCTGGTCACGGTGAACAAGGAAACCAAAACCATCACCATGACCTCCTTCCTGCGGGATACCCTGGTGTATATCCCTACGGTCCTTGACAAAGACGGTACGCCCCACAGCGGCCGGACCAAGCTGACCCTGGCCTATGCCATGGGCTACAAGTGGGGCGGCGACCTGGGAGCCATGGAGATCATCGACAAGGTGATTGAGCGGAACTTCGGCGCCGTTGTGGACGACAACATCGAAGTGGATATGGATGCCTTCGATGCCTGCATCAACGCCCTCCACGGCGTGACCATCACCCTGGATGAGGATGAGGTCAACTATATGAACAAATACTTCGAAAAGTACGATCCGGATCGGGTTTTCGAGGTGGGCGACAATCTGGTGGACGGCTGGGCGGCGGAGGTATATGTCCGTACCCGCCATGCCAACAACGGCGACAACGATTTCAATCGTACCGACCGCCAGCGGGCGGTGATCGGCCAGGTGCTGGAAAAAGTGAAGAACATGAGCCTGGCAGAGGTCAACCGGCTGGTTGACCAGCTCCTTCCCATGGTGCTGACGGATATGACCAATACCGATATGGCAAACTGTGTGATGGAGCTGCTGCCGCTGCTTCCGGAAATGAAGCTGGAATCCATCCAGTGCCCCAATGAGCAGATGGGCCGCCGGGGAGCCACCATTGACCTGTTCAGTGACGGGATTTCCCACAGTGTGCTCTATTTTGACGAGGCTAAGGCAAAGAGCATCATTACTGCCTTTACGGAGGCAGATTAACGAATACAAGAGAGGTAATCACATATGTCTAAAGGCGGACGGTTCCTGGAGCAGAAGGCACCGGAAAAGGGCAATGCCTGGGTAAAGGTGCTGGTGATCGTGCTGGCCGTGATCCTTGTGATCGGCGCCCTGGGAGCCTGGTTTGTAGTATCCAAAATGAATAAGATCCAAAAGGCCCAGCTGGCGGAAAACCAGCTGTCTGAGGAAGATCTGGCGGGCCTTCTGGTGGAAGACCCCACCCAGGAGACGGAAGCGGTTCCCACGGAAACCACCGAGCCCAAGCCCACCGACCCGGACTACGGCAAGATGGGCAAGGTCATCAACGTCCTGCTCATTGGCCAGGATGCCCGGGAGGGTGAGGAGAGCAAGAACTCCGATACCGTGATCCTGATTACGGTGAATAAGGAAACCAAAAAGATCACCATGACCTCCTTCCTCCGGGATTCCTATGTTACGCTGAACAACGTGGTGGATTCCAACGGCAAGAGCCACAGCGGTTCTACCAAGCTGACCCTGGCCTATGCCCTGGGTTATCAGTGGGGCGGCACCCTGGGCGCCATGCAGGTCATGGACCAGGTCATCACCAATAACTTCGGCCCCGTGGTGGATCATAACATCGAAGTGAACATGGAGGCCTTTGATGCCTGCATCAATGCCCTGGGCGGTGTGACCATCACCCTGGACAAGGACGAAGCCAAGTATATGAACAACTACTTCTCTAAGTTCGAGGCCGAGGGCCGGGAATTCTTTGAAGGCGACAACCTGGTGGACGGCTGGGCGGCGGAGGTCTATGTCCGTACCCGTCATGCCAACAACGGCGACAACGACTACAATCGGACCAACCGTCAGCGTCAGGTGGTTGCACAGGTGCTGGAAAAGGTCAAGAATATGAGCATTCTGGAGCTCAATAAGCTGGTGGACCAGCTTCTGCCCCTGGTTTCCACCGATATGTCCAATGCGGATATGACCAACTACATCCTGGAGGTTCTGCCCATCCTGCCGGAAGTGACCCTGGAATCCATCCAGTGTCCCAATAAGGAAATGGGCCTCTACGGCAAGATTGAAGATATTTTCCACAACGGCGAAGAGCACAGCGTCCAGCACTTTGACCCCGCCAAGTGCAAGGCCATTCTGGTTCCCATTACCGAGTGTGACTGATATGGTAAATCTGTTACTTTACAACATCGCTTCCCCCGAGAAGCTCCGCAAAATTCAGACACTGGCCATCCGTCTGGGCTTCCGTACCCGGGTGGTCCGGCAGGAGGAGTTTGCCTTGCCCATCGGGGCTCTGGTGGAGCTTCCCGGTGCAGAAGCATTGGAAAGCGGGGACGGCACAGCCTTTTCGGATGAAATGCTGGTTCTGTGCAATGTGAGCGGCCAAGCCTTTCAGGCCTTTCTTTCCGGCCTGCGGACCCAGAAGACCCCGGTTGCTCTGAAAGCCATGACCACGGAGCACAATCTGTCCTGGTCCTCCTCAAAGCTCCACGGGGAGCTTGCCGCCGAGCACGAAAACATGAAAAAGGTGCAGAAGACCATTCACAAATAGTCTGAAACGGGCGGCCGCGTGCCGCCCGTTTCTTTTTCTCCCCACCCCTACGGGTGGGGATTTTTCATCCGGGCATCTTTTTTGGGACAGGCACATACAGTGGCACAAAGGGGGACGGAAGATGGATTGCGATTGGGATTCCTTCCTGGCGGTGCTGCCGGAATGGATGCGCCGGGATGTGGACGCTTTGGGAAAACACAGCCTTCAGGAGCTTCGCCTGCGGCTGGGAACACCGCCGGAGCTGGTGCTGAGCAGCGGAACCTGGTATCTTTCCCGACCGGCAGCCCGGCAGGACATTGACTTTTGCGTCAACCTGGCAAGCCAGTATTCCCCCTGGTCGGTGGAGTCCACCGGGGAAGGGTATCTTCCCCTTGCGGGAGGCCACCGGATGGGCCTTTGCGGGAAAACCATTGTAAAGGATGGACAGGTCCTGGGCTTTCGCGTCCTGGATTCCCTCTGCATCCGGGTGGCCCGGGATATTCCGGGCCTGGCCCCAAAGAATGCGGTGGACCTGGGCTCGATCCTGATTCTGGGGGCCCCGGGCTGGGGGAAAACCACCCTTCTTCGCTGCGTTGCCCGGGCAGTGGCGGAAAAGGAAGAGGTCTGCGTGGTGGACGAGCGTCAGGAGCTCTTTCCCCGGGGCTTTTCCAGAGGCCGCCGGATGGACGTGCTTTCCGGCTGCCCCAAGGCATCGGGAATCCCAATGGTTCTAAGGGCCATGGGGCCAAGCTATATTGCTGTGGATGAGATCACCGCCCGGGAAGATGCCGCCGCCCTGGTCCATTCCTCCGGCTGCGGGGTTAAGCTGCTGGCAACAGCCCACGCTGCCCAAAAGGAGGATTTGCGGCTGCGGCCCTGCTACCGGGAGCTTCTGGAGCAGGGAATCTTTCAAACGGTGCTTTTGCTGACAAAGGACAAGTCGTATCGGCTGGAAAGGATGGAGCAATGGGCTACAAATGGATAGGTGCCGTTCTGGTGGTTGTGGGCTGCGGAGGCTTTGGCTTTTCCCTGGCACGGGAGACCCTGCGCCAGGAAGCACTGCTGCGGGGGCTCCTGACGAGCCTGGAGCTGATGGAAAATGAGATCCGGTGCCGCCTGACGCCGCTGCCCCAGCTGTGCCGCCTGGCTGCCCGGGGAAGAAACGGGGCCCTTCGCTCCTTTTTCCTGTCTCTGGGCAGAGACCTGGAAAAGGGGACAGCCTCCCAGGCCCAGCAGTGTGTTTCCAATATCCTGGAGCAGCAGAAGGATCTGCCGGTGCCGGTGAGAAGGGTCCTGAAGCAGATGGGGGCTTCCTTGGGCCGGTTCGATCTGGAGGGCCAGCTGAAGGGCTTGCGGGCCTGCCAGAATGCCTGCCGCCGGGAATTGGGAGAACTGGAACGGAATCGGGAGCTTCGTCTGCGGAGCTACCGCACGCTGGGACTGTGTGCCGGGGCTGCCCTGGCCGTACTGCTGATCTGACTATGGACATTGACCTGATTTTTAAAATTGCCGCCATCGGCATCATCGTCTCCATTCTGAACCAGGTACTCTCCCGCTCCGGCCGGGAGGAGCAGGCCACCATGACCACCCTGGCGGGGTTGGTGGTGGTGCTGATGATGGTGGCCCAGAAGATCGCGGAGCTCTTCGACCTGGTGAAGACTCTGTTCCGCTTCTGATGGCCCTGTTTCTGAAAGCCGCCGCCGGAATCCTGCTGACGGTGATTCTGCTGGCCCAGCTGCGTCAGAAGGAACTGTCGGTGCTTCTTTCCATGGCGGTGTGCGCCATGGCCTGCTGCGGAGCGCTGCGGCTTCTTGAGCCGGTGGTGGAGCTGTTGGAGGAGCTGGAGCAGCTAAGCGGCCTTAATGAGCCCTTTTTGGAGCTTTTGCTCAAATCCGCGGGCATCGGCCTTACGGCGGAGGTGTCGGCCTCCATCTGCGCGGATGGGGGAAATGGAGCGCTGGCGAAGGTTTTGCGGCTTCTGGGCACCGCCGCCATACTGTGTCTGTCTGTTCCAATGCTGCGCACGCTGATGGATTTTATACAGGAGATGGTGGGGACTTCATGAAAAGACTGCTTGCCCTTCTGCTGCTTCTTTCCCTGGTGGTGATGCCGGTTTGGGGAGAATTGGCCGCCCCGGAGGTGCCGGAGGCGGGAGCAAAATACATGCCCGAGGAGACCAAAAGCTTCGGCAAAAGCCTACAGCACATTCTGAAAGAGCTGCTGCCCATTCTCTGGCCCAACCTTCAGGAGGGTCTGGGGGCGGCGGCGGGCCTCATTGCCGCCTGTATGCTGGTTGGCCTTCTGCGGACCGAGGACCCTATGGCCCAAAAGTGCGCGGATCTGGTGGGGGCGGTTTCCATTGCCGCCCTGCTTCTGACCCGGACAGGGGCCATGATCCGATTGGGGGAGACCACGGTTCAGGAGCTCAGCGAATATGAAAAGCTGCTGCTTCCCTGTATGACCGCCGCCATGGCCGCCCAGGGCGGGGCGGCAACGGGAGCAGCTCTCTATGCCGGGTCCGCGGTTTTCAACACGGTCCTCAGCCGCCTGCTGGTCAGGCTCATGGTGCCGGTGCAGTATCTCTATCTGGCAGCGGCCACCGCTGCCGGTGTTCTGGGCAGCGGACCTCTGAAAAATCTGAAGGATACCATTAAGGATCTGCTCCTGTGGTGCCTCAAAACCATGCTGTCTCTGTTCACCGCCTACCTGGGCATCACCGGTGTGGTCAGCGGAAGCGCGGACGCGGCAGCCCTGAAGGCCGCCAAGGCCACCTTCGGCACCTTCATACCCGTGGTAGGGAGCATCCTGGCCGACGCCTCCGAGGCGGTATTGGTGGGCACCGGAGTGCTGCGCAGCGCCATGGGGATCTACGGCATTCTGGCCATCCTGGCGGTGTTTCTGGAGCCCTTCTGCCGCATCGGCATCCAGTATCTGATCCTCCGGCTCACGGGCTCCCTGTGCGCCATGTTCGGCACCAAGACCCAGACCGCCCTCATTGCCGATTTTGGGGAAGTGATGCGGATGCTGCTGGGCATGACGGGAGCCATGTGCATTCTGCTTCTGGTCAGCACGGTGTGCTTTCTCAAGGGGGTGGGGTGATGGCGGCAAGGTATGTGCTGAGCCTGATCGCGGCGGCACTCATCGCCGGAATCCTCCAGTCCTTTGTCAAAGAGGGGAGCTGTGCCAGGGTTCTCAGGCTCCTGTGCGGCCTGTTTCTGATGGTCACCGCTTTGAAGCCCCTGAAGGACCTGCAAATCCCCACCCTGGAAGACTGGACCGCTTCCTGGAACGCGGAAGCGGAGGCGGCAGTCCGGGAAGGGGAAGAACGGTATGCCGGTGAATACGGCGCGGTCATAAGGCAGCAGCTGGAAGCATATATCTTGGACAAAGCGGCGCAGCTTGGACTGTCGGTTCAGGTACAGCTTACGCTCACCGCCGATCATCTGCCGGAGCGCGTCCTGCTGACAGGTCAGGCAACCCAGCAGCAGAAGCAGGCCATGGAATCGGTCATCGAATCCGACCTGGGAATTCCCAAGGAGAAGCAGCAATGGAACGGAAGCTAGGACGAATCAAGGAATTCTTCTACAAAAACCGGGCAGTGGCTCTGGTGGTTCTTTTTGGGGTGCTGCTGATGCTGCTGCCCACCGGGAAAACAGAAGCCCAACAGCCCCAGCGGCAGGAAACGGTGTCCGAGCCCCGGGAAAATCTGGAAACCCGGCTGGAACAGATCCTCAGCCAGGTCAGCGGCGCGGGGAATGTCCGGGTGCTGCTGACCCAGGAGCGGGGGGAAACAAGCGTTTATCAGCTGGACCGTCAGGAGGTAACGGATGGAGACCGCCGGGAAATCCGGCAGGATACCATTACCGTGACAGGGAGTGACCGGCAGCAGGAGGGCCTGCTGACCCAGGTGGAAGCGCCCCGGTATCGGGGTGCGGTGATTGTATGTCAGGGAGGCGACAACCCGACAGTCAGGCTGTCGGTTGTGGAAGCGGTGTCCGGTGCCACCGGACTGCCGTCCAATCGAATAACCGTGCTGAAAATGAAATGAGGGGGCATTATTGTGAAAATCTGGAAGAAGAATCTGATTGCGGCGGCGGTTCTGGTCACGGTGTGTGCCGGTATTTATGTAAACTGGCTGTACACCACGGGCCAATCCGCGGAAACACTGACCCAAACCCTGGATTCGGAAAAGGTCATGGGGGAGGATCTGGACCTGAGCGAGGATATGTCCGCCGTGCTCACCGGAGACGAGAGTTTATCCACTGCCGATGACTATTTCGCCGCGGTGCGGCTGTCCCGGCAGCAGGCAAGGGATGATGCCATTCATCTTTTGCAGGAGGCGGCGGCCTACGATGGCGGCTCCAAGGAAGCGGAAGCCTCCCGGGATCTGGAAGACATTGTGGAAACCGCTTTGAGTGAAGCGCAGATTGAGAGCCTGGTCATCGCCAAGGGCTACGCGGACTGTGTGGCCTATATGTCCGGCGACGGCATCTCCGTTGCGGTGGCGGCCCCGGAAGGCGGGCTGCAGCAGCAGGATGTGGCGGTCATTGCCGATGTGGTAATGAGCCAGTCTCCCTACACCCTGGATTCCATCCGGGTGGTAGAAGTGAAGTAACCCATCCCCCGGTGAAAAACCGGGGGGATTTTGTTGTTTTTGCAGGAAAAAATAGGACTGGAAAAAGTGGGTGAACTGTGATATTATAAAGTGAAATGACTATGCAAAGGAGGCGGCTGGATATGAATTGGCTGCAAAGTGTGCTTTACGGTTTCCTTTCCGGTGCAGCGGATATTCTGCCTGTTTCTTCCCGCGCCCACGGGATCCTGCTGCTGAAGATCTTCGGCACAACGGTTGACGGCAACTTTATGCTGCTGTTTCTCCATACCGCGGTTACCCTGGCTCTCTATTTCAGCTGCCGGACCCAGCTGATCCGGATCCGCCGGGCCCTGGCCCTTGCCCGGGTTCCCAAGAAAAAGCGCCGCAGACCCCTGGATACCAAGAGCCTGATGGACTTCCGGCTTCTGCGGACCACCGCCATCCCCATTATTCTTGCCTATGTTTTTTACGACAAGGTCTTCTTTCTCGGCGGTTCTCTGCTGGCGGTTGCCGGGTTTCTGTTCCTCAACGGTCTGATTCTGTACATCCCCCAGTTTCTGCCCACCGGCAATAAGGATGCCAGGAGTATGTCCCGGGTGGACGGGCTGCTCATCGGCCTGGGCGGCGCCCTGTCTGTTTTCCCAGGTATTTCCGCCATCGGCGCCATGGTTTCCGTCAGCTCCGTCCTGGGCGTGGATCAGGAATACGGAACCAACAATGCTCTCATCACCGGCATTCTGATCTCCGCCTGTATCAGCATCAACGATCTTGTGCGCATGATCGGGGCGGGCCTTTCCGGCGTGACCTTCGGGATTGTTCTGGTTTGTCTGGCAACGGGCCTGGCCGCCTTTGTGGGCACCTTCCTGGGCATCCGCCTGCTGCGGGCCGCCCGGAAGAGCATTGGCTTTTCCATCTTCGCGTTTTACTGCTGGGGCCTGGCCCTGTTTCTGTTCCTTCTGAATCTCATCGCGTAATAGGAGGCTTTTTATGGCTGAAAAGAAAAGCGGCACCCGCGCTGAACAGGCGGCTGCCGGTGCGAAAAAGAATTCTGCCGCCGGGAAAACCGGCGGCAAAGCTACCCCGCCCAAGAAAAAGGCGCCGGAGAAGGTAAAAAAGGGAAATTCGGACTTCTCCGGAGGCCTTGCGCCCAATGTGCTCATCGCGGTGCTCAGTGTGGTGCTGTTTGCCCTGTTCCTGGCCATTGCCGTGAATCCGGACGGCGCTCTGCTGCGGGCTATGAAGTCTGTGATTCTGGGCCTGCTGGGTCAGGCCGGGTTCTATTTCTCCATTCCTGCTCTGGTCTATCTGTTTTTCATCCAGACCTTTGGCCGGAAGCATCACCCTACCATGCGCAGCATTTGCCTGACGCTGTTTGTGTTTCTCAGCGGCAGCATCTTCCATCTGGTGGTCCAGCGTCAGGGCATGGCGGAGGGCTTTGGGGTCATTGCGGACCTCTACACCGGGGGCCTGGAGGGCACCACCGGCGGCGTACTCTGCGGCGGCTTTGCCATGCTGGTGCGTTGGCTCTGCGGCAGCGTGATTGCCTATCTTGTGCTGGGGCTTGCCGCGGTGCTGACCCTTCTGGCCTCCATGGAAATCACCATCCCCAGCATCGTCCGGGCCATCATCAACCGCCCCCGGGAGGAGTATCCGGAGGAAGAAAAGGAAGAGGGCCCCTATGTGGAACCCGCTGCCCTGGTGGTAAACCACATTACCAATAAACGCATCGAACAGAAGCGCCGCCAGCGGCAGGAGCTTGCCCCGGCGCTGCCCGGGGAAGAGCCGGTGAAGACGGAGCCCAAGCCCCGTCAGCCGGTGCAGCAGCCCCGGCCCCCGAAGGCACAGCCTGTGGTGCAGCCGCCGGAGGAACAGACAGATTTCGGCACCCCGGCCAAGGCCGCCAATATGATGAACACCATCGGTCTGGACATCGACGCCCCCCTCTACGGGTCCGTGGAACCGAAGAACGCCGGTGTTGCCGTGAGGAAGGAGCCCCAGGAGCTGGAGGAACCGGAAATCCCCCAGCGGATGCCCGTTTTTGTAAAGGAGCCCAAAGCCGTCAAGCCAGTGCGGAAGACTGCCGCTGCCCCTGCCCGGGAGCCGGTGCCGGAGGAAACCGGAGAAAAGCCCGGCAAGGTGACCACAAAAGAGGCCCAGGAATCCGCCCGTCAGGTGGCCATGGAGATTGCCCAGGGTCAGGCGGAGGGGGAGAAGAATGCCTATTGCTTCCCGCCCATTGATCTGCTGCGCCGCCCCATCGGCATCAATGCCGACGGCACCGAGGAGATGCGGGAAAATTCCGCCCGGCTGAATGAGACCCTGGCCAGCTTCCGCATTGATGCCCACATCATCAATGTCACCCGGGGCCCCAGCGTCACCCGGTACGAGGTGGAGCTGGACAAGGGTGTGCGGCTCAGTAAGCTCACCTCCTGCGCCGATGACATTGCTCTGAGCCTGGGCGCTTCCGGCGTGCGGATTGCCGCCGTTCCCGGTAAGATTTCCATTGTAGGCATTGAGGTGCCCAACCGTACCGTGACCACCGTGTCTCTGCGGGAGGTCATCGATTCTCCCGAATTTGCCCGGGCCAAGGGGAAGTCCTCCTTCTCCGTGGGCAAGGACATCGGGGGCAACTGCATTGTAGGCAACATTGCCAAGATGCCCCATCTGCTGATTGCGGGTACCACCGGTTCCGGTAAGTCTGTGTGCATGAACTCCATCATCATCAGCCTTCTCTACAAGGCTGGGCCCGAGGATGTAAAGCTCATTATGGTAGACCCCAAAATGGTGGAGCTGGGCATTTACAACGGCATTCCCCATCTGCTGATTCCCGTGGTCACCGATCCCAAAAAGGCAGCCGGTTCTCTGCAGTGGGCGGTTACGGAAATGCTGCGCCGGTATAAGCTGATGAGCGATGCCGGTGTCCGGGATCTGGAATCCTACAACAGCATTATGGAATCCGAGGAAGACGGCCAGAAGCTGCCCCAGGTCATTGTCATCATCGACGAGCTGGCGGACCTGATGCTGGTGGCTGCCAAGGAGGTGGAGGATTCCATCTGCCGTATTGCCCAGATGGGCCGTGCTTCCGGTATGCATCTGATCATCGCCACCCAGCGGCCCTCCGCCGACGTGATCACGGGCCTGATGAAGGCCAACATCCCCTCCCGCATTGCCTTCTCCGTGGCCTCCGCCATGGAATCCCGGATCATTCTGGATACCCAGGGCGCGGAAAAGCTGGTGGGCAAGGGAGATATGCTCTACGCCCCCATCGGCTGCGGCAAGCCCCTCCGGGTTCAGGGCTGCTTTGTCACCGACAGCGAGGTGGAGGCCGTGGCCGGTTATGTAAAGGATCACTATGTGGCCGATTATAACCAGCAGGTGCTGGAGGAGATTGAGAAGAAGGCCCAGCAGACCGGAAAGAACGGAAAGGGAAGCGCTCCGGAGGCGGAACCCAACGATGAGGAGCTGGAGGGCGACGAGATGCTGCCCGCCGCGGTGGATGTGATTCTGGAAACCGGACAGGCTTCCGTTTCCATGCTGCAAAGAAGATTGAAGCTGGGCTACGCCCGTGCCGCCAGAATCGTGGACGAGATGGAGGAAAAGGGGATTGTGGGTCCCTTCCAGGGCTCCAAACCCCGGGCCATCCTCATTACCAAAGAGGAGTGGGCCGCCCGGAACGGCACTATGACCGAGGAGCTCCCCTTTGACCCGGAGGTCCCTGACGAGCTGCTGTAAGCCTGTGGCTGTTACGACGGAATCAATTTATAAATTGGCATAAAAACTGTCATTGCGAACCAGTGACCGATGTCACTGGTGTGGCAATCTCATGTATGGCAGGAAGGTAAGCTTGACCATTTCACCATACCTGAGATTCCCACGCCAGTTTGAGAACTGGCTCGGAATGACAGTTTTATTGTTTGTGCAATTCATCTTCAGACAGCCCCAAGTTCTTTCCACTGGATTTTTCCGAACAACTGTGCTATAATACCCAGGCATTTTGATTTTGAAACGAGGGAATACCATGAACGATAAGGAAATCGGCGAGATTCGCCGCCATCTGCGGCGGGACCGCAGCAATATTACCGCCATTTACGGCTGCTATGTCAATGACAACAAAGAGATCATCACGGAGTTCCGCCAGAGCACCGGCCTGATGCCGGAAAACGAGGCGGATAAGTATTACGGTCTGCTGCGGCGGGTGCTGTCCGGCGCCATCGGAAAAAATCTGATCGATATTACCTTCAAAACCGCCCAGGTGGCCGACAGCCCGGAGCACAAAATGCTCATGGACCTGCGCAAGACGGCCCTGAAGGATGACGAGCTGCGACTGAGCTTTTACCAGAAGATCATCGACAATGTGGCGCTGGAGGGCAACTACCTGATTCTCATTGGCTGCGACAGCTACGATGTGCCCTTCAAAGGAAAGGACGACCTTTCCAATCCGGATTCCTCGGAGGAGACCTATACCTATCTGATCTGCGCCATCTGCCCGGTGAAGCAGACCAAGGCAAACCTCCACTATGTGCCGGAGGAAAAGCTCTTCCACGACGGGGCCATGAATCAGCCGGTGGCCGCGCCTATGCTGGGCTTTCTGTTCCCGGCCTTTGACAACCGGGCAACCAATATTTACAATGCCCTGTACTATACCCATGATGTAAAAACCAGCCAGGACGCCCTCATTGAGGCGCTGTTTAACACCCCCGTTCCCATGCCCGCGGCGGAGCAGAAAAAGTGCTTTGAGGCCCTGCTTACCACCGCTTTGGGGGAGGACTGCAATCTGGATGTGGTGCAGACGGTGCATGACCAGCTGTGCCAGCGCATCGAGCTCCATAAGGAGGCCAAGGTGCCGGAACCTCTGATGATTGCCAAGGCCGATGTGAAGGAAGCGCTGGCTTCCTGTGGCGTGTCCGAGGAGCACCTGGCAAAGTTCAGCGTGGACTACGATGAGACCTTCGGCTTTGAGGCGGATCTGCACCCCAAAAACATCATCGACAACAAGCGCTTTGAGATCAAGACCCCGGATGTTTCCATCAAGGTAGATCCCACCAGAAGCGACCTGATCGAAACCCGCATCATCGGCGGGGTCAAGTACATCCTGATCTGCGCCGACGAAAACGTGGAGGTCAACGGCGTCAGCATCCATATTGGGGAAAGTGAGCAGGATCCTTCGCCCGCAACCGTATAAGATAGGCATGTCATTGTCCAACTGAAAAGCGGGGAGAATACCCAATACCTCACCGTGAAATGGCAGGATGGCTTTGCCACCAGCCCCCGCTGCTTCGTCCAGCCGGAGACCTTCAACTGAAGAAGATACCCCCGCACCGACCTGGTGCGGGGGTATGTAACATCTGATTCGGTATTATTTCTCTCTGGACTTCAGCACGGTGTCAATGATGATCTGTGCGCTCTCTTCAATGCCGATGGTGCTGGTGCGCAGGCAGATGTCGTAGTTCTGGCTCTGGCCCCAGGTGCGGCCGGTGTAGTGCTGATAGTTTACCCGGCGGCGCTTGTCCTTTTCGGAAAGCCGCTGCTCGGGGGTCTTGTCGGTTTCGCCGTAGAGCTCTACAATGCGCTTTGCCCGGTATTCATTGTCAGCGGACAGATACACATGGAGGGCATCGGGCCGGTCCTTCAGAATGTAGTCCGCGTTCCGGCCCACAATGACGCAGGGGCCCTTCTCCGCCAGCTCCAGAATCACGCTGCACTGGGCATTCCACAGGTAGTCGGCGGTGGAAAGACCGTTCATAATGCCGGGCACACCCTGGGGAGCAAAGGCGTAGGAGAACACGCTGCCGCTGGGGGAATGCTCGCTGTGTTCCTCAACAAACTTGGGCGCGAAACCGGATTCCTTGGCAATATCTTCCACGAGCTTTCCGTCATAGAAAGGAATCCCCAGCTTGTCGGCCACGATATGTCCGATGGTACGTCCGCCGGCGCCGAATTCACGGCTGATGGTGATAATTTTCTTTTCCATAACATCGCCTCCATATAGCTTTTTGATACTTGCATTATAGTCAATTTGACGGGAAAAGTCAATCCTAACCTTCTTAACTTGGAACAAAACACAAAATCTGCACAAAGCGGTCTGCTTTGTGCAGATTTTTGACTGCATTAGTTCAGAATGGCCAGCGCCTTGCGGATCCGCTCCGCCGTGCGGTCCGGGCCAAGGAGCTGCATAACGGTGTACAGATCCGGAGAGTTGGTCTTTCCGGTTACTGCCTGACGGATGAAGGTGGAAACATCGGAAACGGTGCCCGGGAAGGCATCGGGGTTCTGCTTATAGGCCTTCATATCCGTGGTAAAGCCGATGGCTTCGGTGATGGCCTTCACCTTATTGAACCAGACAGCGGAGTCGTCTGCCGGGTCAAAGCCCTCCAGGAACCGGGTCAGCACATCGGCAATGGTTTCCCGGGAGAACCGCTGGTCAAACACGGGGCTTTCCAGATAGTCGTCGTAGAAAAAGCCCATGTAGTCCTTGGCATCCTTCCAGGTGGCCAGATCCTTTCTGGGCTTCTTGCCGCCCCGGCCGATGGCCAGGATGGCTTTGGCGTAGTCGGGATCCTCTGCCAGCTTTTCGCCGAAGTCCGGCTGGAATTCCAGTGCCCATTCGGTGAGCTGCCGGTAAACGTCTTCGGCGCTCATCCGGGAGATCACATTCTTGGAAACGTCAATGAGCTTGGCATAGTCAAAAAGGGAACCGGCGGGGTTCAGCTTCTTGGGGCTGAAGGGGAAGGTGTCCATATCCGCGTCGGGATTGGCCCGACGCCAGTCTTCAAAGTTGGAGTTCAGAACGGTCATCAGGTATTCCCGCATGGCCAGGGCAGAAAAGCCCTCCGCCTTGTAGTAGGTCAGGGCCAGCTCGGGGTCCTTCCGCTTGGAGAGCTTCCGCTTGGAAGCACCGTCCATCTTCATCAGGGGCCCAATGTGCACATATTTGGGCAGCTTAAAGCCCAGAGCCTGAAACAGCTGAATGTGGAAGGGCAGGGTGGACAGCCACTCATCCCCCCGGACCACATGGGTGGTGCGCATCAGGTGGTCATCCACGGCGTGGGCAAAGTGGTAGGTGGGGATACCGTCGGACTTCAGAAGCACATGGTCCACGTTGTTTTCCGTAATGGTCAGCTTTCCCTTTACCAGATCGTCAAATTTGAACTGGTTCTCAATGGAGCCGGTGGAGCGGAACCGCAGCACCCAGGGGTTGCCCGCGGCCAGCTGCGCCTGAATATCCTCCATGCTCCGGTCACGCCAGAGGGCGTAGGGGCCGTAGTAGCCGGTGGTTTCCTTGTTGGCTTCCTGCTTTTCCCGCATGGCGGTGAGCTCTTCCTCGGTGCAAAAGCAGGGGTAGGCCTTGCCTTCCATAACCAGCTTTTTGGCGTAGACATGGTAGATTTCCGCCCGCTGACGCTGGCGGTAGGGACCGTAGGCGCCGTTGTCTCCATCAATGGTGGCGCCCTCATCAAAGTGGATGTTGTAGTGCTTCAGGGAAGAAATGAGCACCTCCACCGCGCCGGGAACCTCCCGCTTGGCATCGGTATCTTCCACCCGGAGGAACAGAACGCCGTTTGTCCGGTGGGCCATCCGCTCGGAGATCATGCCCTGGACCAGGTTGCCCAGGTGTACAAAGCCTGTGGGAGAGGGAGCCATACGGGTGACCACGGCGCCCTCCGGCAGATTGCGCTGGGGGAACCGTGCTTCCAGCTCCTCCGGCGTGGCGGTCACATCGGGAAACAGCAGCTCAGCAAGTGCCTGATAATCCATAAAAAATACCTCTTTGTCATAATTTCCAGGTTAGAGTATAGCATAGCGCTCCTAAAAAATCAATGTCTATCCCATCAGAAAATCCCTTGCGTAAACCGGCAAGCTATGGTAAAATAAACAATCATACAGGAAAGAAGCGTTATTGGATATGAGCGAAATCATTCAGGAAACCCCCAAGAAACGGATGCTTTCCGGCATCAAGCCCTCCGGTGATCTCACCCTGGGCAGCTACTTAGGTGCCGTGAAAAACTGGGCCGAGCGGGCACAGGAATATGACTGCTTCTACTTTATGGCAGACCTTCACGCCATCACCGTCCGGCAGAACCCGGCGGATCTGCGGCGGCGTACCCTGGAGCAGCTGGCCCAGTACATCGCCTGCGGCCTGGACCCGGAGAAGAATACCCTTTTCATCCAGAGCCATGTGCACCAGCACGCGGAGCTGGGCTGGGTGCTGCAGTGCTATTCCATGTTCGGCGAGCTGAGCAGGATGACCCAGTTCAAGGACAAGTCTGCCAAGAACGCGGACAATATCAACGGCGGCCTGTTTTCCTACCCCAGCCTGATGGCGGCGGACATTCTGCTGTACCAGCCGGATCTGGTGCCTGTGGGGGAGGATCAGAAGCAGCATGTGGAGCTGTGCCATACCATCGCCCGCCGCTTCAACGGCGTCTACGGCGACGTGTTCAAGATCCCCGAGCCCTTCGTGCCCAAGGTGGGTGCCCGGATCATGAGCCTGACAAACCCCACCGCCAAGATGAGCAAATCCGAAAATGAGGATACGGGCCGTGTGCTGCTGATGGATACCCCCGAGACCATTATGCGCCAGTTCAAGCGGGCCATCACCGATTCCGATACGGAGAACTGCGTCCGCTACGATAAGGAGAACAAGCCCGGTGTTTCCAACCTGATGACCATATACTCCGCGGTCACCGGCAAGAGCTTTGCGGAAATCGAAGCCGAGTTCGCGGGCCAGGGCTATGGCAAGTTCAAGCCCGCCGTGGGGGAAGCCGTGGTGGAAACCCTCCGCCCCATCCGGGAAGAGGCCACCCGGATCATGAAGGACAAGGCGTACCTGGAAAAGGTCTACCAGGACGGTGCCCAAAAGGCCGCCTATGTGGCGGAAAAGACCCTGCGTAAGGTTTATAAAAAAGTGGGCTTTGTGGCCAGATAACAGAAAGGGTGCGGTTTTCGCCGCATCCTTTTGTTTGTGCGGACGCACTTACCCATTGCACTTTTGACAGGAATGTGGTATACTGTTACCAATCATACACCCGGAGGCGTTTATGTCAGATTTTTCGACTTTTCAGCGGAATAATCCGGATTTTCCCGGTGAAATCTGCATCCGATATGGAGAACCCATGTCCAAACACACTTCCTTCCGCATCGGAGGAAATGTCGAGGCCATGGCCTTTCCCAAAAACAGGGAAGAGCTCAGTCTGCTTCTCAATTGGTCCGGTTTGTTGGACAGAAAACCCGTTATCTTAGGGGCAGGAACCAACGTACTGGCGCCGGACGAGGGCATGGAGGGCCTGATCATCTGCCTGAAGGACTGCCTGGACGGCATGGAGCGGTTGGATGACCGCCGCATCCGGGTAATGGCCGGTGTGACCCTTTCCCGGGCGGCAATGTTTGCCGCTTCCCAGGGCCTTTCCGGTCTGGAGTTTGCCCACGGCATTCCCGGTACCCTGGGCGGCGGTGTGTATATGAACGCCGGTGCCTACGGCGGAGATTTGGAGTCGGTTTGCCGGGAGGTGGAGCTGATGGATTTCAGAGGAAATCTCTATACCCGCACCGGGGAAGAGATGGACTTTTCCTACCGCCACAGCTGCCTGGAATCGGAGCCCGCCATCGTGGTCAGTGCGGTTCTGGAGCTGGAGCCCGGAAAAGAGGAAGACATCCGCGGCAGGATGAAAGCGCTTCAGACCAAACGGCTTGCCTCCCAGCCTCTGAATCTCCCTTCCGCCGGTTCCGCCTTCAAGCGTCCGGCGGGGGGCTACGCCGCCGCCCTCATTGAGCAGGCGGGGCTCAAGGGCTTCCGGGTAGGGGATGCCGCCATTTCCGAAAAACACGCGGGCTTTGCCGTCAATCTGGGCGGCGCCACCGCTGCCGATGTGAAAAAGCTTCTGGAGGAGGTTTCCCGCCGGGTGGAGGCCCATTCCGGCATCCGTCTGGAACCGGAAATCCGCATCTGGTAATGCTTGTCAGAAAGAGAGGAGAACGCCGTGCTGTCCTTTTCCGCGTCCGCCAAGGCGGAGATCTGTAAAGAAAATCCCCAGTCCGGCTGCTGTGCCCTGGCCCAGTGCTTTGGCATTCTGCTGTTTGCCAACAGCTTTACGGAAACGCAAATTAAAATCATTACGGAAAGCCAGGATTTTGCCAGGCTGCTGCCCAAGCTGTTCCGCAAGGCTTTTTCCGTGACCTTTGATACCCTGCCGGAAGAGGGGGCAGTGGGGAAGCTGGTGTTTGTCATCCGCAGCCCGGAAAAGATTGCCGAAATTATGTCCGCCTTTGGCTTTGATACCGGCAGCACCCTTTCCCTGCACATCAATCTGCCCATTGTGGAAGAGGACTGCTGCAAGGCCGCCTTTCTGCGGGGGGCGTTTCTGGCCGGCGGCAGTGTCACCAGCCCCGCCAAGGCCTATCATATGGAGCTGGCCACCACCCATCAGATTGTATCCCGTGAGTGCGACGCCCTGATCCGGGAAACCCTGGGCTTTTCTCCCAAAACCGCCTCCCGGGCCGGTGCCCAGGTGCTGTATCTCAAGCAGAGCGATCTCATCTCTGATTTTCTCACCTACCTGGGGGCCCCGGTGGCTGCCATGGGCATTATGGAGGCCAGACTGGAAAAAGAACTGAATAACCAGGTCAACCGCTGCTGCAACTGCGACGATGCCAATACCTCCAAGGTGGTGGAAGCCGCCCAGGAGCAGCTGGCTGCCATCCGCGTCCTGCGTCAGACCCAGCGCTTGGAGACCCTTCCGGGAAAGCTGCTTCAGGCGGCCAGGGCCAGGCTGGAAAATCCCGAGTCCTCCCTGGCGGAGCTGGCCGCCATGATGGAGCCGCCCATCACCAAGCCGGCCATGAACCATCGGCTGAAGCGGATCGTGGAGCTGGCAAAGGAGGCGGAGCAATGAGTTTTGTACATCTTCACGTCCATAGCGAGTATAGCCTGCTGGACGGCGCCTGCCGCATCGACGGCCTTATGGACCGGGTAAAGGAGCTGGGGCAGACCGCCGTGGCCCTGACCGATCACGGTGTCATGTACGGCTGCATTGATTTTTACAAAGCCGCCAAGGCAGCGGGGATCAAGCCCATCATCGGCTGCGAGGTCTATGTGGCCCCCCGGCGAATGACAGACAAGGTTCACGGCCTGGATCAGGAAAGCTACCACCTTGTCCTGCTCTGCGAAAACCAGAAGGGCTATGAAAACCTTTGCTACATGGTTTCGGAGGCCTTTTTGCATGGCTTCTACGGAAAGCCCCGCATCGATCTGGAGCTGCTGGAGCAGCGCCATGAGGGGCTTATCGCCTTGTCCGCCTGCCTGGGCGGCGCCATCCCTCAGGCCCTTCTCCACGAGGATTACCAGGGCGCCCGGGAATACGCTCTGCGGCTGAGTAAAATGTTCGGTCCGGACCGGTTCTATCTGGAGCTTCAGGACCATGGCATCGAAGCCCAGCGCCCGGTGAATCAGGGCCTACAGCGCCTTGCCCGGGAGGAGGGGCTCCCCCTGGTCATCACCAACGATGCCCACTATCTGCGCAAAGAGGACGCGGATATGCAGGATGTGCTGCTGTGCATTCAGACCGGCAAGACCGTTGACGATCAGAACCGGATGCGGTTCGAAACCCAGGAGTTCTACCTGAAAAGCGAGGAGGAGCTTCGGGAGCTGTTCCCGGGCTGCGACGAGGCCTTTTCCAATACCCAGAAAATTGCCGATATGTGCAATGTGGAGTTTACCTTCCATGAGTATCACCTGCCCGCCTACCCGGTGCCGGAGGGCTATACCAACGAGGAATACTTCCGCAAGCTCTGTTACGAGGGCTTCCGGGAGCGTTATCCGGAGGAACCGAAGGAATACAGGGAGCGGATGGAGTATGAAATCAGCGTCATCAGCTCTATGGGTTATGTAAACTACTACCTGATCGTCTGGGATTTTATCCACTATGCAAAACAGGCGGGCATTCCCGTGGGCCCGGGCCGTGGTTCCGGAGCGGGCTCCATTGTTGCCTACTGTATCCACATTACGGAAGTGGATCCCATGAAATACGGCCTGATCTTCGAACGGTTCCTGAACCCGGAGCGGGTGAGTATGCCCGATTTCGATACGGACTTCTGCCAGGAGCGCCGGGGGGAGGTCATCGACTATGTTTACCGCAAGTATGGTTCCGACCGGGTGGCACAGATCGTCACCTTCGGCACCATGGCTGCCCGTGGCGCCATCCGGGATGTGGGCCGGGCGCTGAACTTCACCTTCGCGGAAACCGATGTGGTGGCCAAGCTGGTGCCCGCCGGGCCCCATGTGACCCTCAAGTCCGCTTTGCAGGAATCCCCCCGTTTCAAGGAGCTGTACGATGGGGACCCCAGAGTGAAAAAACTGGTGGACACCGCCATGCGGCTGGAGGGAATGCCCCGGAATGCCTCCACCCACGCGGCCGGTGTGGTGATAACCGCCCAGCCTGTTTGCAGCTATGTGCCCTTGTCCCGGAATGACGATACCATCGTCACCCAGTACACCATGACCACAATCGAGGAGCTGGGGCTTCTCAAAATGGACTTCCTGGGCCTGCGGAACCTGACGGTGATCCAGGATGCCGAGGAGCAAATCCGGCAGGTGAACCCCGGCTTTTCCGTGGCGAATATCCCGGATGACGACCCGGAAACCTTTGCCATGCTCTCCGAAGGCAAGACCCAGGGCGTTTTCCAGATGGAGTCTGCCGGTATGACCGGTGTGTGCATCAATATGAAGCCCAGCTCCATTGAAGACATCACGGCCATCGTGGCCCTCTATCGCCCCGGCCCCATGGACTCCATTCCCCGGTTCATCGCCAACAAGCTGGCGCCTGACAAGGTGACCTACAAAACACCCCTTCTGGAACCTATTCTGAAGGTGACCTACGGCTGTATCGTCTATCAGGAGCAGGTCATTGAGATCTTCCGGAATTTGGGCGGCTATACCATGGGGCAGGCGGACAACATTCGCCGGGCCATTTCCAAGAAAAAGATGAAGGTCATCGCGGAGGAACGGAAGGTCTTCGTCTACGGTGACAAGGAGCAGGGCATTTCCGGCGCCATCGCCAAGGGCGTCAGCGAGGCGGCGGCCCAGTCCATCTATGATGAGATTGTGGATTTCGCGAACTACGCCTTCAATAAATCCCACGCGGTGTGCTATGCGGTGGTGGCCTATCAGACGGCCTACCTCAAGTGCCATTACCCGCGGCAGTATATGGCGGCGCTGATGACCTCCGTGCTGGATTCTGCCGTAAAAATCTCCACCTACATTGCCGAGTGCAAGGAGCTGGGCATTCCGCTTCTGAGCCCGGACATCAACCATTCCGAGGACCACTTCTCCGTAGAGGAGGGGGGCATCCGCTTTGGCCTGGGGGCCGTAAAGAACATCGGCCGGGGCCTCATTCGCAGTGTTTCCCAGAAGCGCCGGGAGGGTGGCCCCTTTCAATCCCTCCAGGATTTTCTGGAGCGGATGGACGAGGGAGAGCTCAACAAGCGGGCGGTGGAAAATCTGATCCGCTGCGGTGCCATGGATTGCTTCGGCTATCACCGCAGTGAGCTCATTGGTGTGTATGAAGCCATGATGGACGGTGTGGCCGATACCCGGAAAAAGAATCTGGAGGGCCAGCTGGGCCTCTTTTCCATGCTGGATGAGGATGAGCCTGCCGCCAGAATTGATATTCCCCGGCGGGAAGAATTTTCCAAAGCCGAGCTCATGGCCATGGAAAAGGAGACCACAGGCATCTACCTGTCCGGCCACCCCATGGACGACTACCGGAAATTTCTTCAGAACACCCATGTCCTGCCCATCGGGGAGCTGATGGAGGAGGACAGCCGGTTCCAGGATGATCAGATTGTCAGTGTGGCGGGGATCATCCAGACGGTAAAGACCAAGACCACCCGGAATAATTCCATCATGGCCTATGTGACCCTGGAAGACGACACCGCCGCCATAGAAATGCTGGCCTTTTCCAGTGTGCTCAGCCAGTACGGCGGCTATATCAAGGAAAACGGTGCGGTGGTGGTCAACGGCAGACTGTCCCTGCGGGATGACAAAGAGCCACAAATCGTTATCAACCGGGTCCGGCCCATGTCGGATTATTCGGAAAAGCCTCCCAAAGAGCCGGAAGAAGCCAAGCCGGTTCCCCGCCAGGGAACCCTTTATCTGCGGCTTCCCGGAGAGGAAGGAAAGCTCTATCCCAAGGTAAAGGCAATCCTCAATATGTTCCCCGGGGAAAGCCGGGCGGTGCTGTTTTTTGAGGATACCCGGGCCCGCCGGGGTACCGCCTGCACCATTGCGGATTCCATGCTCGCGGAACTGAAAAACGTGCTGGGAGAAGGGAATGTTGTGCTGAAATAGCTTTTCATTTCCGACATTTTGTGTTATAATATACCTTACGGAACCAAGCGCGATTTTTGCGGAGAATAAACCGGCGCCTCTTATGGTGACAAAGTGTTCGCCGCGTTTTCTCAATACCATCACGAAAGGGAGCTGGTGCCTTGAAAAAGAAATACGTTTTGGCGGCAATTTTGCTTCTGCTGGCATCGCTTCTGGCATCCTGCGGCTACAGCACGGTGGAGGAGATGTACCGCATCCCCAAGCGGTCCCAGGAGTATACCTTCCTGCAATCCACCATCGAGCAGGCCATGACCGGCCTGGAGTTTGCCTCGCCCACCATGGGAGACAATCAGCAAACCGTTCAGGCGGCGGACCTGGATGGAGACGGGAAAACGGAATATCTGGTGTTTGCCAGGGATTCCTCCGATAAGCCTCTGAAGGTGCTGGTTTTCCACGAGACGGAGGACGAAAAATACTTCCTTATGGAGCGGCTGGAAATGAACGGCTCCTCCTTTGAACAGGTGATCTATGCGGATATGGACGGCCGTTCCGGAATGGAACTGGTCATTGGCCGCAGACTCACCAACCAGGTGATGCGCATCGCGGACGTTTACTCCTTTGCAGGTGGCCAGGGAGAACAGCAGATCAACACCATCTACTCCAAATTTCTCACCGCGGACCTTACATGTGACGGCAAGCAGGAGCTCATTGTGATTCGGGAAGGGGACACGGATGTGTCTGCCGGTTCCGCGGTGGTGTTCCGCTGGGAAAACGGCGATGTGGAGCGTACCAGAGAGATCCGCCTGTCTCAGCGGGTGGAGCAGATCAAGCGCCTGAAGGTCAGCCGCCTGGAAAGCGGAGATCCGGCGGTGTATATTTCCAGCACCATCAATGACAGCGCCATCGTCACGGACGTTCTCGTGATGCAGGGAACGGATTTTGTGAACCTCAACAGCACCGGCAAGCTTGCCTACAGCGTTCAGGCTCTGCGAAACTACTTCCTGTATATGAACGATGTGGATGAAGACGGCGTGATGGAGCTTCCCAGTCTGATGGAAATGCGCCCCGTAAAGCCGGAGGAGCAGGGCAGAAGCCAGCAGATGGTTTACTGGTATTCCATCGATATGGACGGAAAGGAAATCCCCAAGATGTATACCTTCCACAATGTGGAAAACGGTTGGTATTTGCTGCTGGATGTTTCCACGGAGGTGGCCCAGCGCATTGCCGTGGAGCGGGACGGAAACAGTCTGCGCTTCTACATATGGGAGGAGGAGGCCAAGCCCCTGTTTACCCTCAATGCCTATACAGGCAATGACCGGAATCAGGCGGCCCAGGCCAACAACCAGTTTGTTCTTTATCAGACCAACAGCGTGGTATATGCTGCCAAGCTGGAGGTTCAGTCCGCAGCATACGGAATCACCCAGGAGAGTCTTACAGGGGCTTTCCGTTTGATGGGTATGGATTTGAAGAAAGAGGGGTAAGAATCGGCTATGAAAAAGGTTTTGATTCTGGAAGACGAGGTAAATATCCGCAGCTTTGTGGTGATCAATCTGCGGCGGGCCGGTTACGATGTGATTGAGGCCGGTACCGGTCAGGACGCCCTGGATCGGCTGGCGGAAAACCCGGACATCGGTGTGGCGATTCTGGATATTATGCTGCCGGATATTGACGGCTTTGAGGTCTGCCGCCGGATCCGGGCAACCAGCAAGCAGATCGGCATCATCATGCTCACCGCCCGGACCCAGGAAATGGATAAGGTTACGGGGCTGATGACCGGTGCCGACGACTATGTGACCAAGCCCTTCTCTCCGGCAGAGCTGACGGCGAGAATCGACGCCCTCTACCGCCGTATCGGCGGCGACAGCTCTGCAGGCGCGGAGCTGCTGAGCCAGGGCCCCTTTGTGATGAACACCCGGAACCACACCCTGGAAAAGGCGGGCAACCGGATTCGTCTGACCCAGGTGGAGTACGCCATCCTGAAGCTCTTTATGCAGAACCCCGGCAGAGCCCTGTCCCGGGAAGACATCCTTTCCGCCGTGTGGGGCAAGGATTATGAGGGAGAACTGAAAATTGTGGATGTCAACATCCGCCGTCTGCGCATCAAAATTGAAGACGATACAGCCAATCCTACCTATATCACCACGGTGTGGGGCCTTGGTTATAAGTGGGGCGCATAATCCGGATGAAGCTTGAGATTAAGAAAATCGGCTCTCTGCACAAGCGGTGGCTGGCAAACATCACCCTGGTCATTCTTGCTGTGGGCCTGGTGTGTGTGGCGGCCATTACCGCCTCCTATGCCTTTTACTGCTACAACAATATGAGCTCCGATCTGCACAACCGGGCAAAAAGCGCCACGGAGTTCTTTAAGGACTACCGGGAGCAGGATTACGAATCCTTCTACGAATCCTGTTCGGCCTATGCCCAGACTGTGGAGGAAGGGGCCCGTTTGGAGCGCCAGTTTATCGACCAATGGGGGCAGATCGTGGCCTCCTCCTATGGCAGCTGGTATGCCTCCTCTCCCCGGACGCCGGAGATTGCCCAGGCCATCAGCACCCGGTCCATACAGCCCTTTGTGGGCAGGGACCCGGATACCGGCGAGCGGATTATGGCGGTCAGCAGCCCCATGATCTACAGCACCGGCGAGGTGATTGGCGTTCTGCGGTTTGTCACCTCCACCTCGGCCATGGACGGCCAGATCTTTGTGGTGGCGTTGGTGAGCCTGGGGGTTCTTCTTGGGGCCCTGTCAATCGTTCTGCTTTCCAGTTCCTTTTTCATCCGTTCCATCATGACCCCGGTGGAGCAGATCACGGAGAAGGCAAAGCGGATCGCCAACGGCAGCTACGGCGCTCAGATCAAAACCAAATACAACGACGAAATCAAGGACCTGGCGGATACCATCAATGAAATGTCCGTCAAGATCAGTCAGAACGAAAAAATGCAGGCGGAGTTCATCTCCCAGCTTTCCCATGAGCTGCGTACCCCGCTGACGGTGATCAACGGCTGGAGCGAGACCCTGCTTTCTGATGAAACCCTGGAGCCCGATACGGTCCAGGGCCTGAAGATCATTTCCTCGGAGGCCAAACGGCTGACGGAAATGGTGATGGAGCTGCTGGACTTTACCCGGCTCCAGGATGGCCGTATGACCCTTACCGTGGAGCAGACGGACATCCGCAGCGAGTTTGAAGATACCGTATTCATGTACGGCAGCAGGCTCGCCCAGGACGGCATCACCCTGGAATACCTGGACAATGACCAGGAGATTCCGGAGATTCCCTGTGATCCCAAGCGTCTGCGCCAGGTGTTCCTGAACATTCTGGACAATGCCGCCAAGCACGGCAAGGACGGCAAGCGGATCGAGGCCAGCATTTCCTGGGAGGATGATATGGTTGTGGTCCGCATCCGGGACCATGGCCCCGGCATCCCTGAGGACGAGCTTCCGCTGGTCAAAAAGAAATTTTACAAGGGCAGCTCCAAGGCCCGGGGCACCGGCATCGGTCTTGCGGTGTGCGACGAGATCGTGGAGCTCCACGGCGGCAAGCTGACGCTGGAAAATGCCGAGGGCGGCGGTACGCTGGTTACCGTCAGCCTGCCGGTTTCCCAGTAAGCGCCGCCCGGAAAGGATCATCATGGCAAATCAAGAAAAATTCAAAACCACCATCGGCGGTCAGGCCCTGATCGAGGGGATTCTCATGCGGGGCCCGGAAAAGGACGCCGTCGTCATCCGGGGCAAGGACGGCCTGACCCTGGAGGTTACGGACCGGAAGCAGCATAAACCCGGATCCATAACAACCTGGCCCTTTCTCCGGGGCATCTTCGGCTTTTTCGATGCCCAGGTGGTTGGCGTCAAGGCGCTGATGCGGTCCGCGGACCTGGCCCCGGAGGAAATGCAGGAGGAGCCCTCCAAATTTGACCTGTGGCTGGAAAAAACCCTGGGCAGCGAGGCCTTTCAAAAGGCCATTGTGGGCATTGCGGTAGCCATGGGCATGGGACTGTCCATTCTTCTGTTTTTCCTGCTGCCCATGACCATTGCTTCCTTCTTTGACAAAATCATTCCCAGCATTCTGGGAATCAACCTGCTGGAAGGCCTGATCCGAATGATCATCTTCCTTGCCTACATGATCCTCATTTCCCGGATGAAGGAAATGCGCCGGGTCTTTTCCTATCACGGTGCCGAACATAAGACCATCCGCTGCTATGAGTGCGGCTTGCCGCTGACGGTGGAAAACGTCCGGGCCCAGACCCGGTTTCACCCCCGCTGCGGCACCAGCTTCCTGCTGGTGATTATGGTTATTTCAGTGCTGCTTTTTTCGGTGGCTTCCTCTCTGCTGCTTGCGGTGGTGCCCGGGCTGGAGGCCATGCGGGGCAGCTTCGGCTACCGGCTGCTGATGATTGTCTTCAAGCTCCTGCTGCTTCCTCTGGTGGTGGGCATCACCTACGAAATCAACCGCTGGGCTGGAAGACATGACAACTGGTTTACCAAAATTCTCACAGCGCCCGGTATGTGGCTCCAGCATTTCACCACCAACGAGCCGGAAGACAGCATGATTGAGGTGGGCATTGCCGCCGTGGAGGCGGTGCTGCCGGAAAAGGAGGGCTCTGACCGGTGGTAAACACACTTGGTGACCTTTACCTCCAGGCAAGAGACCGGCTGCTGGAAACCGAGAATGGGGAGTATGCTGGCATGGCCGCCAGGGAACTGGTCAGCACCCTGTCCGGCCGCAGTCAGGAGCAGTTCCTTATGGACCGGAACCGCGAAGCGCCGGAAGAACTGTGCCTGCGGGTCAGCGAGGGTGTGGAGCGGCTGCTTGCCGGAGAGCCGCTGCCCTATGTGCTGGGGGAGTGGACCTTCTACGGCCTTCCCATGGTGGTATCTCCCGATGTGCTGATTCCCCGGGATGATACCTGTGCTCTGGCGGAGCTTGCCATTCATCATGGCCTGTTTCTGGACCCGGCACCCCGGATTCTGGACCTGTGCTGCGGCTCCGGCTGCATCGGCCTGGCCATCGCCAGCCGACTGAAGGATGCCCGGGTCACCCTGGCGGACCTTTCCCGGGAAGCTCTGGCGGTGGCAAAAAAGAACATCCTTTTAAACCACATGGGCGGCAGGGTCAGCTGTGTTCAGCTGGATGCCCGAAAGGCCCCTCCGGCGTTCCTGGGCAGGTTTGACATGATTGTGTCCAATCCGCCCTATGTAACCGCTGCCGAAATGGAGCAGCTTCCCAGAAGCGTGGCGGATTTTGAGCCCCATATGGCCCTTTTCGGCGGGGAGGACGGTCTGGATTTTTACCGGGACATCACAAGCATTTACCGCTCCGTGCTGAAACCCGGCGGGCTCATGTGCTATGAGTTCGGCATGGGCCAGGGGGACGCGGTCTGCGCCATCCTGGAAGAAAACGGATTTACGATCCTGGAAAGGACCCTGGATTATAACGAAAGAGAACGCGCCGTGCTGGCTCGGTACGGCAGGAAGGAACAGTAATATGGCTACGAAAAAAACAGCTTACGAAGCACCCACCCCCGCATCCGATAAGAAAAAAGCCCTGGCGACGGCCCTGTCCCAGCTGGACAAGACCTTTGGCAAGGGCACCGTTATGCGTCTGGGCGACCGGCCGGAAATGAACGTGGAGGCCATCCCCACCGGTTCTCTGGCGCTGGACGCCGCCCTTGGCATCGGCGGTGTTCCCAAGGGCCGGATCATTGAGATCTACGGACCGGAGTCCTCCGGTAAGACCACCCTGGCCCTGCACATTCTGGCAGAGGCCCAGAAGCGGGGCGGCGAAGTGGCTTTTGTGGATGCCGAGCACGCGCTGGACCCGGTGTACGCCTCCGCCCTGGGTGTGGATATTGACAATCTGCTGGTTTCCCAGCCCGACACCGGCGAGCAGGCTCTGGAGATCACCGATGCGCTGGTCCGTTCCGGCGCCGTGGACGCGGTGGTTGTGGACTCCGTTGCCGCGCTGGTTCCCAAGCAGGAAATCGAGGGCGAGATGGGCGACACCTTTGTGGGCCTGCAGGCCCGGCTCATGTCCCAGGCCCTTCGGAAATTGGCAGGCACCATCAACAAAACCAACTGCGTGGTGATCTTCATCAACCAGCTGCGTATGAAGATCGGCGTCATGTACGGCAACCCCGAAACCACCACCGGCGGCAACGCTCTGAAGTTCTACGCCTCCGTCCGTCTGGATGTGCGCCGCATTGAGGCCATCAAGGAGGGCGGCAACGTCATCGGCAACAAGACCCGGGTCAAGGTGGTAAAGAACAAGGTGGCGCCTCCCTTCAAGGAAGCGGTGTTTGATATTATGTACGGTCAGGGCATCTCCAAGTGGAGCGAGCTCATCGATCTGGCGGTGCAGATGGACATTATCCAGAAGTCCGGCAGCTGGTTCAGCATGGGTGATGACCGCATTGGTCAGGGCAAGGACAGCGTGAAGGCCTACCTGCAGGAGCGTCCGGAGCTGGCGGAGCAGGTGGAAGCCCAGGTCCGTGAGAACCTGTGGAAGATTTCCGGCGGCGCCCCCAAGGCTCCTGCCCGTGCCGCGGAAAAGGCCGTGGCCGTAAGCGCAGACGATTTTAACGATGAGGATTGAGTTCCTCAAAACGGCGCCGGACCGGTCCGGACGCTATGCCGTCCGCTTTGATGACGGCAGCACCCTTCGGCTGTACCGGCAGAGCATAGAGGATTTTGGCCTGTATACCGGCATGGAGCTGACCGAACAGGAGTACGCGAAGCTCCTGAAAAGCGCTTCTGAGGTTTCCGCGAAAATGCGGGCTGTGCGGATTGTGTCCGCTGCCAATGTATCGAAGAAAGAACTGCAATCCCGGCTGGTACGGAAAGGGGAGGACCCCCTGGAAGCGGAAAAGGCGGTGGCCTGGCTTTCCGATATGAAGGTGCTGGATGACAGCCAGACGGCGGAAGCCCTTGTCCGCTCCTGCATTGCCAAGGGCTACGGCATCAACCGGGCAAAGCAGGTCCTCTATGAAAAGCGGATTCCCAAGGAGCTGTGGGAGCATGCTCTGGAGGATTACCCGGACCAGGAAGAAAAGATCCGGGATTTTCTCCGGGCCCGCCTGGCGGGAAACCCGGACCCCAAAGCAAGAAAAAAGGCCATCGATGCCCTTCTTCGCCGGGGTCACAGCTACGGTGCCATCCGGCAGGCGTTAAACGCCCTTTCCTTAGATACAGATGATTTCCCGGAGGATTTGTGATAATGGCAAATATCGGTTTTATTTCCCTTGGCTGTGCCAAGAATCAGGTGGACTGCGAGCGGATGATGTACCGCGTCCAGGAAGCCGGGCACAGGGTTTCGGGTGACATTCCCGGCAGTGATGTGGTGGTGATCAACACCTGCGGCTTTATCGATTCCGCAAAGAGCGAGGCCATCGACTATATCCTGCAAACCGCCGCCCTGAAAGCAGAGGGGCAGGTGGGCAAAATCCTGGTAACCGGCTGCCTGTCCCAGCGCTATCAGGGGGACATTCTGAAAGAGCTGCCGGAGGTTGACGGCATTCTGGGTACAGGCAGCTATACCCACATTGTCCCGGCCATTGAGCAGTTGCTTTCCGGTCATCAGGTGGTAGATTTCGGCTCCATCGACGCTCCCGAGGAGGAGACGGGCCGGGTTATGACCACCCCGGAGCATTATTCCTACATCAAAATCGCCGAGGGCTGCAACAACCGCTGCGCCTTCTGCATCATTCCCTACCTCCGGGGCAAGTACCGCAGCCGCCAGCTGGACGATGTGCTGTATGAGGCACGGATTCTGGCCGCTTCCGGCACGAAGGAGCTCATTGTGGTGGCACAGGATACCAGCCGTTACGGCACGGATCTGGAAGGCCACAAGCGGCTGCTGCCGGAGCTTCTGCGGGAGCTGTGCAAAATCGACGGCTTCCATTGGATCCGGGTCCACTATGTTTATCCGGATGAAATTGATGACGAACTCATTGATGTTCTGGCTACGGAGCCCAAGATTGTCAAGTATCTGGACATTCCCATTCAGCACTGCAATGATGCCATCCTGTCCGCCATGCACCGCCGTGGGGATAAAAAGCTGATCACAGAGCTCTTTGCCAAGCTGCGCAGCCGGATTCCCGGCCTTGTGATCCGCACCAGCCTGATCACCGGCTTGCCCGGTGAAGGGGAGGCGGAGTTCCAGGAGCTGTGCCAGTTCCTGCGGGAACAGCGGCTGGAGCGGGTGGGCGCATTTGTGTTCTCCCCGGAGGAGGGCACCCCTGCCGCCCAAATGGAGCATGTGGACGAGGAGACGGCCCGGCAGCGGGCCCAGACGCTGGAAATGATCCAGTCCGAAATCATGGACGATTACAACGCCGCCATGATAGGGAAGACCCTGGAGGTGCTGGTGGACGGCTACGATGAAGAGCAGGAGCAGTTCTACGGCCGTACCTATGCCGATTCCCCGGACATTGACGGCAGGGTGTGGATTGCGTCCCAGGAGCCCCTCCGGGAGGGCGATTTCGTTATGGTCACCATCGATGAGATCATTGACGGCGATCTGGCAGGCTATGTTCAGGAGGAAGAAGTATGACAACAGCCAGTAAAATCACCCTGTTCCGGGTGGTATTGATTCCGCTTATGATGGTTACCCTGTACCTCAGTGAGGGCTTCCGGGGAATCTGGATGTGGATCAGCCTCGGTATTTTCATCCTTGGCAGTCTCAGCGATTATCTGGACGGACAGATTGCCCGCCGCTGCAACCAGGTTACGGACTTCGGAAAGTTTCTGGATCCGCTGGCGGATAAGCTGCTGACCATTGCCGTGATGACAATGTTTACCGAATGGGGCCGGTTCCCCGCCTGGGCGCTGATGATCGTTCTGGCCCGGGAGTTCGCCGTTACCGGCCTGCGTCTGGTGGCAGCCCCCAAGGGTCATGTGATTGCCGCCGCCTGGAGCGGCAAGGTAAAGACCGCCAGCACCATGGTGGGCCTGATCTTTTGGATGATTTTCCCGGTCAACCCCCTGGTCGGCGGTATCGTCAGCGCGGTGATCGTGGTTACCACGGTCTACTCCGGCGTGGAGTATTTCATCAAAAACTGGTCCTGCCTCTGGGATTGAGGTTCCATACGAAAAGCCGGCGCATCATGCGCCGGCTTTTGCTGTGCGGTCCAGCACACCCAAGTGGAAAGACAGGGGGCTGCCCCACAGAATTGCGTACGGCATCAAAAATTCTTTTGAAACATTTTCCCACCTACAGTCGTATCTAAGGTGAGAGGAGGTGGTGACCATGGCTTCTTTGCTGCGTACGGACAAAGAAATCACGGAAATCTATCATCGCAATGTGGATACGGTTTATCGTATTTGCTATTCATTTATGAAAAACAAAACAGAGGCAGAGGATATGGTGCAGGAAACCTTCCTGCGTCTGATCTCTGCCGGGAAAACCTTTCAGAACCTCCGGCATGAAAAGGCCTGGCTCATCGTTACGGCATCCAATCTGTGTAAGGACCAATTAAAGCGTTTTTACCGTACAGATGAAGATCTGGATGCGCATACAGAACTCGCAGGGGAAACGGACGTTCCTGACAATCCGGTACTGGAAGCCATCCTTCGCTTGGAGGAAAACTATAAAACAGTGGTGTACCTTTACTATTACGAGGGATATTCTACTGCGGAGATCGCAAAATACATCCGATGCCCCCAGGCCACGGTTCGCACAAGGCTTTCCCGAGCCAGAAATCAACTGAAATCAATGTTAGGTGGTGAATCTGAATGAAACGCAAAGAAATGATAGATGCATACAATTCCGTTTGTCTTTCCGAACAGGAAAAAGAGGCTCTGTTGGGAAGCATTCTTTCGGCATCAGATCAGGGCCTAACGGAAAGGAAACCAACGATGAAGCTTTGGCGTAAAAAATTCCTTATGACGGCGGCACTTATCGCGGCTTTGGCTATTTTTATGGGGTGTGCTGTGGTGGCACTCAGTACGAAAAAATTGAAGCTGGATGAATATCGGGAAACCCAACCGGCCTGGATCGACTGGGAGGGGCAGCGGCATGAAGCAACAGAGGTTACAAAGACGGTTCTGTCGCTTCAGGGCCTCCGTGACACCCCCGAACAGAAAGCGGCGCTGGAATGGTATCAGTTTGTGAAAAACTACGACCCGGACCATACCATTTATATGGAAGCCGGAGGGAAATTCCAGGCACCGGAGGAGTACAGGGCGTACAATGTTTATTCCCAGGCTATGGTGGACAAGCTGGGCCAAATCGCGGAGAAATATCATTTGGCGCTCTCCGGCAGGAAGGCAACCGCATATTCCTACGATTGGAAACTGGGCTGGGACGCAATCGGCGTTCATTCCCCGGTTCTTTCCGGGACGGATGAAACTTATGGGCTCAGGGGCTGCACGTTTTTTGAATCCGGGAATTTTTTCCTTTGGACCGACTTCCATGTGACGGATCCGGATTTTTCTTGGAAGAATCCAACCTATCTGTCCTTGAGCTACAAGAAAAAGGGCTATATGGATACAACAGTTGTGGGCCTTTACGATGGACCTGGTTCCAGAGCATGGAACTATACCCGCAGCGACGGCAAATCCGTTCTGATTGTTGTTTCCAACGATGCTTCTCAGCCCGCCAATGACAATGCGTTTATCATCTGTGACCGGGAGGACGCATTCCTCTACGCGCAGTTTGAACCGGCGTATTACCCGGATCATGGAGCGGGAACCCGGGAAGAGATGTCGGACCGGGATTTGGAATGGCTTGCAGAGCATATTGATTTTTCCATCCAGCCGCGCAAACCGGATATGGACCGTGTTCTACCCTTGCTTGAAAAGGAGGACGCGGAATACGATGCCCTGTTGGAGCAGGATAATCCGTTCAGCCAGGATTGCTACGGCAAGCTGCGTAAGGTTCTGGGCAGCGTTGCAGCGTACCATCTGATCGATTTGGATGGCGATGGGAAAGATGAGTGCTTCTTCTGGGATCAAAACGGGAATCCTCAGCTCTATACCATGATAGATGGCAAAACGGCTCCGGTTCAAACTCCGGGGGACAAAGCATTCGGTATCCAGGGAGCGGTAGCTCTGTGCGAAGGGAATGTGCTGAAAACCTATGAAGAGGTTGGACAGGCTTATCAGCTGTACTGTTTTTACACTGTGGATCGGGGAACGCTCCTGGAGCAGAACCGGCTTGTGTATGACATTGCCAACGACTGCTGGGGCCTGAGTCTCAGCGGCATTCACATCGACAAAGCCTTAACCAAATCGGAAGCGGAGGAACTCCTGGGATCCTATGTGGAAATTCCTCTGGAACATTTGCCCATAGAGTCATTCCCGGATGATACATAATGCGTACTGAATAACGCAAAAAGCCTTGAAAGCCAAGGCTTTCCGGCAATCTTTGCGTTATTCGGGTGCAAGGATTTTGCGGCTTTGGCCACAAAACCGTTGCACCTGCTTTTCCTGCATGGTTCGCCATGCAGGAAAAGTACGCATTGATTGCTGTCTGAATTTCCAAAAATGGTTAAAAAGAGCCATTTTTTGAAACTACAAATAAGCCGCATTGGCGGCTTATTCAGCAGACATTAAATAAAGGCACACCCCCGTGACTGCGGTCACGGGGGTGTCAAGCTACTTGGGGGAAAGATCTACGCTTCTTCTGAGAATTGACATGGCGGGGACTTTTTTGGGCAGCTGCATGAAAAATTCCATCTGGGGCGTCCGGGGTTCTTCCAGGGCTTCTCCCTCCGGGGTGGTCATTTCCCCGGCGGCCAGCGCAAAGGGCCGGGTGTCCGGGCCCACGCATTCCAATGGATCACCCTTCCGGAACTTGTTCCGCAGAGAGCATTTGGCAAGACCCGTTTCGTCACAGCTTTCCACCATGGCCACGATCTGCCATTGCCGAATGTAGCGGGAATTTTCGGTGTACTGTCCCGGCTGGCCGTAATAGAACCCGGTGGAGTAGATCCGGTGGGAGATGTGCTCCACCTCGTCCCGCCAGACGGGATCCAAAGGCAACCCCTGGGAAACCGCGTCAATGCAGTGCCGGTAGGCGCCGGTGACAATGGCTGCGTAGTAGGGGGACTTTGCCCGGCCCTCCAGCTTGATGCAGTCCACTCCGGCGTTTTGCAGATCGTCCAGGTGGTCGATCATGCACATATCCCGGGAGTTCATGATGTAGGTGCCCTTTTCGTCTTCAAATACCGGGAAGTATTCCCCGGGCCGTTTTTCCTCCATCAGAGCGTACTGATAGCGGCAGGGCTGGGCACAGGCCCCCCGGTTGGAGTCCCGGCCCGTCATGTAGTTGCTCAGCAGGCACCTGCCGGAGTAGCTGACGCACATGGCCCCGTGTCCGAAGGTCTCCAGCTCCAGCTCCTTGGACACTCTGGCCCGGATTTCGGCAATCTCGGAAAGACTCAGCTCTCTTGCCAGCACAACCCGCTGGGCGCCCAGGTCATACCAGCTCTGGGCGCAGGCGTAGTTGGCGATGGACTGCTGGGTGGAGATGTGCCGCTGGCAGTGGGGGGCGTATTTCCCGGCCAGGGTAAAGGCACCCAGATCCGCCAGAATCAGGGCATCCACCCCGGCGCTGTCCAGCTGTTCCAGGTATTCCGGCAGCTGAATGACCTCCTCATTTCTCGGCATGGTGTTTACGGTTACATGGACCTTGACCCCGTGGCTGTGGGCCAGAGCCACAGCTTTGGGCAGCTCCGACCGGGAGAAGTTCCCGGCGAAGGAGCGCATTCCAAAGCTGGTGCCTGCCAGATACACGGCGTCCGCACCGTAGAGAATGGACATCTTCAGCTGTTCCATGTCCCCGGCAGGGGACAGCAATTCTATTTTTTTCATATTATCCCTTGTTGCTGGCGCGGAAGGCCTCGTGCTCCTCCAGAGTTCTGGAGAAGTGATGCACACCGGTTTCCATATCCAGCACATAGTAATAGTAGTCGGTATCCTGGGGCTCCAGGGCGGCCAGGATGCTGCCAAGGCCCGGATTTGTAATGGGTCCCGGGGTCAGACCGGTGTTCAGATAGGTGTTGTAGGGGGTGTCGGTCTGCAGGTCTTCCGCGGTCAGATCGGTTTTGCCGTCCAGACCGTAGATCACGGCGGCGTCGATGTTCAGGAAGGCCGGAGTATTGCCCCAGGCAAACAGACGGTTGTAGATGACGGAGGAAATGGTGTAGCCTTCCTCGGCACTGGCGGTTTCCTTTTCAATCAGGGAGGCAACGGTGATCACATCAGCCATGGTAAACTGGTGGGCGGCAATGTAATCCTCGTTCCTGCCGTTGCGCCGCATCATATCGGAGATGCGGGTATTAAGGGCATCCAGCTTTCCACGGATTTCTTCATCCACACGCTTGTCAAAGTTTCCGAGCATTTTATCCAGCACATTCTGGGGGGAATCGTTGGTGTAGAATTCATAGGTATCCGGGAACAGATAGCCTTCCAGGCAGTATTTGCTGCTGCGGTCCAGACCTTCCAGGAACCAGTAGTCCCCCAGGTCGCCCTCTTTCGCGTAGCTTTCCAGTGTTTCCACGGTACAAACCCGCTTGTCCTGCAGCAGTTCAAAGACCTGGCGGCAGTTGGAGCCTTCGGGAATCATAACGGTTACAACCGACCGCTTCGAGCTGGGGGACATCATGCTCACCAGGGCGTGATAGTCGTAGAGGGAGTTGAGGTCCCAAATTCCGGGCTTGATTTCATCCTCGTCCACGGCGAAGCTGGCATAGAGCTTAAAGAGCCCGGGGTAGCGGATGAGCCCTGCGTTGTGGAGCTTGGCTGCCACATCGTCAATGGTGTCATTGGGGGTAATGGTTACGGTTACCTGCCGGTCCTCCCGGCCAAAGGCCAGCACATCCGCCGCGCAGACCCAGGCCATCCGGCCCAGGGTGACTCCGATGGCCAGGGTAATGGCAATCCATACGATGGTCACCAGAATGTTGGGAATGCCCAGCAGACCTTCGCCTCTCCGGTTCCGGGGGCGGCCCTTTTTGGCGGGGTGGGTCTTTAAGGGAACGGCTTCCTCTTTTTCATCAGGCTTGGCGTTGAAAAGCTCCTGGAATTCCAGATCTTCTTCCGTAGGGGGCTCGTCCGGATCCTTGGGTTCCGGTGCCTTCTCTTCGGTGTAAGCATCCAGGAAGGAGAAATCAAAGTCCGCCAGGGGATTGGCCCCCGCAGCTTCTTCCTGGGGATTCTCCGGTTCGGCGGCCTCTGGGGGTACTTCATCCGCAGAAGCATCTGCCGGTGCTTCCGTTTCCGGGGCAGGTCTTTCCGCTTCCGGGCCGGAATCAAAGGAGATCCATTCCGTTTCCCCCTGGTCGTCCGGATCGGGCAGGGGGGCGGTATCTTTGTTCAGGAACCGGCCCGTGTACTGGTCCGTTTCCGGTTCCATGCCGTCCGGGGCAAGATAATTGGGCGTTCCCGGCTCATGGGAAGGTGTATCGTTCATAGGGGTCTCCTTTCGTCAGCGGATCACAATCTGCTGTGCGATGGCCTGGGCCTTTTCCTCCCCCCGCAGGGCACGGATCAGCTCCAGAGCAAAGGGAATGGCGCAGCCGGCAGAGGTGCCGGTAATGAGCTTTCCGTCCCGGACCGCGGCGGCGCCGGGCTGCATGTTGGCGCTGCCCATCTGCCCTTCACAGCCGGGATAGCAGGTGGCGTTTCTTCCGTCGGTGATGCCCAGGTCGGCAAGAACCGTGGGACCGGCGCAGATTGCGGCAACGAACCTGCCCTGATCCCAGCCATACCGCAGGGCATCCAGAGCGGGCTTGCTTGCCCGGGCGCTGGCAACGCCGCCCAGTCCGCCGGGCAGTACAATCATTTCCATGGCGTCCAGCTCCATGTCCTCCGGCAAAATATCGGCCTCCACGCCGATTCCGTGGCTGCCGTATACGGTTTTCCCGGTAACACCAACGGTCTTTACCTCAATTCCGGACCGGCGCAGCAGATCGATGGGGGCAATGGCCTCCATTTCCTCAAAACCGGTTCCAAGCAATACATATACCATGGTTCAGTCCTCCAAAAGCGCTTTTACATAGCGGTAGATTTCTTCGTGAATGTCTTCCATGCTCCGCATTTTTCCCTCCGCAACGCAGGAAATCACCTTCCAGCCGTAGAAATCGGCGGCGATGCGGCCCATGCGGCGGCTGGCAGCCAGATAGGCGGTGTCCGCCTCGTGAATGTCCGCATGGGTGCCGGTGGCGGCCTCCCGGGAGCGCAGTAGCGTCTCGGTAAAGTCGGTGGGCACATCCAGGTAGAGCACCAGATCGGGTCTGGGCAGACCCATGTGGTCATATTCCAGCTCATAGAGCCATTTCAGGAATTCCCTCTGCTTTTCCGGGGGCTCCTTGGATGCCTGGTGCACCGCATTGGAGGTGGTGTAGCGGTCGGAAACCACCAGCCCGCCCTGCTCATACCACCGGCCCCAGACCTTTTTATAGGACGCAAACCGGTCCACCGCGAAAAAGGTGGAGGCGGTGTAGGCGTTTACATCCTCCGGGTGGGTGCCGAATTCGCCGCCCAGGTACATCCGGATCAGCGCGGAGCTGGGCTCCTCATACTGGGGAAATACCAGTTTTTCAAAGGGAATATTCTCTTTGGCCAGACGGTGGGTCAAAAGCCGGAACTGGGTGGATTTTCCGGAGCCGTCGGTTCCTTCTATCACAATCAGTTTGCCCATTTTCTCGATCCTTCCATGAAAAATTGAGAACAGGTCATAAATCCACATTTTATAACCAGTCTAGAATATACCACATTCGGGCCCTTTTGTCCACCGGAAAGCCCTTAATTTTTCCTTGCGAAGGGGGGCGTGGTCACGAAAGCATTGCAAAACGGCATTTTCTTTGTATAATGGGATAAGAATAAGTCCGTATACGGGAAAGGGGAAGACACAATGGGAATCGTTGTCATCGGAGCAGTTTTTGTGGACATCAAAGGATACCCGGAGGGGAATTACATTCCCGCGGGACGCAATGCAGGCCGTGTGGAGCAGATCTACGGCGGTGTTTCCCGAAACGTGACGGAGGATATTGCCAACTGCGAGCTGCGGCCCACCTTTGTGAGCCTGGTGGATGATTCGGCCATCGGAGGCGATGTGGTGCGTCAGCTGAACAACCACAAGGTGAATACCCGCTTTGTCCGACAGGTGCCGGACGGTATGGGAACCTGGCTGGCGGTCTTTAATCATGAGGGGGATGTGGTGGCTTCCATCTCCAAGCGTCCCAACCTGATGCCCATTCTGGACATTCTGGAGCAGAACGGGGAGGAGATCTTCGCGGATGCGGACGGTGTTGTGATTGAGGTGGACATTGAAAAGAGCATTGTGAAAAAGGCGCTGTCCCTGGCAAAGCAGTATGGAAAACCGGTCTACGGTGTGGTGGCCAATATGAGCATCGGCCTGGAGCGCCGGGATTTTCTGAAGGAAATGGACGCCTTTGTGTGCAACAAGCAGGAGGCCGGTATTCTCTTCTGTACGGATTATTCCCGGAAAACCGCCGAAGAAATGGTGGACATTGTGGCCCAAAAGGTGGTCCAGGCCCGGATTCCCCGACTGATTGTCACCATGGGTGCCGAGGGCGCGGTGTATGCGGATATGCTGGGCAAGGAAAAGGGCCTGTGTTCTGCCCGCCCCGTAGAGGTAAAGGATACCACTGGCGCCGGGGATGCCTTCTGCGCCGGTGTGGCGGTGGGCCTGACCTACGGCAAGGGCCTGAGAGATGCCTGCGAGATCGGCACCCATCTGGCAGCTTCCGTCATCGTCACCTCCGAAAATGTGTGCCCCCGTTTTCTGCCGGGAGAGCTGGGGCTGGAAATGGATGTGCCGGACTGATGAACGAAAAACGAATTTTAACGGTGCAGGATCTGTCCTGTCTGGGCCACTGCTCGGCGCTGGTTGCCCAGCCGGTGCTGTCCGCCTGGGGGCATGAGGCGTGCCTGCTTCCCACAGCACTGCTTTCTACCCACACGGCATTTCCTGACCCCTATATTTTGCAGCTATGCGGCAGTATGCCGGAAATTGTCCGCCATTGGCAGCGGGAGAAGCTGACCTTTGACGCCATCCTCATCGGGTATCTGGGCAGCGTCCGGGCCATCGACCAGGTAAGCGCCCTGGTGGATAGCCTTCTGGCCCCCGGGGGACTCTGCATTCTGGACCCCGTGATGGCGGATCACGGCAAGCTCTACCGGGGCTTTGATATGGATTATGTTTCGGCCATGGGAAAGCTGTGCAGCCGGGCGGATATTCTGCTTCCCAACCCAACGGAGGCGGCGCTGCTGGCGGGGAAACCGTATCCGGAAACCATGACGGAGGAAGGGGCCCGGGGGCTTCTGTCCGGCTTCCCCTGGGAGAAGGTCATCCTCACCGGCGCTGTGGAAGGGGAAGAAACCATCGGTATTGCCATCAAGCAGGGCCCGTCCATTGCCTTCTATCACCACCCAAAAGCGCCCGGGTCCTTTCATGGCACCGGCGACCTGTTTGCCGCCTGCTTTACCGGGGCGCTGATGTCCGGTAAGCCTTTCCCGGATGCGGCCTGCTTCGCTGCCGGCTTTACGGGCAAGTGTGCCCAGTATACGTCTCAAAAAACCGACCGCGCCTATGGCATTCGGTTTGAGCCCCTTCTCGGGCTCCTTACAAAAGAATCAGGTGAAGAAATATGAAAAAAGAAACCATGATGAAAACCAAACGGCTGCTGCTGCAGCCCATGAGCCCGGAAGCGCTGGAAGCCAAAATCCGCACGCTTACAGATCCTGAGCTGAAAAAAGCCTACGGGGAAATGCTTTCCGGCTGCAAGGAAAAGCCGGAGGACTTTCTGTGGTACACCCCCTGGCAGATGATCCGAAAGACGGACGGAAAGGCTTTGGGGGACCTGGGCTTTAAGGGAGCGCCCCGAAAGGGAACCGTGGAAATCGGCTATGGCATCGAGAAAGACTTTGAGGGCCAGGGCTATACCACCGAGGCCCTGGGTGCCATGCTGGACTGGGCCTTTGCCCAGGATAACGTATACGCTGTGGAAGCGGAAACGGATCCGGACAATGCCGCGTCCCAACACATTCTGAAGAAATTCAAATTTCTGCCCGCCGGGGAAGGGGAAGAAGGGCCCCGCTTCCGCAGGGAAAAGCCCCAAACCAGCTGGACAACCATCTACATGGGCTTCGGAATCAGCATAGGCTGTGCCATAGGCAGTCTGATGGAGAATATCGGCGCCGGTATGTGCTATGGCATGGCAATGGCCATGTGCCTGGGTGCTGCAATGGATGCCTCCCAGCGCAAGCGCCGCAAGGCGGTGCTGGAAGAGGAGACCTGACTGCGTTCCGGTATTCCGCTGAAGGAAATTTTCTCCCGGCCTGCCGGGCCGGGAGAAAAAGCGCGTTTTCCGAAAAATAGGACTTGCATTTTCAGGAAAGCTGTGCTAGAACATCCAAGCTGTCAGGGTACAGCCTTCATATCCGGGTGTGGCGAAGTTTGGTATCGCGCTTGAATGGGGTTCAAGAGGCCGCTGGTTCGAATCCAGTCACTCGGACCAAGCAAAAAAGAGGAAGCGAAAGGGCTTCCTCTTTTTTGTTACCTGTTTTCACTGAGCCGCATGTTTTTGGAGGCACAGCGTTTCATTGCCGGGATAGAGAGAACACAGACCAGAACAGTCAGAATATCGGCAGCAGGCTGGGAGGCATAGATACCACCCACACCCAGCAGTTTCGGAAGAAAAAGAATGAAGGGAACATAGAACAGTCCCTGCCGGATCACGGAGAGAAACAGCCCATACCGGGCTTCCCCAATGGTCTGGTAGGTAATGGTCATCATGTAGCATAGACCAAAGGCTGGATACAGCGCCATTTGGGAGGTCAGCAGCCAGCGGCCATAGTCCACAATTACCGGATTGCTGTTAAACAGCAGAATCAGAGGCTTTGCCAGCAGAATATAGACTGCCTCCACCAGAACCGTCATCACCAGAGCGCCCTTAAGCGCAAAACGCACCGACTGATGGAAACGATCCTCGTTTTTCGCGCCGAAGGCGTAGGATGCGACCTATTCATTGACCAAGTGGTCTGTTTGCGCGGAGCGGCAGAGCAGGTTCCTGAAATTCTTCACAAATGTTGTTGAAGCATTTTTCTAAGTGTGCTACAATGTGCACATACCGGCAGGGGAACAGAGCATTCCCCCTATCACGGCACATATGGGAGGTATCCTTATGAAGCGTATCATTACCATTGGAAGAGAGTTTGGCGCGGGCGGCAGTGATCTTGGCCGCCGGTTGGCAAGGGAGCTGGGCATCGCCTACTATGATCGGGACATTATTCTGCGCACGGCAAAGGCAAGCGACCATTTGACACCGGAGCAGGTTCGCCTTTGGGATGAGCGGGTGCCCATGGAATTTGGCTTCACACAAAGCCTGTTCAATTTCTACAGCCGTCCGCTGAGTGAAGAATTGTGGGACGCCCAGGTGCGGGCCATCCGGGCGCTTGCGGACAAGGAAAGCTGTGTGATTGTGGGACGAAATGCGGATTATATTCTCAAGGAGTATGACCACTGCCTGCGTGTATTCATCCATGCGGACCGGGCCTGGCGGCTCCTGCGGGTCCGGAAGGAAATGCCGGATACACCCTGGAATGTTCTGGAATCAGACATGGATACCGCAGACCGTGCCCGCCGTACCTACTGTGAGAAAATGACCGGCCGTGCTTACGGTGACAGCCGAAACTACGATCTGACGCTGTGTACCAGCACCCTTGGCCTTGAAAAAGCATACCAATTGCTTAAGAGTGCTGCCGAAATGATGGAATAATTTAGCGAATCCGTCGAATATGGACAGATGTCTTTCACTCGTGTTGACTTTCGAATACTAAAGTGGTAATATATTCGAAAGATGATTGGGAGCAATTCCATTCGTCTCTGCCGGGTAACCGGTGGAATTCCCGTTTTGGGAACAACAGAGGAAAGGATGAAAATTATGAAAAAGTTGTTTGCACTGCTTTTTGCCGTTGTTATGGTTCTGTCCCTGGTTGCCTGCGGTGCCAAGCCCGCTGAGACCCAGGCTCCTGCCGCATCCGGCAAGAAGTGGAACATCGCCACTGACACTGTGTTTAAGCCCTTCGAGTATACCGATGCTTCCGGTAACTTCGTGGGTATCGACGTGGATATTCTCGCAGCCATTGCCGCTGACCAGGGCTTTGACTACGAGCTGAACAGCCTGGGTTGGGATGCAGCCATTGCTGCCTGCCAGGCCCATCAGGCTGACGGTATGATCGCCGGTGCCTCCATCACCGATGAGCGTAAGGCCAGCGGCTGGATTTTCTCCGACGGCTACTACAACGCTACCCAGAGCATGACCGTTGCCGCTGATTCTGACATCACCGGCTTCGACGATCTGAAAGGCAAGGATGTTGCGGTTAAGACCGGCACCCAGGGTGCCTCCTACGCGGAAAGCCTGAAGGATCAGTACGGCTTTAATATTGTCTATTTCGAGGATTCTCCCACCATGTATCAGGCGGTTGTCGGCGGTCAGTGTGTTGCCTGCTTTGAGGATACCCCCATTATGCAGGCATCCATTAAGGACGGCGGCATGGCGCTGAAGGTTCTGGAGGCGACCGCAAACGCCGGCGGCGATTACGGCTTTGCCATCTTCGATAGCGCAAACCAGGAGCTGCTGGATATGTTCAATGCCGGTCTTGCCAACATTAAGGCGAACGGTACTTACGACAAGATTCTGGCCAAGTATCTGGGCTGAGAAACAAGCCTGTAGGGGACGCCTGTAGGCGTCCCTTACTTTTTTACATTATCAGAAAGGAGTCCTGAGCGTGATCCGCATTCTCTCCGTCTATGGCAATTTGCTGCTGCGTGCCATGGGACAGACGCTGGTGCTTGCGCTGTCCGGCCTGCTGTTTGCCTGTATTCTGGGCCTGATTTTTGGCTTGCTCAGTGTACTGAAAAACCGCATCTGCAACGCGATTTCCACCATTTTTGTGGATGTCATCCGTGGTGTCCCTATGATCGTTCTGGCGTTTATGATTTATTTCGGCGTTCCTCAGGCGATCAACGGCATTCTTTCCGGCAGTAAATTCACCCTTACCGCCCTTCAGGCCGGTACCATTGCCCTGGCGCTGAACTGCGGCGCTTACATGGCAGAAATCATTCGTGCCGGTATTCAGAGTGTGGATCCCGGTCAGATGGAGGCAGCCCGTTCCCTGGGACTGCCTTATTGGCGCTCTATGGCACGGGTTGTTCTGCCCCAGGCCATTCGCACCATGATTCCCAGCATTATCAACCAGTTTATCATTACGCTGAAGGATACGTCCATTCTGTCGGTCATTGGCTTCCCGGAGCTTGTAAATACCGCGAAGAATGTGGTTGCCAATACCATGCGTGCCTTTGAGGTATGGGCAATCGTGGGCATCATGTATCTGATCATCATTACGCTGCTGTCCCGTCTGGCAAAGCGGCTGGAAAGGAGACTGAACCGTGGGCGTGAATAAGAACAATGTGAAAATCCACATTTCTCATCTGAAGAAGAACTTTGGCAAGCTGGAAGTTTTGAAGGATGTATCCACCGACATCTACGAAGGAGAGGTCGTGGTCATTCTGGGACCCTCCGGCAGCGGTAAGTCTACATTGCTGCGCTGCCTGAATCGCCTGGAGGAAATCACCGGCGGGGAAGTGATTGTGGACGGCCACGATCTGACCGATAAGAAAACCGACCTCAACAAGGTTCGGGAAAAAGTGGGCATGGTGTTCCAGCATTTTAACCTGTTCAACAATCTGAATGTGATGGGCAATATGACCCTGGCCCCCACGGAACTCAAAAAAGCCACAAAGGCAGAGGCCAAGGAGCGGGCTTTGCAGCTGCTGGACCGTGTCGGATTGCTGGATAAGGCATCTGCCTATCCGGCGCAGCTGTCCGGCGGCCAGAAACAGCGTGTGGCCATTGCCCGGGCTCTGGCTATGAATCCGGACATTATGCTCTTTGACGAGCCAACCTCTGCGCTGGATCCGGAAATGGTCGGTGAGGTTTTGCAGGTAATGAAGCAGCTGGCTGCCGACGGAATGACCATGGTGGTTGTCACCCATGAGATCGGTTTTGCCCGGGAAGTGGCAAGCCGGGTGATTTTCATGGAGGGCGGCTACATCGTGGAGGAGGGGACTCCTGACGAGGTCATCAACCACCCCAAGCAGCAAAGAACCATCGATTTCCTGAGTAAGGTATTGTAACACAGAGGGGCCTCCGGATCGGAGGCCCCTCATTTTTCGGTGCTTGGACACAATATGCCGCAAAAAAGCCGACCGGTTCTCCTGTGAACCAGCCGGCTGCGGTTATTTCCCTAATTCTTTGTTTTTTGCATAGGCCGCGCAGACGCAGTCCATCACTGCCCCCCGGAAGCCCCGCTCCTCCAGAATCCGTACGCCTTCAATGGTGCTGCCGCCGGGGGAGCATACCGCGTCCTTCAGCGCGCCAGGATGCCGGTGGGTGGAAAGAAAGATTTCTGCCGCCCCTTCCAGGGTCATGGCCGCGTAGTCCAGAGCTTTGGCTCTGGGCAAGCCGCAGGCAACACCGCCGTCAGCCATGGCCTCCAGCATCAGATAGACATAGGCAGGGCCGCTGCCGGAGAGGGCGCTGGCCGCGTCAATGAGTCGCTCTTCCAGGGCATCCAGCAGACCACAGGGGGCCATATCCGCCAGCCAGTCGGCTCGTATTTCCTCTGTCACCAGGTCATTGGTGCAGTAAGGAATCACACCCTTGCCCACAGCGGTGGGGGTATTGGGCATGATACGGATGACCGGCAGCTGTGTACCAACGAGCTCCTCGATCCGGGCGATTTCCAGCCCAGCCGCCATGGTGATGAGCAGCGGCTTTTTCTCCGCCAGCGTTTCCCGCAGGGGAAGAAGCAGCTCCTGCATCATATGGGGCTTTACCGCAAGAAAAATGCGTTCACTGTTTGCGGCAATTGCGGCATTGTCGGTATACAGTAGACCCAACTCCCGGGCCAATTGCTCCGCTTTTCCGGAGCGGTCTGTTACGGCAATGTCTTTTGTGCTTCTGCTCAGGGCCCTGGCAATGGCGCCGCCCATGTTGCCGCAGCCCAAAAATCCATACTTCATACTCTTATATGCCCCTTTCCGTGAATGATGTATTTGTAGGTAGTCAGCTCCCGCAGGCCCATGGGTCCTCTGGCGTGGAGCTTTTGGGTGGAAATGCCCATCTCACAGCCCAGGCCAAATTCGCCGCCATCGGTAAAGCGGGTGGAGGCGTTTACATACACAGCCGCGCTGTCCACGTTTGCCGTGAAGTACCGTTCCGCGACTGGGTCGGAAGTAACAATGGCTTCACTGTGACCGGTAGAATGGGCTGCTATATGCGCGACGGCCTCGCGAACATCCGCCACACATTTCACCGCCAGGATGTAATCGAGAAATTCCGTGTCAAAGTCCTGCGCTCCCGCCGGTGTGCCGGAAATATACCTTGCTGCTTCTGTGTCAAGCCGTAGTTCGACCCTCTGTCCCAGACGGGCATGGAGCTTGGGCAAAAATTCGGGAGCGATGGCCCGATCCACCAGCAGCACCTCTTCCGCGTTGCATACACTGGGGCGGCTGGTTTTGGCATTCTCGATGATGTTCAGTGCCATTTCCTGATCAGCGGTTCTTTCCACATAGACATGGCAGATCCCGGTACCGGTGGCGATGCAGGGGACCGTTGCCCTGCGGACACAGGCGTTGATCAGGCCCGCACCGCCCCGGGGAATCAGCAGATCCACATAGCCGTTGGCGGTCATGAGGGCTGTGGCACTGTCACGACTGGTATCCTGCACCAAATTCACCGTCGTCTCGGGAATGCCCACAGAGCGAAGACCGGCTTGCAAAGCCTCTACAATGGCACCGGTACTGCGGAAGGCTTCCTTGCCGCCCCGGAGAATGCAGACGTTGCCGCTTTTCAGCGCCAGGGCTGCCGCGTCACTGGTAACATTGGGCCTGCTCTCATAGATGATGGCAATGACGCCCATGGGAACCGTGACCTTATCGATCCGAAGGCCATCCGGGCGGGTGTGGCTTTCCAGAAGAAGGCCCACAGGATCGGGAAGCTGGGCAACCTCCCGGATGCCCTTTGCCATTCCCGCAATCCGCTCCGGGGTCAGGCGCAGACGATCCAGCATCACATCGGATACATGCCCCCTTGCAGCCTCCAGATCCTGTTCATTGGCGAAAAGAATCTTCTCCGTTTCCGCAAGAAGGCTGTCCGCCATGGCATGAAGCGCCCTGTTCTTCTCCTGTTTGGTTAGGCAGGAAATAGATGATTTCGCGGCCTTTGCCGCTTCCAGCAAAGTCTTCATATTCATTCCTCCACAAATCTGGTGCCTACCGGCTTTCCCTCCACAATGTCGTAGAGCGAGGCAGGATTGTTTCCGTTGGCGATGACCATCTCGCAGCCGCAGCCGAAGCACAGCTCTGCCGCCCGCAGCTTGGTCACCATGCCGCCGGTTCCTTGGCTGGTGCTGCTGACCCCGGCCAGCTTTTTGATGCTTTCGTCCAGGCCCCGCACCAGCGGAATCAGCTTGGCACTGGGATCGGTGTGGGGGTCGGCTGTGTACAGACCATCGATGTCCGATAACAGAATCAGAAGCTTGGCGCCGACGCTTTGGGCAACCCTTGCCGCCAGGGTGTCGTTGTCGCCGATGACGATTTCCTCAGTGGCAACCGTGTCATTCTCATTGATGATCGGGACTACCCCCAGTTCCAGAAGCCGGTTCAGGGTATTGGTGAAATTGGTATGGCGAATTTCACTGGTCAGGTTGTCTGCCGTAATCAGCAGCTGGGCAACGGTATGGTGATACTCGCTGAACAGCTTGTCATAGATGTACATCAGTTCGCATTGGCCCACAGCTGCCGCGGCCTGCTTGGTGGGGATGTCCTGGGGACGGCTCCGCAGCCCTAGCTTTCCCACACCCATGCCGATGGCTCCGGAGGAAACCAGAATCAGCTCGTGCCCGGCGTTGCGTATATCGCTCATGGTCTTGCAGAGCGCTTCCACCCGCCGGATATTCAGCTGGCCCGTGGGGTAAGCCAGTGTGGATGTACCGATTTTGATAACAATGCGCACAGTTATTCCTCCTGTGTGAAAATATGGATTATTATATCACTTCGGCACTGTAAAGCAAATAGAAAATACATCAGGGACAGCAGATTTTGCATTGTTTTATATATTTCTTTCACGTTCATATCCTTTCTTTCCCGGTTGCTGGGCTTTATTCTACCGCAGAAAGGGGACGCATTGCAAGCAGCTTGCAATGCTGAAAAATTTTTGTTATAATGCTTTATAATCAAAAGAAAAAGGAGTGCAGATTATGCTGGAAGTTGGAATGAAAGCGCCGGATTTCAGCCTTTTGGATAAGGATGGAAATACTGTCCGTCTGTCGGATTTTCAGGGCAAAAAAGTTGTCCTGTATTTCTATCCCAAGGACAATACTCCTGGGTGTACCCGGCAGGCCTGCGCCTTTGCCGCAAGTTACGAGCAGTTTAAGACACAGGATGCCGCAGTCATCGGGATCAGTAAGGATTCCGTTGCCTCCCACCTGAAATTCGCCCAGAAGTACGACCTGCCCTTTGTCCTCCTGTCTGACCCGGAGTTGCAGGCGATTCAGGCCTATGGTGTCTGGCAGGAAAAGAAGCTCTACGGCAAGGTGAGCATGGGCGTGGTTCGCACGACCTACATCATCAACGAACAGGGCATCATCGAAAAGGTCATGCCCAAAGTCAAGCCGGATACCAACGCCGCCGAGATTCTTGCCTATCTGTCAGGGAATCAGTAAACCATGAGAATCATCATTTCCCCGGCGAAGAAGATGAAGGTGGATACGGACAGCTTTCCATACCGTGACCTGCCAAAGTTTCTTACGAATACGGAGGAAATCTGCGGTCAGCTCCAGAGCATGTCCTATGAGGAACTGAAAAAGCTCTGGAAATGCAACGACCAAATCGCAGAACTGAATGTCCGGCGGCTGCGGGATATGGATTTGCTGGGCCGCCTGACCCCGGCGGTGCTGGCCTATGAGGGCATCCAGTATCAGTACATGGCTCCCGGCGTGTTCACGGATCGGGAATACGCCTATATTCAGGAGCATCTTCGCATTCTGTCCGGGTTTTACGGCGTTCTGCGACCTTTTGATGGCGTGACACCTTACCGCCTGGAAATGCAGGCAAAGCTGAAGATAGGGGAGCGCAAAGACCTGTATGCCTATTGGGGGGACCGCCTGGCGCAGACCCTTTGTGCGGAATCCAACTGTATTTTGAATCTGGCGTCCAGGGAATACAGCATCTGCGTGTCCAAATACCTGCCGGATACGGCCCGATTCATCACCTGTGTCTTCGGCGAAGAAAATGATGGCAAGGTGATTGAAAAGGGAACCATGTGCAAGATGGCCCGGGGGGAGATGGTGCGCTTCATGGCGCAGTACCAAATCGAAAATCCGGATCAGATCAAGTCTTTTGACCGTCTCAACTATCGCTTCGATGAATCCCGTTCGGATGACAGCACATACATTTTCCTTCATGACAGGACATAAGAAGCTTCAAACCTCGCGAAGGTCTGTGAGACCATCCGCTTACAAGTTCTGACATTTACGACGTAAATGAGAACAAAAAAAGAACCGAAGAATGGCTACAGGCACTCGGGCTATAATTGCCGTCAGCAGTAACCAAATTCAGTTCTATATAGAGAACACCAAATTCTGAGATTGAAGTCAAAGGGGAAATTGTAATTTATCAAAAATTTTTTTTAGATAATCGCGGTAAATTTGCAAACAAAAACACCTCCCAATCAGGAGGTTTTTTGCTTGCCACAACAATCCTGAGAAACTGATGTGTGACAAATATTATTGGTGGAGCCGAACCGCTGCCGATTTCGGAGGCGTGGGGGCACATTGCAGATGAATCCGATCCCAGCAGCCAACTGGAGGAGGGGATTGAGCAGACCAACCTCCGGAAGCTGCCGCTTTGTCAGGTGATTGTGCGAAATCCCCTCGGTCAGCTCTGGCTGGTGGGCAAGGATATTTTGCAAGGCCCGCGGAATGGCAGGTGAATGCATACGGCCTCTGAATCATTATCTTGACGGATGGCAATTATGCCAAGTGCTGGGTACGGGAGGATGACGATGTTTTCCTTTATAAGATCGGCAGCAGCCGTTATGAGGTGGAACCGCTGTCGGAGTTTCCGGCGGCCCAGCTGGCCGCCAAACTCTGCCCCAACTATATGGATTACTATTTAGATTTTTACCGGGGTAAGCTCATTAGTAAGTATCGGCTGTTCACCTCTGAGGAGCGGGGGCTTGCCAAGGCCGTAGCCACTTTTGGCGAGAAGCGCAACGTTCCCGTTATTCTTGATTGCTTTGACAAGCTTGGCAGCGGCGATGACTTCCGAAGAATGTGCGTTCTGGGTGCGCTGATTTTCAATCCTGACCGCCATTACGGTAACTTTGGCATTTTGTTTGATACCGAAACCATGGCTTCGATCTCCATGTGCCCGGTCTTTGATCATAACCGAAGCTTGTTCCCGGATTTGGATCAAGATCAGTTGGAGCGTCCAGACTGGTATATTGAAAAGCGCAAGTCAATGATCGGTAAGGATTTTCTTATCAACGCCCGTGAACTTATGACACCGGAAATCCGGTCAGACCTGAAGAATCTGCTTGGTTTCCGCTTCCACCAACGTGACCGCATTACGGCACCTCAGGAGCGATTGAATGCGCTGAGTGCTATTGTGAATCATCAGATTAAGGCTATCATTGCGTAAATGTATGTGCCTACCGGCAGACACCATAGGTCAACAGAAATAATGCGTTGAATGCAATATTGTGCTTCACGCCGACCTATGATATCCTAAAGATGGAAAGAATAAGTATTGTTATTTATTTGCTCAAGAGTATAAAATCGGACGCTTCGAAAATTTAGCTGATGGCACAATTGAATATGTAGAAGAACAATTATAACACAAGAAGCGAGTCCGCCTTGATTTTGAGATCAAGGCGGATTCTTTATATGTTCAAAATATATTGTTCCAAAGAAATTATCTTGTGGTTCCTCTAGAAAAAATTGGAGCATCTGCCCGGCGGGTATCCAGCTCAAGGATGGGAATTATGTTCAGGCATTTAGCCCTAGCGGAGGCAAGTGGGATTCAGAAAATCATCTATACACGAATGCGCAGTTCTTATTAAACATCATCCTTGCCCCTAGTCGGATTGGCGGTATGTATTCCTGTTCCAGTTATGAACTGAACGACAGGGGTATCGAATGGTGAAACCGTTCAATTACATTCCTTTTGAATGTGGATTTCTTTCTAAAGCAAATCAAGATATTTATTGATGGGTGGCTTATGTATTCGTATTGCGACAATGAGGACATAAAGGAAGAATGCTCTTTTGTGGAGATCACATTAGATTTGATGCATTTTGCTATTAAATGGATACAATTTCGGCTGTTTTCCTTGCAAAACTGAATATAGTCTGATATAATATATGTTAATCATTTTGCATTTTTTCATGTAGTTGGTTGAGCTGCGAACAAACCACAGTCAAACCAAATGCGAGAATGTATTTTGTGTAAGCTCATAATTCCTATAAAAAAGAGGATGGATGAAATTATGAATCTGGCGGAGAAACTTAATCAATATTCTAGAGAGTATTGGGATTTCCAAGATTACCGTAAAGAAGCCCCCCTGGTTCGATATCCCGCAATTATGGTTGCCCCGATGCAAGAGTGCATTCTCCGCGAAGTGATTAACGCAGATAGGTCGATAAAAAATGTTTTAGATCCGTTTGTGGGGTCTGGAACTGTTTTGGTCGAAGGTCAAAAACTGGGACTTGATGTTGTTGGAATTGATATCAATCCATTGGCAATCATGTTAACACAAGTTCAATTGGAGGGTGTTCCTGAAGACAAAATTGATAGACATAATGCGGAACTTTTTGCACGTATCGTGATGCTAAATGGCAATGTTGAACACCTAAACTTTACAAATGTAAAAAAGTGGTTTACAGATGATGTGATTGCTTCGTTGAGCGTTATTAGACAAGCAATCATGGGTGAATGTGATAGCAGAATAAGAAGGTTTTATTGGTGCTGCTTTGCGGAAACTGTAAAAAAGTACAGTAATACAAGAACATCAACTTTTAAACTACATATTAAAGATGAGGAACACATTGCCTCTCAGATTGATGATTCAATAGATTTTTTTAAAAACCATGTTATAGATCAATCAAAGCGGTATGCACGTGCTGACACATGCTTGTCTAAGCATTTCCTTGATTGTGGGGATTCAAAAGATATTTTGAAAGAAATATCTTCCTGTTCTGTGGATTTGATTTGTACATCACCACCTTATGGTGATAATCATACAACAGTAACATATGGTCAATACTCTATATTGCCTCTTTTGTGGATAGACCCCAGAGATGTTGATTTGTGGAACCCGAACATATTAGAAACATTTACAGCGATAGACTCTCTAAGTTTGGGTGGACGGGTTAAACGTGGCGATAGCAAGAATTACTCAAAATATGTAGCGGACATTTCTGAGAATAAAAGAAAGAAAATCACCTCATTTTTTGAAGATTATGAAGCAGTTTTTTCACAATTAGCAAGAGTACTTAAACCGGGAAAACCCATGATACTAACACTTGGTAACCGACGTGTTGATAATCATGAAGTAGTGTTTGATAAGTTTAATGATGAACTAGCGGCAAAGTACGGTTTGGAAGTTGATTCTACAATTACAAGAAATATTATAGGAAAACGAATGCCCGGTAAAGTATCAAATCTGAAAGATGTGGGCTCCGTATCTTCAATTAGTACAGAATACATAAAAATATATAGAAAGGCAAAATGATATGGCGGAACAATTCCTATCCATGAGTGCAAAGGCAATTGCAAAAACTGTTGGTACTGTTGGTAGCCCGTTAGTTGTAATCTCTGAGTTGATAAAAAATGCAGTAGATGCATCAGCTACAGAAATAAATATCTTTTACGATGCAGAAGGGCGGACAATTACTGTCAGAAATAATCATAAGGGATTTTCTCATGCAGACATTGCTCTTCTGCATGAGCCAGGCGTTTCAAATAAAAAGACAGGAGAGAATCTTCAAAACGAAGCAGGAATGTTTTTGACAGGTAGCAAAGGACTCGGTTTATTATCTGTTTTTCTGCTGAGTCAAACTGCGGAAATTAAAACGGTTACAGAAGATCATTGTGTATACATAATTAGGTTGAATAAGGAAAATGGGAGTGTGGATTCTACTGTAACGCAAGAGAAGTCAGAAGATTTCTACACTGAAGTGATATTAAAAGATGTTGATTACGAAATAATTGCCCTCTTGTCATCTGAAAGTGAAATTAAAAAGTTAAGGCATATTTGTACCTATTTGTATAAACCAGAATTACCGTTCCCTAACATGCTTTTGAATATAAAGGGACAAGGAAAAACTCAGATCAATTTTACATGCCCTTTCCCCAATATGTTATTTGATGTGAATTTTCACTATAATAAATACACACAACAGATTACTTTTCAATGTATTTCTCCAGCCAAAACGGTAAATGAAGATGAGATCGTTTTTTCTGATTTTTCTTTAGAAGCTCTCCAAGACAAAATGCGCACAGCCTACAAAATTAAAGATACAATACCAACAAGAACGAACGAGACGCCGATGGTTTCTTTCGAAGATGTGCCATCTTTTGAAGGAAGAATCTTAGTATATGAGAAAAAACTTGCGGGAGAGCGGTTAAAGACATATGGTGCCGGAGTGAATATTTATGTGAACGAATACGCGCTATATAACTACCTTGCAGAGGAGAATGACTGGCTAGGATTGGCAGATTATTCGCAGCGTAAAAAAGTAACGCGTTTAAAGCCTCATAATGTATTTGGATATGTCAACTTCCCCGAATTTGATGAAAGTACTGAGAAGTTGAAGATTTCCAATGAGCGTGCAGATTTCATTCAAGACATGACATTCCGCAAACTCATGTACCTAATTAAAGGGGTAATAATGTTTGCGATTTTTAATATTGATGTCGCGGACAAGAATCCAAAGTATAAAGAACATGATAAGGAACCAGAAACAGGTGATGAAGGCGAGAACGTGGAGGTTGAAGATACCACAACCCCTGCACAACAAGATAGTCAGAATTCTAGTTCAGATGATGGAGGATATGGCACAACACGTTTTGATAGCGCAGGAATATCATCTACGCAAGAAAACGGAGATGATGAGCAGCCATATAAACCAGAGGAGGCATATGCTCCAACGCCAAATGCGAGAAGATGCCTTGAGTTTACTTCTAGTGAGGGAAAAGTAATTGCTGCTCTCAAAGGCACTGACAATTTGGGCGATAAAATCTATGGTCTTGTTTTTGAGTTGAGCCGTCTTGAAACTGATAAACATCGATATGCTGTTACATGTTTGTATCGTTCACTAATTGAAAGTGCAACAAAAAAATTTGCCTCAAAGTATAATCAGGTTTCTCTTGAATCAAATAATCTGGAAGCGTCGGTGATATGTGCTTTAAATTATCTTGGAAACCAAATCGGAAAGAATCCTAATGTCTCAGACAAAAAAATAAAACAATGCCGCGAGACAGTGAAGAAAAGTAAAATAATAGATATTTTGAACGAATATATACATAATGAAACTGTCCCTGATGCTTTTAAAATACAAGAGTCTTGGAATACAATGAAAGAATATATAATGATGTGCTTGCTGGCTTAACAGGCTTAAATATTTAATTATAATACATAGGAATCAGAATAAGAGCCTCCATTGAGAAGAAACACAGAAACAATAGGCACTGAGGGGTATCTCGGCATCTCCATGGTGAAGTAGCCTGCGAATCTTCAAGTAGGTGGTTTGTCTGTTTTCAGTACATAGCCATTTGCCTTACTGCAGGAATAGACTATGAGCAGGGCACGCTATTCCCGTGCCCTGCATTGAGTATTATAGGTCTTGCAAATCCGCAAAAGGAATGTCATTCTCCAGATTATCCCTTGCCAGGTCTATATCAATGATTCCGTGAGCCTTGGAAATGGGCTTTTCATGCCACACTTTCTGATTTGCGCCGGTTGTTCCCGCGATGATAGGATTTACTTTCTCCTTGCCGCTTTTGGCTTTGCCCTGAATCTGGGGGACAGGGGAAGTCTCATTTCTCGGCCCACGGGTCACATCGGGATGCTTCATACCTTTCTTTGCCATAATCATCACCTCTGCGCTAGTATTCCACATTGGGGATGGAGCATTCCTGAACGATAGCAGATAGTCGGACAGAGTGAAAATACCGCATATAGCACGAAGAACGCACTGTCTTATTAATGGGCAGTACGTTCTTGTGGTTAATTGTAGGGAATATGCTGGTGAAGGTGGTAGATATAAGGCGCTTTGTTCGTATCTACGGTCAGATACCCTTTCTTGACAAGACTATTCAAAACGCTTCTTGCACCGCTTTCAGACATCTGCAGAATGCCAGCAGCCTTTTTCGTTGTGATTTCGGCATGGATACCTGTTTTGTTCATCCGTTCCAGCAGCTTTGATTCTGCTTCTGTAAGCGCATTTACAGAAAGGGCCGCATCGATCAGGCAGCGCTCAAAGGCATCCAGCATATAGGACACAAAGGGGGACAAGTCCAGCCATCTGTCATCGATTCCGTTCAGAACCGTCTCCGAGTCCGCAAGGCTTCCGTAGTATCCGCTGAGCTGATTGTTGATAGCACTGGACAGCGGCAGATTCTTCATCTTCCGATATCCGCCATGATATAGCTGGGAAGCATTCAAAATTCTAGCCGCTCTGCCGTTGCCATCACAGAAAGGATGCAGGTACACAAAATAGAAGTGTGCCACAAAGGAACGAACCAGTAAGTCAGAGTTATCTGCTTCCCGATAAGCAAACCACTGCGTCATCAGCTCTGGCAACTGCTCAGCCTGAGCCGGAACATGAATCACACGCTCCCCGGAACCGATATAAACCATACCATCCCGATACAGTTTTCCGCGATGCTCCTCATTTTCGCAGACTCCGTCCACGATCTTCTCCCACAGCCTGCGGATGTTGTTCTCTGTGATGGGATGGTTGTAGGCATAGTTGCTGCCGGCGATGGTATTGACAACCATGCGGTCATCCTTGGTTTTGGGATTTTCAAAATGATCCCGTACCCGCTGTACCGTGGTTCTCGCACCCTCAATGGTGGCAGAGGACCAGGCATCCAGAAGGATGGTATCTTTTACACCCCGGTGTGCAGGAAGCTGATCATAAAGTGCATCCAGCTCTGCTGCCTTTTTCCGCAGCGCAGTAACCCCTGTCAGATACAGCTTCTCACCATTCAGACCCAAAAGAGGCAGTTCCATGCGGTCAGTCAATCTCATATTCAATTCCTGCTGTGCACCTTCGATGTTGGCTCGCACACGATATTCCAGCTTTTGAATAGTATCCCACATAGAAACTACGCCTCCTTTTTAGCGTTGATGATATTTTACCAAAACGATTGGACATTGTAAACAGTTATCCCAAGATATACATAGTAAAATTCACAATACTTGCCGCATACATAGCCGTCTGCTTCACCGCAGGCGGCTAAATCTATTTAAGGAGGAAACCCAAATGGCAAAAACAAAGGTCATTGCCGTTGCCAACCAGAAGGGCGGCGTGGGGAAAAGCACTACGGTGTATAACCTGGGCGCTGGTCTGGCGATGCAGGGCAAGAAGGTTCTACTGCTGGATGTTGACCCGCAGGGGGACTTAACCAAAATGCTGGGATTGCGAAAACCGAATGATTTGCCGCTGACACTGGGCAATGCCATGAACGACATCGTGGCGGGTGTCAGCGGCGGCGATCATCTCGAAATCTGCCATCATCACGAGGGCTTTGATTTCGTCCCCGGCAACCGTACCCTGTCCGCTGTTGAGGTAGGACTGGTGAATGTCATGAGCCGGGAGACGGTGCTGCGGCAGTATGTGGATCAGATCAAAAAAGACTATGATTATGTTCTGCTGGATTGCCGCCCGTCTCTTGGTATGCTGGTCATCAATGCTCTGTCTGCATCGGATTATGTTCTCATTCCAGTTCAGGCAGAGTATTTTGCTGCCGAAAACATGACGGAACTGGTCAGCACCGTGCAGAACATTAAGCGGCAGATCAACCCCAAGCTGAAGATCGGCGGTGTGTTTATGACCATGGCCAACGAAACCAATTTCCGCAAGGACATTGTGGCGTCCGTCAAAGCCGCCTACGGCAAGCATCTGTGCTGGCCTTTATCCTGTGCTTTTTACTGTCTAACAAGGTGGTGCTATTCGCCCGGAGGTATGGAACCACAACACAATTACTGGAGCCGTTTATCTGGACATTTGGCGACAGTGACTCCATTTTGCTTGCATCCTTACTTTTGGTTTTCCTCTTTTCGGATATGCCCTTCCTTTCCAGCGGGACGCCATTTTACCTGATGCGGACAAGCAGGTCGATCTGGCTGATCGGCCAAGCAATTTATATTGTCGGTGCAACATCGCTGTACCTGTTGTTTGTGATGCTCTCCACAGCATTTGTCTGCATGGAAAACTCTTTTATCGGCAATCTATGGAGCCCAACGGCGGTTATGCTGGGTTTTTCCGACGCGGGAAAAGCGATTGCCGTTCCGGCAGCACAGAAAGCAATGGAAATGGTAACACCTTATGAATGCGCCGCGACCATTCTCCTTCTAATGCTCCTGTACAGCTTGCTGATGGCGTTCACCATGCTCCTGTTCCACCTTTGGAAAGGGCAGCTGGCAGGCATGGTAAGTGTTTTTGGCTTCAGCCTCTTTGGCTTCCTTCTTTCGCCGGATACCATCAAAACCATGCTGAAGCTGTCCGAGCAGGAAGGCTACGTTGCGAACATTATTGTCGGCTGGGTATCTCCCCTGAATCACGCTACCTTTCACATGCACAATTTCGGCTATGACAATTTGCCGAGAATGGGGGATACCCTTGTGATCTTTGCCTTACTGATTGCACTGTGCTTTGGAATTTCTTTGAAGCTGGTACGAAATTACAGCTTCATTTTCACAGGAACGGAGGGAAATACATGATACAGATCATGGACGTAAAAAAGTCGTTCGGGGCTGAAGAAGTACTTCACGGAATCACCAGGGAATTTGAACCGGGAAAAATCCACGGAATCGTTGGCAATAACGGAAGCGGAAAAACGGTACTGATGAAGTGTATTTGCGGATTCCTGCGCCCAACCTCCGGCAGGGTTCTGGTGGACGGAAAGGAAGTGGGAAAAGACATGGACTTCCCGGAGAACTTAGGGGCCATCATCGAAACCCCCGGCTTTTTGCCAAATCTCACTGGATTGAAAAACCTAAAGCTGCTTGCTTCCCTGCGCGGCAAAATAGGCGAAGAACAAATTCGCAGCAGCCTGCGCAGAGTGGGACTGGATCCTGACCTGAAAAAGACCGTGAGCAAATATTCCTTGGGAATGCGCCAGCGGCTGGGTATCGCCCAAGCCATCATGGAAGATCCATCGCTTCTGATTTTAGATGAACCATTTAATGGATTGGACAAAACCGGCGTTTCCCAGATGCGTCATCTGATACAAGATCTTCGATCTGAGGGCAAAACAATTCTTTTGGCAAGTCATAACCAATCAGATATAGATATTCTCTGCGACACTGTTTGTGAGATGGACGCAGGGCATATGCAACTTGTTACAGGATAAATCACACATAAGCGGAAAAGAGCAGCAAAATCGAAATGTCCCACCATGAAGGAATCGTATATGAACAGCAAAATAGAATGTGCCCAATGGATTCTTTGCCCAAATTGTGGCAAAAAACCCAAACCAAAGTACACGAAGATACGGTGGTTCACAACTTCCCACTGTACTGCCCCAAATGCAAAACTGAAGCTCGGGTCGATATTACGCAACTGAAAATGACCGTAAACAAATAAGCCAGACGTAGAACGCAGAGCCTGCTACCCTCAATCATGCGGGCGGCAGGCTCAATTATACGCGAAGACATCCTTTTTTGGATTCACCATCCTTGCATTTCTCAAACAGATGCGACATAATGTGGGAAACAGAATCATAACTCCCATATTTTTTTCTAAAATGTGTGACGCGGGAGAGAAAACCTCGTACTACTAGGGTGAGGAACGAATTGAAAGGATGTGAACCTCATTGGAAGATAAGAAAATAATCGAATTGTTCTGGGCAAGAAACGAAGATGCCATTGCCGAGACGGATGCTACTTATGGAAGAAAGCTCCGTGCGCTGGCAAACAAGATTCTGAACAATCGGGAGGATGCAGAAGAAAGCGTGAGTGACACCTATATGAAAACTTGGGAAATCATTCCTCCCCAGCGCCCCAACTACTTCTATGCGTTTATCGCCTCCATCTGCCGACATCTCTCTTTTCATAAGGTTGACTGGAAACAGGCAGCCAAACGAAATGCCGAGGTCGTAGCTTTGACAGACGAGATGGAGCTGTGTATCCCGGATACCAGCCGTGACCGGGAAATGGAAGCGAAGGAAATTGGGAAAGCTCTAAATGACTTTCTGGAGAGTCTGCCCAAGGAAACCAGATTGATTTTCCTGAGGCGGTATTGGCATGTAGATACCATTGCGGAAATCGCCGCCCGGTACGGTATCACAGAGAGCAAAGTCAAAATGCAGCTCAGCCGCACCCGCGCAAAACTGTGTACATATCTGGAACAGGAGGGAATCCAAGTATGAATGGGAAAAAACTGTTAATCGGTTTGAGTTTTATTGACCGAAAGTACATTGAGGAATCCGAACAGGATATGCCTGTCAGAAACGCAATCACTACTACCAGAAACCAGAATAAAGCACAATTAAAATGCCTGTCCACAAAGAAAATATGGCTGATCGCCGCCGTGATTGCGCTGACTCTGCTACTGGTTGGATGTGCGATTATATATGCCAGATGGTCTTCTGGATTGGAAGATTGGTTTCGTCCCAGCAACACGATCCGTCAACAGGCTGAACAGAGTGGTCTATCTGTGATTTATCCGCAGGATCAGATTCAAGAAGACGGCTTGTCGGCTACCGATCAGGGTATAACCGTTTCCGTTAAGCAGACTATTGTAGATCAGTGGCAGGCAAGTGTTGTTTTGAAGATTGAAGGATTTGAATTACCAGATGGGGTACGGCCCTGCTTTTATGGAGAAAGACCCACTCTCGACGGTAATGCTGAGTTTTGGGGTTCTGCCAGTTATCATTTTTATGACGGAATCGTCATAAATGAATCCGGAAAATCTGTTTATAAGAACGGAGAACCTGTCAAAGAAGAACATTACCCCATGGAAGAGTTTAGCGACTACAGCTATGTTATAGGCAGATACTACCTGCCGGATGGGAGCATGGAATTGACCTTGAGCTTCATTTTTAACGATACCAGCGGTGCGAACCTTGGAAAGATATTAAATCTTTCTTTTACAGGATTTGGCAAGGAAACAGACCTTGGGAAAGCAACGACCGAGCGAGAACAGTTGGTTTCCGGAAGCTGGAAACTCTCTATTCCACTAAATGGCACCGCACAGGCTATTGAAATAGCTCCCAATGCGCCTCTAAACGAAGACGGTATGACTCTACTGAAGGCTACTATCGGCCAGATGTCCGGTCAGATAGAGCTTCAGCTGACAGCCTATTATGCAGGCCTTGAAAGTAACGAAGGATTAAATCCCAGCTTAGCTGGAATCAGAATGAAAGATGGCAGTTTTGTCCAGGTAGCTGAAGGCGGTTCATACTACAAAGACCGGGATAATCTGGTGTATGTTGTGGAATACCGAAACTTTAACGAAATAATTGATCTGTCTCAGGTTGAAGCATTGGCCTTCCAGAGTGGCTGGGAAAACGATGCAACCGGAAAGCCTACAATTCCGGTCTATAAATACATTCCTGTTTCATAATAATATGCAATCCCCCAATAACATGAGCCAGACGATTAACGCTGAGCCTATTTGATGTGAAGGAATCGCACATGGATGAGATAAAAGAGGATTCTCTATGGATTCATTGCCCGGTTTGTGGAGGTAAAACGCGAACCAAGGTATGCAAAGAAACTGTGCTGGTAAAATTCCCGCTCTACTGTCCCAAGTGTAAAAAAGAAGTCTTGATTGATGTGGTACAACTGAAAATTGTTGCCAGCGAGTGAGCCAGACGGAAAACGCAGAGCCTGCTACCCCAATCACCATAGGGGCAGCAGGCTCATTGCACATTGAAGTACAATTCCATACATTTGTCTTTTACGCTCGAGTATGATATTCTTTTGAAAAAGAAGAAAAACTTTTTCCATTTCTCTTTTTTCTGCGTGTATAAGGGTGAAGATACCAAAAAGGAGGTATGACACATGGATGACAATAAAATACTGGATCTGTATTTCGCCCGGTCTGAACAGGCCATTATGGAGACCGATCAGAAATATGGATCATACTGCTTTCATATTGCCAGCCACATCCTATCAAATCCCTCGGATGCCGAGGAAAGTGTGAATGACACCTATTATACTGCATGGAAGCTGATCCCGCCCAGGAGACCCCAAAGATTGGTTACCTTTCTGGGAAAGCTCACCCGGAACCTCTCCATTGACCGCTGGCGGAAGAATACCGCCGGAAAACGGGGCAATGGTGAGACACAGCTGCTCTTGGATGAACTGGAAGAATGTGTCGCTGGATCTGAAAGTCCGGAAACGGATTTATTGAGGAAGGAACTGACCGCTGCTCTGAACCGTTTTCTGCGGAAACTGCCGGAAAAAGAATGTACTGTCTTTTTGCTCCGGTACTACTACGCAAACTCTCAGCTGGAGATTACCCAGAAAACAGGCCTTTCCTCCAACCAGGTGAAGTACATATTACAAAGAACCAGAAAGGATCTGGCCAACACGCTCAAGAAGGAGGGTTTACAATGACTTCTTTTCAGCTTTTGAAGGGGCTTACCGAAATTGATTCCGAATTGCTGGTGAGTGTAGAACAGCAAACCAATGCTTCCAAAACAAAATGGAGTAAATCGCAATCGAAGCATCTGTCTGGTAAAAAAATATGGCTGATTGCCGCAGTCATTGTCTTAGCCATGCTGCTGGTTGGATGTGCCGTTGCGTATGCAATGATTATCTTTGGAAGTCCTGCAGAGATGATTTCTGCACTTTACGGAGAAAACACCGGATTTGCTAGTGCCCCTCCAACGGAGGTGAATGATCCCGGGAAACCTGGTAGTGCTTATACGGTTCCGGGGTATGAAAAGCAGCCTGTGGAAGAAACCGTTGCGCAGGAGTTGGAAAAGTGGATTTCTCCTGTGGGAAAGAGCATTACCACAGATGGGTACAAACTGACGGTAGACGCCTACATCTATGACAGCAATACGCAATGTGGACTGATCACCATGCTTTTGGAGCATGAGAATCCGATACCGGACGAGGAATTATTCCTACAAGGGAATGGTCAGCTTGGTGGATATGTAGTAGACATCAATCAATATGGATATGCATATCTGATTCCAGAGAAAACCACACCCACACAGCTTGCCTTTACTTACTATTTCCGGGCGGATGTGCGCACGGGAACCAACTTGCTGGTATCCTTCCCGGATTTTGAAGAACAAGCCAGATTGGATGAATATGAACGAAACCGAAAAGAGGGTGTTGCCGCCATCCGGCAAAGGCTGAAAGATGAACTGACCGCCCAGGAGGCAGCTGAAAAGATGCGAGAATTGGGATATGGCGGTGGCTACACCGGGGACTATGATGACTACTACTATCTTGCCGCTTTGGAGTATGATACCGCCCATGCGGATGCGCTTACGAGCAAGGAGTCAATGGAACTGCAAGTGCTGAGAGACCAGTTAGAAAAAGACTTGACACCTGATGAGGCAGTGCAGAAACTTCGTTCCCTTTGGGGTGATGCTCTGGTGGAGGAAACCTTCGCCGGACGCATGGACGAACTTCCTGCTGGGGCTTATCATTTCCTGGCCCGGAGAGCCTATGAGCAGGCCCATGCGGATGAAATGGTATGTGTATCCCTGACTGACAGCGGCAGCTTGCCCTTCAAAACCTTCGGCCAGGGCGATGTCTATGTGAATTCCCTGTGTGTCAGAATCAGAACATCCCATTATGCAGAATCCGGAAGCGACAATGAGAAAGTCATATTCCACATGACGGATGGTACTGACTTTGTAGTGCTGGATGATTTGACTGACAATACGCTCTTCAAGAGAGCGATTGAAAACGATGACACCCTCTATATGATGAGCAGTGCCATAAACATTGACAATATCCAGTCAGTGGAAGTTATTGGAAATATGGGCGGTGCAACGCTGGAAGCTGATACAGAGTAATAGAAAAGGATTATTTCCTAACCTTGAGATATATGAGCCAGACGATCAACGCTGAGCCTATTTTATGTGAAGGAAGCGCGCATGGATGAGATAATAGAGAATTCTCTATGGATTTATTGCCCGGTTTGCGGAGGTAAAACGCGAACCAAGGTATGCAAAGAAACTGTGCTGGTGAAATTCCCGCTCTACTGTCCAAAGTGCAAAAAGGAAATTAAAATAGATGTTGTACAACTGAAAATTGCAGTGAGCGAGTGAGCCAGACGAAAGAACGCAGAGCCTGCTTCCCCTTATCCAAGGGGAGACAGGCTCTTTTTTTCTTCAATTTTTCCGGCATTTTGCTTGCGCAAGACTCTCAGGACTGATTCAGAAGTTGTGAGCAATGCGGCAGCTTCTTCATCGCTGCAGTTTTCAATCAGCGCACGCAGTTGGTGCTTCACAGAGGAATCTGCCACCGTTTCCGGATAGAAAATCTCATTGGGATCAATGCGTAAGACGCGAACAAGAGGGTAGAGAATGTTCATTCTTGTATTGGATTTCCCATTTTCGATAGAACTGATTGTTCGCGTATTGGTATCAACCAGTTCTCCGACTTGTTCCTGTGTCAGATTCATTTTATCCCGGGCATTCTTTACTGCTCTTGCCAGCGAGCGTGAAAAAGCATGCATTATACTTCACCTCGCTTTGTATTGTACAATACTACATTTTTGATTTTAATGTTTTAAAAATCATATTGAGAATGAAATATACTTCCGTAAAAAGAGAGGATAAGAAATGAACATCAAATTACTGTCCCAAAAAACAAGATATAAATCGCATTTCATTTTGAGCCACAGAATGGGAATGCCAGAGAACTAGAAGTATATTTCTGGTTATATAGAGCAAGTAATCGCGCACGGACTACTTATGTAAGTATCCGTGCGTTCATTTTATGGATGCGTGTTTTCTGCCATTGCTGGTCACCTCCGGGCAATTTGAAGTTTTCGAATTTCAGATTGATTGGAGGAACAAACAATGGATGGATACCATCCGAAAAACAAAGATCCCCGTCCTAAGCGGAGGAAAGACAGAGATAACCCCTATACGATATTTACAACCGGCATCCAGACTAATTCACCGCATTATTGGCTGTCATTTACGGACAATCAGGGGGAGCGGTACAGTTTGGAAATTTGCAGAGAGCTGTTCGATGCTCTGGATCGGTTTGAGCTGGATGATCTGTCTGTAATGAATGAGATAGACAACCATTATGAACATTCCGATCTGACAGAGGAATCCCTGAACACACGGGCTGCAAATCCACCGAAATCTCTGGAAGATACTGTATTCACCAGGCTGCAATACGAGCAGTTACATAGTGCAGTATCAGATTTACCGGAAATCCAGCGCAGAAGGGTAAATCTATACTATTTCGGAGGATATACCTTCGAGCAGATTGCGTTGTTAGAGAACTGCACCAAACGGGCGGTAAAAAGGAGCGTAGATCTCGCTGTCGATACGCTTAGAAAAAAATTGAAAAATTTTTCTGATTAGGGTACACTTTTGGCGTTTTAGTTAGGAAACAGGTGAAGGGGTTAATCCTTCACCTGTTTCTCTGCTTTGGGGAATGGGTCTGTACTTTGAAAATTGCATACCCATTCGTCAAACACATTCCCATTGCTATTGCGATGAGCATAAGCCGCTTTAGAAGCTGCGCCGGGATGTGCCGGGGAAAAGCATCAGGACATCACTTATCTTTTCGGTCTGCTAGGCTTTCTTCCCCGGCACGGAGCGAGAAACAGTTTTCTAAGACTTCTGGGTAGCACCCAGAAGGGCGATGACAGGCAGTGGGGACAATGATACTCCCGTCCAGTCACAGCTAGGAACGCAATGAGGGCGGTCACATGAGAACCATGCGAGGGCGCTTCAACCCGTGGAGCTGGTACGCTGCCAGCCGTTTGATGACTTCCCATAATAGCCGGGGTGTCGAGGACAAATAGGCTTCTTCAAATAACAAATCCGCCAGCAGCCTGAAATGGGCGCTGGCGGAGCTTACATAGGCGGAGAGTTGCCTATATTTTTTGAGGAGGTAAAACACATATGATAAACACATATCTAAGAGGGGAATTGTACTACGCAGACCTGGGCACGGGGGTTGGTTCCGAGCAGAACGGCTATCGCCCGGTGGTCATCATCCAAAATGATGTGGGAAATCGGCATAGTCCCACCACCATTGTGGCGGCGATTTCCACGCAGATTAAGACCAAGGCGAATCTGCCCACCCACTACCATCTGAAGCCGGGGAGCGGGCTTGTGCAGCCTTCCATGGTCATGCTGGAGCAAATCAGAACCGTGGACAAGACCCGATTGGTTCAGTACATCGGGAAGCTGTCTGACGGGGAAATCAAAGGGTTGAATCATGCGTTGGCCGTCAGCATCGGCCTGATTCCCACAACACCCGGAAAACTCACATTGTGCCTGTGCAGCACCTGCGCCGAGAACTTCTACGGCTCAGGTGCTTATTATTTGCGCCGGGTGAACCCCATCGAGGTTGAAAAGGAGCTGTGTACCTACTGTAACCAAAGGGCGGGTTTCGATTATGAAATTACCCCTCGCCATAAGAGCCGTTAAGCTGGTTCGCACCTTTGTCAAAACATTCCCTTTTTTATAATATAAAGGAGGCAATCATGCTAGTCTATACGATCCGAAAGAGTAATTTGTATGCGTCCGGCATTGAACCAACCCGTGAAGTTCTGGACATAGCCAGTGAAAATGAGAATGTGGATTTTGCCCTTGTCCTTGCAAAGATTCTCAGGGAACTGACAGCCCAGACCGGGAACATAACTTAAGGAGTGAAAACATATGACAGTCGTTGAGCGGTTAAGAAACAGGGGAGTGACACCCAGAGCGGTTTTGTACGCCAGATTTTCGTCAGACAACCAGCGGGAAGAGTCCATTGAAGCCCAGCTCCGGGCCATGCACGAGTATTGCAGCCGGAATTCCATCGTAATTATCCATGAATACTGTGACCGGGCAAAATCCGCGACTACGGATGACCGTCCGGAATTTCTGAAAATGATTGCGGCATCCAGGGAAGGGGACTTCGACTTTGCCATCGTCCATAAGTTGGACAGATTCAGCCGGAACCGTTATGACAGTGCCTACTACAAACGGGAGCTGAAAAAGAACGGAGTGCAGCTTTTGTCCGTTCTGGAGCAGATGGACGACAGCCCGGAAAGCATCATTCTGGAATCCGTGCTGGAGGGCATGAGCGAATACTACTCCAAGAATCTGGCTCGCGAGGTTATGAAAGGAATGAGAGAATCAGCTATGGACTGTCGTTACATTGGCGGCTGGGTGCCCTATGGTTTTCGGGTAGACCCGCAGACCCACAGATATATCATCAATGACTATGAGGCGGAAGCAGTCAGAATGATCTTCCGGGATGTAGCCGATGGCTGCGGCTACAATGTAGTTTTGAACAAGCTGAATTCCATGGGCTACCGCACCCGGCTGGGCAATACCTTCTCCAAGGAAACACTGTATGAGATGCTGCGGAATGAAAAGTACAATGGCGTCTATGTGTTTAGCAGGGCGGCAAGCAAGGACGAGCTGGGGCGGCGGAACAATCACCTGGACAAGCCCATTGAGGATCAGATCCGTATTCCCGGCGGGATGCCCAAAATTGTGGACGATGACACCTTTGCCCGTGTGCAGGCAATTCTCACCAGCAGAAAGCGCCACGGGCGGCGGGATGGGAAGCGGAAATATCTGCTGACCGGCATGGTATTTTGCGGCCTCTGCGGTCACAGATATTGCGGCGATTCGATGCAGACCGGGGGTGAAAAGAATCGAAGCGTGATCGGCACCTACTTCTGCAATAACCGGAAAAACCACGGTGCCCATGCCTGCAGCAACTCCAATATCCATCAGGAACCTTTGGAGGAGCTGGTGCTTCGGAAGATTGAAGAAATCGTCTTTGATGAATCTCGGATTCCGGGAATCGTGCAGGCGTACCGGGAGCTGTGCCAGCAGGAGGATGGGACGGATAAAGAAAAGATTCGTACCCTTCGCCAGAATCTGAAAACCGTAGAGCAGAAAATCGCCAACATTGTCAATATCATTGCCAATACGGGCAGTGCTGCGCTGGTAACTCAGCTTACCCAGTTGGAGCGGGAGAAAGAGCTGTTGGATGTCCAGATTCAGGAAGAGGAACGGGATACAAAGGAAAATGATCTGGACGAGGAGGCAATCCGCGCAGCGTTCCGGCAGGCACAGAAAATGTTCCACAGCGGCACCTTGCCCCAGATGGAGCAGATCATCAACCTGTACCTGGACAAGGTTTTGGTGTACCCGGATTATGTGGAAATCCATCTGAACAATGTCCCTGACAACCTCCTGAATCCGTCTCAGACCATGGACAAACCCGCACTCGGCGGGTTACATACATTTTATATCGAAAAAATGTGCGAGAAAAATGACCCCCAAAATCGCACAAGGGAAAAGGGCCAATATGGATATAATATTCTGGTGAAACTACATAGAATAGAACAAAAGAAGGCAAAATCCAGAAGAAAAGGGCAAAAAGAAACTCGAGCCCAAGACGGCTTGGACTCGAGTAAAACTGGTGGAACGGACGTAACCACAGCAGAACATAAATTTGTTCTGACTTTACCTGATTTTATGGACTTTTCGATCTTTTTTAGGGGAATATTTTCTGCGCTGATTTGCCCCTTTCCTCCGTTGATGATGATTGTAAGGTGATCATCATACAGATACACGGAATGTACGAAGGTGTTGATGAGGATGCTTCGTTGTGCAGGATTCTTTCCGCAGTTGGTTTTTATGTAATCCAGATTAGCAAGAATTTGGGGATAAGAGAAGGTTCTATTCTTCTGTTTTTCGATTGTGAGCTGCTTTTCAATTTCCTTCTTTTCCTATTCACGTGCATCGATTCTCTTTGTAATCCTGTCCACGGATTGTCCGTGCTCCAATGCAGCCCACAGGTTTTCTAGGGCGTTCTCAACCTCTTTTAGTGCAGCTTCGAGTCTTTTGATGGATACCAGAGTACTATCATCTTGGCAGGCTTTATATAGCTCGTCAGCAATATATTTTATCCTCTCTTCCGTAAGTAAACTCATGCATACATCCACAACGGCATCCTCTATCGGTTCTTTGGGAACCGCTTTTTTATCGCATTTATGCTTCTTGGCATTGTTGCACATGTAGTAGTGATAATGCTTACCGCTTTTGCTGGTGCCACCATATCCGGTCATTGGAGTGTTGCATTCACCGCAATAGAGTTTCGTCGTTAGGAGATACTCGTCTTTACCGCGAATCCTGCCGGGTGCAGCTTTGTTTTTCTCTATCAGATGTTGCACACGAAAGAACAGTTCGTCATCGATTATGCGGGGCATTCCACCGGGTGTCTCCGTTCCTTTGTAGAGATAGTACCCGATATAGCGCTTGTTATGGAGTATGCGACTGATGCTGTTCTTATTGAACTCTTTGCCACGGGAAGTGCGAATACGGCGATTATTGAGATCCCGGATAATGTCTGCTGTCACTTCACCGGACGCATACCGGTTGAAAATTTCACGCACAATAGCTGCCTCGTCCTCATCAATATAGAACCTACGATCCTTGTCCACTTTATAGCCAAGACCGGGATTACTGCCATTGGAGAGGCACTTTTCTGCATTAAGCTGCATGCCACGGTTGATCTTCTGGGCAAGCTCAACGGAATAGTACTCGGCCATACTTTCCAGAACACCTTCGATGAGAATACCAGAAGCATCGTCTGTGATGTTCTCTTTAGCAGAGAGAACACGAACACCGTTCTTCTTCAGTTTAGCCTTATGGATTGCACTGTCATACCGATTTCGGGCAAAACGGTCTAGCTGATAGACCAGTACAAATTGGAATGTTTTCTTTTCGCTATCCTGAATCATCCTTTGGAAGCTTTCGCGATTATCCGATGTTCCGCTCTGCGCCCGATCTATGTATTCACCGATTACAGTGTAATTGTGTGCTTTGGCATATTCATAACATACTCTCAGCTGGCCCTCAATCGACTGTTCCGTCTGGCTGTGACTGGAGAACCGGGCATAGATGGCAACATTCATTTCTTTACCTCCTGTTTCGTGTTATATACTTATATTACACGATCCAGAGTGTCGAAATGCAATGAATTTTCGTGTCGATTTGTAGTATTGGAACCAGCAAGAATGACCATCGGAGCTACTATTATAATTCTAAAATCCCACTATCGTGTGGTGAATAAAGGGAATCAAAAACTCTTTTCGGAGTAAAAAGATGTGTAGTCAAAGCTTGCTTGTCGTTTTCGTAAGGGATAACATTGTCAAATTCAATACGAAGACAATCCCAAGTAGCATCGTTTACATTGGCTGTTACAGTGAGTACTTTTTTACATTTTTCAAAAACTGCGTTATATTTGCAAATGCATGGGCCGTTTTCCTCAAAATCCTCATCTGTAAGTCCGAATTCAGTTGGTTTAGATTGATTGATGTAGCAAACGAATTTATCCAACATTTTTTCATCTAGATGAATTCTGTTTTTCAATAAGCCTTTAGAACTTCCTCCGCTTTCAATAATATAGGCTTTTGAGAAGGCAGTATTCATTTGCATTTCGTTAGGTGTATATATTATTTTGGTTTTGTTGTACTCTTCTCTTCTTTGAGGGGAAGTTTGAATTAAGTCACCTTTCCCAATTGTATCATAATCCCTATATTGCGCCCTCATTCCGAACGTAACCACACCGCGACTTCCGTAGAATCCGTTGCTAATATCCCAATCATTTAATAGCTTGAATTTTAGTAACACATCTACTAACCACTGTATTATCATTAATGCATCATTTTGTGGAATGTCAAAATTCCTAATTATACCATCATTCATCGAGAACAATGTTTCACAAAAAGGATTGCTAATCGAATGCAAGATAGGCTCCAATTTTTTAATCCGGTATAAATTATTTATAGCTTCTTGCGCGTGTAAATCCCAATCGCTATTATAAAAAGCTGCTCCATATCCTAATAAATCGATCCATGCGCAAAAACTATTTCTTAAATTAATCCCATCCATTTCTTTACCTCTAAAACTGATGTAGTATGTATTACCAATTAATATAGTCAATGCTAACACCGGAACGTGAAACATAGTATTCCATATTTTCTTTTGCAGCATCCCCTCGATAATAAAAATCAATATGGTGTGCATATTTGACTATTTCTTGAATATAAATGGCATCTTGGTCGCCACAGGACAAGCCCATGAAAACAACCTTATCATATTGTGGGATGGTGGAAAAAATGCTTTTGTAGTGCTTAAGTATTTCTGGACTGTTTTTATAGTACTGGTTGGCGGCCTGTTCCAACACATCATTTACAGCATTCCGGCACGTAGTATCTCTATAGTCAGAATGTTCGTCCTCTATAACGCATAGATAGTCTGGTTCTTGGTAAGCATTATGGCCTAAGATGATCTCCTGGCCAATGGTCCCGTGAATGTGATAAATTTTAATACCAGAAACATTGAAATTGTTTTCGATTGTTTGTGTATAATTAAAATTTACAATACAGTCTCCCTTTTTCGGTAAGAAATACCTATCTGGACGAATGGCTGTATCCATAGTCTTTATCCACAAGTCGAATTGCTCTTTTAGAATGCGGATATATTGGTTGTAATATCCAACATTCCAAGCGGGACTATCCCAATATCCAGCACGATCGTCATCTGTTTCGGCATTATCCATTGCTTCGTTGTATATGTCATCAGCATAAAGTTGGGCAAAAACTGTGAGCATATCTTCAAATGTAGACCACCAGTGAACTTCGTTAACGTTGTATCCACGCTCATAAAACAGAGTGTCTATTTTATGCACCAATTCACCATATCCGTTGTCAAGCAAAAATATCTTAAAATCATAATAACTTGTAGGAAGCCCATAATGGCGGTCAAATCCATTTCCGATTATATAAAAGGTCATAATTTCAAGCCTCCGGAAATCTCAAGGTGTTATAGGAATAATATAGCTTGGAGAATTGTAATAAACAAGTGTTTCAATAATATCCGTCAGTTTTTGTAATGAAAACTGGCGCGTTCGGTCTGATTTTGGAGATTCGAACTCTCCGCAGCCTGATCCCTCAAAATTAATGGTATCTTTTTCTAACGTTGTATGTAACTTTTTGGGCACCATTTTTTCCAGAAAATCTGCTCTTTGAAAATTCCGTCTCCACTGTCTCTGTGTGCTCAAGCCTCACTATGGTCAAATTTATGGAAAAACCGCTCCCCGTGAAATCTCGGCAACTTTTCGCCTGATCAGGAAAGCGGTTTTGTTTGCGTGATTCTACCTTGCAAAGCAGTTTCCTTCATGTCATTTCTACTTTCACAAATCGGACTGCTATAAACAAGGAAGAGAGGTACAGCAACACCAAAGGAATATTAGTTAGAAGAACACTGCGGAGCTTAAATAATTCTTATCTGCTCATTTCTCTTTAGTAACCCGTTTTGCTCTGCACCCACGATATATGCAAAACCACTATGTTGGCGATTAACATTCATTTTCCTTCTGTAGTCGCGGTATTGCATTCCTATTCCGATTAACCCATTTATTCCAGCGGTAGCACCTATAATGCTGTTTGAAGGATTTACCCCCATTGCTTCGGCCATTTGAATGACTGCGTATGCACCACCTGCATCTTGGATAAAGGAACGAATGCTGCCGAGTGCGAAGCTAATTTTGTCACCGACAAACATCCTCTCAGTGTCCCGGAGTTCTGTTTGCCAAGAGTTCCGGAACTTTAGAATCTCATTTTCGACTGCACGTGGGGAGTCACATTCAGAGATTGCCTTTTCAAAATCTGCAATTCTAATACGCAGAGCAGTGAGGTCGTCTTTTCGTTTCTCTTTAAAGTCAAGAATATACTCGAAACCAACATCCATAGATGGTATAGGTAAACAGTCGTTAAGCAGTAACGTGACCATTTGCCGGTCTTTCCGAGCTCCAGTTTGACGGTAAACATCATTTAGCTTATAGCTTCTATCAGAGCCGATCACCATGCCACGTTGATACTTTGCGATATATTCTGCTAGTGTCCGCATATAGATCTGGATAATGCTCTGATCCATTTGAATCCAACCGTCTTCGCTGATGACCCTGATCAAGTCTGCTTCTAACAGTTGGTCGATAATACGAGCGGGCAGTTTTTTATAGTGTATAGCAGTAGCTAACGCGGGATTGTATTTCTTTTTGGTATGAATTAAATCCAAGCGATTCTGGTGAGGAGCCTTAGAATAAGAAGAGTCAAAACGACGTAAACGTCGCATAAAAATTTGTGCAATTTCCGAAGAGCCAGCATTGGAAAAATGGTCTTCAGGATAGATTGCTCGGTACTGGTTTCGCTCGCTTAAGTACAGCAATTCTGGGGAAAGATTTGGATATTCTTCATAAGGAACAATAGAACAGACTTCGTCCCAATATAGAATCACGGACCGTAGCCAGGGGCTATCGGATATATTAATTTTGGGATAATAAAGAATGGATTGCGGCATATCGTTTCTCCTATTATTGTATGTTATGTGTATGAAACAAGGTCTTTTATATAGCATATCACAAATTGTTAATTACTTCAAATGATACTTATTTTTCTGTGAGAAGTCATTGATTGCAGCATATGGTAGATTCGTTGACGAATACTGAATTTTGCAATATAATAGAACCAATATGTAAAACAAAACGGCACTCGGCCTATGAATATCACCTGGAAACTGGATAAGCCAATCCCGGCGAAGTACCTTAAGAAAACAAATAAGTTGGTAGTTGGATAACAGAGGGAATAAAGTATGAAGACAGAAAATTTACTATGCACATTTCAAGGGGCGGCCGCTATTGATTTGCTAACAGTGGATAAACACCTCAAAAAACTGAAAAGCCATGAAATAAGGAATCTAGAATCATTTTGCCGTATTATGAGTAATTATGGTTTTTTCTATAAAGATTATGACGGCTATTTTGTTTCTTATTCCATCAAACAAATTGGCAAAGAGTTTGATTTGCTACGATTTGGTGACGACTTGATCCTGAATATTGAACTTAAATGCGAGTTGAAGATTGCCAATAAGTTGGAAAAAATCAGAAAACAGATGGAGATTAATCACTACTATCTTAAATTTTTGGGAAAACCAATTATCGTGATTACTTATGTAGAAAACGATGGTTTTTTTGTATATGATAGTACTGCCAATACTATTAGCAGTATAGCAGAGAGTGATGTTGCTGAAATTATCAAAGCGCACACACCGAACCTTGCAATAGATCCCGACAAGGAATTCATTCCTTCCAATTATTTGATTTCTCCCTTTAACTCTACTGAACAATTCATTAATGGAGAGTACTTCCTTACCACTACCCAGCAGAAAATCAAAACTGAGATTAAAGAGAAATTAGAAACCGATAGATTTGTGTATTTTTGCATTGCTGCAAATGCTGGTACAGGAAAAACATTGCTGCTTTATGATATTGCAAAGGAATTTCTACAGGGTGGTACCAATGTGGTACTTATTCATAGTGGTAAACTTAATGATGGACATCGGAAATTGCAGGGAACATATGGCTGGAAAATGCATTCCATTGCATCGGTCAATCAGAACACAACAAGCAGTTTACTGGATCCATGCGATATCTTACTCATTGACGAATCGCAGAGAATTAGTAATAGACAGATGGAATGGATTATTGAATGCAGCCAGCAAAAACAGATTCCGATTATCTTTTCTTATGATCCAAAACAGTATCTGCGTTCGGGAGAGGATAGGGACGTGCTAAGCTATTTGGAGACTAAACATCCAGATATTCCTGTATGTGCCAAGAAACTGACTACTAAAATTCGGACAAACAAGGAACTCGCATCATTTATCACAAATCTATTTGATATTGGTAGGAGTAAGGACCACCTCGATTATAGTTGTGTAACGATTGAGTACGTTGCTAATGAGAATCAGTTGAAAAACTATATTGCATATTTGCACCAAGATAGAGGCTGGCAACCAATTAAGTACACAACCTCACTGTACAACGAAGACCCCTTTGATAGCCTGGATGTAATAAGTGATAAAAATGCCCACGATGTTATAGGCCAAGAATTTTCAAAAGTTGTGTTTGTCATGGATAGCAATTTTAGGTATGAAGGTAATCGATTGATGGCATCAAGGTATGCATATTATAGTCCAAAAGGTATGCTGTATCAAATAACGACGAGAGTAGTCGACGAGTTAAAAATAATTGTGTTCAACAATCCGGAGCTATATCTTAAATTACTAGAAATCAAAGCGATGGATAATTCACAGTAGAATTCAATAGTTTGTAGGTGCACTTGCGATTTGCGATAGAAAAGGATCCTCGATTCCGTATTTGAAGGCGGTCAGCATTTCAGCGCTGGAGAATATGCGGATACTGCATTATGATGTGTTTGACGAGTCGTTGTTGGAAATGTTGGTGGGCGAGCATATTTCCGCTTGAGGCACGACTTGCAAAATATCCAACCTGCGGTCATCCCAGATGACTTTGAACTGTGTCCGGCAACATTGGAAGACTATGCAAAGAATTAGAAGTAATCTAGGAGAATGAGTTGAAATGGATGACAAATTAAAGAAAATATTGGAAGAAATAAAACAGCAACCACTCCGGTCAAGTGTTATTACGGCAGGAGCATTAATAGATGTAATGCTTGAAAAGGTTCTAAGGAAGTTGCTGTTGGATACGCCTAAAGTGGATGAGATGTTTAAAGGTAGCGGTTCGTTGAGTGCTTTCTCTGCTAAGATCAGTATGGCTCACGCTTTGGGTTTGATTTCAAAGGATCTTCATGACGATATTCATTTGTTCAGAAAAATAAGAAATATATGTGCACATGAATTATCACTGGATGATAAACTGATGAACGATATAAAAAGTCAGGTAGGGAATTTTAACCTGCTTAAGCATACTGCAATATTGGGTGACAATAAGGATGTACAAGTACATATTGGACTGGAATTTACCTTAATCTTTTTCTGCCTAATAAAACGATTAGAAAATGTACAGAAGATTGAAGAGAATAAATTCGAAATCCATGATAACTTTCTCACCTTTTCTGAAGAAGAAAACC
>JAGAQA010000009.1 GCA_017622995.1 Oscillospiraceae bacterium
ATGGATTTAGCTGCATAACAAAACCCACCAAATCCGTGTGCTTGCCGCAGCAAGTGCATGGGTTTGGTGGGTGCCACAGCGCTGCAGCGCTGTGAACTTTTCGTTAATTATTTCACTGTCTACTTGACGGGACGCAGGTCAAACTCGCGGCAGCTTTTGGTTTTTACAGCAGACCCTGAATGAGGATCACCAGAATCAGAATGGGCAGTACAAACTGAAAGAAGGGCTTCATCCACCCGGCGATTTTCAGGCCCTTGCCGGTGTTGGCTTCTTTCTGGTAGTTTTCAAAGCCCCAGCCCCATTTGGTCACACAGAACAACAGGTAAATCAGGGAGCCCAGAGGCAGCAGCAGATTGCTGACCAGAAAATCCTCGCTGTCCAGCACATCCCGGGCGCCAATCAGGTGGAGATTGCTCCAGACGTTGTAGCCCAGCACACAGGGCATACTGGCAATCAGAATGAACACACAGTTAATGGTGGCGGCTTTTTTCCGGTTCCAGCCCAGGGTATCCATACAGAAGGACATCAGATTCTCAAAGACGGCGATGACCGTGGAGAAGCTGGCAAAGGTCATAAAAAGGAAGAAAAGACTGCCCCAGATCCGGCCCCCGGGCATATTCACAAAGACATTGGGCAGGGTGATGAAAATCAATTTGGGGCCGGCGTTTACGTCCACGCCGTAGCTGAAGCAGGCAGGGAAGATGATGAGGCCCGCCATCAGGGCAACGAAGGTGTCCAGGGCGCAGATCCGGGCGCCCTCACCGGCCAGGGTATTGTCCTTGCTCATGTAGCTGCCGAAAATCTCCATGGCGGCCACCCCCAGGCTCAGGGTGAAGAACGCCTGATTCATGGCAGCCGAAACCACATTGCCCACACCGGCGGAGCGGACATTCTCCCAGTTGGGCACCAGGTAGAAGCGCAAGCCCTCTCCCGCGCCGGAAAGGGTCAGGCTGTGAACGGCCAGCACCACAATGAGGATCAGAAGACCGGTCATCATGAACTTGCTGATCTTTTCCAGACCGGCCTGCAGGCCCCGGCTGCAAATGAAAAAGCCCAGCAGGACGGTTACCGCCATCCAAAAGGTCATTTCTTTGGGGGAAGCCAGCATTTGGGCAAAGGCCTCTGCGCAGAATGCGGCGTCGGCATCCGCGGGGAACCGGCCGGCGGCAAACTGATAGAAGTAGCTCACCATCCAGCCGGAAACGGTGGTGTAGTACATCATCAGCAGATAGCAGCCCAGAATGGCAAACCAGCCGTGGATATGCCAGTGGCTGCCTTCCTTTTCCAGAGCCCTGTAGCCCTGGACGGCGCTCTTGCGGCTGGCACGTCCCACCGCCAGCTCCATGGTCAGCACCGGCAGACCCATAATCACGAGAAACAGCAAATACAGGGCCACAAACCAGCCGCCGCCGTTCTGCCCCACAACATAGGGGAATTTCCACACATTGCCGATGCCGACGGCACAGCCCGCGCTGACCAGCAAAAAGCCAAGGCGGGACCGAAAGGATTCTCTTTCCATTTCCATGCTCCTCTTTTCGTATCTATTCAGTCGCCAGTGTCATTGCGAACCAGTGCGCACTACTTCCGTGGTGACCGAAGGGAATGCTCTTGAGTGCAATCCCCCGGTTTTTCCAGCTATTTCCCGAACTTTTCACAGAAGGAAATCCTGGCTGCTGAATAGCTACCTCTTTTCAAAGTATTCTTATTTTATACCCCAAAAACCGGATTGACAACGGGGGATATGGGATAATATAATAAGAGAAACTTATGATGTGGGGTACAATATGAATCAGAATCAGCTTCGATATTTTGTGGCGGCGGCCGAAACCGGCAGCTTTACCCGGGCGGCGGAGCGCTACTTTATTTCCCAGACAGCCATCACCCAGCAGATTCGGCTGCTGGAGGAGACCCTGGGCTGCCAGCTCTTCGACCGGAGTACCCGCCCGGTCTGCCTGACCAGCGCCGGAAAGGCTTTTTTGCTGGAAGCCAGAGCCATTCTGGACCGCATGACCCGGGCGGTGGACCTGGTACACGATGCCTCCATCGGAATGTCCGGCAGCCTGAAGGTGGGCTATGTCTGCGGCTACGAGCGCAGCGATCTGTCCGTGTGGATCCAGCGGTTTCACCGTGACAATCCCAATATTCTCATCAGCTTCTACCGGGGCACTACGGATGTTCTGGCAGCGGGCCTTCTGGGCGGCGAATACGATCTTGTGTTCACCTGGGACAGCACGAACCTGAAGCAGAATCCGGAGGTGGCATACCGGATGGTGGAACGGGTGCGGCTGGTGGTGGCGCTGTACAACCGGCATCCTCTGGCAGAGCGCCGGAGTCTCAGCCGGAAGGACCTGGTGGGCGAAAATATTCTCTATATGTCCCCTTCGGCATCCACCGATTCCTATGGGGACAGCTTCTATATGGACCTGTACCGGGAGGCCGGGTTCCAGCCCAATATTCTGTTCCGCTCCTCGGATACGGAAAGCATTCTTTTGATGGTGGCCTCGGAACAGGGTATTTCCATTCTGCCGGATTACGCGACCAGCAAGCTGTATCATGCGGATAATCTGGTTTTTGTTCCGCTGACGGGACCCAATGAGGTGGAGGAAATCATTGCGGCGTGGCGGAGGGACAACCAGAATCCGGCCCTTGGCAGATATTTGGGAAATGTTAAATAATCATGAAAACTTTCGAAAGCCCCTTGATTTTGACAGTCAAAACAGTATAATGCAGAGGTGTGTATCGGCGTTATGTAACCGAAGGGATTTGCTTCCAAGGCCCAGGCCTTGTGACGATATGGAGGAAAAAGAATGAAAAACACCCTGAAAAAGGCGGCAGTGGGCGTCCTGTGCTGCGCCATGCTTTTCGGCATGACCGCCTGCGGGCAAAAGCCCAAAACCACCCAGACCACGGTGCCCACCCTGCCCCAGCAGACCCAGAGCAGTCTGGCTGCCGTTCAGTTGCAGGGCAGCGAGGAGCTCAAAAGCATTCTGGACGGCATTGAAGACAATGTGTTCCCCGGCACCGCGGGCTGTACGCTGACAGCCGTACCCTATACCGTTCAGCTTCTGGACTGGTGCAAGACCGCCGGAGTCAGCGAGAGTGAGCTGCGCACCGCGATGACGGCTTGGCTTCAGGGGAAGGATCCGGAGGAAACCCTCCGGAAACTGGAGCTCATCATGGATACCTACGACCGGCTGATGGGGGATACCGCCCGGGAGCTTCTGGATACCGCCGGATGCCAGACCGACAGCTACCCCTGGCCGGAATCCTGCCGCCAGGTCATGCAAACGCTGATGGAAGCCGCCGGGGTGACGCAGTAGCTGTTCTCTCCCCAGGAACCGGGGAATGAAAAAACAGGGAAAAAGGAAAAATAGTGCTTGACATTTCTCCTTCCATCCTGTATAATCCTAACTGTTCCGACGGACGATTAGCTCAGCTGGCTAGAGCATCCGCTTGACGTGCGGAAGGTCATAGGTTCGAGTCCTATATCGTCCACCAAAAAAGAAGCACACCTATTGGGTGTGCTTCTTTTTTGGTATGGCATTAGAGATAGGACTCGAACCCACTTAAATGTGACAGTCCTGTGGACTGTCACCATTCGGCGGCTGGACGCCGAATGCTCCATAATGCAATCGAGTCCTATATCGTCCACCATACATGAAAAATCCGAACTTATTCCCTATCGGGAATGCGTTCGGATTTTTTGTTTCAATCAAAGATATTACATACTGAGTTCATGACCCCCGGTTTTGCCTTGCGCAGAACCGGGGGCTTTGTACATTCGCGTTGGGGATTACTACATTCCAAACCTAACGCTGCCGGAAGAACCCCGCTCCATCGGCAAATGGGGACGGATGCACCGGGAGTATCTGAGAGAATACAAGTCGATTCAGTACAACTGTCTGCTCCAGTCCGGCAAGCTGTGGACATTCCTGGCTGATCTGAATGAACAGGCACAGGACAGGCTGGAGCGGATGATCGATCAGATGAAAATTGCCGAGGGAGTGGCAGAAGAATTGAAAGCTGCTGATCCGATGGCATGGGTGCAGCATATGAACAATATCCACGCCAGAGCTGAGGAGATTATCCGAGAGGAGCTGATCTATGTATGAACATGGAAGAATATATCCAGACACTTGAAACCTATGTGGCTTCTCGCAAGATGAATCTGGGAGATGGCGAATCTGTCCTGTCGTTGCTCTATGAAGCATACGGAGATATCAATCCTCCGTACCGATGTGTTTACCCAGTATGAGATGCCCTTCACCGTTCTGAAGCCGCATGTAGTGCACCCGCTGTCTTCCGACTTCCGTGAAAACCTGCGGGATTCAACCGCCATCTGCCGGGGTGTTAACGGACTGAAGTGGTTTAACCTTGGCTGTATAGGTACCCGTACTACTGCTTTCAAAACTGTCCGCTTTGACGAAATTGCCATGCAGAAAATGGGCACCAATGTGGAGCCCTTCGATTTAGCGAGCTGTTTGCCAAGGTGTGATCGGATAGAGGAGTACCACATTAAACAGCCATGAGAGGTCAGAATTTCTCGGGGCTTTCTTGCTTTTTGAGGATATATTGACTTCAATTTATACTTTTCGGCAAAATCGACATTCCAATCATTCTCCGATACAATGGCAGCACCAAAGTCAATGAGGACTGAGTATGAACATCCAATACATTCGCGTAGGAGACTATCTCACTCCAGACTTTGAGTCGCAGAAAGAACCATGCCCAATTGGCAGGTGGGGCTTTGCAGCCCCACCTGAGCAGGAGGATAATTTGGCCCTTCGGAGCGATCTCTAGCTACAGATATCTTTCTGAACGGGCAAATAAAGGCGGAATCTGCTGACCTTACATATCTCCATCATTGTCCGGAAGCTGGATGCATCCGGGCAATGCAGAGATATCGTGGAAACGTTGATTACGGTCCATTTACATACAGATTTCAGGGAATGCCAATGGATCTCTTTTCTTAATGTGATGGCTATTCTAGTTCGCTGAATTCCCAGACACTGCTCATACCATAATCCAAATAGATTATCTGACCGCTCATGTAGCTAAAGATTTGGCTGCCTATGGCAACAAGGGGATATCCCATTTCCTCAGGAGTTGCCCAGTGGCCATTCCAACTATCCAAAAACAGAGCCTCGATTACAGCTTTTCCTTCCTCCGCGTTGCCGGTGGGAGAAGTGCCTCTGTTAAAGTCTTCGGTTAAGCCGGTTGTTGTGTTTCCTGGATTGATGGCGTTTAGGCGGATCTTTCGGTCAATATATTCCGGCTCGTGAACTTTGGCTTTCACATAGGTACACAAACACTGCTTGGAAAAAACATAACCGCTGGCGATCGTATCGGGATGTGTTTCATACCATCGGATCGCATCTTCATAGGTTTCCGTATTGATTACTTCCATACACTCGGGCACATGACTTTGCCAGTCGTAACCGCCGGTGGAGGAAATAATATTTATCGAACCTCGATCGCATACCTTATGCAGACTCTTTTCCAACAGATATTTGTGCCCCAGGAAATTGACCCTTTGTACCTCCAGCGTATTGGAACCGTCATTTTTCAGGGCAATGCCGTGGCAAAGAAACATGGCATAAATATTATCAGGCAGCGCCTCTGCCAGAAGATCCAGATCCTCTTTGCACCCGAAATCTGCATACAGGATCTTCTTTACAGGAAAATCCAATGTATTATGCCTGCCGTTGCGGCGGCAAATGGCATATACATCCGCACCCAGTTGGGAAAGCAGGCGGGCAGCCGCCAATCCCATACCGGAGAAAGCGCCGCTGATTACCACAGTTTTTCCCTCGTAACCAAATAAATGTTGCAAATCCATTTTCCATTCCTCCTCTGGTAGAAAAGGGGCACAGAATATCTGTGCCCCGGTTGATTAGAAGCAGGTCCAGCCGCCGTCGCAGGTGATAATGGTGCCGTTGATGAAATGGGATTCATCACTGGCAAGGAACAGCGCCGCGTTGGCGATATCCTCGGGCATACCCATTTCCGGAGAATGCGCCAGCAGAGAACTGGTGCGTTCAAATCCGAATTCGTTTGCCTTAGGCATGACCAGCGGGATATCGGTAAGAATGCCGCCGGGTGAAATACCATTGCAGCGGATACCTTTGTCAATGTACATGAACGCGGTGTTCTTGATGGCGGAGGCAATCGCCGCCTTGGAGGCACAATAGGCGACACCTGCGGTCTGGTGGAACGCACCTACGGAAGCGACATTGATAATATTGCCCTGGTCCTCATCCTGCTCCAGGAACACTTTGACTGCCTTTCGCATGGCGTACAGAGGGCCATAGGTGTTGACCCGGAACAGACGGTCGATCATCTCATCGGACACGTCACCGATGGCGGTATTGTCATCCATAATACCGGCATTGTTCACCAGCACATCCAGTCGGCCAAATTCCTTAACTGCCGCATCGATCATACCTTCACACACGGCAGGATCGGATACATCACCGGCATAGGGCACTACCTTGCCGGGGGCATCCTTTAATTCTTCAGCCAGTGCTTCCAGACGTTCTTTTCTGCGTGCAACTGCAATGATATTAGCACCCTCCTGGGCAAACAGTGTCACAATTGCCTGTCCCATACCAGCAGAGGCGCCGGTGACGACGATAGATTTTCCTTCCAGTTTCATAGTTAAATCCAGCCTTTCTTCACAATGATGGCGGGAGAATCGTTGCAGCCCACCGTTACCCGATTGCCTTCCATCGCTTTGCGGGCGTCGATTACCGCGTAACCGATATTCTTATCGACGGTATAGCCGTAAATTGCCGTTTTTACCCTGCCGCAGGGAACGCCTTTATAGTAGACGATCTCCATCTGGGCAATGTCCTCATAGGATTCTGCCAGATACTCAAGACCTACCAGCAGCTTTTTGGGGCCATCCTCCTTTGCTTTTACAAGGGCATCACGACCAATGAAGTCCTTGTTCAGATCTACGGACCAGTCAAGCCCACACTCGTAGGGGGTCAGCAGGTACATATCCTGACGCAGGGCAAATCCCTTTTCCGTCGGGAGGCTGCGGACATAGACCTCCAGCGTGGTAACCTCTGGGGCGTTGTGGGCATCGCAGGCGGCGCGGATGGCAGCCTTCACTGCGGCGGTATCTGCCATGTCGCAGTAGACCTCGAAGCCGTTTTCGCCGGTGAAGCCGCTGCGGTGGATGATGACGGGAATGTCACCGATTTTGTTGTCGGCAACCTGAAAACGCTTCAGGTTGTCCACAGGAACGGACAGCAGGGTGTTCATCACGGCAGGGGAATTGGGACCCTGGATGGCGTACATATCCATCTCACCGGTCATATCCCGGTAGTCAACATCGCTGTCGCCCTTATGCGCATCCATCCAGCTCACCATCTGGGGCGCATACAGGGTGGAAACCCAGTACAGATTTTCGCCCATGTGCATGACAATGGTATCGTCGATGATCTTCCCATCTTCATTGAGCATGGTGGTATACTTGGTGCGTCCAATATCGGCTTTGGCGATGTTGTTCACAAATAGGCGATCCAGAAAGGTCAAAGCATCCTTTCCTTTGACCTCCACCAGATCGTGAGTCCAGCGGTACCAACCGGCGTTCTCCCGGACAGCCTGATGCTGGGCGCGTGCAACGGAATCTTCGCGGAATAACATTTGGGTCAGCCTCCTTCCTTATACCATGCGCTTGTCGATCTTTCTGCCGACAACGATGGTCATTTCTTCTTCATCCTTATCCTCAAACCAGCAGGACCATTCCGGCGAAACCAGAGTTTTGACCATGTTGTGCCACAGCGTCTCATAGCCCAGAATCAGCTCGTCGATGGGCGCCATCTCAAAACGACCGGTGAAGGTTTCCACATTTACCTTGATTCGCACTTCGTCCTTGGTGAACGCCTCCAGCTCGCTGGGCACAAACTGGGTATCCAGAATGTTCTTGATGTATCCGCCCATCAGACGGGGATCGTTCCAGCCGATTTCGTGGGGCACACCCAGCCAGCTGCGCAGTCCTTCCTTGGCGAAAGGTTCGATAAACTCGTTTTTACCGGCAGTCGCAAAGACGATTTTGAAGATACGCTCAAATTCTTCTTCCGAGTCTGCCATTTCGCGGATGGCAATCAACGGGAAGGCAACACACCAGACCCAGCCCTTCTCCATGCTCCAGCGGTAAGCCCATTCCAGGGACTTCTCTTCGCCGAAGGCCTGAGAGTAACAGCCGTTCCGAATGAACTGACCGTCCCGTACTGTCCGCTCCTCCGGCGTATCGTGGATGGGCATAACGGGGGTGCCCATGTGATCCAGCCAGCCCTGCTTGGGCAGGTTGAAGGTATCCCGGCGCTCTGCCACCACGCGGCACTTCCGATCACCGCAGCCTCTGGCTTCGCACATATTCAGCGAAACCTCGTTTTCACCGGGCACGGCGGATTCAATGTCAAAGTTCGCGGTGAACATGGCGGTGGTCATGTTACACAGCTCCGCACCGACGATGTCCCAAGGGCAGGCATCCAGCTCTTTTTCCACCCGATCCCGGGTGAACTGAATTACACGTCCTGCCATGTTCTGGTATTCATCGCCGGAGTCGCCCACGATACCGCCCAGCCAGGCGCACCGGTCGCAGAACTCCGGGATATTCCACTCGCCGTAAAACGCGGCCTTGTAGTCGTCGCTGCAGGCAGACATGTTGAACATATAAGATGTTTCGCAAATTGCCTCAGTCCGCTTGTTAAAGTCGGGTTCCAGAATTCGCATGACCTGGAAGATATTTGCGGTGAAAGCAGCAATGTGCCGAAGCGCATAGCTGTAGGCTTCCCGTTCCGGGATCAGCTTTCCCCATACAGTGGTGACGCATTTTGTTTGATTGAGTTTGTCGTTCAGCGGCATAGTTTAACCTCCCTTAGCCGGCAGCCGGGCCGGACTTCATATCCAAACTCATTGTAACGGGGCGGATGTTGCTTGGACAGACAGCAATCTGTCGGTTTTTCTGAGAAAAAACCATACATTTTGTTGGGTGGTAAAAGAAAGGGAAGATAGTAATTTTCTGAGGAAAAGTATTGAATACTGTGTTATAATAAAAAATATTGAGAGGAACTGCGAAAGATATCTATTTTCCATCCGACAAAACAGGGGTGTGTGTATGAAGCTGAGTGCCAATCTGATTTTTGACAATCTCCCGGCGGAATTGGATGTCGTTTACCATGGTCAGAGGGAATCCACCCTGCATCTTCTCCGTCCGGAATTCCTTGAAAAGGGACAGGAGCGTTTTCGTGCGGATCACGTTTATTTGGTGAAGGCACAGGATCTGCCGTTGCGTCCCCGGATTGAACCGGGCGCGCTGATTCTTCTGCTGGGTGACAGCGTGTACCTGCCCCGCTATGAGGGAAAGTGCAATGTGATTCAGCTCCGGGGGGATGTCCGAAGCAGCCATGCGTTTAATCTTGTGAGCCGTATCTATAACCGCTTTGACCGATGGGAAGAATCCCTGCGGAAGATACTTGACACCACCGCTAGTCTGAGTGAAATGATTCAGTGCAGCCGGGAGATATTCGACAATCCCATTGTGGTGCTCAATTCCAATTTTCACTATCTGGCGCATACGGATTTCAGCTTTGTGGAATTGGGAAAGATGGACAGAATCAGCTGGGGCAGCAGGGAAAGCACAGGCCTTCCGCTGGAGTCCCTGAACGAATTTATGGAGCTGCATGAGATGTCCACCAATGTCAGAGAACCGCTGCTCCTGAACCTTCCTGGCAGCACAACATTGAACGTGAATCTTTTTGAGAATGGGGAATATTCCGGCTGCCTGTCCGTGGATTATCGGAACAGAAAGTACCGGGAAAGTGATAAGCAGCTGGCAATTTATCTTGCGGAAATGATTCAGCTTGCGCTTCGCCGCTACTCCTCGGTGTCCGGGAGTGACCAGAGCAGACTGCGGCAGGCACTGATGGACATCGTAGATGGCGTTCAGGTAACCCTGAATCAGCGCAGAACCATCGATACGTCCTATCTGGAGCAGGAGCATATCTGCGTAAAGATCAAGTTCCGAAGTCCTCTGGTTCAGCTTCCGGTCAAGTACCTTTGCAATGCCATAGAGGATGAATTTCGCAGAAGCGTCGCGTTTGAATACGACGAGGCACTGATTTGCTTTATCGAAATATCCAGGCAGCAGGCTGAGGAGGAAAGCTATCTAACACTCCTTCAAAAGCATCTGACGCCGTTGCTGCGGGCTTTTGACAGCAGCGTAGGAATCAGCGACCCGTTCCATGACATCTATCAGGCCAGACCCTATTATTATCAGGCCTGCGCCGCAGTGGAAAATGGCCAGTTGTTTGATTCTGAGAAGATGTTCTACCCATTCCAGGACTACGCGCTCCGGGAGCTTTTGATCAATGCCATCGGGAATCTACCGATGGAAATGTATTACACACAGGGGTTGCAGAACCTTATGCGCCATGATCTGGATTCTCAGGTCAGCTATATGGAAACGCTGCGCACTTTTCTGGACTGCAACATGAGCGTAACGAAAACCACGGCAAAGCTGTATCTGAACCGAAGCACACTGATCGAACGCCTTGCGCGGATCAAGCGAGAGCTGAACTGTGATCTGGAGGACCCGGAACAGCGGCTCCTGCTTCAGATCCTTCTGAAGGCTCAGCAAATTCACGGAGAAATTGGACACAAAGTATAACAAAACACCGCTGCTTTTTCATGGAAGCAGCGGTGTTTTCCATCATTAGCCGAGTGCCTTCAGCTTTTCATCGATTTCTGCCAGCTGTTCTGCGCTCAGACCGGCTTGGGGGAAGGAGCAGAGCTTGCGGAAGGTCAGTGCGCCCACCAGCTTCATCTGGGGATCCGTCTTAAAGCCGGGGGAGTACTGCGCGATAATGTCGCTGGCGGCCTCGCTCTTTCTTAAGTCCTTCACCTTGGTATCAATTGAAAATGCCATGATCCGTTTCCTCCTCTGAAATGTTTGGTTCCGATCGGTTTTCTGATCGACAACCATATTTTAGCGGAAAAGCACACTCCCTGATAGCCAACAAAGTGTCTGGTTAATTGGTGGATTTCCATACAAATTGCCGTGCGGAAAAGGCAGGAGTTGTGGAACTTGTTGTGCTCAGCGGAGGGGAACGGATTGCACTTGACCTCCATATATACGATGCCCTGGCTCACACAAAGGAGCCGGGGCATATTTCTCAAATCAGCATATCCTTCGTGACTTTTGCTGCTGGGCAATCGCGGCACAATTCTCTTAATCATATCCATCCGTATGAATTCAAAATCTCCAGAACTTCATCTCCTACTCGGATGAAGCTCTGGGGATTTTTGCGTTTTGGAATGGATGCCCACAAACCATTTTCCCATTGTGGGCATTCCTTTCAAAACGAACTGGGATTCCAAAGGGATGGCAATTCCTTTGGCTCTGGGTTTCCAATAGGGGCGAGAGCGCCCTGTTGGCTTATGGATCCAAAGGGGACAGCGGTCTCGCCTGCCGGCTCGGTCGGTGCTTCAAAGTGTCACAGACACTTTGAGGTCGCCACTGGCGACCCGCACCCCTTGGCAGTGGTTTCCAAAGGCGGCGGCGCTGCCTTGGCGGGAGGCATCCAATGGAGGGCAGCGCCCTTAAGTGGCAGGAAGAATCCAATGAAACCGGCGGTTTCGTGGCACACGACTTTGCTGTCGGGGTCCCCACAAAGCCTGCTTTGTGGGGTGATCGCTAAGTCTAGTGTGTTATACCTTTGGCGACCGTGGGTGGCGGAAAGGGGTTGTTCGGGGCAGTAACGAACGCTTTCAGCCGGCCACAGAACAGGCGGGTTCTGCGTCCTCCCGGACGAGAAGCCCAGGAGTTTGCGCAAGCAGAATCCGCCTGTTCGGGTGTAGGTGGTGCTGTGAAATGGAGAGGAGAAGCGCAGCGGAGCCTCGCAATGGAGCGGCACCACCGGGGGAGCAAAAGGGATATCAAACCCGCCGCAGCGTCGCTACTCCTCAAATGAAATCACCGTTTCTTTCGGCAGCTTCTCATTCTGACAATTCAGAAGATAGGAGATACTCTACTTGCGTGGAGTTTTGTCTCACACCTTAATGATACGCCAACGCCCGGCTCTTTTCAAGAGCCGGGCGCTGTATTCTGGGGGCTGCCTCACTGCGTTAGTGAGACAGCCCCCATTCGGCGGCTGGACGCCGAATGCTCCATAATGCAATCGAGTCCTATATCGTCCACCAGAAATCTACAGTTGTCCTTAAACAGGATGACGGGTCTATTTTGCCATATGAGCGAAACAATATTCATGAAATAAAACAAATATACCTTCGGGAGCAATCTGCTGCTCGCCCCGGAGGTATATTTTTTATTTCAGTGGATCGTTGATCACATGGGCAATGCCGCTTTGAAAGCTCCTCCATGATCCTAAACTCCATCTATCCTTCCCTAGTAGCAGTAGCCTATAAAATGGCTTCTAATACCTTCTTAGAGGAAGTATTTCAGGAATTCGTATTTTCATCATATGCCTCATCTCTTATCATTCTTTCCGAATACAACTGCCCTTTGGGAAAAGCAGGCTGTTTTCGCATAGCCGGAGCCGTTGGCGCATAGAATGGTTCCGGAGGCGATGGCGATGGAATACAGCAAGTGGCATCATGGGGAAATGCCCATGTCGGATCTGGGACCGGATCCCGCGGTGGTGAACATCGACCGGGGGACCCGGTGCAACAGCGCCTTCCGCAGAGCGCTCTGGACCGGGGAGCATTTGCAGCTGACGCTGATGTGCATTCCGGTAGGCGGTGAGATCGGGCTGGAACGGCACGAGGATACGGACCAGTTCCTGCGGATTGAAAGCGGCTGCGCTCTGGTGAAGATGGGCTGCGCCCCCAATGAGCTGACAAAGCAGCAGCGTGCGGACGGGAGCTTTGCAATCCTGGTTCCGGCGGGAACCTGGCACAACATTCTCAATGTGGGGAGTGTCCCTCTGAAGCTCTATTCCGTTTACGCGCCGCCCAAGCATCCTGTCGGTACGGTGGACCTGACCAAACGGGATGCGGAAAAGAGAGAATGACAGAACGTGGCTGTCCTTCGCGGGACAGCCACGTTTTGGTTACTGGTCTTTTTTCAGGGTATAGGGCGCGCAGGTTTCCGGCGTCCAGGAAGCGTGCTTCTCATAATAGCCGATGAGGCTCCCGGTTCCGTCACGCAGGGCGACCATGTAGACATCCTTGCATTCCCTGTCATTGCGGAAGGTAAATACCCGGTTGTTGCGGGGATCCGCCTCAAACCAGTGAAGGATTTCCGTAATGGCAGCCCGGGATGCTTCGTTGTGGCAGTCCAGAAGGCTTTTGCCCACCAGACTGTACCCGCCCCGCTTGGCATACCGCCGGGCAGCTTCCGGGTTCATGTAGACGATGGTGTGGTTCCGGTCGCACAGCACAATAGGGGCCGTGTCCAGTTCCAGCACACTTTGAAAATAGGGGGTCAGATCCATAGCGTTCTCCTTACGCGGCGGCGTTTTGCGCCTGGGCCAGGTAGAATTCCTCCCGCTCCTGCTTCTGCTGGTCCAGGTAATCCTGAACCTTCACAAGACCGTCCTGGACCAGGGCCATTGTCCGGTCGTAGGAACGCTGGGCGGCGTTGAATTCATTTTCGGTCATGTTGTAGGTTTCCTTCCACTGATCCCGGGTGCTGTCGTTGAGGGCAACGATGTTATATTGCCGGGAGCCGTTGTTGGTGTTCAGGTTCACCCAGGTGGGGACCACCTCCACACGGTCCAGGTATACGGTGCCGTCGGAATACTTGGAGAAGGTGACCTTAAAGAACACACCGTCTTCTGTATGGGGGGTGTTGATGGTGCTGATGTTTCCGGCACGCTGATTGGATACGGCGTTGCCCATGGAGTAGAGAATGGCGGTTTTGTGGTTGGGGTCTACGGTGCTTTCAATCAGATCCACAGGCTGGACCACATGGGGATGGCCGCCCACGATGACGTCCACGCCCAGGTCGCAGAGCTGCTGGGCCATATTGGCCTGATCCTGGTTGGCGGAGAGCTGGTATTCCACACCCCAGTGGATGTAGAGCATGGTTGCCTCCGCTCCGGCATCCTTCATTTCCTGAAGGTAGGTTTCCACCTCAGAATAGAAGGCAGGCAGGTTGCTGTAGGTGAAGTAGTTGCACAGACCCGGTTCGCTGATGGCGGCGTTTCCGTTGAGCTGGGGGCTGCCGTTGGAGCCCACACCGGTGGCGTAGGTGTAGCACAAAAGACCGATTTTGATGCCGTTCACATCCTGAATGGTCCATTTCTGCTCGTCCGCGGACAGATAGGTGCCCAGGGTTTCCAGCCCCGCCTCCCGGACCACCTCCAGTGTGCGCTTGAAGCCCACAAGGGTGGTATCGTAGCTGTGGTTGTTGGCGGTGAGCAGCATATCAAAGCCCGCGTTCTTCAGGGCATCCACAATGGCATCGGGGCAGTTAAAGTTGGGGAAACCGGAATAGTTGTAGCCGTTGTCGGTACCGGCCAGGGTGGTTTCCAGGTTGGCAACCGCAAGATCCGCGGCGGAAATCTCGTCGGTTACGAAGCGGAAGATGGAATCAAAGTTGTAGCCGTCGGGGCCGGAACCGGACCCGATTACCGGCATATGCATCAGAACGTCGCCGGTGGAGAGAATGGTGGCGGTGGACACCTCATGCTCCGGCTCCGGCATGGTTGTGGGGGGCTCTGTTTCCGGCTCTGTGGTGGGAGGCTCCGTGGCTTCCTCCGTGGCAATGGTGGGAGGCTCTGTGGGGGCGGGCGCCTGGGCGGTGGGAATGGAAACGCACAGCCAGATGGCGCCGGCATTGAGAATCAGCAGCACAATGATCAGCGCGATCAGCACACCGACAATGGCAGAGCCTTGTTTTTTACGATTGAAAAAGGGCATGAATTTCCTCCTTAGGCGGCGTCATCCGTGGACGCGGGGGCTTCTCTGGCTTCCTTCTGACCGGAAAGGTAGCTCTGTACTTTTTCCAGGCCCTGGGAAACAATCTGGTTGGTGCGGTTCAGGGATGCTTTGGCGTTCAGGATCTGAACATCGGTCAGGCCGAAGCGCTCCTGCCACTGGGTGGCAATGGACACATCCAGGGGGATGATGTTGTACTCGGTTTTTCCGCTGTTGGCGTGCATATTCACCCAGGTGGGGATCAGCTCAACGGCGTCCAGGCAAACGGTTCCGTCCGGGTATTTGGCAAAGGTAACGCTGAAAAGGGCGCCGTCCTCGGTTTCACCGGTGGTCAGGGTGGTCATTTCTTCCTTGCGCTGATTGGATACGGCGTTGCCCAGAGAGTAGAGCACCACGGTGGCGTGGCCCGGATCGGTGGTGCTTTGCAGCAAATCCACAGGCTCCAGCACATGGGGGTGGCTGCCCACGATGGCGTCAATGCCCATGTCGCAGAGCTTCTGGGCCATGGCCTGCTGGTCCTTGTTGGCGGAAAGCTTGTATTCCTCGCCCCAGTGCATGTACACCAGCGTGGCCTCCACACCGGCGGCCTTCATTTCATCCAGATAGGTCTGCACCTGGGCGTAGAATTCCGGCAGCTTGTCATAGGTGAAGTAGCTGAGTAAGCCCGGCTCCGGCACCTCGTTGTAGTTGAGCACCGGGTTGCCGTTTGGAGCGAAGCCATCGGAATAGCAAAAACACATCACGCCGATTTTGATTCCGTTGATGTCCAGCATGGTCCACTTCTGCTCGTCCGCTGTGAGATAGGTGCCCAGGGTTGCCAGGCCCTTTTCCCGCACCACCTCCAGTGTGCGCTTGTAGCCCACAATGGTGGTGTCCATGCTGTGGTTGTTGGCGGTGAGCAGCATATCAAAGCCCGCGTCCCGGGCGCTGTCCACCAGGGCATCGGGGCAGTTAAACTTGGGATTGCCGGAATAGGCAAAGCCCTTGTCCGTACCGCACAGGGTAGTTTCCAGATTGGCGACGGCGTAGTCCGCCTTGCCGGTGTAGGGGGCGATGTAGCGGAAGATGCTCTCAAAATCGTAGCTGCCGTCCTCCTGCTTGCCGCTGTTGATGACCTTCTTGTGCATCAGCAAATCACCGGTGGAGAGAATGGTGGCGGTGGAAACGGGCGCCGGGGGAGCCTCTGTTTCGGTGGGATCACCGATGGTCTCTATGGGACTGGCCGTGGGCTTTTGGGTGTCCTCTTTTTTCCCGGTGCGCAGGCACAGAGAGATGACGGCAATGTCCGCGATAGCCAAAACCGCAATCAGGATACTCAGAATGACCACAATGGGGGGGCGTGGGGGCGTGGGACGGCCCTTATATGTATTGGGCATGGGAAACCTCCGGTTTGTTTGTTATGGAATCAGAGGCTTAGCTATCCAGCAGATAGCGGACCTCATTGACAATTTTGCCTCCGCTGACGTAAATTCTGGGCACACGCCTGCTGATGCCGCAGACCAGCTCGTAATTGAAGCTGTCTGCCGCCGCAGCGAGCTGCTCAACGGTAATCTGGGCGTCCCCGCTTTTCCCGATGAGAATGACGGTGTCTTCCAGCCTGGTTTCGGGGATGTGGGTTACATCCACCATCAGCTGGTCCATGCAGACTCTGCCGAGAATCGGGGCTTCTTTCCCGTGGATCAGCACATGGAACTTCCCGGAAAGGCTCCGGCGATAGCCGTCCGCATAGCCTACGGGGATGGTGGCCACCATGGTGGGCCTGGTTGTTACAAAGGTGCCGCCGTAGCTGATTTCCCGGCCGGCCTCCAGCAGCTTCAGGTGGGTGATGCGGCACTGCCAGGAAAGGGCGGGGGTCAGATCAAGACGGGACCTGTCTACCTCGTCACTGGGATAGAGGCCATAGGTGATGATTCCGCTGCGGACCATTTCGCAGGGATGGCTGAAATTCAGAATGCCCGCGGAATTGTCCAGGTGGCGGATGGGAATTTCAATGCCCCGGTCCCGGAGCATGGAATCGAACCGGTAGAAAAGCTCTGCCTGCTTTTGACTGCGGGACAGGTCGGCGCTGTCGGCAGTGGCAAAGTGGGTGAAAAGGCCCTCGGCGAAGATTCCGGGCAGCCGGGCAATCCGGGCGCACTGGTCAGCGGCCGCGGCAGTGGCCTGAAAGCCGATCCGGCTCATGCCGGTGTCCAGGGCGAAGTGGAAGGGCGCATTGCTGACCCCCAGCTCCACGGCGGTCCGGGAAAGGGCCAGGGCGTCCTCATAATGGAAGATGGAGGGCCGGATGCCGTTGCGGATGGCTGTGGGAAAGGCGGATACCGGGGTATAGCCCAGAATCAGAATGGGATTGTCCAGTCCGGCCCGCCGCAGCTCCATGGCTTCCAGCATGGAGCTGACGCCGAAGAACGCGCATTTGTCCTTGAGCAGCCGGGCAACCTGAATGGCACCGTGACCGTAGGCATCGGCTTTGACAATGGCCATCACCGGAAGACCTGCTTTTTCCCTGACGGCATCGATGTTTTTTTCAATGGCATCCAGGTCGATAATCACCTGGGTATTGTCATAATTCAAGCAAATCAACTCATTTCGCGAAACTCTGTTCTATTCTACCACTGATTTGTCAAAAAGTAAACCGATTCAAGGAATATTTAAGATTTGTATTCAAGGAATATTTAAGATTTGCCAATCCAAACCCGTTGCTTATTTGGCGTTGTGTGCTATACTGCAAATAAACCTGAGAAACGGAAAGGGGAACACCAATGGAGAGAAAGGACAATTACGCGGTTCAGTCCGCCATTGCCAGACAGCTGTTTCTGAATTATGATCAGGACGCGCTGATCCGCAAGCTGAACCTGCAAGCGGACGACACCTGGCTCTATACCAAATTTTTCGACAGCGATTACCGTGTCAACAGAAAAAACGGCGACCTGGAGCGGGCAGGGGAGGCGGGCTGGCAGGAGGCCAATTCCTTCCATGAGGTGCTGACGCTGCTGGACCTGCTCTGCGACAGCCGGGAAAACCGGTTCCTGACAGGGAAGTGGAAGAATATGACGGATTTTGGGCACCAGTTCCACAGGAGCCTGGCAGAGCGCCGGGATCCCTTCGCGGAAGAGATTCAGAACCACCCGGATTGTTTCTGCGCTGCCTGCGCTTCCATGGGCGGAAAACGGCTGAAGGGGGCGGACCTTGCCTGGGAGATTCCGGTTTTTCAGGAGCTGTCCATTGCCCTTTTCTTCTGGGAGGGGGACGAGGAATTTGCCCCCAGGCTCCGGTTTCTGTGGGATGAAAACGCGCTGATGTACATCAAATATGAAACCATGTATTACGCGGTTGCCTTCCTGGAAGAGGAGCTTCTGAGAAGAATGGGGAAACAATAGGGGCGCGGGCCCCATTTTCCCGGCTGACCGGCAAAAGATCCTTGGCTCCCTCTTTGAGAGGGCCGGGGCCCAGCTCACCTTTTTAGGGTGAGCTTTTCCTTTTCCAACCTCGCTTTGGAACCGAAGCCGGATCAGGGGAAGGAAAATAGCGGCAAATAAAAGCAGGAAAAGCAGACAATCAGCCTCCATTATGTAAAACCTTACAAAAATTTCAGTATAGATAAAGGACGTTTTTCCATGGCTTTTGCGCATTTGTCTTGCAAGTCAGAGAAAAATGTGTATAATGTAAAAGGAGAAATCAGGTCCATTTGATGGTTCCCCTGGGGCCCGCCCGGAACAAAAGCGGTTGGCTCCATAAAGCCCCGCCGGAAATCCGGCTATGGGGGCGAAACCCGTCTGCCCGCCGGTCGCGTTCGGACAAACGGGAGAGAAAAGGAAGAAGACGAAATGACAAAAGGAAAAGTCAGGTGGCCTCTGGTCATCTACGACATCGGAATTCTGCTGTTCCTGGATATGATGCTGCTGGTGTTCTACCGAAGCAATAACGGGTTATCCTGGAACGGTGTGCTGCTGCACAGCTGCATTACCTTTGTAGGCATCTTTTCCGTTCGCTATTTTGGCAGCATTTACAGACAGATCTGGCGTTACGGCGGCATTCAGTGCTATATCCGGCTACTGATTGTGGACGGAATCGCGTTCCTGATCAACCTGGCCGTTGAAATGATTCTGCCGCTCTTTGTACGGATTGAGCAGATCACCTTTGCCCGGCTGCTGTCCCTTTCCTGCATGAATCTGCTGGGGGCCCTGGCAATCCGGATGTTTTACCGGTACGCCTTCAAATGCGGAACGGAGGACACGCTGGAGGGCCGGATTCTGCGGCTGCTGCTGCGGATTTTCGGCGGAGAGGATATGGTTCACAGAAGCGGCGACACCGGGCAGAAGATCAAGGTGGCCATCATCGGTGCCGGCCGGGTGGGCGTCAACCTGGCGGAGGAGCTGCTGGGCAACGGAAATTCTGCCTATTCTCCCCGGTGCTTTGTGGACAAGAGCCCGGAAAAGGCGGGAAGAGAAATCCACGGAATCCCTGTGCTGATAGAAGACGAAACCACCATGGAGCAGCTTCGCAGGCATGAAATCCAGGAGATTGTCCTCTCCATACCCGATCTGAGCGATGAAAAGAAGCGGGAGCTGTACGAGCGCTACGTTCAGGCAGGCTATAAGGTCAAGGTATACGACTACCCGGTGATGCAGACCGCGGGCAGCAAGCGCTATCTGCGTGAATTCGATATTGAAGAGCTGCTGTTCCGCAAGCCGGTGATTATCTCCGATGAAAAGACCAGTGTTTACTACCGGGACAAGGTGATTCTCATTACCGGCGGCGGTGGGTCCATCGGCTCGGAGCTGTGCCGCCAGCTGGCGAAAATGGCCCCCAGCCAGATCATTATTCTGGACGTTTATGAAAACGGCGCCTACGACGTGCAGCAGGAGCTGCGGATCGCCTATGGCTCCGCTCTGAATCTGCAAATCGAAATCTGCTCCATTACCGATATGCAGGCCCTGCGCCGGGTGTTTGACCGGTATCGGCCCCAGATTGTGATTCACGCGGCGGCCCACAAGCATGTGCCGCTGATGGAGAAGAACTGCGTGGAAGCGGTGCACAACAATGTGTTTGGCACCCGCAATGTGGTGGAGCTGTGTGAGGAGTACCGGGTGGAGCGGTTTATGATGGTTTCCACCGACAAAGCGGTGAATCCCACCAATGTAATGGGTGCCACCAAGCGGATGTGCGAGATGATCGTGGGCAGCGCCAGCACCTGGGGAAATACGGTATACAGCGCCACCCGGTTCGGAAATGTTTTGGGCTCGGCGGGCTCCGTGATCCCGCTGTTTAAGCGGCAGATCGCCAGCGGCGGTCCGGTGACCCTGACGGACAAACGGATTATCCGTTACTTTATGACCATTCCGGAAGCCTCCCAGCTGGTGCTGGAATCCGGCGCCATGGCGAAAAACGGCGAGCTGTTCGTGCTGGACATGGGCCAGCCGGTGAAGATCCTGGATCTGGCTGAGAATATGATCCGCCTGTCCGGCGCGGAAGGAATCAAAATTGTGGAAACCGGACTGCGGCCCGGAGAAAAGCTCTACGAGGAGCTGCTGGTAAAAACCGAGGAGCTGGACAAAACGGAAAACAGCCTGATCTTTATTGAGCGGGATACCCCCCTGGATCGGGAAGAACTGAACCGGCGGCTTGGGCTTCTGGAAGAAGCCGTTGCCAGCGGGGATGACGACCGGGTGCGGTCTGTGCTCAGGCAGGTGGTTCCCACCTTCCGTTCGCCGGAAGAGGTAAACGCCACAGCGGAAGAGGCTGAGGAAATGAATGCATCCAGGCAAATGGCAAGAGCCTGAAAATAGCAGGAGGAGAGCGTATGGAAAAACGAAATGAAGAAAAGGCATATTCCGGCGGGCGGCAGCTTCTGCTGCGGCTCCTGCTGATGGTCTATGATATTTTCGCCGTCAATATATCCTATTTTATGGCGCTTCTGATCCGCCTTTATGTGGGTTTCCGGTTTATTGAGCTGCAAACCGGCTATGCCGCGGCCTTCCGGACCTTTGCGCCCTGGTATACGGTTTGCTGCCTGCTGATTTTTTCCGGGTTTAAGCTCTATAACAGCCGTTGGGAATTTGCGGGCATTCGGGATATGAACCGGATTGTGACGGCAAATGCCCTGACCTTCCTGGTTCAGGTGGTGGGTACGCTGGTATTTGTCATGCGGATGCCGGTAACCTACTATATCCTCGGCGCTGCCATCCAGCTGTTTTTGATCGTTGCGAGCCGGTTTGCCTACCGGCTGTTTCTGCTGGAGCGCAACCGGATTGAGAGCCAGCGCAACGCGAGAACCAATGCCATGGTCATCGGAATCGGGAAAATCGGCCAGTTCGCCAGAAGACAGCTGGAGCAGGATACAACCCTGCGGGTGGTGTGCGTCGTGGGCGGAAAGGCCGACGGGGGGAACCAGTATCTGAATGGACTTCCCATCATCCCCGGACTGGACAAGCTGGAATCGGTACTGGAAAAGAACAAGATCGGCTATGTTGTCATCGCCAATGAAACCCTGCCGGAGGAAGAAAAGAAGAGAGTCAAGACCCTGTGTGAAGCACGGGGCGTGGAAGTCCAGGATTTTATTGAGTATCTGCAAAACAACAATGATGTGGAAACCCCTGTGACGCTGAAGACCAATTCCAATGGTGCCCGGGTGATTCCCTTCAGTCCTCCGGACATTACGGATCTGGAGATCGAAGAGGTCCGCAGAGCCCTGAAATCCGGCTGGATTACCACCGGCCCCCGGACAAAGGAACTGGAAAAAAAGCTGGCGGGATACTGCCATACCTCCAGGGTGGTCTGCCTGAGCTCCGCAACCGCGGCGGAGGAGCTGAACTTCCGGATCTGCGGCATCGGGGAGGGCGATGAAGTCATCGTCCCTGCCTATACCTATACCGCCTCCGCTTCCGCGGCCATTCACTGCGGCGCGCAGGTAATCTTCGTAGACAGCCAGAAGGACAACTGCGAAATGGACTATGACAAGGTGGCCGACGCCATTACCGAGCGGACAAAGGCGGTGGTTGCCGTGGACCTGGGCGGCATTATCTGCGACTACGACAAGCTTTTCGCCGCCGTGGAGCGCAAGCGCGGCCTGTTCCGGCCCCGGCAGGGTGAGGATCTGGGTGCCAGAATCCAGCAGGCCATTGGAAGAGTGCTGGTATTTGCGGACTGCGCCCATGGGCTGGGCGCCACCAGAAATGGCAAAATGGCGGGGGAAATCGCGGACTTTACGGATTTCTCCTTCCACGCCGTGAAAAATTTCACCACCGCCGAGGGCGGCGCGGCCACCTGGCGGGACATTCCCGGAATCGACAATGAGGAAATGTACCACCAGTATCAGCTCTACAGCCTCCACGGCCAGAGCAAGGATGCCCTGGCCAAGACCAAGGTGGGGGCCTGGGAATACGACATTGTGGGCCCCTGGTACAAGTGCAATATGACGGATATTATGGCGGCCATCGGCCTCAAGCAGTTTGAGCGCTATCCCGGCCTGTTGGAAAGACGCCACCAGATCATCCGGAAGTATGATGCCATGTGTGACGAGCTGGGCGTGAAGCATCTGATCCATGAGGGGCCGGATTTCTGCTCCTCCGGCCACCTGTACCTGACCCGGATTCCCGGAATCACAACGGATCAGCGGCAGGAGATCATCGTAAAGCTGGCGGAAATGGGTGTTTCCACCAATGTGCACTATAAGCCCCTGCCCATGATGACGGCTTACAAAGCCTATGGCTGGGACATCCAGGATTTCCCCAATGCTTTTGATTACTATCACAACCTCATCACCCTGCCGCTGCACACCTGCCTGACGGACGAGGATGTGGATTATGTGATAAAGTGCTACAGGGAAGTGGTAGCAAACTATGTGAAATAAGCCACCGGCTTGTGAGGAGCGTATGCGGCAATGCTGAAAAAATGGGAAGAATTGCCGGATTTCATGCAATGCGAAGAAATCCGGGCGTACTACGATGTGTTATCAAAAAAGCGTGCCGCGCTGCTCTGCAAGCGGGTGTTTGATGTGCTTGCGGCAGCGGTGCTGCTGGTTCTGCTGGCAATTCCCATGGGTGTGATCGCCCTGCTGATCAAGCTGGATTCGCCGGGACCGGTGTTTTTCCGGCAGGAACGGGTGACCACCTACGGGAAAACATTCCGGATCCATAAATTCCGCACCATGGTCAACCACGCGGACAAAATGGGCACCGCGGTTACCGTGGGCGGCGACAGCCGGATCACCAAAATTGGCGGGAAGCTGCGGTCCTGCCGCCTGGATGAGCTGCCCCAGCTGCTGGATGTCCTTGCCGGAGATATGAGCTTCGTGGGGACCCGGCCGGAGGCCACAAAATATGTGGCTGCCTATAAACCGGAATACTACGCCACCCTGCTGCTTCCCGCGGGCATTACCAGTGAGGCAAGCATTCGCTATAAGGATGAAGCAAGGCTTCTGGATGCTGCGGAGGACGTGGACCGGGTTTATATGGAAAAGGTTCTGCCCGGAAAGATGAAGTACAATCTGGATGCCATTCGCAATTTCAGCCTTCGGACGGAGCTCGGCACCATGTTCCGCACGGTGGCGGCGGTTCTGGACAGAGGAGAATAGAATTGCCCATGGCCGGTACAGGAGAAGGAGTGTAGACAGCAGATGAAAGAGAAACAGTGTCGTTTCCCCAAATGGATGAGGCCCTGGATCCCGGAGAGCCCGCTCTATCTGGGGATCCTGTTTATGACCCTCAACGCGCAGTTGGGGATGTGCGATCTCGTGCAGTTTCGGCTGCTGGAAAACCTGCTCACCGCCTCCGGAATGCTGATTCTTCTGTACTACGCGTTACAGGGATGGCCGGATGTGAAAAGTATGCTCCTGTGCGGAATCGGTTACGGCATCATCGGCCTGGCGGCCCTGCGGATTCGGAATTTTCATTTGCTGATCACCGCCACCACCGTGCTGGCGATGCGCAATGGGGATCTAAAAAAAGCACTGCGCCTGATTTTTTACTGGAACGCGCTGTTTTTACTTGGGAACATTCTCTTTTCTCTTCCCATGCATTTTTCCGGAATACGCAGTATTTATTACAATGATAACCGGAAATACTGGGCGCTGATCACCCGCACATCCCGTTTCCGGTTCGGCTACAGGAGCTCTTCCGCTCCGGGTCCCGCCCTGTTTCAGATGATCTGCATTTGGTGCTATCTGAACTTCGGAAGCATTCGGAAAAGAGACGCGGCGGTGATGGTATTGCTGTCCTGCATCCTTTATTTTCTTAGCGCAAACAGAATGTCCCTGCTGCTCACGTTTGCGATGATCCTCCTGGTGCTGATCTATCAAAGACGGCAGGACTGCGGCAATCCGCTGCTGCATACGGCGGCAATGTGGACTCCGCTGGTGCTGTCGGTACTCCTCATCGGCGTCATGGTGCTCTACCCCAACTGGCCGCCTGTGATCTGGAAATTAGACAGCCTTCTGACATACCGGCTGATCAAATCCACCGCCTGGTATGTATACCGGGGTTTGACACTGTTCGGAAAATCCAGAGCCGGTATTCAGCCGCCTTCCCTCTTGGAGGGGGTTTTGGATACTTCAGCCCTGGACTGCCTTTATGAGAATATGGGGGTCTGGATGGGAATTGCCCCGCTGTGCGTCATTCTCATCTGCCTCTGGCTGCTGGCAAAACGGAAGCGGACAGCGGACAGCGTGATGGTACTGATTTGGGCGCTTTACAGCGTTGCGGAATGCGACGGAATCAACTGCTATATTTTCTTCCCCCTGCTGCTTACAGCGGGGGCGCTGCCCCATGTGCAGCCGGAAAAACCGGATTTCCGAATTTGGAGGAAGCTGTGGCAAAAGCTCAATCCGTAATCAAGCTGGTGATGGCCCAGGAAGTGGAACGGAAGTACATCGGGAGCGTGCTGTCGGGAAAGATAAGACACAAATGGAAGAGCATAAAGAGTTTTCTTTGTTCCGGGGAGATGTGCAACCATGTTCAGAACCGTTTTTGCTGTGACGGGTAAGGAATACAAGTAAAAGGAGAGAAGAAAACAGAATGTGCAAAAGATTATCAATTGGAATAGTTGCATATAATGAAGAAGTTTTTCTCCCGAATCTTTTAGATAATATGAAAGCCCAAAAGTATCCGCATGAGCTGATAGAGATCGTATTGATAGACAGCTGTTCTACTGATGGAACAAAAGCTGTAATGGAAAAGTTTCAAATAGAAAACAAAGATTTCTATAGTATTCAGGTGTTAGATAACCCGAAGAAAAATCAAGCGGCAGGATGGAATGTTGCAATTCAGAATTTTACTGGGGACGTGCTTGCTCGTATCGATGCCCACACAAAAGTAACCCCTGAATACTCATTAAATGTCATGAAGGACATTAATGAAGGAGAGATGGTTGTTGGTGGTGTTCGCCCAGCGATTATTGAAAAAGATACTTCATGGGCGAATGTGCTGCTGCAGGTTGAAAACTCTTTGTTTGGCAGTAGCATTAACTCAAGTAGACGAAGCGAAGAAAAAGCATATGTGAAAACAATGTTTCATGCGGCATATCGAAGAGAGGTACTTGAGAAAGTTGGCTTATTCAATGAAAAGCTTTTACGAACTGAGGATAATGAATTTCACTACAGAATAAGAGAAGCAGGATATAAACTGTGCTATGACCCGAGCATTGTTTCCTATCAGTATGCAAGAAGTGATTTTAGGAGAATGATCAAGCAAAAGTACGGGAATGGGTACTGGATAGGCTTGACACTTAAAGTGTGTCCGGGCTGTATTAGTCTATACCACTTAGTCCCTTTTGCGTTTGTTTTGGCTATTGTGTTCACATCAATATTATCATTTTTGGGGATTTGGCAGTTAAGCGCGTTGATGTGGGGGCTATACGGGTTATTTGCTGTAATGAATACGATTCTTTCAGGAATTCAAAATGGTTTTTATTTGCAGCATCTAATTATGCCGGTACTATTCTTAATTCTGCATGTTTCATACGGAATTGGAACGAGTGCTGGTATTATTAAAAGTATGTAGGGAAATGAGAAAATGATTGGAATTGTCTTTATTGGCGACTTGTATGTTTGCCCATATTTGAATATTTACACAAAACAACTTGATGATAAAAAAATAGACTATGAGGTTTTGTTTTGGAATAGAGCAAACGAAGAATTAGATTTACCGAATAACTATAAATTTTGTGATGTTGCATCTGAAGAAGAACAGTGGGTTGTTACAAAACTTCTTGATTTTGTAAAATTTCGTTTTTGGATTAAGCGTCAGATAAAAAGTGGAAAATATGAAAAACTAATTGTTTTATCAACTCTAAGTGGATTCATCCTCTTTGATATATTAACGAAGTACAAAGGAAGATATTTTTTTGATATACGCGATTATAGCTATGAGTCAATAAAGCCATTTTATAGCATAGAAAGATCAATAATTCAGAATAGTTTTGCGACTTCTATATCCTCCCCGGGATTCAGAAATTTTTTACCAAAACATGAGTATATAATTGCTCACAATATTCAGAAACATGAGTTATCGTTAACTGATAAGTCTTTTAAGAAAAAGAAAAAAGGGAAAGTACTGAACCTTGTGTGGAATGGTACTATGCGTTATTTCAACCACCAGAAACTGATTATAGAGAGATTGGCTAATGATACCCGTTTTAATTTATTCTTTCACGGAGCTGGTCCCGAGCTTGATCAGTATAAAGCTTTCTGTGAGAGAATAAATGCCAGGAACGTGTTCTTTACAGGAAGATATAACAATTCAGATAAAGCTAGCCTTCTTGAAAATGCTGATATCATAAACAATAGCTATTGGATTGAAAAGGAAGCTGAAATTAGATTTGCTATATCTAATAGGTTTTATGATGGATTAATATATAGGATTCCACAATTGGTAGAGGCCGAGACATATAAAACTGATATCTGCGATAAATACGGAGTGGGAATTGGATTGCATCCGAAAATGGACGATTTCGCAGATACTCTATATGATTGGTATTATAATATTAATGAGGAAGAGTTTAATGCTAATTGCGAAAAGCTGATGGAAGTTGTGCGTTCTGATAATGAACGATATGAAAAAGCTATAAGCGCATTTTTAGACGCATAAAAAATTTGAGAGGGAAAGAAGTAGCGCTATGGAAGAGAGCAATATCGTTGTTACAACTGTAATGCATCTTGTTCAGCATTATAACCCTAAAAAATATTGGAAGATGAGATCTATCGTAATAGATCCGAATAATAAAACTCCTAGAATAATCAAGTTGTGGTACTTTTTCAGGATAAAGAGAATGGATGCTTACAACAATGCCTCCATGGGCACTTCAATAGGAAGCGGTGCACACTTTGATTCCCCCCCAATTTTGTATCATGGGCTCAATGGCATTATTGTATCTCATTTTGCAACGATTGGTAAGAATTGTATTATTAATCAGCAAGTGACAATAGCTGGAGGAAAGCAGGCCGAGAGTGTAACTATCGGAGACAATTGTATGATTGGGGCTGGAGCTAAAATTATTGGCCCTTGTAAGATTGGAAATAACGTTAAAATTGGGGCCAATGCAGTTGTTGCAAAGGATGTTCCAGATAATTGCACAGTTGTTGGAACAATGAGAATAATACAGTATGATTAATGGAGATTAACGAAATGAAACATGTTTTGTTTATTGGTTGGTATCCAAATTCCATAGACAAATATAGAAATGTATTTTTCCAGAATTTGATATACGAAATGGCAAGACAAGGAGTAGACTGTACTGTTATCTCGCCCGTTTCTATTATGAAATATAGAGAAAATATTTGGAAAATACCGTACCATATTGAAGAAGATATAGGTGAAGGTGTGTTTGTTCACACATATTATCCCAAGACTTTTTCTGCATCTTCAAAAGCAATAGGTAAATTTAATACCGAAGTGATCAGTGAGTATTTTTTTGAGAAAGCAGCATTAAATACCGCAAAAAAAATGAACCAGACATTCGATTGTGTTTATGGACATTTCATATTATACGGTGGACTCGCAGCCATACAGATTGGGAATTATTTCAATATTCCTTCTTTTTTCGCTTATGGAGAATGCTCTTTTGACACAGAGATTGGAAACACTTATGGAATACCCAAAGCAGAAAAGATTAAGGGCCTTACGGGAATCATTTCAGTATCGACAAAAAATACGAACGAACTAACTGCATTAGGATTCGTAGATCGAATACCAATTATCACAGTACCTAATGCAACAGATTTATCTCTGTTTTTTAAAAGAGACAGAAACGTATGCCGCAAGAAACTTGGTATGCCGGAAGATAAATTCATAGTAGGTTTTGTTGGGGGCTTTATCGAGAGAAAAGGTGATAAAAGACTCCTTGAGGCGGTGAATCGGCTAGATGATACATTTGTAGCCTTCGCTGGAAGGGGTGAGGATAAGCCCTCAGGAGATAGGGTTGTCTTCTGCCAGGCAATGGAACATAATGACATACCAGTTTTTTTAAATGCCGTAGATGTGTTCGTGTTGCCTACATTGGCAGAAGGCTCTTGCAATGCAATCATTGAAGCTATGGCATGTGGTTTGCCTATTATCTCATCAGACCTACCGTTTAATGACGACGTGTTAAATAATGAAAATTCTATTAGAATCGATCCAATGTCGATTGATGATATTCGAGAGGCTATCAGTACACTAAGAGATGAAAATGCACGAGAAATGATGGGCAAAAAGGCACTGCTGACGGCACAAAATCTTAGCATCGCAAGAAGAGCAACAAGAATCCTTGATTTTATTGAAAGATGCAGTGAAAAACATGATACAAAATAGAAATGATCTTAACTATTATCTAGAGTGTGATAGGATTGCGATGGGAATGACAAAACTAGCGCGTCCATGGAATAACACATATTGGTTTCTGCATTGTCTCAGGCACTATGAATATTGGCACAATCAGAAATCTCTACATGGCAAATTGATGTCGATAATTTGGCATATTCGATTTAAACGTATTTCTGAAAAATGCGGTTTTACCATCTCAATTAACACTATAGGCCCTGGATTGTGCATTCCACATTATGGGACTATTGTTATTTCTGGAAATGCTGTTATTGGAGAGAACTGCAAGATTCATGCTGGTGTTAATATAGGAGCAACCAATGGTAATACTGATGCAAAACACATAGGAAACAATGTATACATAGGACCTGGTGCAAAAATCATCGGGGGGGGGTATATTGCGGATAATGTCGTTATTGGAGCAAATGCAGTTGTAATTGGTAATATTGAAGAAGCGGGAATCACTGTTGGTGGTATACCTGCAAAGAAAATAAGCAATAACGATTCTTTTGTTCATTTGATTCAGGCTACAAAAATTGTGGCAAAAGAATAGCATCTAGAGTGTAAGTGCCATCCGGCCTTATTTTCGCTGAAGCGGATGTCACCATAGAAGGGATGAAATAATGTCTGGAAGACTGGTTATTAAGAAAGATACGATAATCCTATTGATCATAAGTATCTTTCTGTTGTATATGTTGTGGTTTCAATATGCGGTTACCGAAAATAGTGTGGTTATGCCATTGTGCGCCGTTCTTTTGGGCGCGTATGTCGTAACACGGAGAAATAGATTATATTTTTATAGATATCTGACACCAGTCTTTTTGTTTTTTTTCTGCGGTTTCTTATCATCTGTAGTATATGATGACACCTCCACAGGAATATCATTGTTAGTGAATATGTTGAAATATTCGATTCCGATGATTGCAATTTATACGTATGTGGGTCAAGACGGGAAAAGACTGGAAAGGATTCTTTGGGTTACTTCGTTTACATGTGCGCTTGTTGCGCTTTCCACATTGATTAATGGTACTGTGACAGTCACAGGAGCTGTTACACTTGGGGCGTTAAATTCAAATGTATTGTCAACGTATTTGATGCTCGGGCTGATTTCTAATTTGCAGCTTTTGATGCGCAATACAACACAATGGGGAAAGCGACTGCTAACGTTTTTTGTGATTGTTGAAGCAGCAGCGCAAATTGTGGCTGCATCTCGCAGGGGTATTCTTGTATTTGCCTTCCTGTGTGGGATGTATGTTTTTTTGAAAGTGACGACTCAGCCCCTAACGAAAAATACATTTCTAAAGTATATCTTGATAGCGTTTCTTCTAATGGTGGTTGGTCTTCTTTTTGCGGATATGTTTCTTGCAAAGGTGAGCAATGCGGTTTTCTTCCGGAGATTTCTTGGCCGTCCCGAAACCCTAGCTGGTGATAGGCTTCGGGCATCTTATCAGCAAGTTGCCAAAGACCTGTTTTTTAGCAGCCCTTTTTTGGGGAAAGGACTAGGCGCTGTAGCTAGGTACGCGGGCACCTACTCACATTCCTTATACTACGAAACACTTGCTTGCACTGGATTAGCGGGGATGACATGCATTTTTAGTTTTTTTTATCGCAATTGCTATATTTGTTTGAAGTTACGTAAAATATGTGTAAATCCTCAGTTAAAATCATCGATTTTGATGTCTCTTTGTATCGCTGCCGCGATATTGATAACAGGAATTGCTGTTGTGTTTATATATGATTCTATTTTTTATGTTTTATTGGCTATTTTGAGTATAAGCGTAAATGTTGAAGAGAAAGAAGCATTTGAAGGTGTGTAATAATAAAATCCCTAAACTATTCAATGCTTGAAATTATGATACTTATAACTAGGTATCGATGTTCATTCTTTTCTGTGAGGTGTAAAAATGGGAAAAAACAATGTAAAACTTAACTACATATACAATTTAATGTTTCAAATTTTTTCTATGATTACACCTTTAATTACTACGCCATATGTATCTAGAGTTTTATCACCTGTAGGAATTGGCCAGTATTCTTTTTCGGCTTCAATTAATACTTATTTTTGTTTGCTAGCGGCTTTGGGCTTTTCTTTTTACGCTCAAAGAGAGGTGGCGAAAACACAGGGTGATTCAAAGAAGCAAAGCGTGATTTTTTGGGAAATAGTCATCTGTAAAATTGGTTTAGGTTTTTTGGTATTCATAATTAGTTGGATTCTAATTTTTTCTGGACAGTTTGGTGAATACACGGTATTGATTAAAATAATGTCCCTCGAAATAATAGGAACCGCTCTAAACATTTCCTTTTTTTTTCAGGGTAATGAAAACTTTGGCCTAATTGTGCTTCGGGATTTTATTATTCGAGTTACAGGCATTGTATTTATATTTGTATTTGTTAAACAACAATCGGACTTATGGTTATATGCTTTTTGTAATTCTGCAACAGCATTAATTTCTGCCATCTCATTATGGTTTTGTTTAAGAAAAAAAATCCGAAGGATTAAACTTAATGAGTTAAACCCTTTGAGACATTTAATTCCAAGCATTAAACTGTTTATCCCTACTATAGCTATTTCCATTTATACGATTCTAGATAAAACATTGATAGGAATCCTTATTCCTGGAACTGTTGAAATTCAAGGTGTGGATGGTTTGATTGTTTCCGAGCGACTAGCAGATATTGAAAATGGTATGTATGCTCAGTCAGAAAAAATTATTAAAATATGCATGACTGTAATAGCTTCATTGGGAACTGTCATGATGCCACGAAACGCTAAGGAACTATCGAACGGTAATGAAGACAACTTTAGACGAAATATAAATAAAGCTATAGAATTTGTTTTATTTATTGGGGCGCCAATGTGGGCGGGAATCACAGCAATTTCGTTTAATTTGTCACCTTGGTTTTTTGGTGATGGGTATGATAAGGTTCCGTATTTGCTGTGGGTATTTGCAATTATGATCATTCCGGCTGGGCTTGGTAATGTACTTGGTCAACAGTATTTGATTCCTAAGGGTGAAGATTCAAAGTATGCCATTGTGTACGTTGCTTGCGCCGTACTTAATTTTGTGCTGAATGTTTTGCTGATCCCCAGCTTCTTATCTTTGGGAGCTGCCGTTGCATCTGTGATAGCAGAAATGTTAGCGCCTGCAATAATGCTGTGTTTTGCAAGGAAGAATGTTCATATAGCTGACATTGTTAAAAATAATTGGAAGCCTGTCTTGTCATCAGTTGTAATGTTTTGTGTAGTATTTTTTACAAGTAAGTTTCTAAATCCATCAATTAGCAACACAATTCTTTTGATACTCGAAGGAGTTTTAATATACATCATAATGGTTTTGCTTTTTCATTGTAACATAGCTAAAGAAGTACTTAATGCTGTAAAAAATAAGTGCCTTAACAAAAAATAGACAATTGATAGATAGGTAGGGAAGAGGGCAACTAATGAAAGTACTATTTATTAATGAAACAGATATCTTTCGGAATAACAGTTCTGGCATTACAATAAGAGATTTGTTTGGAGAACAATACTGTTCTAATTCGTATATTTTAGGAATTTATGATGGGGAGTTTCATTTTCAGAAAGGTAAAACCCTAATTTGGAAAAAGAAATTTAAGTATATAACATTTATCAATGTATTACTTAAAATGCGAAAGATAGATTTTGACATTGCGTATACAACTGGAAGTTCCGTGAAAATGTTAGTATTTCTTTCAATGCTTCGGATAATTACAAAAAAACCTATTTTGGTGCACTATTTTGATAATTGGCGAGAGATAGGGAAAAAACGAATAAAAAATATACTTCTATCAGTAATTGAAAAAAACAATAGTACATCGCTTGTTATTAGTGAAGAAATGAAAAAACATTATTCTTTAACTTACGGTGGAAAGTATGAAGTATTGATGGTCGGAACAATGAATTCTGATACAGTAAGCACAGTATTTAAAGACGGCAAAAAAACACTAATGTATGCCGGGGGCCTACATTTAGGGAGAGAGAAAGCTTTATTAGAAATAGAAAATACAATCAAAAAAAATGGATTGCAAATGAGTATTGAATTATATACTTTTGAATCGGATTATAAGAAATATGCAAATTTATTCGACAATAGCATAACGAAAATACATGTTGATATTTTACATAATGATATTATAGCAAAATATAAAGAAGCTGATGCCCTTCTTTTTGTTGAGATGGGTTATGGTTCAGATATCAATTTTTTGCAATATTCAATGAGTACAAAAGTTCCTGAGTATTTATCTATTGGAGTACCTATAGTTTGCTATGCTCGAGAAGATATTGCAGTAACACAATACTTTTTACGAAATAATGCTGCATTAGTTGCAACAAGAAAGGAACAACTGTTAGACACATTAATTACATTAGATAACAAGGAATACGTGCTATCAATCGTATCAAATGCAGTTGTAGCAAGTAATCGGGATTTTAACAGAACAAGACAACGAAAAATTCTTTTTGAAACCATGAATAGGATAATTAACTAGTGATCAATGGAAAACTTTTTATGAAGAAAAAAGTAATGTTAGTCTTTGGCACGAGACCTGAAGCGATCAAGATGTGCCCATTAGTAAACGAACTTAAGACCAGAGAGTCTTTACAGACTATCGTGTGTGTAACAGGTCAGCACAGGCAGATGCTGGATCAGGTATTGAACACATTTAATGTCGCACCCGACTATGACCTTTCCATCATGAAACAGGGGCAGACTCTGTTTGACATCACGACAGGAATCCTTGAGAAGATTAAGGCTGTGCTAGAGGAAGTGAAGCCAGATGTGGTTCTGGTTCATGGCGATACTTCTACAACCTTCGTCACAGCACTGGCATGTTTCTATCTGCAGATTCCAGTAGGACATGTTGAAGCGGGGTTGAGAACCTACAACATCTACTCTCCATATCCTGAAGAGTTTAACCGTCAGGCTGTGGGTATTATCTCACAGTACAACTTCGCTCCAACACAGATGGCAGCAGACAACCTCATCAGAGAGGGAAAGGATCCTTCTAAAATCTACATCACCGGAAATACTGTCATTGACGCTATGCAGCATACGGTGAGAGAAGATTATACACATCCGGAGCTCGATTGGGTTGGTGATGGTAAGCTCATCTTCATCACTGCTCATAGACGAGAAAACCTTGGTGAGCCAATGCACCATATGTTCAGGGCTATTCGCCGTGTACTTGATGAACATCCTGAGTGCAAGGCTGTATATCCAATCCATATGAATCCTGTGGTGAGAAAAGCTGCAGATGAAGAACTTGGCGGATGTGATCGCATCCATATCATTGAACCGATTGAAGTATTTGATTGCCACAACTTTGAGGCAAGATGTCATCTCTGTTTGACCGATTCTGGTGGAATCCAGGAAGAGGTACCTTCTTACGGTAGACCTGTTCTCGTCATGAGAGATACAACCGAAAGACCGGAAGGTGTAAAGGCAGGTACTCTGCGTTTAGTCGGCACAGATGAGGAAGTTATCTACAAGAACTTCAAGGAGCTGCTTGAAAACCAAGAAGCATACGATGCAATGGCTAAGGCTTGCAATCCATACGGCGATGGTCATGCATGTGCAAGAATAGCAGATATTCTGGAAGGAAAAGCATACCAGCCTTGGATTGGTGGCGAACGATAATGAGGATTCTATACTTATTTGCCAATCATAGCAGCATGATGTATCAATGGCAGAAATATCATATTTTTGATGAAATGGCTCAGCATAACTGCATCTTTGATATTATCTCGCCATCGAATTTTGAGAATATTGAGCAACTTAACGATGCCATTATCAAAAGAATAAGAAGCAATCATTATGATATCTTTTTAACTAGTTATAATGAAAATGTGATCGATATATCTACCATTGAATTAATTAAAAAATGTGGTGTAGCAACAGTATTGTTTTGCCCTGATAATCTTGTTGATCCATTTAGACATAAAAGAATCGCTTCGAAGTTTGACTTAGTATGGTTAACCTCCAAAGAAACCGAATACCTGTTTAAAAGGTGGGGGGCTAATACTATCTTTCTTCCATATGCCGCTAACCCAAATTTCTTAAAAGGAGATATTCCTAGAAATGATATTCCTCGAGTTGGCTTTATTGGAACACCTCATGGGAGTCGGGTGGCTAATATCAATACATTGATTGAAAGAGGGATTCCGTTAACAGTCCATTCGAAGAAGGCTGATACAAATAATGCGGTTTTTAGAGCTAGTGGCCAAGAATATATAAAAGTTATTAAAGACTATATAAAATATCCAATAGGTAGGAAGCTATTATGCGGGGCAGTTCTGGATAAATTAGGAAATAACGAAGTAGATTTGGACAACCCAAATCTTGTTTTAAAAGATCCAGTACCACTTAGAGAGCTTGCAAATGCCAATTCGTCTTTTGCGTTAACTCTTTCATTTACAGCGGCAAATAGTACAGGAGTATTAAAACATCCTGTTGACATTGTAAATTTGAGAAATTTTGAAATACCAATGTCGGGTGGATTGCAGTTTTGTAGATATTCTGATGAAATCGCTTCATATTTCGAACCAGATAAGGAAATCGTGTTATTCCACAATGATGATGAAATGATAGAGAAAGCACGATTTTATTTAGCGGATGAAAATCGCAAGTTACGAATGAACATGAAAATAGCAGCAAGGAAAAGGGCTGAAAGAGATCACACATGGTATAATCGATTTTCTGTAATATTTGATAAATTGAATCTGCCACATGAATAAGTAAACAAATAAGGAGATAAAAACAATGAGTCTATTTAGGGATAAAACATTAATGATTACCGGTGGAACTGGTTCTTTTGGAAATGCCGTTCTGAACAGGTTTTTACAGACAGACATCGGTGAGATTCGTGTATTTTCCCGCGATGAGAAGAAACAGGATGATATGAGACATGACTTCCAGGTAAGAATGCCTGAAGTTGCGGACAAGATTAAATTTTATATCGGAGATGTAAGAGACCTTCAGTCCTGCAAGAACGCAATGCATGGTGTGGATTACATCTTTCACGCAGCTGCATTGAAGCAAGTGCCGAGCTGCGAATTCTTCCCAATGGAAGCGGTGAAAACAAACATCATCGGTACTGACAATGTGCTAACTGCAGCTATCGAAGAAGGTGTGGAGGCTGTCATCTGTCTTTCTACTGACAAGGCAGCTTATCCTATTAACGCGATGGGCAAGTCAAAGTCTCTCGAAGAGTCTGTGGCGATTGCAAAGAGCAGATATAGTGGAAAAACAAAGATTTGCTGCACAAGATACGGCAATGTTATGTGCTCCAGAGGTTCTGTCATTCCTCTGTGGATTGACCAGATTAAGGCTGGTAATCCTATTACTGTTACCGAGCCAAACATGACAAGATTCATCATGTCTCTGGAAGAAGCAGTTGACTTAGTTCTTTATGCTTTTGAGCATGGCGAGAATGGCGATCTTCTCATCATGAAAGCTCCTGCTTGCAAGATTGGGCTCCAGGCAGAAGCAGTCTGTGAAACGTTTGGTGGCAATCCAGACGATATTAGAGTAATTGGTATTCGTCATGGCGAGAAGATGTATGAAACGCTGTTGACGAATGAAGAATGCGCTAAAGCCATCGACCTCGGTGTATTCTATCGTGTCCCAGCTGATAACCGTGGCTTGAACTATGACAAGTACTTCAAGGATGGGGATGCAGAAAGAAATACACTTACCGAGTTTAACAGCAACAATACAAAACTTCTCAACAAAGAAGAAATTAAAGCTAAGATGATGGAGCTTACATATATTCAGGAAAGACTTGCTGAGGATTAAAAATAGAAGGGGATGGAATGATGAAAAGACTAGTAATCCTTGGTGCAGGCGGATACGGAAGAACTGTAGCTGATGTTCTGACACCGAAGATCTTGTCACAGTGATGACCTGTAATGAGGTATTTAATCCAAACCATCCGGATACATTCTTTGAGAAGGTTTGATTAAATGTCTCGCTTTGAAACATCGACCAAATTATTTTTTGAAGTATATAGCATAAAATTATTAATTTTCTAAATTGCCATATAAGCTGATGGTATATAACTAATATCGTCATTGTTACATGAAGGAGAGGCATGAAAGAACTAGATAACTGTAAATTTGTTAAAACAATTTTAATGATTTTTATAGTAGCCTATCACAGCTGTATCTTTTGGGCAGGCGGATGGATTCCTGGAATTGTTTTGCATACCAAAGCTCCATTGCTAGTAAACTTTGCAGGTTGGTTAAGTACATTTCATATATATGGGTTTACTTTGATTTCGGGATACTTATTTTATTTTTTGAGATGTGAAAAAGGGAAATACACTAATTTTATACCATTTGTCATAAACAAAGCCAAACGTCTCCTGGTTCCTTACGCTTTTGTATCAGCAATCTGGGCGATACCGTCTGCAGTGTATTATCTACAGTACAATTGTTATGATGTTGTCAAAAGATTTGTGCTGGGTGCGTCACCTAGTCAGTTGTGGTTCTTACTGATGCTGTTCTTTGTGTTCATGATTTTCTATCCACTGTCTGACTTCCTTGAGAAGCACAATGTCGGAGGAGCATTAACAGTATTAGCGATTTACGGTATTGGTTTGGCAGGATCGATGGTTCTTCCTAATGTGTTCCAGATTTTCACAGCTTGCCAATATCTCGTTTTTTTCTGGCTCGGCTTCAAGATTCGACAGTTTGGAAGCGAGGCCTTGATGCGGATTCCATCTCTTGTTTGGATTACTGTGGATGTGTTGCTTTTCATCCTTATCCAGTACCTTTCCGTTTTTGATGCAACCATCATCAAACTGCTAAACCCCGGCTTTTCATTCCTGCTCCATATCATCGGAGCCTTGATGGCCTTTGTGGTTTTGCAGAAGCTAGCAAACCGAGTAAATTGGAAAGAAAGCAAAGTGTTCTCTCTTCTCAGCAAGAACTCAATGCCAGTTTATCTGTTTCATCAACAGGTTATTTATGTGTTCATATCACTACTGAACGGTGCTATCAATCCATACCTTCATGCTGTAATTAATTTCATCGGTGCCATGGGGATTTCACTTCTTCTTTCCACACTGCTGATGAAGTTCGAGTGGACCAGGTTTTTGATAGGGGAGAAGTAATCGCGATTCCGCCCAAAAACGTCTTTGACATTTGATATACTTCTAATTATCTGGGGTTCGCAGTTTGAACTGAATAACCATTTAAGGAGAAGTGGAAAATGTCACTTTACGAACAAATTCTGATTGGAGAAGAGAAAATCGCCCTCATTGGCCTTGGATATGTTGGTATGCCTATCGCGGTTGCCTTTGCCAAAAAGGTAAAGGTGATCGGCTTTGACCTGAACAGGGCAAAGATCAACTTGTACAAGTCCGGTATCGACCCCACCAGGGAAGTGGGGAATGAAACCATTCGGAATACCACTGTGGAGTTCACCGATGATGAAGCCAAACTTCGGGAGGCAAAGTTCCACATTGTTGCAGTGCCGACACCGGTAAATACGGACCACACACCCGATCTGACACCCGTTATCGGTGCCAGTGAAATTGTGGGTCGCAATCTGACAAAGGGATCCATTGTAGTGTATGAATCTACCGTTTATCCTGGTGTAACAGAGGATGTCTGTATACCGATTCTGGAGCGGAAATCCGGCCTGAAATGCGGAGCAGACTTCAAGGTTGGTTATTCCCCGGAGCGGATCAACCCGGGAGATAAGGTCCATCGCCTTGAGAATATCCATAAGATTGTCTCCGGCATGGATGCAGAGTCTCTGGAAGAAATCAAGAATGTGTATGATCTGGTCATTGAAGCTGGCACACATCCTGTATCCAACATTAAGACAGCAGAGGCCGTTAAGGTTGTCGAAAACAGCCAGCGGGACATCAACATTGCCTTTATGAACGAATTGGCAATGGTTTTTGACCGCATGGGCATTGACACCAACGAGGTTGTGGACGGCATGAATACCAAGTGGAATGCGCTGGGCTTCCGTCCCGGTCTGGTTGGCGGACACTGCATCGGGGTTGATCCCTATTACTTTACCTATGAAGCAGAAAAGCTGGGCTATCACAGCCAGATTATCCTCAATGGCCGTATTGTCAATGACAGCATGGGCGCATATGTTGCAGATGCAGCCATTCGGAAAATGATTGAAGCGGGCCAGGCGCCGAAGAATTCCAAGGTTGTGATTCTTGGTCTTACCTTCAAGGAGAACTGCCCGGATACCAGAAACAGCAAGGTGGATGACATCATCAGACGGCTGAATGAATACGGCATCCAGCCGGTTGTGGTGGATCCCTGGGCCAGTGAACGTGATGCCATGCACGAATACGGCGTGACCCTGACGAAGCTGGAGGACGTGAAGGATGTCGACTGCCTGATTGTCGCTGTGGGGCACAATGAATTCCGCAGCATGTCCACCATGCAGCTGAAGAAGCTGTTTAAGGATGTGCCGGATGAAGAAAAGGTCCTCGTCGATGTGAAGAGCCTGTACCGTCTGGACGAACTGAAGGCCTCCGGAATGCGTTTCTGGAGACTGTAATTTTCAGATACAAAGGAACGTGCCGCGCAAGCGGCACGTTTTTTGCCGGGGGCGCTCACTTTTTGGGATGGTATTTTTGAACATTGCAGCGGAAGAAGCCAAAAAGCTCATGGACAGTGAGGAAGGCTGCATCATCCTGGATGTGCGGACCCGGGAGGAATACGATCAGGGGCACATCCCCGGCGCGGTTCTGATTCCCAATACCGAGATTGAAGCGAAAGCGGCGGACCTGCTGCCGGACAAGGAACAGCTGATTCTCGTCTACTGCCGCAGCGGCCGGCGCAGCAAACTGGCGGCGCAAAGCCTGGCTGACCTGGGGTATACAAATATCCGGGAGTTTGGCGGCATCCTGGACTGGCCCTATGAAGTGGTACAGGACAACTGAAATGCACCCCCCGGCTACGCCAGGGGGTGCTGTGTATCAACAAGGTCCCTTGCCCCCGAAAAGAGGGGAGCAGGGCTTGGCTCCCCCTCTGGGGGAGCTGCCGCAGGCTGAGGGGGGTGTCGCCCGAACGAATGGCAACCCCTCCGGGATCCCTTGCCAAAAAGAATTTGAGAAGAACAAATTCACCCAATCATCTTTCTGCACAGTTTTTCGGAAAAAGGCATAAACACCTGGGCAACGGGGCCAACCACTGCCAGGCAGACGATGGTTCCGATCCCCAGGGTGCCGCCCAGCAGGAATCCGATTCCCGCGAAGCAGAGGTCCACGGCGATTCGAACCGGACCGAATTTCCACCGGCGTTTCTCACTGATCACCACCGCGACCAGATCATTGGGCCCGGTTCCGGCTTCCGACTTGATCACAATGGTCATGCCAAAGGCCAGAATCGCGCACCCGAGAACAACGGCAATCAATCGAACTGCCATTGCGGAGCTCTGATTGACCAATGCCTGGAGCAGCACCGTAAATACATCGATGATGGGGCCGCCCAGAATCATACAGAGAAATGTGCCGATCCGGACATAGCTTCTGTCCACTGCCAGCAGCACCAGAATAATCAACAGAGACACAAGAATATGTACGGTTCCGTGGGTCACAGCAACCCCGAAGGTACTGGACACCATACGGAAAAGACCCTGAATCATCACATTGAAGGGATCGGAGCCCAAATCCGCCAGCAGGAACAGGGTCACACCCAGATGGGCAATGGCCAGCCCCAGGAGCAGCACGGCAACCCGTTTCCCCCACAGCAGGGTTTTCTTTTTCGGGCCGCTTTCTGCCGGATGCAAAGCCGCCGCATCGGAAAGCTCTTTTTGAATGTGCTCCTGAAGGGGTGTCCGGTCCGCTTTTGGGTAATCCCCGACAAATTCCGTTAAAATCCGGGCGGCCGCTTCCGGAGCCAGGAAGGGGATCAGGCCCTCGGCCTGTTTCTGGGCGGCACAGGAATACCGGAATGTTTTTTCCTCCCGGTGATGACGGGGGTATTTCAAAATCCAGTTTACAGCGTCGGCGGCTTCCGCGGGACCAGGCTGTGACGCGGAAAAGGCAGCCGTCCATTCCTCCACAGCGTCAAGAAATGCCTGATTGCAGGCATCCGTGCCGGGTTCGGTTTGCTCGAATTTTTCATAGATTTCATACAGTGCTTCCAGCGTGGGCATAGAACCGCCTCCTGTTTTTCTTTTCATTCAGTATAGCATATGGATTGGGGAAAGGCAACTGTTCCCATTTTTTTGGAATGCAATTCCCAATTCGAGGGCAAAACCGCGCCGCGTTTCAAGTTTGGGTGGAGCCGGAGCAGGGGAATCCCCGTCCCGGTGGCGGCCCTCCGGATGTGTGCTGCTGGCGTTCCTTCCCAAAGTGCCTCTTGACTAACGAACGATAGGAAGCTATACTATAGCCAGAACAGGGGGAACGCTCAACCAGCAGTCCAGCCGCGGAGGCTTTGCTCAGAGGTTCCCGGGATCACGGAAAAAGGAGAAAGGCTTATGGATCGGGGAAATACAAAACAGGAGATTCTGGAAGCATCGCTGGAGCTGTTCTCCGTGCAGGGGTTTGAGGCTACCTCCATTTCTCAAATCGCGGAGGCGGTGGGCATCCGTAAAGCTTCGCTTTACAGCCATTTTGAGAGCAAGCAGGCGATTCTGGATACGCTGGTGAAAGAGGTTTTGCAGCAGTATGCGGCACATTCCATATTTGCCAGAGCGGATTGGGAAAAGGACGCCGGTAATCTGCCCTTGACTTCTGACGCTGCCGTGCAAATGATTCAGGGGCAGATACGCTACATCCTCCACGATTCCGTTATCCGCAGAGCACGGAAAATGCTGGTCATTGAGCAGTTCCAGAATCCGGAATTGGCAAAGCTGCAAACCAAGCAGAATTACACCGATGTGCTGACCTATTTCACCGGCATGATCAGGCGCCTGATCCGGAAAGGGATTCTTTTGGAGGATGACCCGGAAATGATGGCGGCGCAGCTCTGCCTGCCCATTTCCGTGTGGATTACCCTCTGCGACCGGGAACCGGACCGGGAGCAGGAGGTCATGGAGCTGGTAGACAGGCACATCCGGCAGTTTTTCAGGGCCTATCAGCCGGGGAAGGAATGAAAGAATCTTCACATGAAACAGGAATTAGAGCAACGCGGCTGTGTCCCCCGGCAGGGCCGTCTTGTTTTGAACAATAATCCTACCGAACGATAGGAAGTATCTGATCATCAAGCATATGATATTGTCGAAAAGGAGATTTTCTATGAAAAGCCAAAGCATTGGTAAGAAAGCCTTGATCGTATTTTTTGCAATTGTGATTCTTCTTTCCGCGGTGGTGGAAACCCTGATTTGCCGGGGCGGCCCGGAGTGGCTCTATCTGATTTTGATGTGGATACCTGCCCTGGCGGCCACCGTGGCAAACTGTATTTCCTTCCGGGAAAACGGGGAGCCCTTCTCGTTGAAGAAGCTGTTTGCAAAAGGCGGCTTCCGGAAATGCAGGCTGCGCTATGTGCTGCTGGGCTGCCTGCTGCCCCTTGTTTATCTGCTGGTTCCCTACATGGTGTACTGGCGGCTGTACCCGGAGAATTTCGCCTATCACGGCGACCCATTGGTGCTGGTGCTGAAGGATATTCTGCCCGTGCTGGTGATTGGCATTCTGATTTCCCTGATGTCCGCTCTGGGGGAGGAAATCGGCTGGCGGGGCTTCATGGTGCCTGCGCTGTATGAAAGACTGGGTCTCAACAAAACCCTGCTGATTTCCAGCCTGTTCTGGTGCTGCTGGCACCTGCCCCTGCTGATCGGCGGCGACTATATGCCAGGAACCCCGCTGTGGTATCAGCTGCCCGCTTTTGTACTGTGCATCTTCCCGGTGGGCGTGATGGCGGGGCTGCTGTCGCTGGAAAGCGGCAGCGTGTGGCCTGCGGCCTTTCTCCATGCGGCCCACAACAACTACGATCAGGCAGTGTTCGGCCTTATAACCCGGGGGGATAACAGAATGTTCTTTGTCAGCGAAACCGGCATTCTGACCATCCTCTGCGCCTGGGTATTGGCAGCTGTTATGTACACACGCGTAAGGAAACAAGGAAAGTATCTGTAAAACGGCCACATACCCATACAAAAAGTGCCTATATAAATCCGGAATATTCTTGTAAAATATGGGTTGTAAGCTTAGAATAACTCAAATATTCAATGATTTAAGGAGAAAAAAGCTATGGAAAACAATTCAATTCGTCAGATCGTTTCTGTCATTTTCAAGGCCGTGACCCTGGCCATGGGTGTTGCCGTTGTGGTTCTGTCCTGCCTGGGCAGTCTGGAACCGCAAACCGGTGTCACGCTGCTTGGCATCGGCCTTGCCTGCGCGGGTGCGGCTATGCGGGCGAAACAGTGACGAATACTGTTGTCGGGCGGGAATCCTGCCCATGCAGGCGTATGAACTGTCCCAGACATGGTGACTGCGCAGCCTGCCGGGAACACCACCATGTTTCCGGCAGGAAACCGCTGACCCGATGCGAAAAGCTGGCACGGAAGGAGCAGCGAAAACAAGGTAAGCTGAAAAGGAGATCGCTTGATGATGGAAGATGTATTTGATTTCCTTCGGGCGGCGCTGCCGTGGATTGTGATGGGGCTGCTGTTGGCGGTGTTTTTTGCCAGTAGTGCGGGAAAGGAAAAGAAGGAAGAAACGCCTGACAATTATGGAACCACGGGAATGTGCCTTGGTATGTGCTTTGGAACTGCCATCGGCACTGCCCTTGGCAATCATATCGGTCTCGGAATCTCCCTGGGTATGCTGATCGGTCTTGTTGTCGGCAGTAGCATCAAAAAAGAGGGACAGGGCGATGACCAAAAGGAGTAAAGCTGTTTTCATCGCGCTCCCCCTGCTGGTTCTTGCGGGGATTGCCGCGTTTCTGTCCTGTTCCAATCGGGAGGAGTTTACAGGCAGCCGCGTGAAAAACCCGGATGCCTATTTGCTGGACATCGAGAGAATGAACGGGACCGATCTGCACACGCTTGAGCTGCGCCAGGGGGATGTCCTTCAAATCCAGTTTGAAACAAAGAAAGGTTCTATGTATGCGCAGATCAAAGCCCCGGACGGGACGAGCCTATACCGCGGAAACGGGAAAGAGACCACGTCTTTCACGGTGAACATCCGGGAAACCGGCGTCTACACGGTTGTTGTGGAAGCCCGTCACGCAAAAGGGACCCTTCATATTCACCTTGCAGAAGGCAACCAGTGAAGATAATAGATCAATCAAAACCTGTATCGGAGGATATAGAATGAAACGTTTGGTCATATATGTACATGGCAAAGGCGGCAGCGCGGAGGAAGCGAAGCATTACCGGCCGCTCTTTGCCGAAAGTGATGTGATCGGCTTTGACTATCACGCACAAACTCCCTGGGAAGCGAAAGACGAATTCCCGCGGTTCTTTGATTTGCACAGCAAGGGATACGATTCCGTTATCCTGATTGCAAACAGCATCGGGGCTTACTTTTCGATGAATGCCTTGGCTGGGAAGAAGATTTCCCAGGCCATGTTTGTCTCGCCCATCGTAGACATGGAACGGCTCATTACAGATATGATGATGTGGGCCAAGGTAACAGAGGCGGAGCTGGAAAGCAAAAAAGAGATTTCCACGGAGTTTGGAGAAACCTTATCCTGGGAGTATCTGTGCTATGTGCGAAAGTATCCCATCCGGTGGAGCATCCCCACCCGCATTTTGTATGGGGGAAAGGATCACCTGACTTCCAGAGAAACCATTTCCGGATTCGCGGATCGAATTGGCGCAGGCCTCACCGTAATGGAGGACGGAGAACACTGGTTCCATACAGAGGAGCAGATGAACGTCCTTGATCATTGGATCAGCAACTCCATTCGACCACTTTAGGAAAAGGAGATACACAAATGAACGTTACATATGAACACAAGCCCGCCATGACCTTTATCGGCTATTCCACCTCCATTCGCCCGGAGGAGGGGGGCAACGTGATCAAGCGATGCCGTTTCAATTGAAGCATAGTATCAGACCGCTGCAACGGTATGCAGCGGGGGAATGACACAAAAGGTGGGGTGAACTGCGGATGGAATCCACCGCCCCAAAAGAAACACCCTTGATCATCGATGGGATCCGGCGATGGTGTCAAGGGTGTTTTTGTAGTTTGTTCCGGCTGCTTATTGGGCGTTCAGCTTTTGCTCGATCTCCCGATCGGGCCAATAGCCCCAGGATTCCACAATCCTGGCGTTTTCCACTTTGAAGTTCTCCAGAGCCTCAAACCGAATGTGCCTGCCGGTTTCCCTGTGGAGACCGTCGTAAAGGACACGGGTTGCTACCATGCCGCCCTCCGCAAAAATATCAATCATTTTCGCATTCAAATAAATGTATTGTTCCGCTACGATTTTCAGGATGCCCACGGCGTCGGCATTGCTCCTTGCCCCGGCAGGGCTGTGGTCAATGTAATTCTCGGACATACAGTCCATGACGAACGCATAATTTCGGTTGGTGTAGCCCTCCTGAAAAAAGCGGCTCACGATTTCCTTGGGTGTCATAACAGGTTCCTCCTTTTTCGGAAGCTCTGCTTCAATCGGCAGAAGCTTCCTTTGTTTGCTCTCATTGTAATTGTTGGAACAGAATATTTCAAAGGTTAATCGCGTAACCTATGACAAAAAAGGAAGCTGTGATTTGTGAATGTTTTCCGAAATGCGATTCCTATAAAATGTCTGCTGAATAAGCCGCCAATGCGGCTTATTCACACACCGAAGGTGTGTAATTTCAAAAAATGGCTCTTTTTAACCTTTTTTTGAAATTCAGACGGCAATCAATGCCCGAATAACGCAAAGATTGCCGGAAAGCCTTGGCTTTCAAGGCTTTTTGCGTTATTCAGTACGCATTATCATAGCAAAAACGATTGAAAAATGATAGGGGAAATCGTATAATAATAACAACTGCTTTTTATGATTCGGTGGAGGTGTCTGCATTGACGGAAAAGATTTTTGAAACGCCCTTGGGGCCCATTCACTATTGGCAGAATCTGGTTTTTCCCGATGATGTTACGCTTGTGTTTCTTCCCGGTCTGACGGCGGATCACCGGTTGTTTGACAAACAGATCGGGTATTTTGAAGGGAAATACAATGTTTTCGTCTGGGACGCGCCGGGTCATGGGGCCTCCTGGCCCTTTGAATTCCGGTTCAGCCTGGCGGATAAGGCAGCCTGGCTGGACCAGATTCTGAGTCGGGAGGGGATTACAAAGCCCGTCATTGTGGGCCAGTCCATGGGCGGCTATGTGGGACAGGCCTATGCGGAAAGCTTTCCTCAAAAGCTGCGGGGCTTTGTTTCCATCGATTCGGCGCCCCTGCAGCGGAAATACGTCACCGGGGCAGAGCTTTGGCTGCTCAAAAGAATGGAGCCGGTCTATGCCCTGTATCCCTGGAAATCCCTGCTGAAGACCGGTTCCAATGGGGTTGCAGTCTCTCCGTACGGCAGAAATCTGATGCGGGAAATGATGATGGTCTATGACGGAGACCAGAGCCGGTACGCCCGGCTGTCCGGCCACGGCTTCCGGATTCTTGCGGAAGCAATGGAAAAGGATCTTCCCTATGAGCTGAAATGCCCCGCACTGCTGATCTGCGGAAAAAAGGATCATGCCGGCTCCTGCATCCGGTACAACAAGGCATGGCACAAGCATACCGGAATCCCTCTGGAGTGGATCGAGGATGCGGGACATAATTCCAATACGGACAAGCCGGAATACATCAACGCCCTCATTGCGGAATTTGTAAAAAAGCTGGCATAAATATAATTGGGGCTGCCCGTTGGGCAGCCCCAATGCTTATTTGCAGTAAACTTCAATTGCCTCATGGGCAAACTGCGCTGTGCCGGGTCCGCCGGCTTTGTCGATGTTCTCCGTCATGCTGTCACCGGCAATATACATCTGACCCAGGCTCCGCAGGATCTCCTTGGTGCAGGTATAGTAGTGGTCGGTGATGAAGGCCTGCAGCTTGGCAACCAGCGCCTGGGCGGCCCCGGAGGCGGGAGAGGCATCCCGGAGGGAACCCAGCTGGGCGAAAATGTCCATGATTCCCTCGGCATTCTCCCGGGTCTGCTGGGGCGTGGCCTTTTTCTGCTCAAATTCACGCCATGCGTTGGTGCTGCCCCACTTCTGCTTGGCTTCTTCGGTATAGCGGTCAATCTCGGTGGTATCAAATTTGGAAAAGTCCATGGTATATACTCCTGTTCTTTGAATTTCCCGGGCATGGGAAATGAGCTGTTCCAGGTGATCCCTCTGCATTTCCAGCAGGTGCACCTGCTGAGAAAGGGCCTCCATGGGATCAAAGACCGGAGAATCCAGGATTTTCTTGATTTCCTTCAGGGGAAACTGCAGCTGGCGAAACAGCAATATGGACTGCATTCTGGCCAGGGCCGAATCGTCATAGAGCCGGTAGCCCGCCTCGGTTACCTGGGTCGGCTTCAGCAGTCCGATGGCATCGTAGTGGTGGAGTGTGCGCACACTCACACCGGTGATGCGGCTGACTTCCTTGACGGTTTTCATTTCCATCCCTCCCGGGGGAAGTCCGATCCTGCCGGCCACGGCGGAGAAAATCGCCTGCCGCCGGTGTCGAGCTTCCCGATGAACACAGTATAAACTATGACGTTAGGTGAGAGTCAATAGGGAAATGGAAAAAATTTATTTTTCTTTCTCTGCCGCGATGCGCAGCAGCTTAGACATCAGGGGCACATAGGTTCCGGCAAACACCAGCACGGAGAGAACCGTGATGGTTTTCTGATGCTTTTTCGGCGCGTTTACGCCAACAAGCAGCCCCATGGAAAACAGACAGAACTTTACCAGGGCAAAATCCTTCCAGTCGCTTTTGCTGGCATACAGGTTTCCCAACTCAATCAGCTTTTTCATACAGTCCTCCTTATAGATTGACCACGTTCTGGGGGGTGCCTGCCAGGAAGGCGCGGATATTCTCCACCACCGTGTCCAGAAGCCTTTGGCGGCTTTCTACAGGCGCCCAGGCGATGTGCGGAGTGATGAGGCAGTTTTTGCAGGAAAGCAGGGGATTGTCTGCTTCCGGAGGCTCCTGACAGATCACATCCAGGGCGGCGCCCCGGAGTTTTCCGGTGTTCAGGGCCTGGACCAGGGCCCCTTCGTCCACAAGGGCGCCCCGGGCGGTGTTGATCAGCATGGCCTCGTCCTTCATTTTGGCAATGGCGGAGGCGTTGATGATCCCTTCCGTTTCCGGAAACAGGGGACAGTGGAGGGAGACAATATCGGATTTTTGGAGCAGCGTATCCAGATCCACATAGGTGCCGATGCTTCGGCCCTCCGCACTTTGGCTCCGGTTGTAGGCCAGAACCTCCATGCCAAAGGCCCGGGCCAGTCTGCCCACGGCTTTTCCGATGCTGCCGAAGCCGATGATGCCCAGGGTTTTTCCGGCCAGCTCGGTCTGAGGGGTCAGCCAGTAGCAGAAGCAGCCTGCTTTTTCCCATCCGCCGGCGTGGACATCCCGGTCGTGGAGGCCAATCCGGTGGCACAGCTCCAGAATCATGGCCATGGTAAACTGGGCAACCGCGGCGGTTCCATAGCTGGGAACGTTGGTGACGGGGATGCCCCGTTTGGCGCAGGCGGCGCAATCCACCACATTGTATCCCGTAGCCTGAACGCAGATCAGGCGGATGTTTGGGCAGGCGGCCAGGAGAGACTCGGTAATGGGAACCTTGTTGACAAGCACGATTTCGGCCTCTCCGATTCTTGAGATTGCTTCCGCTTCCGAATCCGTTCGGTCGTAGATGGTTACATCCCCAAACTGGTTGAGGCATTCATAGGACAGGTCACCGGGATTCAGCGCGTAACCGTCCAGTACAATGAGTTTCATGGTCATTCCTCCTTTTCCATATTATAACGGAAAACCCGGGGCTTGTAAATCGGAAAAGAACGCCGGAAAACGAGAAAAAAGATGGGCCGGGCTTTGGAGAAGCTCCAAGTCAGGGCACATCTTTTTTTAGCGGGAGACCACGGATTGCTTCAGCCACTGCCGGTACTGATCCATGGTCAGGGGATAGGCGCTTTCGCCGGGGCGGGCGGCTTCCGCGGCCTGCCAGAGCCAGGGCTTCCGCAGGCTTGCCTGCTCCAAAAGGGCGGAATCGGAGAAAATATGGGCCAAGGAGTCGTCGGCAATCAGGCGGCCATGGGAGAACACCAGACCCCGCGCAGCGAATCTTGCCGCGAAATCCACATCGTGGGTGCTGACCACCAGAGCAATGCCCGCCTCCGACAGCTGGTCCAGGGTCTCCTCCAGCCGGGTCACGTTCTCCGGGTCCAGAGAGGAGGTGGGCTCGTCCAGCAGGATAAGCTCCGGCTCCATGGCAAGAATATCCGCGATGGTAACCCGTTTCTTTTCCCCGCCGGACAGGAACTGGGGGGACCGTTGGGCGTAGTCATGCAGGCCCATGGAGGAAAGGGCCTCGCCGGTGCGTTTTTCAACCTCCTGCAAAGGCAGACCCAGGTTCATGGGGCCGAAGGATACTTCGCCCTCTACGGTTACGGCCAGGATCTGGTTTTCCGCCTCCTGAAAAACAATGCCGACCCGGCGGCGGAGCTCCAGAAGGTCCTTTTTCTTGCGGGTGACCGGCTGGCCCCCACAGAACAGCGTTCCTTCCCCGGGCTCCAGAATGCCGTTGCACAGCAGAAAAAAGGTGGATTTGCCGGCACCGTTGCGGCCCAGCACCGCAACCCGTTCCCCTTTCCCAATGGAAACGGACAGGTTTTTCACAGCCATGGGGCCGTCCGGATAGGCATAGCTTACGTTTTCAAGCTGAATAATGGGCGCGTCCATCACAGCCACCCCTTTCGAACAACAATAAATCCAACAAGCACCAGCACATAGACGCCTGCCGCCAGCGCATGAACGGTCTGAACCGGGGGCATATGGGACAGGAAGCGGAGCTTTCCGTCATAGCACCGGGATTCCATGGCATCGTAGCACTGACTGCTTCTTCGGAAGGAGGAGGCAAGCAGGGTGCCGCTGATCCGTCCGGCCGTGGTGGCAGACCGCTTTAGACCGGAATACCCCAGTCTTGCGGAGGCCGCGATGGTCAGCTTCTGCTGCACATCCAGCAGGAGGAACAGATAACGGTAAATCAGGTACATGAGCTCGATGACCAATTCCGGCACATGGCAGCGCCGGAAAACATCAATGAGCTGGGGAACCGGGGTGCTGCTGCTCAGGGCATACAGGCAGAAGACCGCCCCCATGGCCTGAAAGAACAGGGTGACGGCGTGGCGGAGGCTTTCCTTTGTGATGCAAAGATTGCGGCTCCCAAAGGGGATATGCCAAAGCCCCATGGGCTCTGGGGTCAGCTCCAGCAGAATGACCGCACAGCTGACAATCAAAAATGCCAGGGGGATCCGCAGAAGATGGAGGAGCTTGTGCAGGCTGATTTTCCCCAGCAGCCACATGATGAGCACCATGGAAACCGCTACGAAAATTCCCACCGCCAGATCCGCCGCGCTGACGCAGAGCACCAGGCAAACAACACAGAAGGCCGTTTTCACCATGGGGCTGACATTGAGCAGCCCATTGTGGGCGGCCAGGGTATCCAGCATCAAGGTGCTGCCGGAAGGATGGTTATGGCCCCGTGCCATCAGTCCGCGTCCTTGGGGCTGTACTTTTTCCGGGCCACCAGGTAGCCAAAGCCATAGCCGATGACGATGGCGCCCAGAGCGGTCTGGAGGCAGAACAGCAGCGATTCGGTCTCTCCTCCGGGAAGCTCTACAATGGGATCTGCCCAGGGCTCATAATCGGGATCTACAGAGGCAATGGCTTCTTCCGCCGCTCCGTCGGCACCGCCGAATTCGCTGTCAGGAATGGTCATCAGGGGGTAAACCAGGATGGCGGCGCAGAGAGCAACCAACACCAGAATGATCAAAACCTGCTTCTTTTGCATGGTTACTTGCCCTCCTTTTCCAGATAGCCAATCTCCCGCAGTTCGGGCTTGGCAAAGGATTCCAGCATCATCATCACAACGGCGCCCAGAATGCCTTCCACAATGGCCAGGGGGATCTGGGTCAGGGCGAAAATGCTCATAAACGCGCCCATGGAGGCCAGGACACCTGCCTGACCGGGGTGGGCCAGGGCCAGCTGAATGGAGGTGACGCAGTAGGTGAACAGATCCCCCAGGCCGCAGGCCAGACCCACGGCAACCAGACGGTTGACCTTTCCCTTCCTGCACAGCTTGTACACGCCGTAGCTGACCATGGGACCGGCAATTGCCATGGAGAAGGTATTGGCGCCCAGGGTGGTGAGGCCGCCGTGGGCCAGCAGAATGGCCTGAAACAGCAGCACCAGCAGCCCCAGCAGAGCCATGGGAGCGGGTCCAAACAGGACAGCCCCCAGACCGGTGCCGGTGGGATGGCTGGAGGAGCCGGTGACGGAGGGCATCTTCAGTGCGGACAGGACAAAGGCGTAAGCGCCCATCATGGCCAGCAGCAGAATGGCCTTCCGGTGGTTGGCCACAATTTTCTTGATTGTGAGAAAGCCCCATACCAGAAAGGGCAGGCAGACAACGCCCCAGGCAATGGCGTGGCCCTGGGGAAGGAAGCCCTCCATAATGTGCATGGCGCTGGTATTCACCGCCAGCACCGCCAGCAGCGCGGGAATACAGGAGGTCAGCAGAATTCTGCGTTCCCCATTGGTGAATCCGGTTTTCATTCCCAAACCCCCTTAGAAATAAAAAATGGGCAGCCCTGCGGCAGCCCGACAAAGGGGCGGCAAAGCCACCCAATTATCCACAGATTGAACACCGCAATCCTGGTTAGGAAAAACGTAAGCAGGTCTCCTGGCTCCAGTTCACAGCTCCGCGTGTCTTCTCAGGCAAATGCCCAATGACATCCCTACGCATCGCTCCCTGTTACAGTGACGGGTTCGCTTCGGACTTACACCGAATTCCCTTTTCACCCTTGATGGGACTTACGCCTTGTTAACGTCCTATTCACCTGTTTTCAATATAGCATATGCCAGGGGGCCTGTCAATATTTCGCGGAAAAGAAAGCTTCCGAACCCAAAACCCAGACCGTAAATTCCTTCGGATTGTTCAGAAAGACAGTAGACTTTTTTATTGATTTCTGCTACTGTGTAGGGGAACCGGGAAAAAGGGCTGCTCGATGGGGGTATGGCTATGAAAAAGGACAGCAGAGTATCCGCAATCGCCTTTGCGCTGCTTGCGGCGGTGCTTTACGCGCTGAACACACCCCTTTCCAAGGCTTTTATGGAGCATGTGCCGCCCACCTTCATGGCGGCGTTCCTGTATCTGGGCGCGGGAGTTGGCGTTGGGATTCTGTATCTGTTCCGCTGGCGGGAAGAAAAACCGTCGGAAAGGCTTACCAAACCGGATCTGCCCTACGTCATCGGCATGATTCTTCTGGATATTGGGGCGCCGGTTTTCCTGATGATCGGGATCAACCTGGGCACCGCTTCCAATGCTTCCCTGCTGGGCAATTTTGAGATCGTCACCACAACCCTGATTGCGCTGCTGCTGTTCAAAGAAAAGGTGTCCGGCAGGCTCTGGATTGCCATTGGCCTCATGACCCTGTCCAGCCTTCTCCTTACCTTTGAAGGGGCGGGAAGCTTCCGGTTTTCCCTGGGCTCCCTGTTTGTGCTGCTGGCTACCTGCTGCTGGGGGCTTGAAAACAACTGCACAAGAAGGATTTCCCACAAAAGCACCTATCAGATCGTGGTGCTGAAGGGCCTTTTCTCCGGCAGCGGTTCCTTCCTCATCGCGTTGTCGCTGGGGGAGCCCATCCCCGCCGGGGCTTACGCTGCCGGAGCCATGGTGCTTGGCTTTGTGGCATACGGCCTGAGCATCTTTTTCTATGTCCGGGCGCAGAGAACCCTGGGCGCCGCGAAGACAAGCGCTTACTATGCCGCCGCACCCTTCATCGGGGTGCTTCTGGCTTTTGCCATCAATGGAGAACGTCCCGCCCCGGCATACTTTTTCGCCCTGGCCCTGATGCTGGCCGGTACGGTATTTGTGGTGTACGACACCATGGTCAAGCACCATATTCACGGGCACACCCATGTGATCGTGCATACCCACAACGGCACAACCCACACCCATGTGCTTACCCATGCCCACGGCCATGATCATTTCGCCTCGGAAGAAAAGCACGGGCATCACCATGAGGTGTATCTGAACAGCGCGGAGCATTGGGCGGCCCACGCAAAGGACGCGCAGTGTGACTTGTGACGGGGAGGACCACCACGGCGGAGGGCTTGATTTTCTAAAAATACATGAAAAGAGGAGAAAGAGATGGAAAACAGAAAGAAACAGCCGGAGCTTCGAATCCAGAACAGCGTGCCGGAGGAGGAACCGGACATCCTGGGAATGGACCCGGCGGAACTGAAGGACTACCTGGCCCGGCTTTATGCCCTGCGGAAGGATTTGGACAGCCGGGAACCCGGGAATGAGGAAAGCGAAGAATACGATGATTGGGCAGATGCCCACGAGGAGCTGGAAGACCGGATTGATGAGGTGCTGGACCGGCTGGACGAACTGAATTAAAAGCGGGCAGCCCCCGGGCTGCCCAACATATTTACTATACCACGTTTTTCTGTCCGCGCCCAGTGGCGGATCCCACGAATTTTCGCGTGTTTTCTTATGGAATATCCCATCTTGAAAAAATGAAAAATGTGCTGTAATATGAAGGTACAAAAAAGGAGTGAGTCCAATGTACTAAGGAAAGCCCCTTACAAACTGTAGAAAGTCGAGGTTAAGCAAATGACGGAACCCAAGAATTGTGAGAAATAACCCTTGATCATCGGAAGAGTCAGCCGAATGATCAAGGGTTATTTCTTTTATAGCGGATGTCCCTGCTCCAGGTCCAGCAGGGCTTTTTTGCGTTCCAGCCCCCAGGCATAGCCGGTGAGCCTGCCGCCGGAACCGACAACCCGGTGGCAGGGGACCATCAGACTGATGGGGTTGCTGCCCACGGCGCCGCCGACGGCCTGGGGACATTTTCCAAAGCCCCGGGCTGCCATTTTGTCCGCCAGCTCCCCATAGGTCACCGTCTGGCCATAGGGAATTTCCAGAAGCAGCTCCCAAACGTTTCGCCGGAAGGCCGAAACCTCCGGAAAGCGGAAAGGGGGAATTTCTCCGGGATCCAAACCAGCAAAATAGCGGTCCAGCCACCGTTTGGCGTCCTCCGGAATGGGCCCGGTGCCCTGCTCCCGGCAGAAGTCCAGGGTGAACAGAACGCTTCCCTCGTAGGTAATGCGCAGCATCCCCAGGGGGGAAGGGTAATAGCCCACAGATTTCATGCCATATCGCCTCCTTTTTTCCAGTATACCACCTTTGCGGCCCGGTTGCAATCGCGGGAACAATGTGCTAAAATGAAGAAAACTTTATTACAGGGAAGAAAACTTGATGAAAAAACAGACAAAAATCCTGCTTTCCACCTTTTTGATCCTGGTGGGCATGGGACTGCTGGGGACCGCCGGATGGCTGTGGTTCGATGCCAATGTGGACCGGAGCGGCTGGGTGCAGACGGAAGACGGCGGTTATACATACCGGGATTTTCACGGCAGGGAAGTGACCGGCTGGCTGCGGCTGGAGGACCGGATCTGTTATTTTGACGAAAACTTCCGGATGGTCACCGGCTGGCAGACCATTGACGGACTGCGCTACTATTTCGGCAACGATGGTGTTATGGCAACCTCCTGGAAGGAACTGGAGGGGCTAAACTACTATTTCGGGGATGACGGCGTTCTGACCACCGGCTGGAAGGAGCTGCCCCAGGGGAAATTCTACTTTGATGCCGATGGGGCCATGGTTACCCAATGGCACGAAATCGACGGACAGGAATACTATTTCCTGCCCAACGGCCCCATGGCCACCGGCTGGCAGGAACTGGAAAAGGGACATTACTTTTTTGATGACCAGGGCATCTATGTTACCGGCGTTCAGATCATGGAGGACGGTGAGCGGTTTTTCCTGGAGGACGGCACCATGGCAACCGACTGGGTGGAGCGGGACGGCCATACCTATTATTACAGCCTGGAGGGGCTCAAGTGCACCGGCTGGCAGGAAATCGAAGGGGCGCTGTACTTCTTTGACCAGGAAGGCATCATGCAGACCGGCTGGCACCAGGAGGACGAATACCGCTACTACCTGTTTGAAGACGGCAAGGCCGCCGTGGGCCGGACAGAGCTGGAGGGCCAGGTTTATTACTTCACCCCCAAGGGCATCCAGGTGGTGCTGGTCAACCGGGACAATCCGATCCCGGACTACTATGAGATCGATGTGGTTCCGGTGGAGGGTTACAACAGAATCCAGAGAATCGCTCTGGAGCCGCTGAAGCAGATGCTGGCCGACTGCCGGGCGGCAGTGGATTCCTGCATTTTCAACAGCTCCTTCCGGACCCAGAAGGAACAGACCACCATTCTGGAAACCAGAACGGAGGAGTATATGGAAAAAGGCATGACCTATGAGGAAGCCTACAGGGAAACGCTGAAAACCGTATCCCTCCCCGGAAGGAGCGAACACCAGCTGGGGCTTTCCGTAGACCTGGTGGGAAAAGAGGCCAATGAATGGCTGGCCCAGCACTGCTGGGAGTATGGCTTTATTCTCCGCTACCCGGAGGGGAAGGAGGAGATAACGGGCATCAGCAATGAGCCCTGGCACTTCCGCTATGTGGGCACCCGGGTATCCCTGGATATGAAGGATACAGGCCTATGCCTGGAAGAATACCTGGGAGCGGCATAACAAACCCCACCGGCTTTGAAGCCGGTGGGGTTTTTCTCACAGGTAATTGTCCAGCTCCTGATCCACTTCCCGAATACGGCTTTGCCGGGGAGCAATCTTTTTGCCCCGGAAGAAGACTATGGAGGGCTCCCGCAGAGTGGTGAGGTCGTTCAGGGGATTGTCCCTGCAAACCACAAAATCCGCGGATTTTCCCGCTTCAATGGAGCCGGTTTCTTTTTCGATTCCGGCAATTTTCGCGTTGCCCAGGGTGGCGGTATACAGGGCCTGGGTGGCGGTAACGCCGCAGAAGCGCCGGAAATACACCAGCTCCCGCCAGGTGTCGTACTGGGTTACATAGGGGCAGGCGGTATCGGTGCCCAGACCAACGGGAATCCCCGCGGACAGGCAGGCCTTGGCGCAGCCCACAATGCCGTCCATCACGATTTTTCCGTTGTATTTCTGCATGGGGGTGGCGTGGCTCACGCTGGTGTCAAAAAGGGCGTAGGACAGGGCGGGGGAGATGGTGGTCACCAGGCTGGCCCCGGTTTCCCGGAAAAGGGCCAGGGTGGATTCGTCAGGCATGGCGCCGTGTTCAATGGTGTCCACGCCGTTTTCCAGGGCGGCCCGGACGCCTTCCGGGCTTTCCACATGGGCGGCCACCTTCAGTCCCAGGGCATGGGCCCGGTCACAGGCGGCTTTGATCAGGGCAGGCTCCATCTTGAGAACACCGGGTTCTCCCTGCCGGACCGCATCCAGCACGCCGCCGGTGACCATCAGTTTTATGAGGTCCGCGCCGGTGGAAGCAATCTGGGATACAAAGTCCGCGGCCTCCTCCGGGGTGTGGGCCACATGGGCAAGGGAACCGGCCATATGGCCACCGGGAACAGAAACGGCCATGTTGCCTGCCAGAATCCGGGGCCCAACAGCCTTTCCGGCGTTGATGGCATCCCGGAGCCGGGAATCAAAATCCAGAATGCCGCCCACGGTCCGGATGGTGGTTACGCCGGAGCGCAGCTGCTGCCGGGCGTAGCCCGCAACCAAGGCCATGCCCAGCTTTTTGGTCCAGGCATTGGCGGTTACCAACTTGACGGCCTTGATGGGGTCGGTCTGCTTTTTCTTAGGTTTTCCGCTTCCGGCAAGGTGAACATGGAGGTTGATGAGACCCGGAAGCAGATACTGCCCCTCCAGATCGATTTTCGGGAACCCTTTGGGGATGGCGGTGTCGGCCACCACACTGCGAATCTTCCCGTTTTCCACCAGTACGGCCAGCCCCTTCTGGGGGGTCATATTCTGGGTGCCGTCCAGCAGATAGCCGTTATAAAGCGCGAATTTTGACATAGGAGCCTCCTTATCTTTTTCCGTGGAGGGCCTCCTGCTCCCGAAGGAGCCGGCTGCCCGGGTGGTAGTAGGGACACAGCAGCATGGAATAGAGTCTGTTTTCCGGGCCAAACTGCATGTCCGCCCGGAGGGCGGCCCGATACCAGTACCGTTTTCCCATATAGGGAATCCGGGCCTCCCATTTTACCAGGGCATCGGCATGAAACTTGATTTCCGCCGCGAAGGAATTGAGACTCAGGTTTCCCGTATGGAAGGCAAGCACCGCCTGCAGCTCCTCCTGGGTGGGGTGGAGCGGGTCGGCAAGAAAGATTCCCCGGCGCTGAAAATCCACGATGGTCCTGCCGGAACGGCGGTTGAGCTCCGCCAGTCCCTGCAGAAGCCTGGCAGAAGCCAGCCGGTGCCGGTCCGGGAAGGGAATGCTGCCGTTTGGGAAGAGGGAGAGAAGCTTTTGCAGGTAAGTCTGGCCGATCAGGTAGCTGCCCCGGTTGGCGGGATTGCTGAAATACTGCTGCAAACGGGGGTCATGCTTCCGGGTAAAACGTTCGGTTACATCCCGAAAGGCGTTTACAAAGCGTTCCATTTCCGGCTGGCCCGGTTGGCAGCCCTGGGGAAGCGTTTCAAAAGCCTCCAGGGGAAAGGCCACAAAGGACACGCTCACCGAGGGCTCGTCCCGGTCGGAAAAGCCCGGCACATAGTCGTGCTCCTGCTCCCGCAGCTTCAGGAGGCCGTAAACCGGCGATTCACCGGCGACCCGGTACAGGTGCCAGTCGTCATAATAGCTTTCCACATCCGAAGAATTGGAAAGGGAAATGCCCGTGTCCCGAATGCCCTTTTCTTCCAGGAGCGTGCTCAGGGGCCGGGTGCAGAGCCCAAACCCATCCTCTGTTTCCAGCCATTGGGCGGAGGCTGTTTTGAGTCCGGTCATGGTTCGTCCCCCGGCAGGTCCACGATCCGGTAGTCATGCCCCACTGCCTCCAGAAATTTGCCAAACAGGTCCTCCCGGGCAATGCGCATGCTGGAGGTGTTGACACAGGGATGGCAGCCGATGAAGGCATCCTTGAGAAGCTCCCTGTCCACCAACAGCTGCACGGCATGGGTCTTGTCATTCATCAGGCCCATGATGCTGACGGAGCCGGGATGGATGTCCAGATATTCCAGCAGAAAGCGCTCGTCGGCAAAAGACAGCCGGGCGCAGCCCAGCTGGGAGGACAGATCCTTGGTGCGGAACTTTTTGTCACCGGGCATCATCAGCAGGTAAAAAACGGTTTGCTGCCGGTTGCACAGGAACAGATTCTTGCACATTTTCACGTCCAGGGCCTGATCGACCGCCAGACAGTCCTCCATGGTCATGGCGGGGGCATGGTCGATGCGGGTGTAGGGGATGTTCAGCTGATCCAGCAGCCTGTAGGTGCGGACCTCCCGATCCTGGCGGGGTGTTTCTTCCATGGAGCATCGTCCTTTCTCTATAGGGTGGAGCAAATCCACTTCCATGATAGCTCCATTATAGTCCCGGGGACGGTTGGACGCAATCCCTTTTCACAATTTTTTCGGGAAGTCCGCAAGGAGAAAAAAGAACAAACCTACAAAACCTGTTGAATAAAAAACAAAAATGAACAGTTGATTTTTTTGAAATATCATGCTATTATATGCACAGAATGACAAAGCAAAGGGAGCGGTCATATGGCAGAGGATGCACGCGTCAGAAAAACAAAACAGAAATTATCGGCAGCCCTGGTTGAGCTGCTCCAGGAAAAGGCGTTCAGCGATATTACTCCGGCGCAGATCTGTGAGAGAGCCGGTGTGAACCGTTCTACCTTCTACCGGAACTATCGGAACCTTTCCCAGCTCAAAACAGAAATGGAGAATAAAATTCTCTCCGGCATCCGCTGGAAAGGAGAAAGCTCCGAATCCAGCGATATTCGGGAGAATATTGAATCACAGCTGGCCTTTCTTCGGGAGAATCAGGATCTGTTTCTTGCACTTTCCGCTTCCGGTTCCCGGGAGGGCATCTTTGAGAAGGCCAGAAACAGAGCCATTCAGGTGGCCCGGGATGCCTATGACCGGATCCCCAATGCCCCCAGCCGGGAGGAGTATAATAACCTCTGCGTTTTCTACATCAGCGCGGTCTTCGGGGTCGTGACCGACTGGTTCATGGGAGGAATGGTCCAGTCCAATGAGAGCCTGGCTGCCTTCCTGACCACCTGGATGGTGGAAGCCGCCGACCACATCGGCATTTGACAGCCTGAATTTTTGAGCACCGGACAGCCTGCCCGGTGCTCTTTTTTGTGTTCACAATGGTTTACTTTATGCAACGATTTTGAAAACCCTTTCGGAAAGAGTCCCTTTTCCCGGGGCACGGCTCCTATGGATTTTTTGAAACCTTCCATAAATGCGAAAAAAACTTACCGTTTTGGTGTATTTTAGGCGTTCACCCCGCCGGAAAGAACAGACGCACACTGGCGGCGGCAGCGGTAAAGCCCACCAGGTCGGCAAACAGGGCGCAGGGCAGGGTGTAGCGGGTCTTCCGGATTCCGGCGGCGCCAAAGTAGACGCTGATGGTGTAGAAGGTGGTTTCCGTGGAGCCCAGCATCACGGCGGCGGTGCGGCCAATGGTGGAATCCACCCCGTAGGTCCGCATCAGGTCCGTTCCAACGGCCAGGGCGGCGCTGCCGCTGATGGGACGGATCAGCACCAGCAGGGCGCATTCTTTTGGAATTCCCAGCCGGAGAAACAGAGGCGCCAACAGATTTTCCAGCAGCGCCATGGCACCGGAGGACCGGAGCATGGAAACGGCGCTCAGCAGAACGATCAGAGCGGGGACGATGGTTTTCAGCAGCTTTAACCCCTCTGCCGCGCCCTCCAGCAGCAGACCGTAGCTGTCCTCCTTCCGCCCCAGGGCAAGGGCCGAACTCAGCAGCAGGAGAACGGGCACCAGATAGTCCGTCATCGCTTCCACACCCTTCCCAGGGCCACGGCGGCGGTAACCCCCAGTCCGGCGGACAAAAGGCTTGTGATCCACACCGGGCCCAGAATGTCAAAGGGCGCGGCGCAGCCCAGGGCACTGCGGACGGCGGCCACATTGGTGGGCAAAAACTGGATGGAGGCGGTATTCAGCACAATCAGCCGGCACAGCTGATGGGAAGCCCTGTCGGAATTTCCCTCTTTCAGCCGCTTTGCCGCCTGAATGCCCATTGGGGTGGCGGCATTGCCAAGCCCCAGGAAATTGGCGGTGATGTTGGCGCTGAGGGCTCCGGCCAGGATTGGGTCCCGGCGGGAGTCGGGAAAGACCGTATAGAGCAGGGGCCGGAGCAGAAAGGACAATGCCTTTGTGATTCCGCTTTTCTCCATCAGCTTCCCCACGCCGGACCAGAGACACAGACTGCCGCCAATGGCGATGGCCAGGGTGATGCCCTCCTGGGCGCCATGCATGGCCGCGGCAGCCAGAGTGCTGCCCTGACCCAATACCAGGGCGGAGACGATGCTCAGAAGAATCATCCCGGTCCAGATGTACCCCATGATCATAGCCCGGCCTCCTTTCGGGAAAGCCTATGCGGCCCAGCCGCGTTGGATGCAAAAAATACCCGGCCTTGCGGTCGGGTATCTCTTATTCTTCTTCCAGGGCGGCGCTGTAGACGGCGTTTTTGGGCAGCCCCAGCTCCGCGGCGGTCTGCTTGACGGCATCCTTCCGGGAAAGCCCCTGGCCCATCAGCTGGCTTACCCGGGCGGCGGCATCGTCGGCGGTGGGCGCCGCCTTCGTCTTCTCCGGCGCACCGGCAACAATCAGCACAAATTCCCCCTTGGGGGGCGCCTGGGTGTAGCGCTCCAGGGCTTCTCCCAGGGTGGTGCGGATCACCTCTTCGTGGAGCTTGGTCAGCTCCCGGCACAGACTGATGGGGCGCTGGCTCCCGAAAGTCTCGGAAAGATCCGTCAGGGTGTTCAGCAGCTTGTGGGGGGCTTCATAGAAAATCATGGTGCGTGTTTCGTTCTTCAGGCTGTCCAGGTGCTCCCGGCGGCTTTTTTTCGCCGTGGACAGGAAGCCCTCAAAACAGAATCTGCCGGTGGCCTGGCCGGAAATGCTCAGGGCGGTAATGGCGGCGCAGGGGCCGGGAATGGCGCATACGGGAATGCCCGCCGCGGCGCACTGCTTCACCAGGTCCTCGCCGGGGTCGGAAATGGCGGGAGACCCCGCGTCGGATACCAGGGCGCAGGTTTCTCCAGCCAGGATCCGGTCCAGTATTTTTTCGCCCTTGAAGGACTTGTTGTGCTCGTAGTAGCTCACCAGGGGCTTTTTCAGCTCCAGGTGGTTCAAAAGCTTCAGGGTAACTCTGGTATCCTCCGCGGCAATAAAGTCCGCGTTTTCCAGGGTTTCCCGGGCGCGTTTGGAAATATCCCCCAGATTGCCGATGGGGGTGGGAACCAGATACAGCATTCCAGCCATGGGTATTCTCCTATATATGATAAACTTCCCGGTAGACCGCAGTGGGGTTTCCGGTTTCGTCGGTTAAATTCCATTCTTCCCAGGTTAACCCCGGTTTTCCGCCCTTGCGCAGCTGCAAAAGAATCAGGTTGGGCGCCGTTCCGGGCCGGTGGCGGACCAGACACAGCCGCTTTGCCTCCAGCTGATAGGGGCCTGCCCGGCGCAGAAGCTCCCCCAGCCGTTCCGGCCGGTGCACGAGGAACAGATCCCCGCCGTATTTGAGAGCCCAGGCGGCGCTTTTCAGAAGGTCCTCCAGGGTGCAGCCGTCCTCCCGCCGGGCAAGCAGGAGCTTGGACCCGGGCCCGCCGGAAAAATAGGGCGGATTGCTGACGCAGCAGGAAAAACTGCCGGCGGGAATCCGCTCAGGTATCTGCCGCAGATCGGCACATATACTTTCCAGACGGGAGCCAAGGCCGTTGCGGCGGATGTTTTCCAGAGCCGCCAGGTGGGCGCTTTCCGAAAGCTCTATGCCGGTGACGCGGCAGCTGTCCTCCCTGGCGCACAGAAGGGTGCCCAGGGTGCCGCAGCCGGAGCCCAGGTCCAGTACCCGGGCGTTTTTCGGCAGCCGCGCAAAGTGGGCCAGCACCATGGAGTCTGTGCTCAGAGGGAAAGCGCCTTCGGGAATTTCCAGGGTAAAGCCGTTATAAAGTGTCTCCATTTGGCCTCCTCTTTCAGAAAAATCGGCCTGCGCGATAGGCGCAGGCCGATCGTGATTCCGGAGAATCAGCCTTCCTCGATAGCTTCGGCGGGGCACTGATCGGCGCAGGAGCCGCAGCTGACGCAGACATCGGGGTTGATTACGTACTTGTCCTCACCCTCGGAGATAGCTTCGACGGGGCACTGCTCCGCGCAGGAACCGCACTTGACGCAAGCGTCGGTAATATTGTAAGCCATTGGAAAACACCTCCTATTGTCGTTTCGAGTGTGCATTTTAACGAATGCACTTTTATTCTAGCATGGATTTGGAAAAAAGCAATTCTTTTTTATGAATTTTTTGGACTTTTGAAATCAGGTATATTTTCCCCCGGGACTGTCCACACTTCCAGCTGAAAAGGGGGAATTGCCGTGCACTACAGTATGCGCACGCTGGAGCTGATCCGGGCAAGCGCCGCTCTGGCAAAGAGAATGGGCCACAGCTATGTAGGGTCTGTGCATCTGCTGCTGGCGCTGGGAGAGGCCCCCGGGGAAACGGGGCAGCTGCTGCGGTGCTTGGGGCTGGAGAGCGAAAGCGCCCAGGCCCTCACCATCCTTTTGTATGGCTGCGGGGACCAATCCCTGCCCCTGCCCCAGGGGTTTACCCGGGCAGCCAGAAGGATTCTGCGGCTTTCCGCCCGGGAGGCCAGGCATCAGGGGAATCGGGAGGTGGAGCCGGGGCACGTTCTGCTGGCTCTGGCCCGGGAGCCGGACTGCGCTGCCGGGGAAATGCTGAAAACCTATGGCGTCAGCACCGATGTGCTGTTTACCCATACGCTGGACTATTTGCAGTGGGGTTCCGGAGAGAACCGAAAGAAGGAGGCGGCCAATTTGAAACTGTTGGAGCAATTCAGTGAGGACCTGGTTCAGAAAGCGGTGTCCATGGATCCGGTCATCGGCAGGGACAGGGAGATCGACATGGTCATCGGTATTCTGTGCCGGAAGAATAAGAACAATCCCGCCCTGGTGGGGGAGCCGGGGGTTGGGAAAACGGCCATTGCCGAGGGCCTTGCCCAGCGGATGGCGCTGGGAAACGTGCCGCCCCAGCTGAAGGACAAGCGGCTGTACAGTCTGAATATGGCCAGCTTGGTGGCCGGAACCAAATACCGGGGCGAGTTTGAAGAGCGGCTCCGGGATGTGCTGGCGGAAATCCGCCGCAGCGGAGATGTGATCCTCTTTGTGGATGAGATGCACACCATTGTGGGCGCGGGGGCGGCCGAGGGGGCCATCGACGCGGCCAATATCCTGAAGCCTGCCCTGGGCAGGGGAGAGCTGCAAATGGTGGGGGCAACCACCCGGGAGGAATACCGGAAATATATTGAAAAGGACGCGGCTCTGGAGCGGCGGTTCCGGCCGGTGAATGTGGAGGAGCCGGACCCGGAAACAGCCCTGGGGATTCTGCGTGCCCTGAAGCCGGGGCTGGAAAAGCACCATCACCTGCGGATTACGGACGAAGCCATGAAGGAGGCGGTGCGGCTGTCCGTCCGCTACCTGCCGGAGCTCAACCTGCCGGATAAGGCCATCGATCTGCTGGACGAGGGGGCTGCCCGGGCAAAAATGGAGGAGACCTGCTGTGCCCGGGGCTCCACCGCCCGGAAGGCTCTGGAGGAGGAGCTCCACGAGGCGGTGCGGGAGCGGCGGTTTGAAAAGGCGGCGGAGCTGCGGGATCGGGTCCAGAACCTGATGGAGCACGCCCCGGACGGAAAGCGGGCCAGGGCCGTCACCGCCTCCGACATTGCCTGGGTGGTGTCTGCCCGGACGGGGATTCCCGTAGGGCGGCTGACCTCCGGGGAGCGGGAGCGGCTGCTGAGTCTGGAAGGGCTGCTGTCCAGCCATGTCTGCGGCCAGCCCAAGGCGGTGAAAGCCGTTGCCTCGGCGGTGCGCCGGGGCTACAGCGGCATTCATGACCCCAGCCGCCCCAGAGCCTGCCTGCTGTTTGCCGGGCCCACCGGTGTGGGAAAAACCGAGCTGTGCAGAGCCCTGGCCGCGGAGGTGTACGGAAGCCGGGATGCCATGATCCGGCTGGATATGACGGAATACATGGAAAAGCATTCCGTATCCCGGCTCATCGGCGCCCCTCCCGGTTATGTGGGCTTTGAAGAGGGCGGAAAGCTGACGGAGGCGGTGCGCCGCAGACCCTACAGCCTGGTGCTGCTGGATGAGCTGGAAAAGGCCCATCCGGAGGTGCTGGGCCTGCTGCTGCAAATCATGGAGGAAGGCGTGCTGACGGACTCCACAGGCAGACGGGTCAGCTTCAAAAATACCATTGTGGTCATGACCTCCAACGCGGGGGGGAGCCTCCGGGGGGAGGGCCTGGGCTTCTGCTCCGATGGGAAAAAGGGCCTGGTGGAGGAAGCGCTGCGGCAGACCTTTACACCGGAGTTTCTGGGGCGGCTGGATGGGATCGTCTGCTTTGATCCCCTGTCCCCCGGGGCCATGGAGGCCATTGCCCAGAAATATTTGCAGCAGCTGATGAACCGGGCCGCCTCCCTGGGTGTGCAGCTGGTGTTCCCACAGGGCCTTGCCCAGGAGCTGGCCGGAAGGTGCACGGGACCCAGCGGCGCCCGGCAGCTGCGCCGGCTGGTGCAGACCCAGGTGGAGGATAAACTGGCCTCATATCTGCTGCGCTCCGGCAGAAAACCGGTGAAAATCCGCCTGCGGATCGAAGAAGGGGAAGTGGTGCTGACTTAGGGCAACAGGCAAAAACAATAAAACAAACGTTCGAATATTTGGAAATTTCAAGGAAAAACGGTTCATCTCCGGAGAAATCTACAAAAAATGATTGATTTTTTGTTGGCGAGGAAGTATACTGTACAAAAATGGAGTAAAGTGGATGTAAAGTGGAGTAAAAGGGAGAGGAGATGAGGCAATGATCGGCAAGTACACTGCCCGGATGGACGACAAAAACCGTCTGATCGTCCCGGCGAAGCTCCGGGAAGAGCTGGGAGAAAGCTTTTTTGTGACCCTGGGCGTCAACTGCGGCCATCGCTGCCTCACGGTATATACCGCTGCCGAGTGGCAGAAGCTCAGCGACAACTACAACAATCTGAGCATTTCTCAGCGGGCCGGGGCCACCAGCCTGATTTTCATGAACGCGGCCCAGTGCAGCCCCGACAAGCAGTTCCGTTTTGCCCTGACACCCTTCCTCCAGTCCTATGCCGGCATCGACCGGGAGGTTATGATCGTAGGCCGTGCCGGGCAGGCGGAGATCTGGGACTGTGAGGAGTTCCGGAGGTTTGAGGAAGAGAACCTTACCCCCGAAAAGCTGTTGGCATCTCTGGAGGCAATTGGACTATGAGCGAGTTTCATCACGTTTCCGTGCTTCTGGAGGAGTGCGTCACCGGCCTGAACATCCGCCCGGAGGGCATCTATGTGGACGGCACCCTGGGCGGCGCCGGTCATTCCAGCCAAATCGCCAAAGGACTGACCACCGGCCGTCTCATCGGCATTGACCGGGATCCGGTTGCCCTGAAGGCGGCTGGGGAGCGGCTGGCCCCCTACGGGGACCGGGTGACGCTGGTACATTCCAATTTCTGCGAAATGGCCTCTGTACTGGAAAGCCTGGGTATTTCCGGCGTGGACGGAATTCTTCTGGACCTGGGTGTTTCCTCCCCTCAGCTGGACGATGGGGAGCGGGGCTTTTCCTACATGGCGGACGCCCCCCTGGATATGCGCATGGACGGCGGCGACGCCCTGACCGCGGACACGGTTGTGAACACCTGGTCCTATGAAGAACTGAAAAAGATCCTTTACGAATACGGCGAGGAGCGGTATGCCCCGGCCATTGCTTCGGCAATCCTCCGCAGACGGGAGACGGCCCCCATCCGCACCACCCTGGAGCTGGTGGATGTGATCCGCTCGGCTATGCCGCCTGCCGCTTTGCGGGAAAAGCAGCATCCGGCCAAGCGCAGCTTCCAGGCGATCCGTATTGCGGTGAACGATGAACTGAATTCCGTGGCAAAGGCAATGGAAGCTGCCATCCCCCTGCTGAATCCCGGCGGACGGCTGGCGGTGATCACCTTTCATTCCCTGGAGGACCGGATTGTGAAAAATGCCATGGCCGCCGCGGCCAAGGGCTGCATCTGCCCGCCGGAATTTCCGGTGTGCGTCTGCGGCCGGAAGCCCCAGGTGGACATTCTGACCCGCAAGCCCATTGTAGCTGCCCCCCAGGAGCTGGAGCGCAATCCCAGAGCCAGAAGCGCCAAGCTTCGCATTTGCCAGAAACGCTGAGAAACGCCGGAGGGATTGAAGATGGATCAAAAACCTGTAATTCAATATGTCGGCCAGTTTTATGTCTATGGCAGTGAGGTTCAGGCCAGGAAGAAAAAAGAGCACAAGCCTGTTCTCCCCAAGGCCCCCAGAACCGGCGTCCAGCACTGCGTTTATGTGGACCCGGTGGCGGTGTGCGGCATTGCCGTGGCCGTTCTGATGCTGGTGGTGCTGGCGGTGGGGGCTTTCCAGCTCCGGGCTGCCATGCAGCAGTACAATGCCCAGTCGGAGCAGCTCTCCGCCATCAAGCGGGAGAACGCCAGGCTGGAGCATCTGTACCGCACGAGTCTGGATTTGGAGGCGGTGCAGGCCCAGGCGGAAAAGCTGGGCATGGTTCCGGCGGAGGAGCTGGAACACAGAGAGCTTGTTGTTACCGTCGGCCAGGCGCCGGAGGAGCCCACTGCCTGGGAGAATTTTCTGTGGTTTGTGAAGGGGCTGCTGAATGGTGTAGACGAGAGCAGGGCTGAGGTATTTACGGATTGGGAGATTGGAAGCGTATCATAACAGCCGATCCCGGTCATACACTTTAAGCGGCAGCTGCGAATGGGCGGCGAGGGTTTCCCTTGCTGCCCATTCTGAACATCTGGCTGCCGGAAGGACCGGGAGCCATGAAAAAAACCAACGCGAAGACCTTTCGCCGGGTCCGGATGGACAGCGGCCAGCATCTGCGCATCCGTCTGGCGGCGCTGGTGCTGGGGGCACTGGCATTTCTGCCCATTGCCGCAAGGCTTCTGCGGCTGATGGTGGTGGACTACGATTACTATACGGCCAAGGCGCTGAACAATCAGACCCGGTCTACCACGGTGCTGTCAGAGCGGGGGACGGTGTATGACCGGAATATGAATATTCTGGCTGCCACCGTTGGCGTGGAGAATGTCTACCTGGATCCCCACGAGCTGAAGCAGTCCAGGGCGGACCTTCCAAAGCTTGCCGCCTTTCTGGGAAAGCTCCTGGAAAAGGACCCCCAGTGGATTCTGGAGCAGAGCCGGGATACCCGCCTCCGGTATAAGCAGGTGGCGGGAGGCATTGAGGGGGAGGTTGCCGATGAAATCCGGGCCTACATAGCCCGGGAGGAGATCTCCGGAGTCCACCTGGAGCCCTCCTCCCGGAGAAGCTACCCTTACGGAAGCCTGGCGTCCCAGGTCATCGGCTTTACCAATATATCCGGCCAGGGCTGTGAAGGGGTAGAGGCTGCCTATGACAGCTTCCTTTCCGGGAAGCCCGGAAAAGTTGTGACAACAAAGGGCAACAACGAAATGGATATGCCCTATTCCTATGAGAATCTGGTGAAGGCCTCCGGGGGCTGCAATGTGATTCTGACCCTGGATACCACCGTTCAGGGGTGCCTGGAAAACCGGCTTCAGGAGGCCATGACCCGCTACGATGTGCAAAACGGAGCCTTCGGCCTGGTTATGAACTGCAAGACCGGAGAGATCCTGGCCATGGCCACCCTGGGAAACTTTGATCCCAACAACTATCAGGCCGTGGCCGATCCCACTGTCTCGGCAGAGCTGGAGGAACTGCGGGCCCAATATCTTGCCTGCCCGGAAGGAAGCGAAGAATATACCGCCCTCAGGCAGCGCTATACGGAGGAGCTGGGCAAGGCCCGGCTGAAGCAGTGGCGGAACCGGGTGCTCTCTGACGGCTATGAGCCCGGGTCCACCTTCAAGGTGCTGACCATGGCGGCGGCCCTGGACTGCGGGGCCATCGATCTGGAAACCCCCTTTTACTGCCGCGGCGCGGAGAAGATCCCGGGCCGGTCCCAATTGCTGCACTGCTGGCGCTCTGCCGGACACGGCGCGGAAAAGACACCCCAGGCACTGCAAAATTCCTGCAACCTGGCCTTTGCCCATATCGCCCTGAAGCTGGGAGGACAGCGGTTTTATGACTATGTCAAAAATTTCGGCATTCTGGAAAAAACCGGCATCGACCTTTCCGGCGAGAGCAAGGGCGTTTTCTTTGACAAGGCACTGGTCACCAATACGGACAAATGGGGCACCGCTTCCCTGACCTCCGGCTCCTTCGGCCAGACCTTCAAGATCACACCCTTGCAGCTGGTCCGGGCCATTGCCTCGGTGGTCAACGGGGGAATGCTGCTGGAGCCCTATATTGTATCCGAAATTCAGGATGCCCAGGGGGAAACGGTGTATTTGCAGGAACCCACTGTGGTGCGCAGAACCATCAAGCCCGAAACCTCCGAAACCATGCGGACCCTCATTCGCTCCGTGGTGACGGAAGGAACGGCCAAAAACGCCAATGTCACCGGCTTTTCCATTGGGGGAAAGACGGGAACCAGTGAGAAAATCGACGTATTTGACGAGAATGGCCAGCGGGTGCTGGATAAAATTGTTTCCTTTGTGGGGATTGCGCCTATGGACGATCCGGAGTATATTGTATTGGCGGCCCTGGATACACCCTCCCGCAGCACCGGCATCTATATTTCCGGCGGCGTCATGGCGGCGCCAACCGTGGGGGCCGTGATGGGAGACATTCTGCCCTACCTGGGGGTGGAGCGGTGCTATGAGCCGGAGGACGCGGCTGCCCGGGAGGTGACCCTGGAGGATTACCGGGGGCTGACCCGGAAGGAAGCGGAGCAAAAGGCAAAGGCCCAGGGCCTTTCCTGCCGCATTCTGGGCCAGGGAGAAAAAATCACCCAGCAGGTCCCGGAGGCGGGACAGCAGCTGCCGGGCACCGGTCAGGTGCTGCTGTACCTGGATACGGGCCCTCAGAGCCGGGAGGTAAGCGTGCCGGATCTGACGGGCAAAAACCGCCAGCAGTGCACGGCCCTGGCGGGGCAGCTGGGGCTTTCCATCCTGCCGGACGGCAACCCGGAGCTTTCAGGGATCGCCGTGAGCCAGGAGCCAGCCCCGGGGGAAACAACATCAATTGGAAGTTCTGTCCGTGTACGCTTTGCGGACCTTTCCGCCTCGGATTGAGGCACCACAGATACAGGAGGAAGCTATGAAACTGGAAGCGCTTTTACAGGATGTGGACGTGACGGAGTGCCGTGCGGACCGGAACCTGGAGATTTCGTCCGTTGCCTATGATTCCCGGAAGGTGACCGAAGGGGGCCTGTTTGCGGCCATTTCCGGCTTTGCCGCCGACGGCAACCGGTTTATTCCCATGGCAATGGAAAAGGGGGCCCGGGTGGTGGTGACAGCCCAAAGGCCCCGGGAGGCTGTGCCCTATGTGCTGGTGCCCTCCGACCGGAAGGCCCTTGCCCAGATTGCCTGCAATTTCTATGGCCGCCCCGCCGACAAAATGAAGATCATCGGCATCACCGGCACCAACGGAAAAACCTCCGTCACCCTGCTGCTGAAGAATGTGCTGGAAACCGTGCTGGGAGCCAAGGTGGGGCTGGTGGGCACCATGGGGAATCTCATCGGTTCCCAGCCCGTTGCCTCCGAGCGTACCACCCCGGACAGTCTGGAATTGCAGGAGCTGTTTGCCAGAATGTACGCTGCCGGATGCCAGTATGTGGTGATGGAGGTCTCCAGTCACGCCATCGCCCTGGACCGCATCGGCGGTGTGCACTACACGGTGGCAGCCTTTACCAATCTGACGGAGGACCACCTGGATTTTCACGGAACCATGGATGCCTACTGCGATACCAAGGCGGAGCTTTTCGCCCGCTGTGACCACGCGGTCATCAACGTGGACGATCCCTACGCCGGGCGGATGATGGCCAGGGCAGGCTGCCCGGTGCTCACCGTTGCGGAGCACAGGGATGCCATGCTGAAGGCGGAGCAGGTGGAGCTCCACGCCACCGGCGTGGGCTTTACCGTAGGCAATGTGGAGGTTCAGGTGCCCATTCCCGGAAGGTTTACGGTTTACAACGCTCTGACGGTGCTGGGCTGCGCCAGGGAGCTGGGCATTTCCCTGGAGGACTGCGCAGCGTCCCTCAGAAACGCTGCCGGTGTCAAGGGCCGCATTGAGGTGGTGCCCACCCCCGGTATGCCCTATACGGTGCTGATTGACTACGCCCACACGCCGGACGGTCTGGACAACGTGCTCTCCTCCGTCCGGGACTTCTGCAAGGGCAGGCTCATATCCGTTTTCGGCTGCGGCGGCGACCGGGATCCCATCAAACGGCCCATTATGGGCGCCATCGGCGTTAGAAAATCGGATGTTGCGGTGATTACCTCGGACAATCCCCGGACGGAGGAGCCCATGGCCATCATCCGGGATATTCTCACCGGAGTAGAACCGGGCATGGGGGAATATACTGTGATTGAGGACCGGAGAAAGGCCATCAGATATGCACTGGACATTGCGGAAAAAGATGATATAATAGTATTGGCAGGAAAAGGCCATGAGACCTATCAGGATATCGGCGGCCATAAAAATCATCTGGATGAACGGGAAGAAGTCCGGGATGCCCTGCTGGAATTGAGGAACCGTCATGAGTAAAATTACCCTGAAGCAGGCTGCCGCCTGGTGCGGCGGCTTCGTGGAAGAGAAATATGAAAACGTGGAATTTCTGGGAGCCAGCAACGATACCCGGCTCCTGCAGAAGGGGCAGCTGTTTGTAGCCCTCCAGGGCGCCCGGGACGGCAACGAATTTATCCCCACCGCCATGGAAAAAGGCGCCGCTGCCGTGCTGTGCAGCCGGGTCATGGGAGACTATCCCGCTATTTTGGTGGAGGATACCCGGATTGCCCTGGGGAAAATCGCTGCGGGAGAGCGGCAAAGGCTGCCTATGAAGGTGGTGGGCATCACCGGCTCCGTGGGAAAGAGCACCACAAAGGAAATGGTGGCTGCCGTGCTGGAAAGCACCTTCCGCACCGCCAAGACCCCGGTGAACCACAACAACGACATCGGTATGCCCATGGCCATTCTGGCCATGCCGGAGGATACCCAGGTGGCCGTGCTGGAAATGGGCATGAATCATTTCCGGGAGATGGCCTACCTTTCCCAGATCGGAAAACCGGATGTGGCGGTCATCGTCAACATCGGAACGGCTCATATTGAATTTCTGGGCACCGTTTCCGGCATTCTGAAGGCGAAAATGGAGATCGCCGAAGGAATGGCCCCCGATGGCCTGCTGCTGCTCAACGGTGACGATGTGATGCTGCGCAATCTGGATGAGGTGCTCCCTCAGACGGTGCGCTATTTCGGCTCTGACGAGGGCTGCGCCTGCAGGTGCAGTGACATCCGGAGTGAAGACGGCCTCCTTCGGTTCCGGGTGGACCAGGGGGAGCGTTCCTTCCCGGTGGAAATGCACCTGGAGGGACGGCATTTCGTCAGTGATGCCATGGCGGCCATTGCCGTGGGCCTGGAGCTGGGGGTTCCCCCGGAAAAAATTCAGGCCAGTCTGCTGAATTTCAAGAATCTGGCAGGCAGACAGGAGACCTTCTGCCGCTTCGGCTTTACCTTCATCAAAGACTGCTACAACGCGGGCCCCGAATCCATGGAGGCTTCCCTCCATGTGCTGGGAGATAAAAAAGGCCGGAAGATCGCCGTATTGGGGGATATGCTGGAGCTTGGCGACCGGGCCTCGGCGGAACACTATCGGGTTGGCCGCATTGCTGCCGAGCGGGTTGACTGGGTGCTGGCCTGCGGACCCAATGCCCAGCGGGTGGTCAGCGGTTGCCTTACCGGCGGGATGCCGGACAGCCGTGCCCTGGCCTTTTCTGACCAGGGGGCGCTGCTGTGCGAGCTGCAGCGGATCGCGAAGCCCGGAGACGTGCTGCTCTTTAAGGGCAGCCGCGGCATGCACATGGAAAACATCCTGGACCAGTTCCTGAACTATCAAAAAGACCTGAACGGAGGAAATCCTCAATGATTCGTTTGATTATCACTGCCGTTGCCTGCGCCGTTATCTCCGGTATTTTTGGCCATTTTCTGCTGCCTGTGCTGCGGGCGCTGAAGGCAGGCCAGTCCATCCGCTCCATCGGCCCTACCTGGCACAACAGCAAGGCGGGCACGCCCCTGATGATGGGCCTGATGTTTATTCTGGGCAGCCTTGTGTGCATCATCGGCAATCTGCGGTGGATTCAGGAGTACAGCTCCTTCTTTGTCTTTGCCCTGGCCTCCTGCTTTGCCATGATTGGCTTTCTGGACGACTTCTGCAAGGTGAAGAACCGCCGGGACATGGGCCTGACCGCGTTTCAGAAGGCCATGCTGCAGGCCGCGGTTTCCGGCGTGTTCCTGTATGTGCTGTATATGAGCGGCATTCTGACCTGTGACCTGTATATTCCCTTCCTGGGGGAGCGGTATTTTATTCCCCCCATTGTCTACGGTATTTTCGGTATGTTTGTCATCGTGGGCTGTGTCAACTCCGTAAACCTGACCGACGGTGTGGACGGCCTGAGCAGCTCCGTGACCATTCCCGTGATGCTGTTTTTCACCTTTGCCGCCGTGGCCATGGACCGGATAGACGCGGCTGTTCTGCCGGCAGCCCTGGTGGGCGGCCTGCTGGCCTTCCTGAAATTCAACTGGCATCCCGCCAAGGCGTTTATGGGCGATACCGGTTCCCTGTTCCTGGGGGGCGTGGTCTGTGGACTGGCCTTTGCGCTGGATATTCCGTTGGTGCTGATTTTCGCGGGGTTTGTATACATTGTGGAAACCATGTCGGACATCATTCAGGTTGCCTACTTCCGGGCAACCCACGGCAAGCGGCTGTTTAAGATGGCCCCCATCCACCACCATTTCGAGATGTGCGGCTGGAAAGAGGAGAAGATCGTGCTGGTATTCAGCGCGGTTTCCGCTCTCATGTGTGTGGTGGCCTGGCTGAGCATTTCCAGCCTCCGGTAACCGAAAGGAGCGTTCTATGGCGGCAGAGCGGAAGCTGCTTGCCAAAGAGGACCGCCGGGAAACCGGCGAACAGGTGGATATTCCCTTTCTGATTCTCACACTGCTGCTGCTGGCCGTGGGCCTGGCGGTGCTGTATTCCGCCAGCTCTGCCCAGAGCGCCTATGATACGGGCTATGCCATCACCACCAAGTACCTGCAAAAGCAGGCGGTGTGCGCCGTTCTGGGCATTGCTGCCATGTACGGCTTCAGCCGGATTCCGGCGGGGCTGTGGTATCGGTTTGCCTGGCCCCTTTACGGCATCAGCATTGTGCTTCTGCTCAGCGTGCTGGTGGTGGGGCAGGAGGTAAACGGGGCAAAACGCTGGATTTCCCTGGCAGGCATCCAGTTTCAGCCCTCTGAGATCGCAAAATTTACCGAAATTCTGGTATTCGCACGGCTGACGGCAAATTACGGCGAAAAAAGCCGGACCTTCCGCTATGGGGTGCTGGGTTTCGGCACGGCCCTTTTGGGCATTCTGGTGCCGCTGGCACTGGAAAAACACCTGAGCGCCATTATGCTTATGGGCATGGTGGCCGTGGTGATGATGTTTATCGCAGGGACCCGGATGCGCTGGATCACCCTTGGGGTGGGCGGCGCCGTGGTATTCTTACTGGTATATATCCGGCTGATGGGCTATGCCGGGGATCGAATCTCCGCCTGGCTTCACCCGGAGCTGGACCCCGGAGACACGGGCTACCAGATTTTGCAGTCCCTTTACGCCATCGGTTCCGGCGGCGTGCTGGGTCTGGGCTACGGAAAAAGCAGACAGAAATATCTGTACCTGCCTTTTCAATATAACGACTACATCTTTGCCATTGCCTGCGAGGAGCTGGGCCTCATCGGCGCCCTTGCCATTATGGTGCTGCTGGCTCTGCTGATCGGCCGGGGCTACCGCATTGCGCTGAAGGCCCGGGACCGCTTTTCCACCGTCTTTGCCGCGGGGCTTGTGACCCTGATCGCGGTGCAGACGATTCTTAATTTGTGTGTTGTCACGAACCTGCTTCCCTCCACCGGCATCGCGCTGCCCTTCTTTTCCTACGGCGGCACGGCGCTGGCAGTGAATCTGGGGGAAATGGGAATCGTGCTGAATATATCCCGAAACGGGAGCAGAAAACAAAACCCGCGCCGCCGTACCGAAAAACGTCTGCGGAACCAGAAAAGCGGAAATGTCCGCATTGATCATCCGGGTCCTTGAGTACAAAAGGCGCGCATTCAGGAGGATATTGGTTTGAATCTGATCTTTACCTGCGGCGGAACCGCCGGACACATCAACCCCGCCATTGCCATTGCGGGGGAAATGCGGCGGCGGCATCCGGACTGCAAGATCCTGTTTATCGGTGCCCAGGGCCACATGGAAGAAAAGCTGGTGCCCCAGGCAGGGTATGAGCTGCGGACCCTTCCCGGGTCCGGCCTGAGCAGAAAAAAGAATCTGGCGGGCCTCAAGCAGAACCTTCACGCAGTGGACTGTGTGCTGAAGGCAACCAAAACCTGCAAGGAAATCTTCCGGGAGTTTCAGCCCCATGTGATCATCGGCACCGGGGGCTATGCCAGCTTCCCGGCGCTGTACGCCGGAAGCAAAATGGGCATCCCCACCTGCGTCCATGAGAGCAACGCCGTTCCCGGGGTGACCACCAAGATGGCCGCCAGGCGGGCAAGCCGGGTGCTGGTGGCCTTTGAAGAGAGCGTGGCCTGCTATGCCCATCCCGAAAGGGTGGAGGTGGTGGGAATGCCCGTTCAGCAGGACTTCCTGTATGAGGACAAGAAATCCGCCCGACAGAAGCTGGGGCTGGGAGACGGCCCTGTGGTGCTCTCCGCCTTCGGCAGCCTGGGCGCCAAACGCATGAACGAGATGGTGGCGGAGCTGTTCTGCATGGAAAAGGAAGCGGGCTTCCCCTTCCACCATATCCACGCCACCGGCAGCTTCGGCTGGGAGTGGATGCCGGAGCTCCTGGAAAAGGACGGACTGGATCTGGCCCACACTTCCTCCATCGATGTGCGGGAGTATATCTATGATATGCCTCTGGAGATGGCAGCGGCGGACGTGGTCATCAGCCGTTCCGGCGCCGCGACCTGCAATGAGATCGGCGTATCCGGAACTCCGGCCATTTTGATTCCCTCTCCCAACGTGACCAACAATCATCAGGAGCACAACGCCAGAGTGCTGTCCGACCGAAATGCTGCCGTGACCATCCTGGAAAAGGATTGTACGGCCCGGCGGGTGATGGAGGAGATCCAGGCACTGCTGGCGGATCCCCAGCGCAGAGAAGACATGAGCAAAACCCTGAGGACCATGGTTCGCCTTGACTCCACCCAGCGGATTTGCGACATCGTAGAGGGCCTTGTCAAGGAACGGTAATTTCCCGGACACCCCCTCAGGAGGAACATAGAATGGATACAAACGACAAGAGCGGAGCCACCCCGGGGCCCGGTCAGGCAGAAAAGGGCACACAGAACCGGCCAGCCGCCGGGGCTGGCGGCAAAGGCCCGTGCATAGGCGCTGAA
>JAGAQA010000001.1 GCA_017622995.1 Oscillospiraceae bacterium
GAGATGCCTTCCCCTGGGGGAAGGTGCCCCAGTGCGCACACTGGGGCGGATGAGGGGCGGAACCAGGTAAGTTGTACCGCCCCACACCCGTCTCGCTGCGCGAGCCACCCTCTCCCAGGAGAGGGCTTCGGCCCGCCAAATTCCAATTTGCAGAAGTGTCACTGGTCGAGGGGCCCAGCGGCAGCTGTACCTTGTGCCCAACGTCCGTAACGCACTTGCTGTCGGCCATGCCGACAAATCCCAATTTGCCGCACACTTTGGAGGGCTTATTTTGACGAAGAATGGGACAATTCCTGTTTCTTTTCCGGCAGCTGGGACAGGATCACCGCGCCGAATACCAGGGCGCAGCCCAGCTTTTCGGGGGTGGTCATGGTCTCGTGGAGCAGGAGCCAGCCGAAGAGGGCCGCAAATACGCTTTCCAGGCTCATGACCAGAGCGGCGGCGGTGGGCGCCACCCGTTTCTGGCCCACGATCTGCAAAGAATAGGCAACACCCATGGAGAGGATACCCGCATAGCCCAGAGGCAGCCAGCATTGGGCAATGGCAAAAGGCTCAATGGTTTCCGTCAAAAGGGCGCAGGGGGCGGAAAGAACGGCCACCACCAAGGCCTGCACGCAGTTGAGCCGCAGGCCGTCCAGAGCGCCGCAGTGCCGGTCAATGAGCAGGATCTGTACGGAGAAGGCCACGGCGCAGCCCAGCAGCAGAACATCTCCCTTGTTGATGCCGCTGGCGCCGGTGCAGCTGAGCAGATACAGGCCAACCACGGCCACAGGAAGGCTCAAAAGGGCGTTCCTGCCCGGCTTCCGGCCCACAAAGGAACCCAGAAAGGGAACAAATACAATATACATAGCGGTTAAGAATCCGGCTTTTCCTGCATCTGTATACACAAGGCCGATCTGCTGCAGGCTGGAAGCCGCAAACAGAGCCAGGCCGCAGATCAGGCCCGATTTCCACAGGGCGGGATTCTTCCAGCCCTCCCAAAAGCCGTTGCCCCCGAAAAACAGAGCAGATGCCGGGAACAGGAACAGCACCGCCAGGAAACAGCGGATGGCCTGGAAGGTAAAGGGGCCGATTTTGTCCATGCCCACGCTTTGGGCGATAAAGGCAGACCCCCAGATAATGGTGGTACCCATCAGAATCAGGATACCGGAAAGTTGTTTCTTCATATGCTTCACCCAGGGCTACTATAGCACAGTGTGCATAAAAATACAATGCAGAGAAAACTTTCCGCCCATGCTGGAAATTTGTGCAATTCGTGGTATAATACTCGGTAAGAAACATTTCTGGAGGTTTGTCATGTCGGATTCAAATGCCATTCGTGAGCGCCGGGATATTCCCAGAGAGGATACCTGGGCGCTGGAAGACCTGTTCCCCTCGGACGATGCCTGGCAGCAGGCCCTGGACCGGGTGCTGGGGAAAACAGAAACCATTCAGGGCTTTGCGGGCCGCCTGGGAGAGTCCGGTCAGACCCTCTGCGCCTTTCTGGCCCTTTTGGAGGAGACGGATACCGCGTTGGAGGCCCTGGGCAACTATGCCATGCGCGCCGCAGATCAGGATACCCGCAATTCCTTCTACCAGGGTCTCAGCGGCCGGTATCTCAGCGCGGCCACGACCCTTGGGGCGGCCTTCAGCTTTGCCACCCCGGAGATCATGGCCCTTGAGGAGGACACCCTGGAGGGCTTCTACCGGGACTGCCCCCGGCTGGAGCGGTTCCGCCGGTATCTGACGGACCAGCGCCGGAGAAAGGCACACACCCTTTCCGCCCCGGAAGAGCGGCTTCTGGCTGCGGCGGCGGAGATGGCCGGCGCCCCGGACAGCATTTACGGCAGCCTTCTGAACGCGGACCTGCGGTATCCCGACGCGGTGGACGGGGAGGGGAAAGCCCATGCCCTGAGCCAGAGCACCTTTATTACCCTGGAAGAGAGCGCCGACCGGACCCTCCGGAAAAGCGCCTATCAGAACCTTTACACCACCCTGGGTCAGTTCCAAAATACCGCGGCGGCCCTGCTGGACGCCCAGAACAAGCAGCAGAAATTCTATGCTGCCGCCCGGAAATACAATTCCGCCCGGGAGGCGGCTCTGGACGGCACCAATGTGCCCCTGTCGGTGTACGACAATCTGATTGAGGCCGTCCACCGGAATGTGGACAAAATGCACCGCTATGTGACCCTGCGCAAAAAGCTGCTGGGGGTGGAGGAGCTCCATTTCTACGATGTGTATACCCCCCTGGTGCCCGAGGTGCGGAAGGTCATTCCCTTCGCCGATGCCAAGCAGACGGTTTACGATGCCCTGCACCCCCTGGGGGAGGAATACCGGAAGATTCTGCGGGAGGGCTTTGAAAACCGCTGGATCGATGTGTACGAGAACCAGGGCAAACGCAGCGGCGCCTACTCCGCAGGCACCAAGGTCCACCCCTATGTGCTGCTGAACTACACCGGCTCCCTGGACAGCCTCTTTACCCTGGCCCACGAAATGGGCCACGCCCTGCACTCCTATCTTTCCAACCGGCACCAGAATCCCATTGATTCGGACTATGTGATCTTCGTTGCGGAGGTGGCCTCCACCTGCAATGAGGCCCTGCTGATGGAGTATCTTCTGAAGCGCACCCGGGACAAGAAGGAGCGGGCCAGCCTCATCAACTATTTCCTGGACCAGTTCAAGGGCACCATTTACCGCCAGGTTATGTTCGCCGAGTTTGAAAAGAACATCGGCGCCATGGTGGACAACGGCCAGACTCTGACGGCGGAGGTGCTGAGCGAGGAATACGCCCGGCTGGCAAAATTCTACTATGGTCCCGACATGGTGGTGGATGATTACATTGCCTCCGAGTGGGTCCGCATCCCCCATTTCTACTACAACTACTATGTGTTCCAGTACGCCACGGGCTATGCCGCGGCCATCGCCCTGTCCCGCCGGATTCTGAAGGAGGGGGCACCTGCGGTGGAGGACTATCTGGGCTTCCTCTCCGGCGGCTGCTCCAAGAGCCCCATTGAACTGCTGAAGGGCGCGGGGGTGGACATGACCGGCCCGGAGCCGGTGAACGACGCCCTGGCCCTGTTCGGCGAACTGCTGGACGAGATGGAAGGCCTGATGGAGGAATAAGCCGTGGAAGAACCGAAAAAAGAAGAGGTTCCCTTTCTGCCCACCCTGCACACCTTTGCCATGAACAATATCTTCACCGGCTCCGTGGGTGCCTTCCGGTTCCGGGCGGTGCCAAATGTGGTGATGGCCACCCCCAAGGAGGTGGACTATGAGGCCAGTACCATCCATGTGACCTACTGGCACGGCCCCTTCTGCTATGAAAAGAGCACCATGGAAGGGGAGGAGACCTTTCCCCTGACGGAAAGCGGCCGGGAGAAAATGCTGGCCTGGCTGAGGGAACGGATTTAGGGAATTGACAATTGACAATGAACAATTGACAATTCTGGTATCCCTTCGGGATGATAGGAATAAATTGGTTAGAGAATCTACGAAATACACAGAAAACTTCTCGTTTCATTATATGAAAAATTTATCCCCGGAGGGGATTCCTCAATTGTCAACTGTCAATTGTCAATTGAGCCCCAAGGGCTTTCTCATCTTCCCCATATTTTTCCCCGGGGCTACTTGACAAATCCCCGGAAAACGATTAGAATACTTGGGAATATGCAAAGACAATGCGGAAACCAAGCAGTGTTTGCTTCCTTTAGCGAGAAGGGAAACGGTGAAAGCCCTTCGGTTGACCACTGTATGCCACTTCCGGCGTCATCCGGGAAGACCGGATCGGGTGCTCCCGTTACAGAGCGTCCAAGATGTCCCCTCCGGGGATAATTAGGGTGGTACCGCGGGTAGATGATCCCCGCCCCTAGCAGTAGGGGCGGGGTTTCTTTTTTTGCAATTAGTTTTTTGGAGGTAAGAAAACCATGAGTCAGAAGCCTTACGGCGTAAACGAACTGCGGGAAATGTTCCTGTCTTTCTTTGAAAGCAAGGGCCATCTCCGGCTGCCCAGCTTTTCCCTGATCCCTCAGAACGATGCTTCTCTGCTGCTGATCAACTCCGGCATGGCCCCCATGAAGCCCTACTTCACCGGGGAAGTGGAGCCCCCCCGTCACCGGGTCTGCACCTGCCAGAAGTGCATCCGTACCGGCGACATTGAGAACATCGGCAAAACCGCCCGTCACGGCACCTATTTTGAGATGCTGGGCAACTTCAGCTTCGGCGACTACTTCAAGCGGGAAGCCATCCACTGGAGCTGGGAGTTCCTCACCGAGGTGGTGGGCCTGGACAAGAACCGGCTGTACCCCTCTATCTATGAAAACGATGACGAAGCCTTCGACATCTGGAACAAGGAAGTGGGCGTTCCCGCCGACCGGATCTTCCGTTTTGGCAAGGAGGACAACTTCTGGGAGCATGGTTCCGGCCCCTGCGGCCCCTGCAGCGAAATCTACTATGACCGGGGCGAAAAGTACGGCTGCGGCAAGCCCGGCTGCACCGTGGGCTGCGACTGCGACCGCTATATGGAAGTGTGGAACAACGTGTTCTCCCAGTTCAACAACGACGGCGAGGGCAACTACACCGAGCTGTCCCAGAAGAACATCGACACCGGCATGGGCCTGGAGCGTCTGGCCGTTGTGTGCCAGGATGTGAACAGCCTGTTCGATGTGGACACCGTCATGAACATCACCAATAAGGTTACCGAGCTCACCGGCGCAAGCTACGGCCAGAGCGTGAAGATGGACGTTTCTCTGCGGGTCATCACCGACCACATCCGGGCCTCCACCTTTATGATTGCCGACGGCGTTCTGCCCAGCAACGAGGGCCGGGGCTATGTGCTCAGAAGACTGCTGCGCCGGGCAGCCCGTCACGGCAAGCTCCTGGGCGTGAACAATCCCTTCCTCTATCAGGTGGTGGAGACTGTGGTCCACGAGAACGAGAACCACTACACCTATCTGCGGGAGCGGGCCGCCTACATCACCAAGGTGGTGAAGGTGGAGGAGGAGAACTTCGCCCGCACCATCGACGGCGGTATGAAGATCTTTGCCGATATGCTTGCCGAGCACAAGGCCAAGGGCGAAACCGAGTTCTCCGGCGCCGACGCCTTTAAGCTCTACGATACCTACGGCTTCCCCATCGACCTGACCCTGGAAATGGTCGCCGACGAGGATATGACCCTGGATCAGGAGGGCTTCCAAAAGCTGATGCAGGAGCAGAAGGTCCGGGCCCGTGAGGCACGGAAGGCCCTGGGCGATCTGGCCTGGGCCGGCATCGATCTGGGCCTGGACAACACCCCCACCCAGTTTGTGGGCTATGACTGCTTCAACTGCGAGGCAAAGGTTCTGGCCATCTGCGTGGGCGAGGAGGTCTCCGGCGCCATCTCCGGCGGCGAAAGCGGCATCCTGGTGCTGGACAAGACCCCCTTCTATGCCGAAATGGGCGGCCAGGTGGCGGACCATGGCGTGATCATGCTGGGCGAAAGCCGCTTTGAAGTGACCAACGTCCAGAAGGACAAGGGCGGCAAGTACCTGCACTACGGCAAGCTGAACCGGGGGGCCATCCATGTGGATGACCTGGTCTGCGCCTCCATCGATGTGGACCGCCGGAAGGCCGTGATGCGTGCCCACTCCGCCACCCACCTGCTGCAGAAGGCCCTGGTGAGCGTACTGGGCGAGCATGTGCACCAGGCAGGCTCTCTGGTGGAGCCCGACTATCTGCGTTTTGACTTTACCCACTACTCCGCCGTAACCCCCGAGGAGCTGGCAAAGGTCAATTCCATTGTGCAGAACGCCATTCTGGAGGGCTACCCCATTGTCACCCGGGAGATGCCCATTGAGGAAGCCAAAAAGCTGGGCGCAACGGCCCTGTTCAGTGAGAAGTACGGCGATGTGGTTCGGGTTGTCAACATGGGCGGCTACTCCGTGGAGTTCTGCGGCGGCACCCATCTGGACAATACCGCCAAGGTGGGCCCCTTCGAGATTGAGAGCGAGGGCAGCGTTGCCTCCGGTGTCCGCCGGATCGAGGCCTACACCGGCAAGGCCTGCCTTGCAAAGCTGGAGGCCAACCGGGCCATGCTGAGTGAAACCGCCGGCAGGCTGAAGGTCAAGCCCCTGGAGCTGCTGAACAAGGTTCAGGCCCACATGGATGAAATCCGGGAGCTCCGCCGGTCCATCGAGCAGTACCGGGCCAAGGAATCCGCCGGTGAGGTGGAGCGCTACCTGTTCGGCGCCCATGAGGTGGGCGGCCTGAAGGTCATGACTGCGGTGGTGCCCAAGGCCGACGCGAATAAGCTGCGCCAGATGGGCGATATGCTCCGGGACAAGGATCCCCGGGTGGTTGCCGTGCTGGCCTCCATTAACGGGGAGAAACCCACCTTCCTGGCTGTCTGCGGCAAGGAAGCGGTACAAAAGGGCATCAAGGCAGGGGAGCTGGTGAAGCTGGTATGCAGCGCCTGCGGCGGCTCCGGCGGCGGCAAGCCCGACAGCGCCATGGGCGGCGGCAAGGACCCCATCAAGGTGGACAACGCCCTGGCTCTGGTAGACGATTTCGTGGCTGAGAAAATCTGAATCCTCCAAGGGGCTGTCTCATTAGACAGCCCCTATTCTTAATAATTTGTTTTCCCTTTTTCGGAAATCTGTGATATACTTCTTGGTAATCAAGCTGGATTTCCCTGTCTGTGGGAACCGGAGGCGGCGATAAGGCCGCTTTTGTAAGGAGTGAATGGCGATGCAGCCCAAAATGTGTACCAAATGCAAGAAAAATGTGGCCGTGATCTTCATCAGCAAGATCGAAAACGGCGTGACCCTGAATGAAGGCTACTGCCTGAAATGCGCCCGGAGTCTGGGCATTCCCCAGATTGACCAGGCGGTGAAGCAGATGGGCCTGAGCAACGAGGACCTGGACATGATCTCGGATGAAATGAGCTCCATGTTCGGCCAGCGGGACGATTCCGAAGGCGACGAGGATGATATGGACAGCCGTACCGCCACCTTCCCCCTGATGAATCAGCTCTTTGGGGGCCCGCCCAAACAGACCGGCGAGGAAAAAAAGGAGCAGGAGAAGGAAACCCAAAAGCCCAAAAAGAGCAAGCACAAGTTCCTGGATAACTACTGCATGGATCTGACCTCCCGGGCCCGGGCGGGGACACTGGACAAGGTCATCGGCCGGGATGTGGAAACCGAGCGGGTGATCCAGATCCTGAACCGCCGCCAGAAGAACAACCCCTGCCTGGTGGGCGAGCCCGGCGTGGGCAAAACCGCCATTGCCGAGGGCCTGGCCCAGCGGATTGCCGCCGGAGAGGTGCCCTATAAGCTGCGGAACAAAGAGGTATTCCTGCTGGACCTGACTGCCTTGGTTGCCGGGACCCAGTTCCGGGGCCAGTTCGAAAGCCGGATGAAGAGCCTGATCAGTGAAATCAAGGAGTGCGGCAACATCATTCTGGTGATTGACGAGGTCCATAATCTGGTGGGCGCCGGAGATGCGGAGGGCAGCATGAACGCGGCCAATATCCTGAAGCCCCCCCTGTCCCGGGGGGAGATTCAGGTCATCGGCGCCACCACCTTCAAGGAGTACCGCAAGTATATTGAAAAGGACGCGGCTCTGGAGCGCCGGTTCCAGCCGGTGACGGTCAGCGAGCCCACCATCGAGGAATCCACCCAGATCCTTCAGGGCATTGCCAAAACCTATGCCGCCTTCCACGGGGTCACCATCTCCCCGGAGATCGCCAGGCAGTGTGTGCTGCTCTCCGAGCGGTACATCACCGACCGGTTCCTGCCGGATAAGGCCATTGACCTGCTGGACGAGGCCTGCTCCGATGTGAACCTCCGCTGCAAGGAAATTTCCCGTCTGGCAGAGCTCAAAAAAGAGCGGGACGACTACGAGCTGGAGCTGCGGGTGCTGAACGAGGATACAGAGCATACGGATTTTGAGCGGATTGCCACCCTGCGCAGCAAGCTGTGCCAGCTGGCTGGAGAAATCGAGGAGCTGGACAAACTGCCCGCCCCCGCCGTGACCATGGACAATCTGGCCCGGATCATCGAGCTGTGGACCAAGATCCCCGCCTCCAAGATCAAGGCCCAGGAGTACAAGCAGCTCAAGGGTATGGAAGACCGGCTGAAAGAGCACATTGTGGGTCAGGATCACGCGGTGCAGGCTGTGGCCCGGGCCATCCGCCGGGGCCGGGTGGGCATCAGCCCCAAGAGAAGACCGGTGTCCTTCATCTTTGCCGGTCCCACCGGCGTGGGCAAGACGGAGCTGGTGAAAACCTTGGCAAATGACCTCTTCGACAGCGTGGATGCTCTGGTCCGGGTGGATATGTCCGAGTATATGGAAAAGCACGCGGTTGCCAAGCTCATTGGCTCTCCTCCCGGCTATGTGGGCTATGACGAGGCGGGCCAGCTGACGGAAACCATCCGCCGGAAGCCCTACAGCGTGGTCCTCTTTGACGAGATTGAAAAGGCTCACCCGGATGTGCTGAACATTCTTTTGCAGGTGCTGGACGACGGCCGCATCACCGATGCCCAGGGCAGGCTGGTGAGCTTTGAAAACACCGTGATTGTGATGACCACCAACGCGGGCTCCGACGGCGGCGTGGCCGGAATGGGCTTTGGCCGGACGGATATGGACCAGGTTACCGAGAAAACCATGGCGGCCCTCCGGGGCTTCCTGCGGCCGGAATTCCTGAACCGGGTGGACGAGATCATTACCTTCCATCACCTGACCAGGGAGAATTTCGGCGGGATCGCCGACATTATGCTGGGCGAGCTCCGGCAGAGCCTTGCCCTTCGGGAGCTGGATTTCAGCTGGACCCAGGAGGTCCGGGATCATCTGGTGGACAAAGCCTTCTCCGTCACCTACGGCGCCCGGAATCTGCGCCGGACCATCGAAAAGGAGCTGGAGGATCCCATCAGCGAGGCCATTATCGATTCCTTCGAAAGCCCCATCCATGGGGTTTCTGCCCGGATGGAGGAGGGCAGAATCGTTCTGGATACCAAATAAACAAACCGGGGCCGCTGCATTGCCGCAGCGGCCCCGGTTACGTTTTGCGAAAAAGGACCTGCCGCGGCATTTGCGGCAGGTCCTGTATTTTTGTTACAGCGTCACCAGTCCGGCGTTTACCAGCTCCTGCAGGCTCATCAGGATGCCCAGCTTGGCATGATACCAGGTAAGTCCGCCCTGGAAGTAAACGGCATAGGGCTCCCGGATGGGGCCGTCGGCCGACAGCTCAATGGAAGAGCCCTGAATGAAGGCGCCGGCGGCCATGATCACCTGATCATCGTAGCCCGGCATATCCCAGGGCAGGGGAGCGGCAAAGGAATCCACCGGGGCGGCGGCCTGAATGCCCTTGCAGAAGGCAATCATGGCCTTTTCACTGCCCAGCTCCACCGCCTGGATGATGTCGTGGCGGGTTTCCCCGGCGCCGGGCACGCAGCGAAAGCCCAGGGGCTCATAGAGGCTGGCGGCGAAGATGGCCCCCTTTTCCGCACCGGCAACCACCGTGGGCGCCAGGAAAAAGCCCTGGAACAAGCTGGTCATCAGCCCCAGGTTGGCGCCGACCTCCTGGCCCAGACCGGGGGCGGACAGCCGGTAGGCGCACCGGGCCACGCATTCCCGGGTGCCGCAGATGTAGCCGCCGATGGGGGCCAGACCGCCGCCGGGATTTTTGATCAGGGAGCCCACCACCATATCCGCCCCCACATCCGAGGGCTCCATGGTTTCCACAAATTCGCCGTAGCAGTTGTCCACCATGATCTTTACATCGGGCTTGCAGGACTTGCAGAAGGCAATCAGCTTGCCGATTTGGGCCACGGAGAAGGTGGGCCGGGTGGCGTAGCCCTTGGAGCGCTGAATGGTTATGAGCTTGGTTTTTTCATTGATGGCGGCGCGGATCCCTTCGTAGTCAAATTCGCCGCCGGGGAGCAGATCCACCTGCCGGTAGGTAACCCCGTACTCTGCCAGGGAGCAGGGGCTTTCCCGGATGCCGATGACCTCCTGCAGGGTGTCGTAGGGCAGACCCACCGGGGACAGCAGCTCGTCACCGGGCAGAAGGTTGGCGCTGAGGGCCACCGTCAGGGCATGGGTGCCGCAGGTGATCTGGGGCCGGACCAGGGCCGCTTCCGTGTGAAATACATCGGCGTAGACCTTTTCCAGCGTATCCCGTCCCAGATCGTCATAGCCGTAGCCGGTGGTGGCGGCGAAGCAGGCGGCGGAAACCCGGTTGCGCTGCATGGCGGAGAGCACCTTGGCCTGGTTGTATTCGGCGATGGCGTCAATGGCGGCAAAACGGTCCCGGAGGGCCTCCAGAGCCTTCTGCCCGTAGGCGTAAACACCGGGAGATACGCCCATTTCCATATACATATTGATCAGTTCATCCACAAAACTCACCCGTTTCCATAAATTCTTCACACGGGTTGCATTATAAGAGAATTGGTACGGAAAGTCAAGCCGGGGCTCCGGAGGAGATCAATCGTTTTTTCTTCGTCCGCCGAAGAGCACCAGAAGCCGCAGCAGCTGGGAAAGGGCCACGGCGGTGGCGGCCACATAGGTCAGGGCGGCGGCGGTCAGGGTTTTTCTGGCCCCCCGCTGCTCCTCCTCCGTCAGCAGCTCCGATTGGGCGATGGCGGCCATGGCCCGGCGGCTGGCGTCAAATTCCACCGGCAGGGTCACCAGCTGGAATACCAGGCTGAGGCCAAAGCAGCCGATGCCCAGATAAATCAGGAAGTAGGAGAGATCCCCCATGAAACCGATCAGCAGCCCCAGAAGAATCAGGGGCATGGCCAGCTTGCTGCCCAGGTTGGTGGCGGGGATCACCGCGGAACGGATGCGGATGGGGGCGTAGTCCTGGGCATACTGTACCGCGTGGCCCGCCTCATGGCAGGCAACGCCGATGGCGGCGGTGGAGGTATTGCCGTAAACATTGTCGGACAGACGAATCACGCTGCTTTTGGGGTCAAAGTGATCGGTGAGATTCCCGCTGACCCGCTCAATGCGCACATTGGTAACCCCGTTGGCCCGGAGCACCCGCTCCGCCGCCTGGGCGCCGGTGAGCCCCCGGCGGGAGTATTGCCCGGAATAGCGCTTGAAGGTGCTGTTTACATTGGCGCTGGCCCAGAGGGACAGAAGAATGCAGGGCAGCACCAGCACCACATAGGTCCAGTCGAACCCGTAATAGTAGTACATAAAACCACTCCTTGTGTAGGATTTAACCTATTTTACCCCAAATCCATATCTTTGGCAAGAGCGGCAGGGGAGGCGGGTGAGAAGTTTTTGTAAACAATCCCCCGAAACCGGAAAGGGGACGGCTACGGGGAAATCAAATGTTCATAATTTGTTCATTTATCCCTTCCCTTGGGCTGATATACTAAACGCAAAGACCAAGAAACGAGTTGATGCATATGATTGATCCCCGAAAGCAGCGGTATTTCTATGGCATGATGGCCGGTTTCGGCGCCATCAGCCTGAGTATTCTGTTGTTCTTCCTGCTGTACCGGCTTCAGGGTGTGGGAAAGCTGCTGGGGGAGCTCAGCGCCATCCTGGCCCCCTTTATCTACGGCGGCGTGATGGCTTATCTGCTGCGGCCCCTGTGTAACGCTTTGGAAGCCTTTTTCCAGATGCATTTTGCGAAAAAGCTCAAGCGCTTTGCCAACGCGGCGGCGGTGTTCTCCAGTTTGGTCATCGGCATTCTGGTGGTATACGCCCTGCTGACCATGGTGCTGCCCCAGCTGGTGAACAGCGTGGTGACCCTGTGGAACAGCCTCCCCGGAAAAATGGAGCAGCTCATCGGCTGGGCCGGCAGCACCTTTGGAGAGGACGAGCATCTGGTGAGCTTCTTCAACGAGAACTACCAGACCTATTTCAAGGACATTGATACCTGGGTCCGGGAAAACGTCATTCCCCAGGTGTCCAACATTGTCAGCGGCGTGGGCACCAGCGTGGTGCGGGTGATGAAGTTCCTGTACAACATCCTCATTGGCCTGATCGTGGCCATCTATGTGCTCCACGGCCGGAAACGGTTTGGCCGTCAGGCGGTGCTCATTGTGCGCAGCGCCTTCCCCGACCGGTGGGCAGAGCTGATTCTGGAAGAAGCAAAGTTCGTGGACCGGATGTTCGGCGGCTTTATCGACGGCAAGATCATGGATTCCGCCATTGTGGGCGTGCTGTGCTATGTGGGCTGCTCCGCCCTGCGGATTCCCAACGCCCTGCTGGTATCGGTTCTGGTGGGTGTGACCAATATCATTCCCTTCTTCGGCCCGGTCATCGGCGCAGTGCCCGCAACCCTGCTGATCCTCATTGAAAGCCCTATGAAGGCGCTGTGGTTTGTGATCTTCGTGCTGGTGCTGCAGCAGCTGGACGGCAACGTCATCGGCCCCAAGATTCTGGGCAACCGGACGGGCCTTTCCGGCTTCTGGGTCATGTTTGCCATTATTCTCTTCGGCGGCCTGTGGGGCATTGTGGGTATGATCATCTGCGTGCCGCTGTTTGCCGTCATCTACGATACCGTCCGCCGGCTGGTGATCCGGGGCCTGCGGAAGAAAGACCATATGGAGCTGTGGGAGGAATACCGCAGCACCTTCCCCGATACGGATGAAGTAAAGAAATAAGGAAGTGCGTTATGAACTACGCAGTCATCAAAAATTGTGACATTGCCAACGGCCCCGGTGTCCGGGTCAGCCTGTTTGTCTCCGGCTGCACCCACCACTGCAAGGGCTGCTTCAATGAGGTGGCCTGGGATTTTGACTACGGCCAGCCCTTTACGGAGGAGACCATTGAGGAGCTGCTGGCGCTTCTGAAGCCCGACTATATCAAGGGGCTGACCCTTCTGGGGGGCGAACCCTTTGAGCCCCAGAATCAGGGGCCCATTGTGGAGCTTCTGCGCAGGGTCAAGGCAGCCTATCCGGAAAAAAGCATCTGGGCCTTTTCCGGCTACCTGTATGAAAAAATCGCCTCCGGCACCCTGGGGGATTGGCCTGTTACGGAGGAATATCTGAGCTACCTGGATGTGTTGGTGGACGGCCCCTTTGTGGAGGAAAAGAAGAATCTGTCCCTCCGGTTCCGGGGCTCCGAAAATCAGCGCATCATCGATGTGCCCGCCACCAGAAGGCTTGGGGAAATCGTTCTCTGGCAGGACTGGCAGAATCAGGGAAAGGGAATGAAGGAATGGAAACGGTAACCGTGAAAAAACTCCGCCCGGGGGCCATGCTGCCCTCCTTCGGCTCGGAAGAGGCCGCCGGGGCGGACCTGTATGCCTGCCTGGAAGAAGCTGTGGAAATCAAACCGGGGCAGACCGTGTTCATTCCCACGGGCCTTGCCATGGCCCTGCCCAGGGGCTATGTGGGCTTAATCTATGCCCGCAGCGGCATGGCCTGTAAGCAGGATTTGGCCCCTGCCAATAAGGTGGGCGTCATCGACAGCGACTATCGTGGGGAGTTCCTGATCGCCCTGCACAACCACGGCGGAGAAACCCGGACCGTTCACCACGGGGACCGGGTGGCCCAGCTGGTGGTGACCCCCATCCTGCGGCCCCGCTATGTGGAAGGGGAAAGCCTGGACGAAACCCTCCGTGGCGCAGGCGGCTTTGGCTCCACGGGAAAGTGACTTCGTAAATTGACAATTGACAATGGACAATTGACAATTATGGTATCCCTGCGGGATGAATTTGAATCTGTAAATGATTATATTTGAAAAAAGCACAAAGGGACGTTTGCCGCGAAAAGTAGGGGCGGGCGTCCCCGATCGCCCGGTGGATACTTTTTTTAAAAAGGTGGTTGCACTTTGCGCAGAAAAGTGCTATACTTCAAAAAGATGCGTTGATGAAGACCGAATCCGTGTGATTCCCTTCCCAGAGAGACAGGCCCTGTGCTGAAAGCCTGCCGTCGGGACCCGGAGGAGACCGCTTCTGAGCCGCCCGTGAGAAAGCCCTTTTGGGCGCAAGCGGGCCGTGTATCCCCGCGACAGTGGGCTGTGAGTGAAAAGTCAAGGTGGAACCGTGCTTTCTCAAAGCACCCTTGGAAATCCAGGGGTGCTTTTTTGCGTCCCTACACTCAGAAAAGGAGCGATACTATGAAAATCATCTACAAAGACGGCACCGTTGCCGAGTGCCCCGCGGAAGAGCAGCAGCACGTTCTGCGCCACACCGCTGCCCACATCATGGCCCAGGCCATCCAGCATCTGTATCCCGATGCGGACTTTGCCTACGGCCCCGCTACCGAAAAGGGCTTCTACTACGATGTGGACTTCGGCGACAGAAAGCTCACCGACGAGGATCTCCTGGAAATTGAAAAAGAGATGAAGAAGATCGTCAAGGCAAATCTGCCCATCAAGCCCTTCATCCTGCCCAGAGACGAGGCCATCAAGCTGATGCAGGAGCGTCACGCCAAGTATAAGGAGGAGCACATCGGCGACCTGCCCGAGGATGCCGTCATCAGCTTCTACCAGCAGGGCGACTACATTGATATGTGCGTCGGCCCCCACATGACCTACACCAAGGGCCTGAAGGCCTTTAAGATCACCCAGCAGTCCGGCGCCTACTGGAAGAACGACGCCAACAACAAGATGCTCACCCGGATCAACGGCGTTGCCTTCGCTTCCAACGAGGAGCTGGAGGAGTACGTCAAGCAGCAGGAGGAGGCCAAGGCCAGAGACCACCGGAAGATCGGCAAGGAAATGGGCCTGTTTATGACCGACGAGCTGGTGGGCCGGGGCCTGCCCATGTTCCTGCCCAGAGGCTACACGGTGTGGCAGGAGCTGGAAAACTATATCAAGGAAAAAGAGCGGAAGCTGGGCTACCAGCATGTAATGACCCCCTGCGTGGGCACCGTGGCCCTGTACCAGACCTCCGGCCACTGGGCACACTATAAGGACAATATGTTCCCCGCCATGGAGGTGGACGGCGAAAGCTTCGTCCTGCGTCCCATGAACTGCCCCCACCACATGATGATCTACGCCAACCGTCCCCACTCCTACCGGGAGCTGCCCATCCGCATCGGCGAAATCGCCCACGACTTCCGTTACGAGTCCAGCGGCACCCTGAAGGGCATCGAGCGTGGCCGTCACTTCTGCCAGAACGACGCCCACCTGTTCGTCACTCCCGACCAGATCAAGGACGAGGTGGCCAAGGTGGTCAACCTGATCGCGGATGTTTACAAGGATTTCGGCATCACCGATTACCGCTGTGTGCTGTCTCTGCGGGATCCGGAGGATAAGGTCAAGTACCATCCCGATGACGCCATGTGGGACAAGGCGGAGTCTGCCCTCCGGGAGGTGCTCACCGAGCTGGGCATCGACTTCACCGAGGAGATCGGCGAGGCTGCCTTCTACGGCCCCAAGCTGGACGTGAACGTCAAGCCCGCTGTGGGCGCGGAATACACCCTGTCCACCTGCCAGCTGGACTTCTGCCTGCCCGCCAAGTTTGACCTGAAGTATGTGGATTCTGACAACAAGGAGCAGACCCCCGTGGTGCTGCACCGGGCCATTCTGGGCTCCCTGGACCGCTTCATGGCCTACATGATTGAGGAGACCAAGGGCAAATTCCCCGTATGGCTGGCTCCTTTGCAGGTCAAGGTGCTGCCCGTTTCCGAGAAGACCCTGGACTACGCCAGAACGGTGAACCAGGCTCTGGAGGACGCCAACATCCGCACTCAGCTGGACGAGCGCAACGAGAAGATCGGCTACAAGATCCGGGAGGCCCGCCAGGTGGACCGGGCGCCCTATATGCTGATTCTGGGCGCCAAGGAAGCCGAGGAGGGCACCATTTCCGTCCGGAACCGGGATACGGACGAAACCAGCGTCATGAAGCTGGACGACTTCATTGCCAAGGTGAGGGACGAAATCGCAACCCGGGCAAGATAAACAATGACCTCCCGCCTGCAAGGGCGGGAGGATTTTTCCAAGCAATACCGGAGGCGCTATGAAAAAAAGAAAACCGGACGCCCGGCTTCTGGGCGTGATTTTTGCCCTGGCCTGGCCCACCATGCTGGAAGAGCTGATGCAGACCGCGGTGCAGTATATCGATACCGCCATGGTGGGCTCCCTGGGCACCCAGGCCACCGCCGCGGTGGGGGCCACCGGCACCGTATCCTGGCTGGTGGGCAGCACCGTTTCCGCCATCGGCGTGGGCTTTCTGGCCTACATCTCCCAGGCCTTTGGGGCAGGGGAGGAGGAAAAGGCCAAACGGGCCTCCGCCCAGTCCGTCATGGCCGCGCTGGTGGTGGGCATCGTGTTAACGGCCCTGACCACCGGACTCAGCGATTCCATTGTCAGATGGATGCAGGTGGCCCCGGAGATCCGGGAGGCGGCCAGTATGTATTTCCGCATCCTCTACGCCCCCATGCTGTTCCGCGCCATGAGCATCCTTTTCGGTACGGTGCTGCGGGCGGTGGGGGATACCCGGACCCCCATGCGGGTGGGCATCCAGGTCAATGCCATCAATGTGTTTCTGAACTTCCTGCTGATCTACCCCAGCAGAAGGGTCCTGTTTTTCGGCGTGTCCATCCCCCTCTGGGGGGCGGGCTGGGGCATCAACGGCGCCGCGGCGGCCAGTGCCCTGGCCTACACCTATGGGGGCATCGCCATGCTGGTCCGGCTCTGGAACCACCGGTCCGTTTCCCCCAGGGGCGCTCGGTTTGCCCCGGATCTTCAGGTGCTGAAGCCCTGCTTCCGGGTGGCCATTCCCAATATGCTCCAGCGGTTCGGCACCTCTCTGGGCTATGTGGCCTTTGCCTCCATGATCAACGCCCTGGGCGATGTGTCCGCCGCCGCCCATACCATCGCCAATACGGTGGAGTCCCTGTTCTATATCCCCGGCTGGGGGATGCAGACCGCCGCCGCAACCCTGGCGGGCAATGCCCTGGGGGCCCGGGACGGAAAGCGGCTCCGCAGCCTGGCAGGCACCTTCCTGCCCCTGGAAATCGGGCTCATGGTGCTCTCCGGCGGACTATTGTTCCTCTTTGCCCCCCAGCTGGTGGGCCTCTTTACCAGAGATCCCGATGTTGCCGGGCTGGGCATTACAGTTTTGCGGATGGTGGCGGTTTCGGAGCCCTTCTACGGCGTTCCCATTGTTCTGGAGGGCCTGATGCAGGGCACGGGCAGAACGGAAGCCCCCTTTGTGTTCAACATTGCCGGTATGTGGGGCATCCGCATTCTGGGAACCTTTGTCTGCACCCGGCTTTTGGGGCTGGGCCTGGTCTCCGCCTGGGCCTGCATGATCGGCCACAATCTGATGCTTTTTGTGCTGTTCACTGCATATTTTTCCACAGGCAAAGCGCTTCCAAAGGTGGATTGAGTGGCAGCAGCCCTTGGCTCCCTAAAAGAGGGAGCCAAGTAGGCTTCTATATCTTATGAAACCAGTGAAGAAAGGAAAAACGTTGTCATCCTGAGCGAGCGCAGCGAGTCGAAGGATCTTCTACCTTCGCCCCGCAGTACGGTCAAATCACGGGAAAGATCCTTCGACTGCGCGCTTCGCGCTCCGCTCAGGATGACATACGGTTCTGATATTTCAGCGTCTTCCGTATTTAAACTCTTGATTCGCATTGTCAATTGTCAACGCAACAAATTCCTAATTTGCGGAAGCGTCACTGGTCGAGGGGCCCAGCGGCAGCTGTACCTTGTGCCCAACGTTCGTAACGCACTTGCTGTCGGCCATGCCGACATTGTTCAGATCCTTGCCACGCCGGTTCTTCTGGCGGCTTCGGCTACGGCCTTGGCAACAGCGGGGCCTACCCGCTTGTCGAAGGCGGCGGGGATGATGTAGTCGGCGCTGAGCTCCTCATCGGAAACCAGACCTGCCAGGGCCTCCGCGGCGGCCATTTTCATCTCCTCGTTGATGTCGCTGGCCCGCACATCAAAGGCGCCCCGGAAAATGCCGGGGAAGGCCAGCACGTTGTTGATCTGGTTGGGGTAGTCGCTGCGGCCGGTGGATACCACCTTGGCGCCGCCTGCCTTGGCATCCTCCGGGAAGATCTCCGGGGTGGGGTTGGCGCAGGCGAAGACGATGGCGTCACGAGCCATGGTTTTCACCATCTGCGTGGTCAGGGTGCCGGGAGCGGACACACCGATGAACACATCCGCGCCCTGGATGACGTCGGAGAGCTTGCCGGTTTCCTTTTGCAGATTGGTGACCTCTGCCATTTCTTTTTTGATCCAGTTGAGCCCCTCCCGTCCTGCGTAGATGGCGCCCTGCCGGTCGGTCATAACGATGTTCCGGAAACCGGCGGACAGCAGCAGCTTCACAATGGCAATGGCGGCGGCGCCCGCGCCGGAGGTGACGATCTTCACGTCCTCCTTGCGCTTGCCCACCACCTTCAGGGCGTTGGTCAGACCTGCCAGGGTGATGACGGCGGTGCCGTGCTGGTCGTCATGGAAGATGGGAATGTCGCACTTTTCCTTCAGCTTCCGCTCGATTTCAAAGCACCGGGGGGCGGAAATATCCTCCAGATTGATGCCGCCGAAGGAGCCGGACATCAGGTAAACGGCGTTTACAAACTCGTCCACATCCTTGGTCTTGACGCACAGAGGGAAGGCATCCACATCTCCGAAGGCTTTGAAGAGGACGCACTTGCCCTCCATCACGGGCATACCGGCCTCGGGGCCGATGTCGCCCAGGCCCAGCACGGCAGTGCCGTCGGTGATGACAGCGCAGAGGTTGTGCCGCCGGGTCAGCTCATAGGACTTGTTCACGTCCTTCTGAATTTCCAGGCAGGGGGCGGCAACACCGGGGGTGTAGGCCAGGGACAGGTCGTCCTTGGTTTCCACCGGGGGCACGGCCTTCACTTCAATTTTACCTTTCCACTGGGCGTGGAGCCGCAGGGATTCTTTTGCGTAATCCATGATGATCCTCCTAGGTCATTTCAATATCGAGTGTATTATACAGGCAAGGCGGGCAAAAGTAAATGGGGATTCGACCCAACCTTGCAATTTTTGACAGGCCGTGGTAAGATAAAACAACCAAAGAGAAAGGAAGAAAAATATGTTTCTGGATCTTGTAAAAAGAGCCCGCTCCGTCCGGGGCTTCCGGGAGGACCGGCCTGTTACCGATGAAGAGCTGCGCTACCTTGTGGAGTGCGCCCGCTATACCCCCTCCGCCCGGAATGCCCAGGTGCTCAAATACGCCCTGGTGAACACTCCGGAAATGCTCCAAAAGGTGCAGCCCCTGACCAAGTGGGCCGGTGCCCTGAAGGAGCTGAACCTGCCCTATCCCGGCACCTGCCCCCAGGCCTTCATTGTGATCTGCCAGGACTACCGGCTGAACGATTCGCCCTGCGCCTTCCAGAAGGATGTGGGCATTGCCGCCCAGACCATGCTTTTGGCAGCCAACGAGCTGGGATTGGGCGGATGCATGATTGCTTCCTTCTCCGCCGGGGAGCTGAAAATGGTTTTGGGGCTGGAAGACTTCCTGAAGCCCCAGCTGGTGCTGGCCCTGGGCGCGCCCATGGAGGACATCCGCATCACCGATGTGGGCCCCGACGGCAATACCACCTACTACCGGGACGACAAGGGCACCCATTATGTCCCCAAGCGCACCCTGGAGGAGCTGATTTTGAAGTAAAGCCCTGTGTTTCCCGCGGGGAGCCAATTGACAATTGTTGTATCCCTTCGGGATGAATTTAAATTTGTACACACCAAATGATCCTATTTGAAAAATGCACAAAGGGATGTTTGCCGCGAAAATCTTACCGCCTTCCGTAGGGGCGGGCGTCCTCGACCGCCCGGCAGCAGTGCATTTCCTTTTTTGGGAACGTCAGGCGAATTCGGAAAGCTGTACCCGGGAAGTCCAGGAGGCCTTCCCCTACGGGAAAAACATCCGGTTCCCAAGGAAACGAACCTGGACATTTTTAATCTATTTCATAAATCACTGTAAAAATATTGAATCATCCCCGCAGGGGATTCCTTCATTGTCAATTCATCTACATTCTCCTTCCCGTAGGAAGGCATTCTTAAGGACATCTGTCCGCCCTGTGCGCATTTTTCTCTTGACCTGCGACATTGAAAGTGCTAGAATGGGATAATCACAGAGAAAAAGGGAGTTGTTCCGCTATGGAAAAGAAGAATATCGATTGGTCCAACCTTGGCTTTGGCTATGTGCAGACCGATTACCGTTATGTTTCCAATTATAAGGATGGCGCCTGGGATGCCGGCACCCTGACCACCGACGCAACCATCACCATGAGCGAGTGCGCCTGCGTCTTGCAGTATGCCCAGACCGTTTTTGAGGGCATGAAGGCCTACACCACCGAAGAGGGCAAGACCGTCTGCTTCCGTCCGGACCTGAACGCCGAGCGGATGATCCAGTCCTGCCAGCGGATGAAGATGCCCGTATTCCCCAAGGAGCGGTTCCTGGATGCCATTTACCAGACCGTCAAGGCCAACGCCGCCTGGGTGCCCCCCTTCGGCTCCGGCGCCAGCCTGTACCTGCGGCCCTATATGTTCGGCTCCGATGCCATTATCGGCGTCAAGCCTGCCAACGAGTTCCAGTTCCGTGTCTTCGGCACCCCCGTGGGCCCCTACTTCAAGGGCGGTGTCCGGCCCCTGACCCTGCGGGTTTCCGATCTGGACCGGGCGGCCCCCAGAGGCACCGGTCACATCAAGGCGGGCCTCAATTACGCCATGAGCCTTTATAACATTGTGGAGGCCCATGAGCAGGGCTACGACGAAAACCTCTACGTGGATTCCGCTACCCGCACCCACATTGAGGAGACCGGCGGTGCCAACATCCTGTTTGTCACCAAGGACGGCAAGCTGGTGGTTCCCAAGTCCGATACCATCCTGCCCTCCATCACCCGCCGTTCTCTGGTCCAGGTGGCCAAGGATTACCTGAACCTGGAGGTGGAAGAGCGTGTGGTGGGTGTCGATGAGCTGGGTGACTTCGCGGAGGCCGGTCTGTGCGGCACCGCGGCGGTGATCTCTCCCATCGGCAAGATCGTGGACCACGGCAAGGAGTACACCTACGCCGGAATGGGCACTGTGGTGGAAAAGCTCTACAAGACCCTCACCGGTATCCAGATGGGCACCATTCCCGCCCCCGAAGGCTGGATCATGGTCATCGAATAAGCAGACAGGCCTCCCCCCGGGGAGGCCCTGTTTTTCACAGGAGATGACAATTGACAATGGACAATTGACAATTTGGTAATAGACGGGAATTGCCGCTGGATTCGTTTCCTTGGGAACTGGATGTTTTTCCCGTAGGGGCAGGCCTCCTGGACTTCCCGGGTACAGCCTTCCGAATTCGCCTGACGTTCCCGAAAAAGGAAACGAACTGCTGCCGCTTGGTCGAGGACGCCCGCCCCTACGGAAGGCGGTAAGCTTTTCGCGGCAAACGTCCCTTTGTGCATTTTTCAAATTTGATCATTTCGGGAACCTCTGAACAAATCGTCTGCGGCTGAGCAGCGGATCATTTGCTCTCACAGTGCAGTTTGAAAAACAGGAAATACATACAGTATTCCTCTGTTTTCCAAACCTTCTGTCAAATCAAAAGCTCTCGCTGTCAGCGCTTGCCGACTTATTCAGAGCTTCCCAAGAGATTCAAATTCATCCCGAAGGGATACCACAATTGTCAACTGTCAATTGTCAATTGTTAATTCGACATCTCCAAACTTTCCGCTGCATCTCATTCATCAAGGAGGCTATTATGGATTTTCTCACCATCGCAAAAACCCGCCAGTCCTGCCGGAGCTACGATCCGGAAAGGGAAGTGGAGGAGGATAAACTCTCTGCCGTGCTGGAAGCGGCCAGGCTTTCCCCTTCTGCCTGCAACGGCCAGCCCTATAAAATCACGGTCTGCCGGGGGAAGCAGGCAAAAAAGGCCGCCCGGGCGGTTTCCGGCATGGGCATGAACAAGTTTGCCGACCAGGCTCCCGTGCTGCTGGTGATTTCCGAGGAGCCCTATGTCCGCTCCGCGGCGGTGGGGGCCAAGCTCAAAAAGAATGATTACCGCTCCATGGACATTGGCATCCTGTCGGCCTACATCACCGCCGAGGCAGCGTCCCTGGGCCTGGGAAGCTGCATCCTGGGCTGGCTGGATGACGAAAAGCTCCGCTCCGTCTGCGGCCTTTCCGCCCCGGTGCGGCTGGTGATCACGCTGGGCTACCCCGGAGAAAAGGACCAGCCCCGGGAGAAAAAACGCAAGGCCCTTTCAGAGCTTGCGGTATTCTTGGATGAATAAGAAGAACCGCCGCACGGGAAACCGGTGCGGCGGTGCATTTTTACTGGAACACATCCTCCATATAGCTGGACAGGGCCACAAAGTCCTTGGAGAGCACCTCTCCGGTGGCCTTGTCCTTTTTGGTCACAAAGGTTTTCACATGGCGGCCGCCTACGCTGTAGGACATTTCAATGTCGTAATCCCGGGTTTCGGTGCCCAGAATGTCGATGCGCACATAGCCGTCGGATTCCTCCGCGTGAATTTTCACCGGCAGGGGGGAGTCGTTGCGCAGCTTCAGGTCCGTAAAGCCCCAGTTCACCGTGGCGTCCATGCCGTAGGGGATGTAGTGTACCGGGAACCCGTGGTTCACCCGTTCCAGAACCGTCAGCTCCGCGTAGACGCTGGCCAGGTACAGGGTGGAGCTCACCTGGCAGATGCCGCCCCCCAGAGAATCCACCAGGGTGGTGCCGGAGTAGGCGGGGGCGGGCATATAGCCCTTTTCCTTGGTGCGCTCGCCCAGTGTGTCGTTATAGGAGAACTCCTGCCCGGGCTGCAGAACAAGGCCGTCCAGGCTGGCGCAGGCAAGCCGCAGATTGGTATTGCGCTTTTCGTTGTCCCCGTGGGGGGTCTCGCAGTGGCCCAGCACATCCTGGAAGTATACATCCTGGTCGGAAATGGTGGGCTGTACGATTTCCAGCGGAATCCGGAGCTCCTCGGCTCCCTGATGAAGCATCTGCTCCCGGGCGCGGCCCACATCAAATACATAGCCCGGCTTCCCGGGAGTGACCTCCAGGGTCTTCTTATCAATGGTGGGCTCCTGGGGCGCAAAGCAATTTTCGTCGTAGATCGCCTGCAAATCCGCCAGCTCGGGAACGGTCTGCCCCATGGGGCCGGAATAAAGGGCTTCCAGCCGTCCCTCCCGGAGGGCGCCCACAACATCTTCATAAAGCACATCCCCGTCAATGGAGGGGGCGGGCTGACTGGGGGTGATGACCAGCACCTGGGGCACCGCGTTGGGATCCGTTACATCCGGCGTGCTGCCCTCTAAGTAGGCGGTATGGGCCTGGGTCTGCCGCCGAAGTCCCTCGGCGAAATCCGCTGTCAGCTCCCGCAGCATTGCCTCGTTCAGGGTGAGAAAGTCGGACAGGGGCAGGGTCCGGTTCTCCGTATCCGCGGTTCTGCCGACGGCATAGGCGGCCTTTACCGCCCCGGCGGTATCCACATGGGCGCCGCTTTCCCTGGAGGAAATCTCCAGGGCGGGAATCCGTGCCGGGTCTTCCGGGAAGGTGACCACCAGGTTCTGCCGGGACAGGGGGAGCCGGTAGGCCTCATCCAGGGCCTTTTTCGCCTGATACCTGGACATACCGGAAAGCTCCACCGTGCCCACAGACACCCCGGGCAGGATCTTCCTCCGGTAGGGATCCCGGAGGGTGAGTACGCCGAAAACGGCCAGGATGACCACACAAAGGGCCGCCGCCCCACAGAGGAGAGGCTTCAGCCACTGGGGGGCCGTCCGGGGTTCTTTCGCGTGCCTGCCCGGCTTTTCTTTGTTTTTTCCCGATGCTTCCGGCTCCGATGCCGGTTCCAGCGGTTCCGCTGCTTTTTCTTCCGGACCGGGCTCGTCAGCCGGTTCTCTCAGCAGGTCCTCCAGAGATGCCAGAAAGGCATCGTCATCCATTTCTTCCTCGGGGAGCAGTATATCTTCCTTCATAGGCCCAGCCTCCTGAAAAACAGGTCAGATTATGGTACAGGAAAAGTATACCACAAAGAGCCGGGAAGAACAACCTGTTTTATGTAACCGAAGGAAATAATATTTGGAATTGGAAAGGAGGATTTATCTCAGTTAACAATTGACAATTGACAGTTGACAGTTAAGGAATCCCCTCCGGGGATGATTAAAATAGTTTTTTAAATCAGAAGTATTCTAGAAATTCCTTCAGAATTTCTAATATGATTATTTCAATCATCCCGAAGGGATACCATAATTGTCAATTGTTCATTGTCAACTGTCAATTGCGAAGCTCATTTGCACACGCTGCTGTAGCGGCCGATAAACACCTTGCACTGCTTCAGGCTGTCCGCGCCGGAGCTGAGCTTTAACCGCAGGGTGGGCTCCTTGGCGTTGGCCAGGAAGGTCACCCGGGTTTTGTAATCCGGGTCGGCACAGAGGGCGCCTACGGCTTCAAAGTTCAGGTTTGTCAGCACGAAGAGAACATCCCCGCCCTTCTGGCGGATGTCCTTGATCCCCACGGCCCTTGCCTGGGCCCGGAGCAGGGCGATGTCGATGAGGTTCAGCACGCCCTTGGGGGGCTCGCCGTACCGGTCCACAATCTCGTCCAGCAGATCGTCCGCGTCCTCCTGGCTGCGGATGGCGGCCATCCGGCGGTACAGGTCCATCCGTTCCTCCCCCCGGGTTACGTATTCCTTGTCCACGTTGGCGGTGACGTTCAGATCCGCGGTGCAGTCCGGGGCCTTGGGAGCCTCTCCCTTTTCCTCCAGCACCGCCTCATCCAACAGCTTCAGGTACATATCATAGCCCACGCTCATCATGTGGCCGGACTGCTCGGCACCCAGAAGGTTGCCCGCGCCCCGGATTTCCAGATCCCGCATGGCAATTTTGAAGCCGGAGCCAAATTCCGCGAAATCCCGGATGGCACTGAGACGCTTCTCGGCAACCTCCGTCAGGTTCTTGTCCGGCCGGTAGGTGAAGTAGGCGTAGGCGTGGCGGGTGGAGCGACCCACCCGGCCCCGAAGCTGGTGGAGCTGACTCAGGCCGAAGCGGTCCGCGTTTTCGATGATCAATGTGTTGGCGTTGGGGATGTCCAGTCCGGTTTCGATGATGGTGGTGCACACCAGCACATCGATTTCTCCCTCGGCCATGTCCCGCATCACGTCCCCCAGGGCATCCTCGGTCATCTGCCCGTGGGCAATCCCCACCCGCAGGCCGGGGATCCGCTTTTGCAGGGCGCCGGCGCACTGGTCGATGGTCTCCGTCCGGTTGTGCAGGTAGAATACCTGGCCACCTCGCTCGGTCTCCCGGCGGATGGCGGCGTCAATCACCGCTGGGCTGTATTCCATCACGAAGGTCTGCACCGGATACCGGTCCGCCGGGGGCTCTTCAATGGTGGACATATCCCGGATGCCGCTGAGGGCCATGTTGAGGGTCCGGGGGATGGGGGTGGCGGAGAGGGTCAGCACATCCACACCCTTGGATATTTCCTTCAGCCGCTCCTTGTGGCTGACGCCGAAGCGCTGCTCCTCGTCCACAATGAGCAGACCCAGATCCTTGAACTGGACGGATTTTTGCAGCAGCTTGTGGGTGCCGATGATCAGGTCCACATTGCCGCTGCGCAGATCCTGAAGGGTCTTCGCCTGCTGCTTGGGGGTGCGGAACCGGCTGAGCACGTCGATGTTCACCGGGAAGCCCCGGAACCGGGATACGGCGGTCTGGTAGTGCTGCTGGGCCAGCACCGTGGTGGGCACCAGAATGGCCACCTGCTTGCCGTCCATCACCGCCTTCATCACCGCCCGGAGGGCGACCTCCGTTTTGCCGAAGCCCACGTCGCCGCAGAGCAGCCGGTCCATGGGGATGGGGGATTCCATATCCTTTTTGATGTCCGCGATGCAGCGCAGCTGGTCATCGGTTTCCGGGTAGGGGAAGTTGTCCTCAAATTCCCGCTGCCAGGGGGCATCGGCGGCAAAGGCGTAGCCGGACTGCCGCTTCCGGGCGGCGTAGAGCTGGATCAGCTCCCCGGCCATATCCTTGGCGGCCTTCCTGGCCTTGGCCTTGGTTTTCTGCCAGGCGTCCGAGCCGATTTTGTTCAGACGGATGTTGGCGTCCTCGCCGCCGCCGATGTATTTGCTCACCAGATCCAGCTGGGTGGCGGGGACAAACAGGGTATCGGAGCCCTGGTAGGCGATTTTGATGTAGTCCTTGATGACGTTTCCTACCTTGATCTGCTCCATGGCCACAAACCGGCCGATGCCGTAGTTGTCGTGGACCACCAGGTCCCCGGGGGTCAGATCCGTAAAGGCATTCAGCTTCTGCCGGTTGGTGGAGCCCTTTTTGGCGGCGGTTTTCCGCCGGGGCTCGGTTTTGGCAATGAGCTGTCCCTCTGTCAGCACCGCCAGCTTGGAAAGGGGATATTCCAGACCGTAGGGTAGGGTGCCGTCGCTCAGCAGAATCTGTCCGGCTTTTGGCAGCCCCGTTAGGGGGATAGACAGAAAGGCGGACACATTCTTATCTCTCAGCAACTGCTGCATGAGCTCCGCCCGGTGGCGGGTGCCGCAGAGCACCAGGGTTCCGAATTCCGCTTTCTGGTAGTGGGTCATGTCGCTGACCGCCGCGTCCAGATTGCCGCCGTAGGAGGGCAGCTGCTTGGCGGCAACGGGCAGCAAAATGCCGGGAGGGCAGTCCTCCGGGTAGGAGGTGCCGCCGAAGGCATCAAAGTACACCGTGGTTGTTCCCCGAAGACGCCGGGTGAAATCCTCCCACTGGCAAACAAAATCCGCAAGCTCTCCCGCCACCAGGCCGCCGTTCAGCAGACTGTCCAGGGAAAGACCCATTTCGTCCATCCGGGTCCGGGCGGCCCGGGCCAGATTGCCCTGGTCGCAGATAACCCAGAGGGTGTTTTCCGGGGCGTAGTCGGCGGCGCAGGCAAATTCCGGGTAAATAAGGGCCATGTACCGGTCCCAGGCGGAGCTGTGCACACCATTGCGGAGCTTTTCCAGGTCCTTTCCCAGGGTTTCCATCAGCAGGGCGTTGGGGTGCTTCCGGCGCTTCTGCCGGGAAAGCAGGCTTTCAAGACCCTTAATAAGCCCCGGTTCGCCTCCGGGAGCCAGCCCCGGCAGGGTTTCCGAAACCGGCAGCAGCCGGACGGAGCGGATGTTTTCGCCCCGGCGCTGGGTGTCCGGGTCGAAGTAGGCCAGGGTATCCAGCTCGTCGCCGAAGAATTCCAGCCGGACGGGCTGATCCTCCCCGGGGGAGTAGACATCGGCGATGCCGCCCCGGAAGGCAAACTGACCGGGGCCCTCCACCATGCCGCAGCGGCTGTAGCCCGCGGCGGTGAGCCGGGCGGACAATTCCTCCAGGGTGTATTCCTGCCCCACCTCCAGGGAAATGCAGCTGTTTTCCAGAATCTCCACAGGCATGGTGCGCAGGCTCAGGGCCTCCCAGGGGAGAATCTGGATGGGCGCCTGGCCCCGGTGCCAGGAGGAGAGCTGCCGCAAGCGCTTCTGCTCCCAGCTGCGGGAGACCACGGCGGCATCGTAGAAGGTCAGGTCCCTGCCGGGGAGGATGGGAGCGGTGAGCCCCAGGAAGCACTTCAGCTCCTCCTGGATCCGCCGGGCGGCCATATCATCCTGGCAGACGATGGCAATGGGCCTGTCCAGGTCCTTGTACAGCCCGGAGATCAGATGGCTGCGGTTGATCTGCCCCAGTCCCGTGACGGCGGCGCACCGGTTTTCCTTCAGGGTTTCCACCAGGGAGGCGTATTCCGGTATGGTTTTCAGTAAAAAAAGCAGGGGATTGTCCATAGGGTACCTCGTAACATTTTTCTTCCCACGGCACAAAGCGGAAAGAGAAGAATTCTCTTTCCGTGTTGTGTTTCCCGCGGAAGTCAGGGATGGCTTCCGTTAAAATTGTTGGCAGCGGCGGCGGTGCCCTGGTCGATGATGGTCAGGGCAGCCTGGGCTCCGTTTTCCAGGGAGACGCTCAAGGCTTTTTCCTCCTGGGCGGAGAAGGTGGACAGAACCCAGGCGGCCAGGTCGAAATCCGGGTGGGGCTTGGCGCCCACACCGATCTTTACCCTGGGGAACTCCTGGCTGCCCAGCTCGGCAATGATGCTCTTGATGCCGTTGTGCCCCCCGGCAGAGCCGTTGGGCCGGACCCGGAGCCTGCCGGGCTCCAGGGAAATGTCGTCAAACAGGACGATGATCCGCTGGGGCGGCACCTGGAAAAAGGCGCTGAGCTGCAAAACAGACCTGCCGGACAGGTTCATATAGGTCAGGGGCTTCAGCAGATACAGCCGGTTTCCGTGATAGTCCGTCTGGCCGTAGAGCCCCTGAAATTTGGCCTTGTCCACCCGAACCCCCAGCTTTTCCGCCAGCAGGTCCAGGCAGCGAAAGCCCACATTGTGCCGGGTTTTGGCGTATTCGGGGCCGGGATTGCCCAGGCCCACAATGAGCCAGCGGTTGCTGCTCTGCATCAGAACAGGTCCGCGATGGAGGTGCCGCCGTGGACGTGCTCAATGGCACGGGCGAACACATGGGATACATCCAGGAACTTGATCTTGCCGCTGGGGGTGTTGCCCGTCTGGGGAATGGTGTTCAGGAAGACCATTTCCTTGATGGGGCTGGCTTCGATGCGGTCGTAGGCGGGGCCGGACAGCACACCGTGGGTGGCGCAGGCGTAGACCTCCTTGGCGCCGCCGAACTCCACCAGAGCCTGGGCGGCGTTGCACAGGGAACCGGCGGTATCCACCATATCGTCAAACAGCAGGCAGGTCTTGCCCTTCACGTCGCCGATGATGTTCATAACCTCGCAGACATTGGCTCTCTGGCGGCGCTTGTCCACAATGGCCAGACCCATGTGCACCTTGGCGGCAAAGGCCCGGGCACGGCCCACGGAGCCAACGTCGGGGGACACCACCACGAAGTCGTCGTGGTTATACTGGTTTTCGGGGAACTTATCGAGGAAATAATTGACAAAGGTGGGGTTGCCCAGCAGGTGGTCCAGAGGAATGTCAAAGAAGCCCTGGATCTGGGGGGCGTGGAGGTCCATGGTCAGCACCCGGTCGGCGCCGGCGGCGGTGATCATGTTGGCGACCAGCTTGGCGGAGATGGGATCCCGGCTCTTGGCCTTCCGATCCTGACGGGCGTAACCAAAGTAGGGAATCACAGCGGTGATTCTGCCGGCGGAGGCGCGGCGGCAGGCATCGCACATAACGAGCAGTTCCATGAGATTGTCGTTTACGGGCTTACAGGTGGATTGAACCAGGAAAACATCGGCTCCGCGGACGGTTTCCAGCAGGCTGACGGAAGCTTCGCCGTCAGCAAAGGTTTTCACCTCAGCCCTGCCCAGCTCAATGCCCAGGTTCTTGCAGATACCCTCGGCGAATTCGCGATTGGAGTTGCCGCAGAAAATCTTGATATTCTCTCCGTACGTAATCATCAATGATTTACCTCGCTTCAATATTCTATTTCCATCCGGCTTCCCGGACTGCGTACAGCCGTATTATACCATTTCCCCTAGGTCAATAGCAATAGAGAATCCATTTCATTTGCGCCAAAAAAACCGGCATTTCCGGGGGATACTTCCGTCAAACCAACCATATTCGATGTAATTCTACGGTTTCTATTCTTCTTTTGCCTCCGAAAGCCCGGCGCAGGCGCCGAAGACCGGCGCGAGAATGGGGTTGATGAGCCCGTATTCCATGGTGCAGTACAGGCTGGCGGCCAGAAGCACCGCAACCATTTCCCATTTTCCGTTTTTCGCCGCCCGGAAGGTGCTGGCAATTGCCAGAGCCAGATACAGCAGACTGGGAACAAGCCCCAGGCAGATGGGGCCGTAGGCATAGAGGCTGTCCACCGGGTCCCAGCCGAAATCCACCCGGGCGCCGAAGAGGGAGACGCCGAAAAGCCGGAAGCCCTGGTTGGCGTAGCCCAGCCGCTGGGAGAAGATGGTGTTGAGAAGCCCGAAGATCCGGCTGTCCTCCCGGTAAAGAAGGGACAGTGCCACAAAGCCAAAGGCAACCAGTGCCACAAGTCCCCCGCAGACCCAGGGAACCCACTTTTTTCCCTCCAGCTTCGGCCCCAGAAACCGCAGCAAAAGGCAGAGAAAAACGGCGGCAAGCTGGGAAAAGTAGGCCGCCTTGGAGTCCGTCAGCAGGAAAAGACCCTGGGAAAGCACCGGACAGAGGGCAATCCCCCAGTAGCTCCGGGGGAACACCAGCAGCGCGGCAAATACCGCCGCCATGCCCCACAGGGCCAGGGTGTTGGGGTAGCCGAAGCCCAGAGTGTGGCGCACATTGCCCTGACCCCATACTTCTCCCCGGATCAGCAGGGTGTCCTCCAGTACACCGGCAAACACCAGCAGGGTGTTGAGTGCCAGCACCCCCAGGAAAAAGCAGAGGCACACCCTGGCGATGCGGGAAAAGGGCACCTCCCGGGCCCCCAGGGCCAGCAGGAACACGCTGAAAAGGGCCCGGGTTCCGGAAAAGACCACACCCAGCCCAAGCAAGAGAAAGACGCCGGTGTACAGTGCCAGCTCTTTTGGGCTGTGGCCGTCCAGAAAATAGATTTTCAGCCCCAGCAGGCAGTAGCCAATCAGGGACCCCAGCAGCAAGGTGTATTTGAGCAGGGGCAGGGAAGCGGTATCGCAAAAGCCCAGATACACCGGAATCAGCAGCAGAATCAGGGCGCTGTACCACAAGTATTCCCCATAGCGGCTATATTTTTGCCGCAGACCGGAAACAGACAAATTCATGAGCTTCCTCCCAAAGATGATAGAATCATTATAGAGTCACAAGGGGATAAAGTCAACGGCGGAAAGAAGGGAAAGAGCTTCAGGGCTATTGCTTTTCATAATTTTTTTTGGTATTATGGAACAAGGGAACCTCTGAACAAATCGTCTGCGGCTGAGCAGCGGATCTTTTGCTCTGACAGTGCAGTTTGAAAAACAGGAAATACATACAGTATTCCTCTGTTTTCCAAACCTTCTGTCAAATCAAAATCTCTCGCTGTCAGCTCTTGCCGACTTATTCAGAGCTTCCCTA
>JAGAQA010000010.1 GCA_017622995.1 Oscillospiraceae bacterium
CATATCCTGTGTTATCTTATTCATAGCGGATAGGGTGGCACCTGCCTTTCGGTTTTGTCTGAGCAACTCAACCTTAGCACATGCCCGCCCTATTCGCTATTCTTTTTTTCTATCTGTCACACATCATTGTAACACCTACAGGAAGAAATGCTGCCGGATTCGGAAAACACTTGACATTTCCGACTTCTTTTGCTAAAATACAGCTTAACGCATAGATGGGATGAAGTACGCAGTTTCCCTTTTTTCAGAGAGCCGCCGGAGGGTGTAAGGCGGCAAAAGCGATTGCGGAAGTTACCTCCCGGAGCGGCTTTCCTGAAAACAGCAGTAGGGGAGGACGGGTACGCCCGATACAGCGCGCGCCGCTTCAATAGCGGCATAAGGGGGAAATCGTGAGGTTTCTCCAAACTGAGGTGGTACCGTGCTTGACTGCGCCCTCTGTCTTTTGACAGAGGGCGCGATTTAATTTATGGAGGATTTTCAATATGAAAGTATATGACGAGCTGGTTGCCCGGGGCCTGATTGCCCAGGTTACCAATGAAGAAGAGATCCGGGAGATGGTGGATAACGGCAAGGCCACGTTCTATATCGGTTTTGACCCCACCGCGGACTCCCTGCATGTGGGTCACTTTATGGCTCTGTGCCTGATGAAACGTCTGCAAATGGCCGGCAACAAGCCCATTGCGCTGATCGGCGGCGGCACCGCCATGATCGGTGACCCCTCCGGCAGAACGGATATGCGCTCCATGATGACCAAGGAGACCATTGATCATAACTGTGCCTGCTTCAAAAAGCAGATGGAGCGGTTCATCGAGTTCGGGGAAGGGAAAGCCCAGATGGTCAACAACGCGGACTGGCTGCTGAACCTGAACTACATTGATTTCATTCGGGACATCGGCGCCTGCTTCTCCGTAAACAATATGCTGCGGGCGGAGTGCTTCAAGCAGCGTATGGAGAAGGGCCTGAGCTTCCTGGAGTTCAACTACATGCCCATGCAGTCCTACGATTTCTACTACCTGTACCAGCATTACGGCTGCAATATGCAGTTCGGCGGCAATGACCAGTGGAGCAATATGCTGGGCGGTACGGAGCTGATCCGCCGGAAGCTGGGTAAGGATGCCCACGCCATGACCATTACCCTGCTACTCAACTCCGAGGGAAAGAAGATGGGCAAAACCGCCAAGGGTGCTGTATGGCTGGATCCCAACAAGACCAGTCCCTACGAATTCTACCAGTATTGGCGCAATGTGGATGATGCCGATGTGATGAAGTGCATCCGGATGCTGACCTTCCTGCCTCTGGAGCAGATCGACGAGATGGATTCCTGGAAGGATGCCAAGATCAACGAAGCCAAGGAAATCCTGGCTTTTGAACTGACCAAGCTGGTTCATGGAGAAGAGGAGGCACAAAAGGCCCAGGCTTCCGCCAAGGCACTGTTTGTCGGCGGCGGAGAGGATGCCAATCTTCCCACCACCGAGCTTTCCGAGGAGCAGCTGACCGATGGTCAGATCGGCATTCTTAGCCTGATGGTGGCCTGCAAGCTGGCCTCCTCCAACAAAGAAGCCCGGACCCTTGTCCAGCAGGGCGGCGTTCTTGTAAACGACGAGAAGGTCCCTGCCCCCACCTTCTGCGTAACCAGAGAAATGCTTGCTGATGGCGTAAAGATCCGCAAGGGCAAGAAAGTATTCCACAAGGCAATTCTCAAATAATGAAATGTGCCGGGAACTCCACGGGGTTCCCGGCGTTCTGTACCTACAGCAAATCCTTGAGAAGCGCGGCAGTATTCTCTGACGGGCCGCACAGGGGCATCCGGCAGCCGCCGCAGTCATAGCCGATCATTGCCATGGCGGCCTTTACCGGAATGGGATTCACCTCCTGAAACAGTGCGTCAATAAGCGGCAGCAGGCTCAGCTGCAAGGCCGTGGCAGTGTCAAAGTCTCCGTCCAGGGCCGCGCCGATCATGGAACCGGTGATTTCCGGTTCGATATTGGATACAACGGAAATCAGTCCCTTTGCACCCAGCGCCATGGCGGCGACGGCCAGATCATCATTCCCACACCAAACGGTGAAATGGTCTGGGCATTGGCTTCGGATACGGGCGATTTTCCGAATGTCAGAGGATGCCTCTTTTACACCGGCGATATTGGGAATTTTGGACAGCCGTCTGTAAACCTCCACCGGAATATCCACACCGGTTCGGCTGGGTACATTGTAAAGGATTACCGGAATCTGTACACTGCTTGCGATGGCGGCATAGTGCAGATACAGTCCTTCCGGAGTGGCTTTGTTGTAGTATGGACTGACGACCAGCAGCCCATCGGCACCGGCATCCTGGGCAGCCTGACTCAGCGCGATTGCGTGGGCAGTTGAATTGGACCCGGTTCCGGCGATGATGCGCAAATCCTCCGGCCCACTCTTTTTTGCATAGCGGAACATGGTAAGCTTTTCTTCATCCGTAAGTGTTGCGGATTCCCCGGTGGTGCCGCAGATGACAAGGGCCCGGATACCGGCGTCATACTGCCGCCGCAGCAGCTGCTCCAGCATGGGGTAGTTGACCGTATCCTTCAGAAACGGTGTAACCAGTGCCGTACAGACACCGGAGAAAAATGGATGCTTCATAGACAGATACCTCCCATGCAGTCTATGCCCGGATGTACCCTTTTGCCTGTTGCAAAAAATAGGAAAATCGGGTATACTGAATGTAATTGTCCGACGGTATACCACAACTTTTGGAGGAACCATAACTTTGAAAACCCATGATTTTTACTATGATCTCCCGGAGGAACTGATTGCCCAGACACCTCTGGAAAAACGGGACACATCCCGGCTGATGCTCCTGGACCGCACAACAGGGCAGGTGCAGCATAAGCATTTTTATGATATTCTGGACTATCTGAATCCCGGTGACTGCCTGGTGATGAATGATTCCCGGGTTCTGCCTGCCCGGCTCCTGGGCCACCGTCCCACCGGCGGCGCGGTGGAGGTGCTGCTGCTGCGGGACTTGGGAAACAAGTGCTGGGAGTGCCTGTGCAAGCCTGGCCGGAAAATGCAGGTGGGAAGTGAAGTGATCTTCGGGAACGGGGAACTGACCGCTGTGGTCAAAGAGGTGCAGGATACGGGAAACCGGGTGGTGGAATTCCATTTTGAGGGGATTTTCCTGGAAGTGCTGGAGCAGCTGGGAAAGATGCCTCTGCCCCCCTATATCAAGGAAGAGCTTCAGGATCAGGAGCGGTATCAGACGGTCTATTCCCGGGAATTGGGTTCCGCAGCTGCACCTACGGCCGGTCTGCACTTTACCACGGAGTTACTGGATAAAATTCGGGAAAAGGGCGTGAAAACTGCATTTGTAACGCTCCATGTGGGGCTGGGGACCTTCCGCCCGGTGAAGGCAGAGGATATTCTGGAGCACCATATGCACAGTGAGCTGTGTATGATGAATGAGGAAACAGCCAGAATTCTGAATGAAACCAGAGCTTCCGGCGGCCGTATTGTCTGCGTGGGTACAACCTCCTGCCGGACCTTGGAGTCGCTGGTAAATGAGGATGGGCGCTTTGAAGCAAAGTCCCGCTGGACGGATATTTTCATCTATCCGGGCTACCGCTTTCAGGCGATGGATGCACTGATCACCAATTTCCATCTTCCGGAGAGTACCCTCGTTATGCTGGTTTCCGCCTTTGCGGGAAGAGAGCACGTTCTGAACGCCTACAAGACCGCTGTTGAGGAGAAATATCGATTCTTCAGCTTTGGCGATGCGATGTTTATTGCGGATGGAATCGGAGAGAAATAGAATCGGATACAAAAGAGGGAAGCTATGTTTGAATTAAAGAAAACCGAGGGGAAGGCCCGCCGGGGTGAATTTACCTGCGCCCATGGCACGGTTCAGACCCCTGTCTTTATGAATGTGGGAACCCAGGCGGCCATTAAGGGTGCGCTGAGCGCGGAGGATCTGAAAAACATCGGCTGTCAGGTGGAACTGAGCAACACCTACCATCTGCATCTGAGACCCACTGACAAGGTGGTCCGGCAGATGGGTGGCCTGCATAAGTTTATGACCTGGGACAGCCCCATTCTGACGGACTCCGGAGGATTCCAGGTGTTCAGTCTGGCATCTTTACGAAAAATCAAAGAAGAGGGCGTTACCTTCGCCTCTCATATTGACGGCCATAAAATTTTTATGGGACCGGAGGAAAGCATGCAGATTCAGTCCAATCTGGGCAGTGACATCTGCATGGCCTTTGATGAGTGCATCGAAAATCCCGCTCCCAGGGACTATGTTCAGAAAAGCGTCGACCGGACCTACCGCTGGCTGGTCCGCTGCAAGGCGGAAAATGAACGGCTCAACAATCTTCCGGATACGGTGAATCCCCAGCAGATGCTTTGGGGAATCAATCAGGGCGGCACCTATCCCGATATTCGTGTGGACCATATGAAGCGCATTGCGGATCTGGATCTTCCCGGTTATGCCATTGGCGGTCTGGCGGTGGGTGAGACTGCCGAGGAGATGTACGGCATCATTGAGGCTGTGGAGCCGTATATGCCAGCGAATAAGACCCGATACCTGATGGGTGTCGGAACACCCACCAACATTATTGAAGGTGTTGCAAGAGGCATTGATTTCTTTGACTGCGTGATGCCCGCCCGGAATGCCCGGCATGCCCGGCTGTTTACCTGGGAGGGGGCAATCAACCTGAAAAACGCCAAGTATCAGCTGGACGAAAACCCCATCGACCCCCAGTGTGACTGCCCGGTATGCCGCAGATACAGCCGCGCATATATTCGCCATTTGTTTGTGGCGGATGAAATGCTTGCAATGAGACTTTCGGTTATGCATAACCTGTATTTTTACAACAAACTGATGGAACGCATCCGAAACGCTCTGGATTGTGGAGAGTTTGAAGGGTTCCGCAGGGAGTATTCTGAGAAACTGGCAAGAAGAATTTAAAAAATCTTAAATATTTTTGCGTTTTATAACTGCTGTTATTAATTGTAAAAAATTACAAAGAGTGATATAATCTGTCTGTATTGTTACAGTCCGGGTATGTTCTGCCTTTATCTGAGGAAGACATTCCGAAATACGCGGTTTGGGAGATCATTTATGGGCGCTTTTTCATATAAAGTGAATAGGACGCGTCTGCTGAGTTTTGCACTGGCTTTGGTGATGCTGATCTCCTGCTTCCCCGTGTTAGCTTTTGCGGAGGAGGCCCCATGGGAGACAGAGTCGAAGTATGAGGATTCCGCGTACCGGGATTCCGCCGAGAGCGATGAAGAAGACCAGATCGACGAGTATGATCCCTGGGAGGAAACCGAAGAAGATACAGACTACTGGAACTATGGCGCGGAGAGTCATTTCTTTCCGGATTACACGCTGGAAGAATATGGCGACGTGATGTATGCTTCCGGCACCATATTGAGCAACGGCTGCAGTGTGGTGTGTCTTGCGTCTATGGCAACCTTCCTGACCGGCCACCAGTATTATCCCGATGAATTGGCCCGCTGGTTCGGCGGTTATGGGGATAACAACGTAGACCGTGTGCGGTATATTTCAAGGATGCTGGAGCTTCCTTATGTAGAGGCAAAGTGTTACCGGGATGTAATCGATGCACTGTATGAAGGGAAAGCGGTCATTCAGCTGGTGAACAAGCGCTCTTTGTTTACCGAATCTCAGCATTTCATTCTGATCAAGGGGTTTAAGAGCAACGGACTTCTGGATATACTGGACCCTTCACAGAAGAACCGGGACAGCTGGTATCTGAATGAGAAGTTTGAGAACGGTTTTACCGAGGATGAGATCTGCTGGGGTTATGACGGCGCGTGGATCTATGACCCCGCTCAAATGCCGGAGGATCCTTATATTTATGAGGAGCCCGTCCGTCCTTATGTGGAGCCCAGATATCCGGATGTACATCTGACAGAGGATGAGACAAAGCTTCTGGCACGACTGGTATGGGTTGAGGCTCGGGGAGAAAGCCCGGAGGGGCAGCAGGCCATTGCGGAAGTGGTTCTCAACCGCTATGTCTCCGGACGGTTTGGCAGCAACATTTCTTACATGATCAATGACGAGGATCAGTTTGTACCGCAGAAGCTCCTGAAGTCGGCAAAGCCCGGCCAGGCCCAGTACGAGGCCATCGACAGGGCACTGTACGGCCCCTACGTCCTGCCAAAGGATGTGTTGTTTTACGGTCGTGTGCGTACCACCAGAAAGCTCTGGGGCAATATTGGCCGCCACATTTTCTGTTTCCCCAATGACTATGAGGGTGATGACATTCTGAAAACCTACGACAAGTGATTTTTTCCCGCGGGCGGCTGTCCGCGGGATTTTTTTGTTTGGAAAAATGTTTTTCTACTTGCAGGTGTTCGGCAAAACGTGTAAAATAGTGCGGTACGGCGGAGTCGCCGACCTGATGAAAGAAAATGGAGAGATCATATGGAACAGTGGCTTGAAAGTGTTTACAGCGACGGAAGCGCAGCATTCGTATCCAACCCGGCCCCCCAACTCTTTGAAACGGTGACGATCCGACTGCGGATGTACGAAGACGCACCGGTACAATATGTAGTCCTTCGCGCGACACCCAATGGTGGGGAATGGAAGGTAGATATGCGCAAAGCCTACAGGGAGAATGGTTTTGATTACTGGGAATGTCCGCTGCGGATGGATGAGAACCGGATGTGCTACCACTTTTATATAGTCAGCGGAGAGCAGATCTATTTTTATAACCAGAAAGAGATCACAACCTATCTCCCGGAACACAGCTACGATTTCCAGTTGGTTGCGGACTATGTGCAGCCCGCGTGGGTGAAGCATGCGGTGTTCTATCAGATCTTTCCGGAGCGGTTCTGCAATGGAGATCCCAGCAACGATGTGCGTACCGGGGAGTATAGCCAGGATGGATACCCGTGCATCCGGATGGAAAGCTGGGACGCAAAGCCCCTGACCTATGAAGAAGGGCACTGCCTGGATTTTTATGGCGGTGACTTGCAGGGAATTCAGCAGAAAATCCCATATCTCAAAGAATTGGGCGTTACCGCCCTTTATCTGAATCCCATTTTCTATGCCCAGTCCTGCCATAAATATGACTGCCTGGATTATTTCCATGTAGACCCCCATTTCGGCGGGGATCAGGCTCTGGCGGATTTATCCAAAGCACTCCACGAAAACGGGATGAAGCTGATTCTGGACATTTCCATCAATCATACCGGCACCGCGCACCGCTGGTTCAACCGGGATGGGCTGTATTTTGATAAAAATGAGGGCGCCTACAACAATCCCGACTCTGTGGAGCGCAGCTACTATTTCTTTGAGCCGGACAACAGCTATCATGGCTGGTGGGGTCTGGAATCCATGCCGACCTTGAATTACACATCCGATGCCTTGCGGGAAATCGTCTATCGTGGAGAGGCTTCCGTGCTGAAAAAGTGGCTGAAGGAGCCTTACTCCATTGATGGCTGGCGTTTTGACGTGGCAGATGTCTTTGCCCGCAACGGAAAGGTGCAGCTTGCGCATACGCTCTGGCCGGAGATTCGAAAAAGCATTCGTCAGGAAAATGAGCAGGCATATATTCTGGCAGAGGATTGGGGGGATTGCGCCCAATATCTCCAGGGCAGCGAATGGGATTCTCCCATGAATTATTACGGCTGCGGCCGTGTGATCCGCTCTTTTTACGGAGAACCGGACCTGTTTATGATGCGTCATCCGGTTCTGGGCAAAATGGCAAGCACCATGAGCGCGGAGGATCTGGAGCACAGAGTGATGCAGCACCTTGCCCGGATGCCCTATGCTCTGTGGCAGAACCAGTTTAATCTGTTTGACAGCCACGACACCAGCCGGTTCCACAATAATCCTGCCATTTCGGCATCCGATTTCCAGGGCGCGGCGCTGTTCCAGTTTTTGCTTACCGGTGCCCCGTCCATCTACTATGGAGATGAAGCCGATATTGACGGTCTTTATGGAACCAACGAGGGCTGCCGCTATCCCATGCCCTGGAGCAAGTCCTTCCAGGAAGGAGAGAAGTATCGGCTCTACCACAGGCTGGCTCAGCTGAAAAAGGAGCATCCCGCTCTGTCCGAGGGCGGCATGAAGTTCCTCTATGCCCATGGGGATGTGTTTGCCATTGCCCGCTTCTGGGGGAACGACATCCTGGTGGGCGTGATCTCCAAAAGTGACAGGCAGCAGGTTATTCGTCTGCCTTTGGGCGCAGTTGGCGGCTGCGCGCCGGAAGGGGAGCGGGACCTGCTTGGGAATCCCCTTTCCTGGGAAAAGGCAGACCGCCATGGGATTTCTTTCCACGCTGCACCCCACGGGAATTATCTTTTCCGCTGCCGGTTAACGGATAAGGCAGAATAGACACAGCGCATCATAAAAAGCATATAAGCCTGTGATGTTGCGGGGCAGCATGAATGATGTGGGTTATGCGAACATGATTCTCACCGTTGTGACAATGTTTGCGGGCCTTTTTGAGATTGTCGCATTGTCCGGGAAAAATGGGAAGGGTTCCGTGCTTTACGGCATGCTGATCTCGTCTCTTTGCTGTTTCCGGTAACGTTCTTCCTGACTGTTTGATTCATGAAATATCATTGGGGCTCTCCGGCTGATTTGGCCGGAGAGCTTTTGCTGCTGCGCCTCAAAACCATATGTGTACAAATCATACAAAAAACGTGCCTGGATTTGCACTATAATTCGTTAGCACATTAGCGTACTAAAGTGTTGACAGATGTGTAGGAGCTGTGGTAACATGAGTGCATCAGGAGGGGCACAAAAGCCCGTCCCAATTCCATAGAAAAGAGGACAGGATTATGAAAAAGTATTCTGCATTGCTGATGACTTTGGTTCTGCTGCTGACCTGCACCGCCTGCGGGGGTTCCGGTGGAAAGAATAAGGATCGCCTGGAGAAGATTAAGGAGAAAGGTGTTCTGGAGCTGTGTACCGAACCCTATTTCGCACCCTATGAATTCATTGATCCCAGCAAGACCGGTGATGACCAGTATCAGGGCATCGATATTGCGCTAGCCAAGTACATTGCCGACAAGCTGGGCGTGGAGCTGAAGATCACCGCTCTGGACTTTACCGCAGTCCTGGCCGGTGTAACCGATGGCAAGTATGACATGGCCATTTCCGCCATCGCCTATTCTCCCGCCCGGGCAGAGGCCATGCGGATGAGCGATGTTTATCAGTCCTCCGATACCGGCTACGGCTTTATCGTCCGTACCGAGGACGCGGAGAAATACACCAGTGTGGAAGACCTGAAGGACGCGGTGGTCATCACCCAGAGCGGCTCCGTTCAGGAAGCGCTTTACAAGCAGTATGTAAACGGCGCCTGCAAGGAGTTCAAGCTGGTTGCCAATATGACCGACGGCTACCTGGCGGTTTCTGAGGGTAAGGCGGATGTGTGCATTTGCAGCATTGCCTCCGCGGATCTGTACGCCGAAGCCAACGGCGGCCTGACCACCCCCGATTTCCTGTTTGATGTGGATCCCAGCATGAACGGCACCTGTATTGCCATGCCCATGGAAGGAACGGAGAGTCTGGCGCAGGTGGTCAACGAATGCATCGCGGAACTGAATGCCCAGGGAAAGATTGAGGCCTGGGACCAGGAATATAAGGCTTTGGCATCCAGTCTTGGCATCGAGTAAGCTTTTGGGAGTGTAACCACCATGGATAAAATCATCAAGATATGGCTGAAATATTACCCGGTGTACCTGTCGGGACTATGGGGGACACTGTGGATCTCGGCGGTGACGGTGCTGCTTGGCGCGATGCTGGGCATGGTGGTTGCCTTGATTCGTATGAGCCATACGAAGGTGCTCAAGGGGATTACCGATCTGTTTGTGGAGATCCTCCGCGGCACACCCATTCTTCTGCAGTTGTACTTCTTTTGGATTGCTTTGCCCAAAATTGTACCCTTTGAACTCAGTGATACGCAGTGCATTGTCGCGGCCCTGGCGGTAAACGCTTCCGCCTTTATTTCCGAGATTATTCGCGCCGGTATCGGCGCGGTGGATAAGGGCCAGTGGGAGGCCGCCCGGAGCATCGGTTTGTCGGAAACCCATGTGATGACCCGGGTGATCCTTCCCCAGGCAGTGAAAAACATCCTGCCGGCACTGTGCAACGAGTTTATTGCCACGGTAAAGGGGACTTCGCTTGCCTCCGTTTTCTTTGTTGGCGAGCTCATGACCAGCTACAAAACCGTACAGAGTGCTACCTTCCTTGCGCTCCAATCTCTGGTTATTGCTGGCATGATCTATTTTGCCCTGAACTATGTGCTGTCCCGGCTTCTGCGGGTGATTGAAAGGAGGCTGATGGTCAGTGACTGAGCCGATTTTGCAGACGCGAAACCTGAAAAAGAATTTTGGGAAATTGGAGGTGCTGAAAGGCATCTCCGTGGACATTCGCAAAGGAGAGGTGGTTTCGATCATCGGCCCTTCCGGCGGAGGAAAATCCACCTTTCTGCGTTGCCTGAACCTATTGGAAATACCGGACGAAGGACAGATTTTTTATCAAGGTCAGGACATAACGGATAAGAAACTGAAAATCACCAAGTACCGTCAGGGAATTGGCATGGTCTTTCAGCACTTCAATGTGTTTCCAAACATGACGGTTCTGGAAAATGTTACCCTGGCACCTACGCTGGAGAAAAAGGTGCCTGCCGAACAGGCGAAAGAAGAAGCAATGGCACTTCTGACTCGTGTTGGACTGGCGGACAAGGCGGATGAATATCCCCGGAAGCTCTCCGGCGGCCAGAAGCAGCGTCTGGCCATCGTTCGGGCCCTGGCAATGAAACCGGAGGTCATGCTGTTTGACGAGCCCACATCTGCCCTGGACCCGGAGATGGTCAAGGAGGTTCTGAACGTCATCCGGGAACTGACCAGAAGCGGTATGACCATTCTGATCGTAACCCACGAAATGGGTTTTGCCAGAGAGGTTTCTGACCGGGTGCTGTTCATTTGTGATGGTGTTATTAAGGAAGAGGGAACTCCGGAGCAGATTTTCACCTGCCCCCACGAACCCGAAACCATCAAATTCCTGAGTATGGTTCTGTAAAAGGAGAGGGTAATATGGTTCAGACAATTCAAAACCTGGTGTCCGCCAAGGCAGATACCGCGATCGCTTTGGCAAAGGAAATATGGGGCTATGCGGAGCTTTCCTATGAAGAGGTAAAGTCTGCCGGCGCGCTGATCAGCGCGCTGAAAAAGGAAGGCTTTGCCATAGAAGAGGGAATTGCCGGTATCCCCACCGCCTTTACGGCCACCTTCAGCTGCGGCTCCGGGAAGCCTGTGGTTGGCTTCCTTGCGGAGTATGACGCCCTGTCCGGACTGAGCCAGAGGGCCGCCTGCCCGGTGCAGGAACCGGTGCAGGAAGGCGGCGACGGTCATGGCTGCGGGCATAATCTCCTGGGTGCGGGCTGCTATGCCGCCGCTGTGGCGCTGAAGGACTATCTGGTAAAGGAAAATAAGGATGGAACCGTGATTTTCTTCGGGTGTCCTGCGGAAGAAGGCGCCGGTTCCAAACAGTTCATCGCCCGGGCAGGGTACTTTGACAATGTGGATTTTGCCTATACCTGGCACCCGGCAACCATAAATGAGGTTGGTTCCCGAGGCGATGTGGCCATTATGGGCGCAAACTTCACCTTTGATGGAGTAGCGGCGCATGCGGGCGGGGAACCCCATCTGGGCAGAAGCGCGCTGGATGCCTGCGAGCTGATGAATATAGGCTGTAACTATCTGCGTGAACACATGATTGACGCGGCCCGGATCCACTATGCGTATTCCGACCCCGGCGGCACGGCGCCCAATGTGGTTCAGAGTCATGCGGTGATCAAATACGAGGTCCGGGCGCCGAAGGTCAGCCAGGTCCAGGAGCTCTTTACCAGAGTGGTGGATGTGGCCAAGGGCGCTGCCCTGATGACCGGAACCAAAATGCAGTATGAGATTACCATGGCCTTCTCCGATTATGTGCCGAACCGTACCTTGGGTGCTTTGGTGGACCAGTGTATGCGTGAGCTTGGCGCGCCGGATTGGACGGAAGAGGATTTTGCTATGGCCTCCAAATTCCTGCGGACCTATCCCAGATCTACCATGGTCGGGATTCGGGAAAAGCTTGGCTGTTTCTTTGAGCCGGAGGAATTGGATGCAGCCCTGGCAAAACCCCTGGATCGGGTGATCCATCCCTTCAATCCCAAGGAGACCGGTTACAATTCCGGCTCTACGGATGTGGGCGATGTGGGATATGCCACACCTACCGTGTCCTTTAATGTGGCCACCGCCTGCCTGGGCAATGTTGGCCATTCCTGGCAGAATACGGCCTTTGCCTGCTCGGATATTGGTTTCAAGGGTATGCTGCGGGCGGCCGAGATTCTGACCCTTGCGGCGGTCCGGACCATGGAGCAGCCGGAGCTGATCGTGAAAGCCAGGGAAGAGCTGAAGCAGAAAAACGGCGGCAGCTATCAGTGCCCGCTGCCGGAGTATGTGACACCTCCCATTGGCAGATATTAAGATGCGAAACCGCGGAAACCCGTGAGATGGGATTTCCGCGGTTCTTTTTTGTAAAAAACGCCCTTCCGCATGGGAAGGGCGTAAATATCTTAGAGTTCGCAGTTACCAACGGTACGGGGGAAGGGAATGGCATCGCGGATATTGGCAATACCGGTCAGATACATGACGCAGCGTTCAAAGCCCAGGCCGAAACCGGCATGACGGGCAGAGCCGTATTTCCGCAGGTCCATGTAGAAGCTGTAGTCTTCTTCACGCATACCCAGTTCTTCAATACGGGCCTTCAGAATGTCGTAGTTATCCTCACGCTGGCTGCCGCCGATGATCTCGCCGATACCGGGAACCAGGCAGTCCATAGCGGCAACGGTTTTGCCGTCGGGATTCAGCTTCATGTAGAAAGCCTTAATTTCCTTGGGGTAGTCGGTGACGAAAACGGGACGCTGGAAGATCTTTTCCGTCAGGAAACGCTCATGCTCGGTCTGCAGGTCGCTGCCCCAGTGGACAGGGTACTCAAACTCTGCGTTATGCTCCTCCAGAATCTTCACGGCATCGGTGTAGGTAATGTGACCAAAATCAGAGTTCAGCACATGGTTCAGCCGCTCCAGCAGACCCTTATCGACAAAGGAGTTGAAGAAATTCATTTCCTCCGGAGCATGCTCCAGAACGTAGGAGATGATGTACTTGATCATATCCTCAGCCAGATGCATATCGTCTTCCAAATCAGCAAAGGCGATTTCCGGTTCGATCATCCAGAATTCAGCGGCGTGCCGGGTGGTGTTGGAATTCTCTGCACGGAAGGTGGGGCCAAAGGTGTAGATATTGCGGAAAGCCATGGCATAGGTTTCACCGTTCAGCTGGCCGGAAACCGTCAGATTGGTGGGCTTGCCAAAGAAATCCTTGCTGAAGTCCACCTTGCCATCCTCGGTCTTGGGAACGTTGTTCAGGTCCAGGGTGGTCACCTGGAACATTTCACCGGCACCCTCACAGTCGGAACCGGTAATGAGGGGTGTATGGACATAGACGAAATCCCGCTCCTGGAAGAACTGGTGGATGGCATATGCAGCCAGGGACCGTACACGAAATACAGCCTGGAACATATTGGTACGGGGACGCAGATGGGGCATGGTGCGCAGAAATTCCACCGTGTGGCGCTTTTTCTGCATGGGATAATCGCTGGCGGAGGGACCCTCAACGGTTACCTCGGTCGCCTGAATTTCAAAGGGCTGCTTGGCATCGGGGGTCAGCAGGACTTCACCCTTCACAATCAAAGCCGCACCAACGTTCACCTTGGAAATTTCCTGGAAATTTTCCATGGTGTCATGATAGACCACCTGGACGGGAGTAAAAAAAGTGCCGTCATTCAAAACGATGAAGCCAAACTGCTTGCTGGCGCGAACGGAGCGCACCCAGCCGCCGATGGTGACTTCGCAGCCTGAATAGGCCTCCATGTTTTTGAACAGCTCTCTGACAGAAATCAGATCCATTGGAATTACCTTCTCTCTTGCAAATATAGCTAAGTATACGCCAAATCAGCGAAATTTACAAGAGGGAAAGAATATTTTTATCAATATATTCCAAAAAGAGGGCAAAAAACCGGAGTCTGGTTTATACCAGACTCCGGTGACGCTTATTTCTGACCAGCCACGCTCTTGCGGACCAGGGCCCGGTGAAGCCGGGCTTCTGCCAGCTTCAGGTCGGTATTGCTGGAACCGCTGTTATGGAGCACTTCTTCGGCACGGGAAAGGGAGGCTTCCGCACGGGCTACATCGATTTTCTCCGCCCATTCAAAGGTGGTCGGAACCAGTGTGACGCTTCCGTCCACCACGCTGAGCATACCGCCGATGCAGGCAGCTTCCCGGCGCTTGCCGTTTGCGATTACGGTTGCCTTACCCATCCCAAGGGGGGTTACATAGTTGATGTGATGGGCCATAATGGCAAGGTCGCCGGTGGTGGAGCGGACGATCAGCCGCTCGGCTTCACCATCAAAGATCAGACCGTCGGGGGTGACGATTTTCAGGGGAAAGCTGCTCATACCTTCTCACCGCCCTGGTACTTTTCCACGACTTCGTCGATGGAACCGGCGAACAGGAAATAGGACTCGGGAATATCGTCATGCTTGCCTTCGATGATCTCCTTGAAGGAGCGGATGGTCTCCTTCAGAGGCACATACTTGCCCTTATAGCCGGTGAACTGCTCAGCAACATGGAAGGGCTGGCTGAGGAAACGCTGTACCTTACGGGCACGGTTAACGGTCAGCTTATCTTCGTCGCTCAGCTCATCCATACCCATGATAGCGATGATGTCCTGCAGCTCCTTATAGCGCTGCAGAATGCTCTGCACAGCACGGGCAGTTTCGTAGTGCTCCTTACCCACGATTTCCGGGGACAGGATCCGGGAGGTGGAGTCCAGAGGATCGACGGCAGGATAGATACCCAGGCTGGCGATGCCGCGGTCCAGAACCGTGGTGGCATCCAGGTGGGCGAAGGTGGTAGCGGGGGCAGGGTCTGTCAGGTCGTCAGCAGGCACGTAAACGGCCTGGACGGAGGTGATGGAACCATCCTTGGTGGAGGTGATACGCTCCTGCAGGGCGCCCATCTCGGTAGCCAGGGTGGGCTGGTAACCAACGGCGGAGGGCATACGGCCCAGCAGAGCGGAAACCTCAGAACCTGCCTGGGTGAAACGGAAGATGTTGTCAATGAACAGAAGCACATCCTGGTGCTTCACATCCCGGAAGTATTCTGCCATTGTCAGGCCGGAAAGGCCCACACGCATACGGGCTCCGGGGGGCTCGTTCATCTGACCAAAGACCATGGCGGTCTTGCTGATAACACCGGATTCGGTCATTTCGTTGTACAGGTCATTGCCCTCACGGGTACGCTCACCGACGCCGGTGAAGACGGAATAGCCATTGTGCGCCGTGGCAATGTTGTAGATGAGCTCCTGAATCAGAACGGTTTTGCCGACACCTGCACCGCCAAACAGACCGATCTTACCGCCCTTTGCGTAGGGGCAGATCAGGTCGATGACCTTGATGCCGGTTTCCAGAATCTCGGTAGCGGGTTGCTGCTCCTCATAAGAAGGGGCAGGGCGGTGGATGGGCCAACGCTCCTGAGCCTGCACATCCGGTTTGTTGTCGATGGGCTGGCCCAGCAGATTGAATACGCGGCCCAGGCATTCGTCACCTACGGGAACGGAAATGGGAGCGCCGGTGTCGGTTACTTCCGTACCGCGCTGCAGGCCGTCCGTGGAGGACATGGCGATACAGCGGACCACATTGTCACCGATATGCTGGGCGACCTCCGCGATGATGGTTTTGTCCCCGTTGGGAACTTCGATAGCGTTCAGCAGACTGGGCAGCTGATCCTCTTCGAAGCGAATATCCAGAACAGGACCCATGATCTGGACCACTGTTCCTTTGTTTTTGGCCATGGAATTCAACTCCTTGTGTGGAAAGTTTGTTGAGGGATCAGGAACCGGCAACGATCTCCGTGATCTCCTGGGTAATGGAAGCCTGACGAGCCCGGTTGAACTTGAGGCTCAGGTCCGCAATCATATCCTCTGCGTTCTGGGTTGCAGAGTCCATTGCGGAGCGGCGGGCCGCCTGCTCGGAGGCACGGCTTTCGCAAAGGGTTCCGTATAGAATACCGCCCAGATACTCCGGAACGATGGAGGCAAAAACCTCTTCGCTGGAGGGCTCGTACTTGATGCCGCTTACGCAGCCCTGCCTGCGCATTTCTTCACTGCAGGTCAGCGGCAGCAGATGCATGGTTGCGGGAGTCTGGGAGAGCAGGGATACGAAATTGGTGTAGGCAATCTCAATTTCCTTATACTCGCCGGAAAGGAATCCCTTGCTCAGCTGCTTGGCAATGGAGAAGCAGTCCCCGATGGATACACCGGCGGCCTCTGCGTAGATGCCCGTCAGGACGGGGATTTTGTGGCTTGTAAAGTAGTCCAGAGCACGTTTGCCGATGGGCAAGACCACAGCGTCAGGGCACTGGGAAAGCTTGGATTGCACCATTTTCAGAACATTGCTGTTATATCCGCCGGCAAGACCGCGGTCACCGGCAATCACGATGAATACGGTTTTTCCGTTCTCCCGCTGTGCAAAGAAAGGGGAGGAGAAGTCGCGGTTTGTACGGACAATGTCTTCAATGGTGGAATGGAGGATTTCAAAATAAGGCCTGGAATTTTCAATCTGGGCCTGTGCCCGGCGAAGCTTGGAGGCAGCGACCATTTCCATGGCTTTGGTGATCTGCTTGGTGCTCTCCATGCTTCGGATGCGGTTTTTGATCTCCTTGGTGGAAACGCCAGCCATGCTGTTTCCCTCCTTTTAGCCGTTCGTGAACTGTGCAACCAGCTCGTCCAACGCCTTTTTCAGGGTTTCCTCGGTGTCGGGCTCCAGCTTACCGGAGGAGCGGATGGCTTCCAGGACCTGGGGATAGAGGTTATCCATGTGCTCCTCCAGCCGCTTTTCAAACTCGGGAATCTGATCCAGAGCGATTCCGGTCAGATAACCGCGGGTTACGGCGTAGATGATGCACACCTGCTGGGCAACTTCCTTGGGAGAGTTGTTCTTCTGCTTCAGAACGGCAACGATCCGTTCACCCAGGGCAAGACGCTGCTTGGTATCGGCATCCAGATCGGAGCCGAACTGCGCAAAGCTCTGGAGCTCCCGGTACTGGGAATAAAGCAGCTTCAGCGAGCCTGCCACCTTCTTCATGGCCTTGATCTGGGCATCGCCGCCAACACGGGACACAGAGATACCGGGGTTTACGGCGGGCATAATTCCGGAGTTAAAGAGCTCGGTTTCCAGGAAGATCTGGCCGTCGGTAATGGAAATGACGTTGGTGGGGATATAGGCGGAAACGTCACCGGCCTGAGTTTCAATGATGGGAAGGGCAGTCAGACTGCCGCCGCCCAGCTCAGGAGACAGCTGCGCCGCACGCTCCAGCAGACGGGAATGGAGGTAGAAGACATCGCCGGGGTAGGCTTCACGTCCGGGGGGACGGCGGATCAGCAGGGATATTGCACGATATGCCACGGCGTGCTTGGAAAGATCGTCGTAGATCACCAGCACGTCTTTGCCCTGGTGCATGAAGTATTCGCCCATGGTGCAGCCGGAATAGGGGGCGATGTACTGCATAGGCGCCAGTTCGGAAGCGGTAGCAGACACCACAATGGTGTAGTCCATTGCGCCGCCCAGAGTCAGGTTTTCAACAACCTGGGCCACGGTGGAACGCTTCTGACCGATGGCGACATAAATGCAGATCACATCCTTGCCCTTCTGGTTCAGAATGGTATCGGTGGCAATGGTGGTCTTGCCGGTCTGACGGTCACCGATAATCAGCTCACGCTGGCCCCGGCCAATGGGGATCATGGAGTCGATGGCCTTGATACCGGTCTGCAGAGGCACGCTGACGTGCTTACGCTCAATGATACCGGGAGCCGGGCTTTCAATTGCTCTGAACGCCTCCGCTTCAATGGCGCCCTTGCCGTCGATGGGCTCACCCAAGGCGTTTACAACACGGCCAATCAGGTTTTTGCCTACGGGGACGGAAACCACCTTACCGGTACGCTTGACAATATCGCCTTCCTTGATGCCCTGGTCAGAGCCAAGAATCACGATGGATACGGTTTCTTCTTCCAGATTCTGGGCCATGCCGTAGGAGCCGTCAGGGAATTCCACCAGCTCGCCTGCCATGCATTTGTCCAGACCGGAAGCCTTTGCGATGCCGTCGCCTACCAGGATGACGACACCGGTTTCACTGACTTCAATCTTGTTTTCGTAGTTCTTGATCTGACTACGAATGATTTTGGTTATTTCTTCGGGTCTCAGTTCCATACAGTCCCTGCTTTCTCGTCAGAGTACGGTGTTTTTCAGCAGCTCCCGGATGGATTCCATTCTGTGACAGATGGTATCATCCAGCCGCTGGCCATCATAATCCAGGCGTACACCGCCAAGACATGTGGTGTCGACCCGGTTGTCCAGCAGGATGGTCTTGCCGGTCATGCGGGTCAGCTTCTGAGTGAGGGCCTGGGCCTGCCTGTCAGTCAAAGGAACGGCAGTTACGGCCCGGACGCTCAGAATATTATGATCTTCGTTGTAGTGTCGGGTATAAGCCTCGCAGCAATGGGTAAAGTGGTGCATATAGCCCTTTTCCGTCAGAATCTTCAGAAAATTCAAAAGATATTGGTTGATTTTCCCGCGGAAACTGTCGTCCAGGACCTGACAGCGCTCCTGCTTGGAAACGCTGTGGCTGCACAGAAGCTTTACAAATCCGGGTTCCTGACGAAAGCCTTCGTCCAGAACCTTCAGTTCATCCAGAATGGTGTTTTCCAGACCTTCGCTGCAGGCAAGCTCATAAAGAGCCTCTCCATAAACGCTTCCGATCTGGGTCATACCTGATCACCCAATTCGTCAATAAAGCGGTCGATGAGGCTCTGCTGGTCGGATTCCGCCAGCTCACGCTCCACAACCTTTCCGGCGATGGCCATGGCCAGACCGGAAATCTCGTTTTTGGCATCGTTGATTGCCTTTTTCTTTTCCTGGGCAATATCGGCGCTTGCCTTGCTCTTGATCTGAGCGGCAGAGGACTGGGCTTCCGCGATGATCTTTTCACTGCGCTCCGAAGCGGTTTTCTGGGCAGCGGCCAGAATCTCGTTTGCCTTGGCATTGGCCTGAAGCATGTTATCTTCATAGGTCTTTTTGATGTTCAGAGCCTCGTCCTTTGCGGTCTTGGCGTCGTTGAGCTCCTTATCGGCAGCATTGCGGCGCTGATCCAGGATGGCCAGGATCTTATCCAGGAAAAACTTTTTAATAATGAGCATCTGAATAAACAGATTGCAAATGTTGGCAATCAGGGTGACGGGTTCCACAGCCACAAGGGACTGATAAAGTGTCTCCATTGATTTGCCTCCTTCCGGTGTGAGATGAATTCTTGATTTATCCGGAAGATCAGCCCAGGAACTTCATGAACTGGCCGGGAGCGAAGAAAATCAGCAGCAGACCGGTAACAAAGCCGTAAATACCGGTGGTCTCGGAAAGGGCAACACCAAGAATCAGCGTGCTGGTTACATCGCCCTTGCATTCGGGCTGACGGCCAATGGCTTCGCAGGCGCGGGCAACGGCGTTGCCTTCACCAATACCAGGGCCCACACCGGCGATCAAAGCCAGACCGGCGCCGATGGCACAGCCGGCCAGAGCAATACCTTTTGCCAAAACAGTGTAATCGTTCATAGAATTAGCCTCCTATATTTTTGTGCTTGTATTCAAATGGCCGCTTTGCAGATTAACCTGCGGCCTGTTTGATGAAAATGGTGGTCAGGGTGCAGAAAATGAATGCCTGGATGCAGCCGCTGAACCAGTCAAAGTAGAAGCTGGTGATGGCGGGAAGACCGACGGTCAGCCAAGGGAAGCTGGCGAACACACCACCGAAGCTGTTCAAAAGACCCAATACGCCCAGTACTGCCAGGACAATGCCCACGATTTTGGGCGCCTTTTTGCCATTTCTGGTGCTGAGGTAGATAAGCCCGCCGCCTGCCGCCGCCACTGCAATGGCAATCACCCGAGAGGAACCCAGGGCGCCAAAGAGCGCATAGCTGGCGGCTGTCAGAGAGCCATAGATCAGCGCGCTGATAACGGTGCCGGAAAGAATATTGCCAAAGTGACGGCAGGCCATGCTGATGGGGGTGAAGAGCTCGCTCATCACATTGATGGGAGCCATAATGAAGATGGGATCCAGAAAGCTCTTCAGGTAGCCGCCGATGCCGGAGGATTTGATCTTGTGGTAGGTAATGAGAACGAAGACCACAAGGGCCCAGGCAAGCTCGGTCATCAGGTCAGCCGTGGGGCTCCAGATGCCCAGCAGGCTGATGAGATTGCTGACAATACTGGTAATAAAGATCGTGCCAACCAGAGGAATGTAGTGGTCGAATTCCGTTCCCATCTTATCGTGGACAAAGTCCACAAGAGCGGTAACGATCATTTCCGCCACGGCCTGCTTCCGGGAGATCCCTGTAACCTTCAGTCCGGAGCCCAGCCAGATGCACAGAACGGAAATAATGAGCATGACCAGCCAGCTGACCACCAGAGTCTGGGTCAGGTGAACGGTGCCCAGAAGCGGAACGTTTTCAAAGGTGGCAAGAATCCTTGCGCCATTGATTGACATTTCCATAGGAGTATCACCTCATTCAGAAATTTCTTTATACTTCAAAGGGGCCGGGGACGTCTTCTTCCGTCTCGGGCTCCTGAGGCGCAGGTGCGGGGGCAGCTTTTGGAGATTCATCTTCCTTCGGGAAGAGTTTCCCCCGAAACTGCAGGTAGTAAATCACCACATTGGGGAAAAACAGCGGAATGGCGGCAGCCAGAACGTTGATGCCGGGAATCAGGAAGGCGGCTACCACCCAGAGAATCTGAATGATTTTGCGCAGATTGTAGCTGCCACGGACTTTGGCTTTCATCAGCTTCTCATCCGCAATTCCGGTGGCGTTCTGGATCATCAGGCACATCAGCGCAAAATTGAGAATACCCATCAGAGTCCCGCCAACAGTTCCGGTGACAATCCGATAGCTGAAGCGCCCGATGCCGAAGACGCTCAGAAGCCAGAAAAGGGCGATTTCCAAAACAGCGCAGACGGCGCTGCCTACAGCGATTCGCTTGAGTTCTTTGCGGGATGCAGGTTGCAGGATCATGTATCGTATCTCCTTTTGAAAAGAGCGTTAGTCGTGGCTGTTGAAGCTTACCCCGGGGTCACGGGATTCTGTTTTATGTCCCGAAGAGGCCAGCATGGCTCTTACGGTATCCCGAAAACCGATGGCGGCGGTAATGAGGCCGCATATGATTCCGGCGGCGATGACCCAGCCGCCCCAGCCCCAGCTGTCTCGGAGCCATACAGCCAGCATCAGAAACAGAATCAAAGGAAAAACCACGCTGATGGCAAACTGAGGGATCCAAATCAGCAGATTCCATTCTTTCACGTCAGTCCCCCCTCATGACTCTCATTGTACCGCATTGCCTGGTTACTTTCAAGTAAAATTATTGATCAATATGCATTATGTGTCCAAAATCACACGGCGTTTTGCCGCTCACATCTTTGTAAGCCGGAAATTCATCTTGAAACCACTTTTCAATTTTAATATAATATGGTAAACTGAAAAGAAAGAAAAACCTTCTTTGTCCGAATTTTGGACACAGTCAAAGAGAATTATGCGTATCCGCTGACCGGAGGCGCAGAAAAGAGGATATGGGTTTGGCACAGGAATTGGAGATTTTACAGGGAACCATCCAGGCGGTTGTTTACCAGAATTATGACAATGGCTACAGTGTACTGAGGCTGAATACAGGAGAACCCCAGGCCGTCACGGTGGTGGGGACGATCCCGCTTCCCGTAATCGGTGAAAGGCTGATGGTCACCGGGAAATGGAGCACCCATTCCAGTTACGGCAAGCAGTTTGAAGCGGAGTTTCTGGAACGGCTGATGCCCCAGACGGCATCCCAGATTCAGACTTATCTGTCCGGCCGGATCATTAAGGGCATCGGCCCGAAAATGGCGGCTCGAATTGTTGCACATTTTGGGGAACAGACTCTGGAGGTCATGGAGCGGGACCCCATACGCCTGACGGAAATCAGCGGTATTTCCGAGACGAGGGCCCGGCAGATCGGGGAGGAATTCCGGGTTCAGGTAGGAATGCGCCAGCTGATGGAGTTTTTTACCATGCATCAGCTTCCGGCGGAGCTGGCTCTGCGGGCATACAAAATATTCGGCGACAGCACCGTGGAGCTGCTGTATGATGATCCATACCTTTTGACGGAGGAGGGACTGGAAGCGCCCTTTGGGGCAGTGGACCGGTTTGCGATTGAGCTGGGGGTGGACGCGGATGATCCCCGACGGGTGGAGGCCGGTATTCTGTTCCAGCTGGAATACAATCTGACGGTGGGACACAGCTTTCTGCCGGAAAGCAAGCTGCTGGCATCCACCTGTCAGCTGCTTACGCTGGAACCGGATACGGTGGCCCAAGGCATTGCGCGGCTTTTGGAGGCCGGACGTCTGGTACGTTCCAGTCTGGCAGGCATAACGGTGGATTATCTTCCCGCTCTTTATGAGGCGGAAATCTACTGTACCCAGCGGCTGAAGGAGCTGGCAAAAAAAGCATTTCCCGAGCCGGACGATCTGGAGAACAGAATCTGTCAGGTGTCAGCGGAAAGTGGAATTACATACTCCCGGGAGCAGCTCCAGGCGATTCGGGACGCGGCAACATCGGGACTGTTGCTGATTACCGGCGGCCCGGGTACCGGCAAAACCACCCTGCTGAACGGGATTTTGCAGCTGCTTGGCAATATGCAGCTCAAGTGCCTGGTCGCTGCCCCCACCGGACGGGCCGCAAAACGAATGAGTGAGGTTACGGGGGAGGAGGCATCGACGATTCACCGGCTTCTGGAAGCGGGGGTGGACCAGAATACCGGAAAAATGTATTTTGCCAGGGATGAGGAAAACCCGCTAAAGTCTGACGTGGTGATCGTAGACGAAATGTCCATGGTGGATATCCGGCTTCTGCACAGCCTGCTGAAGGCCATTCCAAAAGGAAAGCGGCTGATTCTGGTGGGGGATCCTGACCAGCTGCCGCCGGTTGGCCCCGGGTTTCCCTTCAGTGATATGCTGCGCAGCGGGTGCCTGCCCACAGTGCGGCTGACGGAGATTTTCCGGCAGGCCCAGGAAAGTCTGATTGTAATGAATGCCCACAGGATCAATCAGGGAGAAGCGCCGGAACTGAAAAATGTGAAAAGCGACTTCTTTTTCATGCGGCGCGGTTCGGAATCGGAAATCAGCAATCTGATCCGTGATCTGTGTACAACCAGGCTCCCCAGAAATATGGGGATTGACCCGTCGGATATTCAGGTATTGTCCCCAACCAGAAAGGGAAATGTGGGGACGGCTGCGCTGAACAAACTGCTTCAGGGCGCTTTGAATCCGCCATCCCCGGAAAAGAAAGAGCACATGTACGCGGATGTGTGTTTCCGGGAAGGGGACCGGGTCATGCAGATTCGGAATAACTATGACATTATGTGGAAAAAGACAGACGGCACCGCGGTAGGTACGGGCATCTTCAATGGAGATGTGGGCACCATCCGGGAAATCGATCTGAATCAGGAAACCGTGACGGTGCTCTTTGATGACAGAACGGCAGCGTATGATTTTACCCAATTGGGTGAACTGGAGCCTGCCTTTGCGATTACGGTACATAAGAGCCAGGGCAGCGGTGCGACTCGTTCCTTAGTGAAAAGCTAAGGCACTTAAAGAGTTGAATCAACGAAAGTTGAGATTAACATTTAAGGAGAACTCTTAATTCGAGTGGTTAAATGATAGAGCCGAGGCAACTCGGACAACCCTCTTGAAGAA
>JAGAQA010000011.1 GCA_017622995.1 Oscillospiraceae bacterium
CATATCCTGTGTTATCTTATTCATAGCGGATAGGGTGGCACCTGCCTTTCGGTTTTGTCTGAGCAACTCAACCTTAGCACATGCCCGCCCTATTCGCTATTCTTTTTTTCTATCTGTCACACATCATTGTAACACCTACATGCCATGCCGGATAAACAAGGAAATCATCCTTGACTTTCCAAATGTAGAATGCTATCATGGATGCCAATGGAGAGATGTCCGAGCGGTTTAAGGAGCCAGTCTTGAAAACTGGTGATGCGGCAACGCACCGTGGGTTCGAATCCCACTCTCTCCGCCAGTGAAACACACCCAACTTTCAAAATGGTTGGGTGTGTTCCTTTTTTCTCTTCTTTGCTGCTGTTCGCCCACCTGACAATGTCCGCAAGTCTGTCCGGCATATCCACGTCTACGGTATCGGCAATGGCCCCGGCGTCCTCCTGCATGGCGTCCCAGGTTATTTCGCTGTCGGTGTGCATCCGGTGGTAAAAGTCATTCAGCATCCGGGAGAATTCCACGGTGTCACCCTTGGCATTGGCGGAGGCCATGAGCTTTCCGGCCTGCTTCTTCACGGAGTTCCGGTCCAGGATGAAGTCCTTGTTCCCGCTCTTCTGGATCTGCACCAGCTGACGCAGGTAGTCCGCTTCCTGCTGCAACTTCTCATTCTGGGCTGTCAGCCGGTCAATCTGGCTGTCCTGCCGGGTGCGGGAGGAGTACCGAATGTCCTTCTGTCCCGCATCAAAGCGCTGGCTAAGAGGAATTATTTCACCGGAATCATCATATGTAACAGCGTCAGCAAGCTTCACCTGATTGGACTTCCGTATTACATAGCTCAGTCCACGGCTCACGGGTTCCCCGTTTACCATATCGCCTCCTTCATCCAGAATGATGCTGTCATATGGCAGGTCATTCTCGTCTATGAAGTCCGCAATATCATACCCGTCTGTCCAGTCAGGAAGTCCATTCTCCTGAAGCGCACCCATACCATATTCCATGCGTGCCTGTTCAAAAAGTCCACGAACTCCCGGAATTCTCGTATCAAACGGGTTTTCCATCTTCACATAGGTGGTATACAGGGATTTCTCCTTACCTCGTTCTGTGTAACGCTTGGCGTATTCTTTGTTCTCAGTGAAATACTGCCAGTCCCGGAACATGGTAAAACCGCCGCCTTTTTTTGACCCGTGGAAGAAAAGCTTTGTGTATCCGGCGTCCTTTGCAGCCTGCTCTACCATCTGCGCAAGCTGATCTTTATTCTTCTCTGGATCTCTTGCAAGCTCCAAGTACGTAGAATCCTGGTTCGTGCGGGAGGATTTTAACGATTCACCATTGACACCAGCAGGAGGATGTGATACAGTTTGATTGGAAACTGTACCGCTGTTCGCTTCGGGCGTATTGATAGGGGCTTGTTCACCTGTCGGCGTGGAAAGGTTTCCTTTTTTTACATTTGCGTATATGGTTTGTACAAAAAGATCAAGTCGTTTATCAGATACAACAGCAACAACATTCATCTTTCCGTTGTGTTCACCAGAAAAAATTACAGCAGGTTTACCCATGTAATCATCCTCAGACAATGCTATTTTCTGAGGATTCAGGACAACGTCAACAATATGAGCAAAGTCATCTTGTATAATAGCACGTTGTCCACGGGGGGCTTCTTTCGCCTCTGCCCCGTGATCTTTCAAGATTTTTCTTATCTCATACGAACCAAGCGATAGATTATAATTTTCTACATCTATTCCAGCATCCGCCTTAATCCTTTCCGCAAGATCTGATGGAATGGCACCAAAATACATCTTTTTGTCCATTGTCTTGTTCGAAACTGAATCAGAAATGAACTTAAACAGTTGTTCTTGGCTACTGTATATTTCAATTCTCTTGCTGGATGACCAGTTCTTTTTCTACTGCTCTGTATATTGCCGCAGCGAATACCTCACGCCCTCCTGGGCGTCATTTTTTTGCCCATCCTGCATCCGGAAGTTCACCACGGAATCGCTGACCGCGTCCACCCAGGCGTTCCGGATCGCCTCGCTCTGGCGGATGGTGTCCTTCATCTGCCGGGCAATGACGCTGTCCGGGTCCATCGGGAAATGCTATTTGGGACGGCAGCTTCCGCAGGGAACGTAGCCCATTTCTTTCAGTTCCTTCATGGTTCCTTCGAATTCCAGTTTGTTTTTCTTGCTCATCTTTTTTACGGAGCTGCAGCTGGGATAATGTATTTTCTTGGAGCTTTTATTGAGAATATAGATTCTAGCAGTCGGTTCCGTTTCATCCGCTTCCTCCGGCTGGGAAACGGTTTGGGATTCCGTCTCTTCCGCAGCAGGTTCCGCTTGTTCATCCTGGGCAGCTTCCGTTTCCAAAGGTGTGGGCGCTTCTGTTTCTTCTGCGGAGGTAACCTGAGTCTCCGCTTCCGTCGGAAGAATTCCCGCAGTGGAAGCCACGGGATTGGTATCAAGCTCCTCCAGCTTCACTGTGGTCGTTTTCCCGCATCCGACAATCAGCAAAAGACACAGGGCCGCAGCGGCGAGTCTCAAAGAAATGAATCGTTCGTACTTCTCTGTTTTCATAATCCCTTCTGCCTTTCCCTTAATCGAAGCATCTTGCTCTTAGCCACAATTGTATTCGATTTTTCTGCCTTTTTCAACATTCATAAAAACAAAAACGCCGGTTTAACGCAAAACGTAAACCGGCATTCGTGGCGGAGTGAGAGGGATTTGAACCCTCGCGCGCTTTTTAGACGCCTACTCCCTTAGCAGGGGAGCCCCTTCGGCCTCTTGGGTATCACTCCGAATAAAAGCTATGAAGTTGACTGCCCGGATATATTAGCATATCCGGTAAGAAATGTCAAGAAGATTTTCTATTATCGCCTGAATCAGGAAAAGCGGGGCGATTGGCCCCGCCTGATGTTACTTTTTCCGGAATACAAGCAGCTTGCTGCCCACATAATTCACAACGATTACCATCACCTGGGTAATGAGCTTCCAGATATTGCCGTTTCCGCCCAGAGTATCCACCGCGATCAGAAGAATGACAGTTTCCAGCACGCCGGAGGAAATGCGGGTTGCAATAAACTTGGTAAACTCCGGAACGACGGTTTTTCTGGACCAGTCATGGCTCTGGAATACAAAGGGTTTGTTGGTCAGAAACGCAAAGGTTACCGCTGCAACCCAGGCAATACAGTTACTGACGGCAGCGCTGAAGCCCAGAAAATTCAGGCAGGGCAGATAAACCGCGTAGTTCACAACGGTCGTCAGCACGCCAAAAAAAAGATAGGGCACCACATCCCAGTGCGCCTTTATTTGTTTTTTTATAAAATCAAGCATAGCGTTCTCCTGTATTCTTTGGATCTTTCGCCTTATTATACCACTGTTTTTTTCGTTTCGCAACCTTCTTTTCCCGGTCACAAAAGGTTTACGAAAATTTATGTATACTTTTTGAGGGAACTGTGCTATAATAGTCTTGGATTGTGCGGGTAGGCAGACCCGGCAAACTTTCAAATACAGCACATGGCTACCCATGTGAAATAAGGAGCATCCTCCCTTCTCCCTTTTTTGACGCGCGGCTCTCGCGGCGCACAGGCGTCAAAATACGAGAATGAAACTGCTCCGTAGATTATGCAGGCGTTTACTGAGAAAAACGGCGATACAGGGCCTGATTTCTCACGACGGCTGCCTGCTTGCTGTGTACTTTTTACATCTATTGTTTCAAAAAACGAAAGGAGCTATTTAGAAATTGGCTGAAAAACTGAAAATCATTCCCCTGGGCGGATTGGACGAAATCGGTAAGAATATTACCGTACTGGAGTACGGAAAGGATATGATTGTCGTCGACTGCGGCGTAGGCTTCCCCGAAGAAGATATGTATGGTGTGGATCTGGTAATCCCCGACTTTTCCTATCTGGTTGCCAACCAGAAAAAGCTGCGCGGTATGTTCATTACCCACGGCCACGAGGACCATATCGGTTCCATCCCCTATTGCATGAAGCAGGTCAATTGCCCCATTCACGGTACTGCCATGACCAACGGCCTGATTAAGCTGAAGCTGGAGGAGCACAAGCTTGCCGATACCGTAAAGCTCATCACCCATAAGCCCGGTGATGTGGTAAAGGCAGGCTGCTTCAGCGTGGAATTCATCCATGTAAACCATTCGATTGCCGACGCCGTGGCTTTTGCCATCAAAACCCCTGTTGGCACAGTGATTATGACCGGCGATTTTAAGATCGATCCCACTTCTGCCGATGGGATGATGGATCTGGCCCGTCTGGGCGAACTGGGCAACCAGGGTGTGCTGGCACTTCTGGCCGACTCTACCAATGTGGAACGCGCAGGCTATACGCCCAGCGAAAATGTGGTTGCCGAAAGCCTGGACCGTCAGTTTAAAAACTGCGATCAGCGCATCATCATCACCACCTTTGCTTCCAATATGCACCGGATTCAGAGCGTGATTTCCACCGCCCAGCGTTACGGCCGTAAGGTGGCCGTTACCGGGCGCAGCATGGAAAACATGCTGAAGGTCGCCCAGGAGCTGGGCTACCTGAAGGTCAAACCCGGCACCATTGTAGACCTGGGTTCCATAAAAAGCATTCCCAAGAACAAGCTGGTCATCGTTTCCACCGGCTCCCAGGGTGAAAATATGTCCGCTCTGTACCGGATGGCCTTCTCCACCCACAAGCAGGTAGACATTACCTCCGGCGACCGGATCATCATTTCCGCCTCTGCCATTCCCGGCAATGAAAAAGCCATTTCCCGGATCATCAATGAGCTCTACCGCAAGGGCGCCGATGTGGTCTATGAAAAGAGCGAGGGGCTCCACGTTTCCGGCCACGCCTGCCAGGAAGAGCTGAAGATCGTTCACGCGCTGGTCAAGCCCCGGTTCTTCATTCCCCTGCATGGTGAGCAGCGTCATTTGCAGATCCACAGCAAGCTGGCCCAGTCCATGGGTATGAATCCCCGGAATATCCATATTGGAGAAATCGGCACCGTGTTTGAATTCACCGGCAAGTCCTGCAAGGTGGGCGGCTCCGTTCCTGCCGGCAAGGTATTTGTGGACGGCACCGGTGTTGGCGATGTGGGCAGTGTGGTCCTGCGGGATCGGAAGCATCTGGCTCAGGACGGTATGATTGTGGTCTGCGTGAATCTCAGCAGCCAGGATGGCAGCGTTGTCACCGGGCCGGACATTATCACCCGCGGCTTTATCTATGTGAAGGAGTCCGAAGACCTGATGGAGGAGCTTCGGGAGGTGGCACTGGAAGCAATCGACCGCTGCCAGCGCAAGCGGGTACGGGATTGGTCCGCCATAAAGTCCGCCATTAAAAACGATCTGAGCGGCTATCTCTTCAAAACCACCAAGCGCAATCCCATGATTCTGCCTGTGATTATGGAAATCTGAGTATTCGCCCCCGGGCTTACGCCTGGGGGCTTTGAGGTTCGCTATGAAAATCTATTTTGCCCCCATGGAAGGCCTGACCGACAGTATTTACCGCCGCACCCATCATCGGTTTTTCCCGGGTGTAGATGCCTACTATATGCCCTTCTTCTCCCCTACTGTTCACCGCAGTCTCACCGCCAGGGAGGCACGGGAGCTTCCGCTGGCGGACACGGAAGCCTTCACCGCTGTTCCTCAGATCATGACGAAAAACGCAGAGGACTTTCTCTGGGCCGCACAGCAGTGTCTTGACCGGGGTTACCGGGAGGTCAACCTGAACCTGGGCTGCCCTTCCGGCACTGTCTTCTCCAAGGGAAAGGGCTCCGGAATGCTCCGGGACCCCGGACAGCTGGAACGGTTCCTGGATGAAGTATTCGCCCATGCGCCCCTGCCCATTTCACTGAAAACCCGGCTGGGTGTGGAAGATCCCCAGGAGTTTATCCGCCTGCTGGACATCTACAACCGTTACCCTGTCAAGCTGCTGATTGTCCATCCACGGGTACGCAAGGACTTTTACGATGGTCCGCTGCAAACAGAGCTGTTTCACTACGCCCTGGACCACAGCAAAAATCCCTTATGCTTTAACGGGAATCTGACAAGCCGGGATCAGCTGGATACATTCTCCAAGACCTTTCCCGGTGTTCCAGCCGTCATGGTAGGCAGAGGACTAATTGGCAACCCGGCTCTCCTGTACGCTCAGAATGCCGCGCCGGATACTCTGGAGCGGTTTTGCGATGAACTATTGGCCCAGTATATAGAAGCCTTTGGTGGCTCCAGAAACGCCATGTTCCGCCTGAAGGAGAACTGGCGTTACCTGCTGTGTCTCTTCCGTGACACAGATAAGCTGGGGAAGCAGCTTCGAAAAACCACCGATATTGCCCAATACCGGGCCATCACCCATGAAATATTCCGCACTTGTACCATGAAACCGGAACTCACCCCTGATTGGTAGCATGAAAACGATCCCCCTCCGGCAAAACGCCGAAGGGGGATCTGCTTATCCTTTACTCATGGTGGCTGGTGTGGAGCAGCTCGTGGGTCTTATCCTTGAAGGGGCCGTTGTAGAACACATCCATCAAAGGATTCTCATGGGGGCTCTTAATGACCAGGTCGCTGTCCGCATTATACAAGCCCTGTCTGCGGGTCTCTCTGCGGACATCCTTGGTGCCGTTGATGGGCTGACCGCCGCCCATGACGCAACCGCCAGGGCAAGCCATGACTTCAATGAAGTGGTAGCTCTTCTCTCCGGACTTCACGGACTCCAGAACCTCCCGGGCATTGGCAAGGCCGGAGGCAACACAGATGTTCACATCCATTCCCTTATAAGGAACGGTAAACTCACGGATGCCTTCTTTGCCGCGGACACCGCACTCGGCGATGGTCGCCAGCTCATTGGGATCCTGACCATCGGTGAGACGACGCAGAACCGCCTCGGTAACGCCGCCAGTGGTGCCGAAGATCACACCGCCGCCTGAGCCAATGCCGAAAGGCATATCACAGGCTTCATTAGGCAGAGTTTCAAAATTAATGCCGTGAGCGTCAATCATACGGATCAGTTCCTTGGTTGTCAGGACAACATCGGTATCCTTCTCTCCATAGGTACGGTAATCCGGGCGTTGAGCCTCCAGCTTCTTGGCGGTACAGGGCATAATAGATACCACAACAGTCTTCTTGCCCTTGGCATTGGCCTCATCCCGGTAGTACTCCTTGAGGACAGCGGAGAACATGCCCTGGGGAGAACGGCAGGTGGAGATATTGGGCTTGAACTCGGGATACTCGTTCTCCACAAACTTCACCCAGGCGGGGCAGCAGGAGGTCATCAGCGGCAGGGTGCCACCGTTTGCCACCCGATCCAGGAACTCGGCAGACTCTTCCATAATGGTCAGGTCTGCGGTGTAGATGGTATCGTAAACCTGATCGAAGCCCATCCGGTGCAAGGCTGCCACAATCTTGCCGATGGAGTTTTCTCCCTTGGGCAGGCCAAAGGCTTCACTGACGGCAACACGGACGGCGGGAGCAATCTGCGCAACAACGCGGGTATTGGGGTCGCCCAGAGCCTGCCAGACCTCGGTCATATTATGGTGGATGGTCAGCGCGCCGGTGGGACAAACCACCCGGCACTGGCCGCAGCCAACACAGTTGGTCTCACTCATGGGACGGTTGAAGGCAGGGGTCACAATCGCATCGGTGCCGCGGTGGGCAAAGCCCAGAACGCCGATGCCCTGCAGCTCGCTGCAGGCGCGGACGCAGTTGCCGCACAGGACGCACTTGTTGGGATCACGGACGATGGAGGGAGAAGAGAAGTCCACAGGCTGCTCTTCCCGATGGTTCTCAAAGCGGACCTTGTTGACCCCCAGCTGGTAAGCCAGCTGCTGCAGCTTGCACTTGCCGTGCTTATCGCAGGTGGTGCAGTCCCGGCAGTGAGCCGCCAGCAGCAGCTCCACAATCAGCTTGCGGTGCTTGCGCAGGCGCTCGGTGTGGGTATAAATGACCATGCCGTCCCGGGGCTCCTCAGAGCAGGAGGCGAAGCAGCGGCCCCGGTCATCCTCCACCGTACACAGACGGCAGGCACCAAAAACACTCAGCTCCGGCTGGTAGCACAGGGTAGGGATTTCGATACCTGCTTTGCGGATGATGCTCAGGACGTTTTTCTCATTGGTAAATTCATATTTCTTGCCGTTAATGGTAATGGTTCCCATGTTTTCCCCTCCTTATGCTTCCACATAGACGGCATCAAAGGCACAGTTCTCCTTACAGGCGCCACACTTGATGCACTTATCGGAATCGATGGTATAGGGTTTCTTGACAACGCCGGAGATGGCATTGACGGGACAGTTCCGGGCGCACTTGGAGCAGCCCTTACAGAAGGCAGGATTGATGACATAACGGCGCAGCGCAGTACACTGCTTGGCGCGGCACTTCTTGTCCACAATATGCTCGATGTATTCGTCCCGGAAGGTAGCCAGCGTGGACAGAACCGGCAGAGGAGCAGACTTGCCCAGGCCGCACAGAGCCATGGTCTGAATCATTTTCGCCAGCTCTTCCAGTGTATCCAGATCTTCCAGCTTACCCTGACCGTTTACGATGCGCTCCAGAATCTCCAGCATCCGCTTGGTGCCTTCACGGCAGGGCGTACACTTGCCGCAGGATTCCCGCTGGGTAAAGCTCATGAAGAAGCGGGCCACTTCCACCATACAGGTGTCCTGTCCCATAACCACCATACCGCCGGATCCGATGATGGCATTGTATTTCTTTACGGAATCAAAGTCCAGAGGAACATCCAGATGTTCTTCCGTCAGGCAGCCGCCGGAGGGACCGCCGATCTGAACGGCCTTGAAGTCGGCGCCGTTTTTCAGGCCGCCGCCGATGTCAAAAATAATCTGCCGCAGGGTGGAACCCATGGGAACTTCGATCAGGCCGGTGTTCTCAATGGCGCCGGTAAGGGAGAAGGTCTTGCAGCCGGGGCTGCCGGCGGTGCCGATGGACCTGAACCAATCCGCGCCCTGCAGAATGATCTTGGGAACGTTGGCATAGGTCTCCACGTTGTTCAGAACAGTGGGCTTTTCCCACAGGCCCTTTTCTACGGTTCTGGGGGGCTTGGTTCTGGGCATACCGCGGTTGCCTTCAATGGAGGCAGTCAGTGCGGAGCCCTCGCCGCAGACGAATGCGCCGGCGCCCTTGTTGATATGCATATGGAAGGAGAAGTCGCTGCCCAGAATGTTGTCACCCAGCAGGCCGCGCTCTTCCAAAAGGGTAATCGCGTTGCGCAGACGTGCAACGGACATGGGGTATTCGGCACGAACATAGATATAGCCGTCATTGGCACGGACAGCGTAGCCTGCAATCATCATGCCTTCAATCAGCTTGAAGGGGTCGCCTTCCATGACGGAGCCGTCCATGAAAGCGCCGGGGTCGCCTTCGTCACCGTTGCAGACCACATAGCGTTGGGTTTCCTTCTGACGGGCAACCTGCTTCCACTTCTTGCCGGTGGGGAAGCCGCCGCCGCCGCGGCCCCGAAGTCCGGACTTGTCCACTTCATCAATGACCTCGTCCCGGGTCATTTCGAACATGGCCTTCTTCAGCGCGGAGAAGCCGCCTGCGGCCATATATTCATCCAGAGACTCGGCATCAAACTTGCCGCAGTTTTCCAGAACGATTCGGGTCTGCTTGGCGATGAACGGAATTTCATCGGGCTGCACATAGGCGGTTTCGCCCTTTTTGTACAGCAGACGGTCAATTACTTCGTCGCCCAGAACGCTCTTGTCGAGGATATCCTTGCAGTCATCGGGCTGCACCTTTACATACTGAATGACCCTGTCACCCTTCTGAATCCGAACCAGGGGGCCCAGCTCACAGAAACCCTGGCAGCCGGTTTTCTTAACACCCACAGCCTTTTCATCGTGGTGACCGCCGCAGGGAGAGAACACCAGTTCTACGCCTTCCGTTTCCTTTACCAGCTTGGAAAAGATGTCGTAGATATTGTGGGAGCCGGTGGCGATACAGCCGGTGCCGGAGCAAACCAGGATCCGGCAATCATAGTGCTTGATCTCTTCGCAGGCATTACACTGGGCCTGCACCAGTTCTTCCACTGTTTTAATCATTAGCCGTTCCTCCGCAGTTCCTCGATGAGTGCCAATGCTTTTTCAGGGGTCATGGATGGATGCACCTGGTCATTGACCATCATGGTCGGCGCAAGACCGCAGGCACCCAGGCAGGATACCGTTTCCACCGTAAACATCATGTCATCTGTGGTATGCTTCTTTTTGCTCAGCCCCAGTTCCTTCCACAGGGCCTCCAGAACAGGAGTGGAGTGACGCACATGGCAGGCTGTGCCGTCACAAACCTTGATTACATATTTTCCCTTCGCCTCAAAGGAAAAGTTCTCGTAGAAGGTAGCGACGCTGTAAGCCTTGGTTTCCGTAATGCCGATTTGTTTTGCGATGTAGGAGAGCAGCTCACCGGGCAGGTAGCGATATTCCGCCTGAACGTCCTGCATGACGGGGATCAGTGCCTTGGGTTCTTTCCCATAGCGGGCAATGATCTCATCTGTCTTCCGGTAATAGGATTCATCCAGCATATCATATTCCTCCTTTTATGTAGGCATTTCGATTATATCAAATTGGACATCAACACGCAATATATATGTAAACAATTTGTTGAAAATGTACATTTCGCATCACGTCAATTGTGATATTCGACATAAAAAACACGCGGTCTTCAGAGAAGAAATGTGTATTTCTGAGTGTCCGGCCCCTTCAATCTTCCCATTCGGGATGATTTCAACAAATTCCTCCTGTTTTGGAAAAAGTCCTTGCATACATCTTCCAGTTATGGTAAACTAAACGCAACATAATTCCGGAAGGATGATATTCCTTGAAAAAGACCCTTTGCTTTCTTCTGTGCTTTCTCCTGGTGGCTTCCCTTTTTCCCGGCTGCGGAAAATCGGATCAGCCTCCCCAGGAAGACGCTGTCGAATCCACTGCTGCGCCGGTGTACACCGCGCCGGACGGCAATTCCTCCGACGCAACCTGCAAGGGCAGTTACCTGGGCACTCCCGACGCAAACCAGGTCGTTGCATCCTGCAGCTCCAGAAAACTCACCCAGGGTGTCCTGCAGGTGCTTTATGATCTGGAAGTACAAAAATATCAGGCTTCAGATTCGGATGGGGAGCCTGACTTTTCTATGCCCCTTGCCCAGCAGCAATGCAGCATTGACAGCAGTGTAAACACCTGGCAGCAGTATTTTCTGCGCGAGGTACTGAATGCCTGGCACACCGCCCAGGCTCTGGTTCTTGTCAGCCAGGAGCGGGGCATTCCGGCAGAGGAGGCTTTCAAACCGGATCCAAAGAAGTACGAAGACTGTCTGGTGGATATTCCCGCCACAAAATATCTGTACCGTTATCAGCAATCCTACACGCCGAACTCCATGCACCAGGCATTTCTCGGCAATCTGGAAAACACTTTGTCCGATCTGGCATCCGAATACGGCTATCCATCCATTGACGCGCTGGCGGTCGATGGCCTGCGCACCACCAAAGCTGCCTTGCTGGATGCCGCGAGCCTCTACAACACCGGCTATATGTACTTAACGACCATGGAAGATTCTCTGGTTCCTACCGAGGAGGAATATCAGGCCTTCTACGAAGAAAACAAGGCCTCCTATTCCGGCCAGACCGGGACCTACGCGGACATACACCAGATTCTTCTGACTCCGGTTCCCGGCGCCTCTGAAGCAAGCTGGGGCAAATGTATGGAAACGGCTGAAAAAATGCTCTCCCAATGGGCCGGAAAATATCGCGCAGGGGAAGGCAGCTTCTCTCAGCTGGCTTATGAGACCTCTGCCGATAAAGCCTCTTCCCCCCTTGGCGGCCTCTATTGGCATGTAGCGCAGGGTACGCTCCTTCCCGAACTGGACCAATGGGTCTTCTCCCCGGAAAGGGCAGCGGGTGACACCGGCATTGTGCGCACCAGCCTGGGCATTCATATTCTTTATTACGCCGGGGGCAACACAGAGGGCTACCAGCAGTCCCGGGATGACATGACCCGGAAAAGGCTGGAAGGATTTATGGAGTCCTGCCGGAAGAAGCACCCCATGACCGTTTCCTACCCGGATATTGTCCTGGCCGAGGCTCCCACAGGAAAAAACACACTGAGCTACAATGATATTCTTTACCCGGATATCGCCCATGAGCGTTTCCCGGAGGTTCCCCTGTATCTTCAGCAGGATTACGGAGAATACCGTTACGGAAATTATCCTCTTCGCACCTATGGCTGTGGCATCACCTCTCTTGCCATGCTTTCCAGCTATATGACGGATACCGAGTTGACACCGCCCATTATGTGTGACCGTTACGGCAGCTATTGCAGCAACTGGGGCACGGATTACATGATTTTCCGCTATGAACCCCCCACCATGGGTTATTTCCTTCGGGATCAGGTCTTCGACCCGGATGTGGCCTATCAGGCTCTGGAAGACGGCTACATTGTTGTCTCCTGCCAGCAAAAGGGCTACTGGACCAAAACCGGCCACTACATTGTCATTGAAAAAATGGACGAGGACGGCGTTCAGGTCCGGGATTCCAACATTTATAACTACAAACGCATCCCTGCCCATAAAACGGATCGCCATAGCTGGAATTCCATCACCAGTGCCAGCGTATCCTACTGGATCTTTGAAAAAAAGCAGGTTCGGTCCCCCATGTGTTCCCGCTGCGGCAATCCGGAAGATTATTCCAACAGCATTCTTCAGTCTGACTATCAGTGCAAGCGCTGTGCCGCTGCCCTCCTTCGCCGCAACTGTTATCTGGATTTGTGATACAGCAATGCCCTCCCGCAGTTTTTGCGGGAGGGCTTTCCGTATGAAAACGCCCTCCCGAATCCTCCGGGAGGGCGAGACACATCCTCACAGGCCGCTTCGCATTGCACGCTTTCTGGCAATGTTAATGGGGCCTTCATCCATATGGTTGATCCATGCCAGGCTCTTACCGCAGCCGTAGGCAGTGCAGGAATCGGGGTCATCCGCAACGATGCAGGCGATGCCGGTGCGCTCCATCAGCAGTTCCGCAAAGCCCCACAGCTGGCTGCATCCACCGGTCAGCGTGATGCCGTTTTCTGCTACATCACTGACCAGCTCCGGGCTGGTCTGCTCCAGCACTTCCATGACTTCATCCGCAATCATTCTGGCGGGCCGGCGCAGCACTTCGTAAATTTCCTTGGAGCTCAGCGTTACCATCTTGGGCATACCGGTCTTGGCATCTCTGCCCTTCACATTCATGGTCAACTCTTCGCCCCGGGGATATACCTCACCAATCTGGATCTTGATTTCCTCCGCGGTAACCTGACCGATGACCATCTGATGCTGCCGACGTACATAACGGATGATGGAATCATCAAAAGCATCGCCCGCCACCTTCAAAGAAGAAGACATGGCAACACCGTTCATGCTCAGCACGGCAATATCCGTAGTACCGCCGCCCACATCCACAACCATGTGGCCGTTGGGGTCCTTGATATTCAGGCCCGCACCCAATGCGGCTGCCAAGGGTTCCTCAATGAGGAACACACGGCGGGCACCGGCCTCAATGGCAGCATTGATGACACTGCGCTCCTCCACCTCCGTAACACCGCTGGGAACACTGATGACAACACGGGGCTTGGGTGTAAAGACGGATGCTTTTGTGGCAGTCTTGAACATCTCGCTCAGCATTTTTACCGTCATTTCATGGTCGGAAATAATGCCTTCCTTCAGCGGACGCATTGCCACCACATTGCCGGGCGTCCGGTTCAGCATATTCCGGGCCGCGGAACCGACCTGCAAAATCTTACCCGTATTCCGGTCAACCGCCACAACGGAAGGTTCCCGGACCACCAGGCCCTTGCCGTCGGCATAAATCAGAACGTTGGATGTACCCAGGTCTACGCCCAGATCATTTGAAAACAACTGCATAGTTTACCTCCATGGGAAAATCTGCCGGGCTTTCATCGCCGCGGCAAATGATTGGTTGGGACTCAACTGAGGATCCCTTATTCGTGAACAGCCTGAACAGCCGCGCTTCATTCTTCCTTTTGCGCCGCAGCCACCGCACCGCAGTGCACCGAGGATGCCCCGGCAGTTTTCAGCACACGGGCACACTCTTCCGCGGTCGCGCCGGTGGTAAAAACATCGTCAATGAGCAGAATCCGTTTGCCGTGTAAATCTGTCTTTCCGGTAAAACCATAGACACCCAGCACATTTGCTCTGCGCTGCTCTCCCCGGAGGCCGGACTGAGCCGGATTGTCCCGGAGCTTCTTCAGCAGGCAAACCGGTTTATATCCAAGTTCAGCGCCCACAGACCGGGCAAGAAGCTCTGCCTGGTCGTAGCCCCGCTTCCGGCGGCGCTTGGTACTGACCGGCACCCAGGTAATGAGATCAAAGCTTTCCCTGCGGCATTGATACAGCTTCATCGCCAGCATTCTCCCGTAAGGAGCCGCCAATGCGGTGCCGCCATGGAACTTGAGCCGCAGGATTCCATTTCTCACGTTCTCTTTATAGTACCAGACAGCAGTGAAACTGTCAAGAAATTGCAGTCTGCTTTTTCCGGAAGGATGCATATTTCCGGGTAATTCCGGGAACAGGGGAGAATCTTTCCGGCAATTCGCACAGAAATCTGTCTCATTCTTTTCAAGGATTCTGCGGCACAGCGCACACTTGGGCGGAAACAGAAGGTCCAGGATCCAGTACCACAGCTTCATTCCGTCCTCCCCTGAAGACGCAGCTTCAGTCCAGTGTAACGCTTATTCTTCTGGGCGTTGGCCGTCATTGCCAGCACTGTCTCTTCCCTGCCTACAATGATCAGCAGCTCCTTTGCCCGGGTGATTGCCGTATACAGGACGCTCCTGGTGAGCAGATACGGGGAACCGCCCCAGGCCGTCAGAATGACCGCCCGATATTATAGCGATAGGTAAACCTTTGGTGTTTGAATGTGGCCGCAGGCCACATTCAATTTCCTCTGGCTTTTCCCCCGCTCCACACCGTGCATGCGAGTTTCCCCGCACACGGCGTTCCATCGTCTCACTTAATCTCACTTTAACACCACACAATGTAATTCTTCAGTACGTTTCCAAGCTATGCTTCCTGTCCAATTAACGGCAGGCCTGCAAGCTCTCTGTAATGATTAAGCTTTTTCATTTGCTTGTCATTCAACCTGAGTAAACTTAAATAGAAATCAATTGTGCTTTGCTTCTTCATATGCACCAGTCGATGTACATCTTTCAGAATAAGCACAAGATTGTTGTAACCGTCTTTGCCACCCTTTTCTACGGGGTTCTTATGGTGACAATGTATTTCTTCTTGGCAGAGGAATTCCTTGTCTGTAATGGCACATTTTCCTCTTTGGGCCGCAAAGAGTGATACTCGGTTATCGTTATACTCAATGGAGCGGTTCCTAACGGGGTACTTGTAAAGTTCCTCCAAAAGGAAGGCATTCTTAAACATCAGATTCTCGTGCTTCCACCTTCGACCCTCAGGAGTGTATAAGTTTACGGCTTTCTTTTTACCTGTCGTTTGGCGATGACTTGCATACGCTATCGGCAGTATGTAATGCCCTTGGCATTCCATTATCCGCTTACATTTTCCGTAGTTCTTGTAGTCTCCAAGATGTGGTGACAACGAACACTTTTTCAGCGGTTTGAGCCGGTTATACATGCTCTTGTAGATTGAATTGTGGATTTCTTGACAATCAGCTGTAATGTCTGTCGCCATTCTGAAATAGTTGTGTATTCCTCTGACTTCAGCATTGTACAGCTGGATGTTTGCAATTGCCTTTTTCTTATTTCCGCTTCGTTGAATGACTTTGATTTGCTCTTTCAATGCAACTTTCGTGCGCTCAATCGCTTTCCTGCACATATGGGATGCAACCACATCTTTGTCGCCTTTTCTTTTCGTCCGAATTTCTATTCCCAAGAACTCTCCTGGACTTTTCCGGAGATTTACAACTCTGGTCTTTTCCATCGAAACATCCAAGTCAAGACGCTTCTTCAGCCATTCTGCAACACCATATAGTGTTCTGTCTGCTTCTTCCTTTGTGGCACACAGGATTCTTACATCATCCGCATATCGAATTATGTGTAGTTCCTTTAAATTGGTTTTTCGCATTTCCCGGAATGAGCTTCCTTTACTGAAAGTTCCGTTCGGGGCTACTCCACCTTTCCATTTGTACGCAAGAGGGTTTTCTCCCCATTGGCTTTCGATGTGCCAGTCCAGTTCATTCAGAACGATATTGGCGAGCAGCGGGGAAATGATTCCTCCTTGCGGTGTTCCCTTTTCGGGAGCCACGAGGGTTCCGTCAGGCATTAGGATATTGGCCTTTAGAATCTTCTTAATTATGCAGATCAATTGCTTATCCCGAATTCCCATCGTCCACATTTGCCGTATAAGCTTCGTGTGGTTCACGTTATCGAAGAAACCCTTTATGTCCACTTCAATCATGTAGTAAAGATGTGACCGGTTAATATACCGATACACTTCATTAACTGCATTCTCTGCTGAACGCAAAGGTCGGAATCCAAAACTTCCGTCAAAGAACTTAGCTTCGCATATGGGTTCCAGTATTTGCAAGATACACTGTTGAATCAGTCTATCCCAGATACATGGGATGCCCAGCGGCCTGGTCTTGCCGTTTGGCTTCGGAATGTCCTTTCTTCTGACATTTCGTGGTTGGTAGTTATTCAGAATGTTACGCACTCGATTGCAAACTGCTTCCGGCTCAAGTTGTTCGATATTTCTAATCGTAAGCCTATCAGTTCCGGGAGTTTTACTTCCCGTGTTCCGCTTGATGGAGCGGTATGCCATCATGATATTGGCATCTGAAACAATGTGCTTCATTAGCTTGTCAAAGATGACTCCCTGTTGGCTGTCACTATAAAGCTTATCTAACAACTCTTGCTGGTCGTAGTATTCAGCATATCGAAGTTTGTTGATTTTCTTTTGCTTAATCTTTTTAACTCTCTGTACTTCTACAGGAGCTCTTACTGAAAGTTGTTCATCCACTGGTTCATCACCTCCATTGATGAGGTGCCTCTTTTAGGCTTACTCACATCCAATGTTAAGTGATGTTTAGTGATGATTAGTGTAACGACTTGTGGCCATTCCTCCATCTTCATTACAAAGACTTCTTTGGTTCGACCACTACTTTTCAGCACCGATTCAACAGCTTATTGTTCTTCGTCTGTTTATTTCCAAAATGGAAACTCGATACCTTTCCTCGTTCCCTTAATTCTATCTGTACATATTCTCTTTTAGGTTTCTGCTATAGGCCTGTCGGATTCATATGCGCCTACCGCATATAAGGTATTTCATAGTTCGCGATTTTTACTTTACCTCACCGACGTCCCTCTGAGGGGAATCTTCCGTGTTTCCACGTCTCGCCAGTTTAGACCCGTACATTCGCAGATTCGTCAGTACTGTTAATACATTCTAACCATGAGAGATTTATAGACCCCCGGCATATCATTTTCCATATCACTACTTCAGCTTTTCCGAACAGGTGGGCTCTAGCCACTTTTATACCAATTCATACTTGTCTGTTTCGTTGACTTAGGTACTCTTTCTGCCGACTTCCCCGAGCTTCTGACTATTAAGCTTTCGCTTTGTATAGCCAGTCGGAGTATTAGGGGTGGTTCTTCAAGAGGGTTGTCCGAGTTGCCTCGGCTCTATCATTTAACCACTCGAATTAAGAGTTCTCCTTAAATGTTAATCTCAACTTTCGTTGATTCAACTCTTTAAGTGCCTTAGCTTTTCACTAAGGAACGAGTCGCACC